>CAJWJK010000001.1 GCA_913041535.1 uncultured Alphaproteobacteria bacterium
CCCATTGCCGCTACAGCTTGGCCTTCCGAGGGTGTGATCTTGCCGTCTGCAACCGCGCGCAGAATTGTCTCGATAGCCCGCAAGGCATCCTTAGAGCCGCGTAGGCGCTCCAAATCCAAAACGATCTCCCTGTCCCGCCTAGCCGGAAGTATGCGGCTCAAACAAAGCCTGAGGGCTGTGGGATCACCCGCCAGCGCCATGGTGACACACTTGCGCGTAATCGTCTCCGCTTCACCGTCAAGCAACGCTTCAGCCGCCAGGGTAGCCCGGTTTCTAGCTCCCGGTGGCCGACCGCGCGGATTGCCGCTTTGACCGGGTTTAAACCGCGTATCTCTCTCACCCATTCCTGCTGCCGATCTGTTGTTTCAGGTTATTGATCTTGTCGATCAATATTGGCATCCCCCCCATCAAGTCAGTCCATTCGAGGCATTTGCGTTTCCAACTCAGGGGCCCCGATGAGATTGCCATCATCGCACCACCAGTCGTGGCTATTTGCTTACGCAATATGTGTTGTTTGCCAGTACTAAAAATCGCGCCCCCTACTGGAGATATATAAGGACTTCGTAATTCAGGGGTAGCCACAAATCTGCGAAATGGCTGATTCACTGTCGAATTAGCAGGCCCGAACCCAGAGCTAATTCCTCTTGCACCGATGAATGCAGGGGTTTGGTACCATTGCTTCCAGAGGTCTTTCGCAGTTTCCATTTACGCTTTGCTTTCCTTTGTTTAGTCCTGTCCGCCTTCCACGATTTGACATCATCCTCAGTAATCCCCTTCCACTCGTTCGTCGGTGGGGCATACTCCCGATTTCCAATCCATGTAAGGCGATACGTTGACGGCTGATTGGTAAGATTGCGGCGTCCCCCCCGCTTCACTCGTATAAGCCCAAGAAACTCCGCTTCGTTGATCGCCTCGCCTATGTGGCAAGGCGTCAGGCCATATGCTGCAAGTTGGCTGTGCGTTGCGATTAATCTGCCGTTTTCTGTTCCTGCATGGTTGCTATGCTCAATGAGCAGAAAGTCGATTAATTTTCTGGTGTTCGTACTCATGGCGCGCCATGCAGCACTGCTCAACAGCTCAGAGGTTTCCCAAACCCATGGCTCGTCTTTTGGAGGCCCGAGTACCTTGCGTTCGTGTTTAGTGGCGTGCCGTCGTACTTCCACTATCCCGTACCAATCCAGCTGGGACGCTAATCACCCGTCCACATGCATTCGCGCCTCAACGGAACTTTTGAATGTCGGTGCTGAAGCAAGCCACTGTTCCAAATCGGATTGGCGGTAATACACGCGGCGTCCTACCTTGATGAAGGGAGGAGCATCGGGATGTCCGGCATACCGCCAATACTGGAGCGTCTTCACGGAAACTCCGTATTCAGAGGAAGTTTCGCCCTCACTCATTAACTGCTGTGCCATTCTGTTCGCCCTCTTACTGTGGAAAAGAGATCAAACCAGATGTGGCTAAGGAAAGGGTGGCCCAAAAAATGGAATTCCCTTACTGGAGAAACGCTAGAAATCTACGTTGAAATGGTACCTATATGGTACCTAACCATAAGCATTCTGACTGGCAAGTCACCTAACCCATTGAAAAGGTGGTGCCGAAGCGCGGATTCGAACCGCGGACCTACTGATTACGAATCAGTTGCTCTACCACTGAGCTACTTCGGCATAGATCTATGTCCATTAACAAAGTTACTGTGCTGGTGCAAAACTGCCCTTTAGCTGCATAATCTTTATTTAGGCTATCTCAGGTCTTCTCTTTTCACCAATCGCTGAGGTCTCTTCAGAAGTATCGTTCATTAGACTATCTTTGCCACCATCTGCGGCTTTTTTCTGCGGAAGACGCTCGTCAAGTAGTCCAAGGTTGCTAACTAGATCTTGGATATTCACGAGAGGCGGCTGGCTGGGCTCAGAGCGCCAACGAAGTGTTCCCAATTTTTTGCAACCAGGACAAAGAGCTGAAAAGTTAGGTGCATATTCAGAACAATCAGAGCACCGCCATGAGGCTTGCGGAGGAAGCGTTGTCACTTTTGCTAGCCAATCGCGGGCATTTTCAGCATTTCCGGTGCTGCGTTCTAGGGTGGCCATAAGAAGTGCAGTGCGAGCCGATAGGTTTTCCGAGGTTAACTGAGATAATTGATCTCGAGCCACGCCCCATAGCTTTGCTGCAATGGCCGTTTCAGCCAATACAAGTCGGCTTTCTTCGTGCAAAGGGAATTGAGCTGCGAGTTTGGCGAACCTAGCAGCGCGGCTGGCAGGGGTCTCTTCTGGTTGGAGAGCGGCATAACTTTGTGCAAGCTCAGGATGGGGAGCTGACCTCCAACTTTCTTCAATTAAACGGGAGGCGCGCCGCGCTTTTCCTGCTGCCGAGAGCAAACGGGCAGTAAGTGCGACTAGCGGAGCGAGATCGGGGGCAAGGGACCGCGCCTTTTCAGAGAGAGAAAGTGCTTCCCGGGACCGCCCGCTACGTTCGCTCTTAAGAGCTTTCTCGTAGACAATCAATGCCATGCCACGCTTTCCTAACGAACTTGAAATAGCACGCTGACGGACAGCCTCTTCCACAGCTCGTTGGGCGGCATCCCAATGACCGGTTGATGCTTCCAAGTCAATGAGTGCCGTCAGCACCCAGGGAGTTTTTGGTCGAAGCTTATGTGCGCTCCGAGCTAAATCGAGAGCAATATTCCTCTCGTCATTTCTTAATGCTTGGGCCATAAGGCCACGCAACCCTAGGAATTTTGTTTCTGAATGATTAAGCATTGCCCTAAAGGACTCTTCTGCTATCAACTCGTTTCCACTTAGCTGAGCAGCTTGAGCCGTCAACAGCAAGCTCGCTTGAGGTTCATCTAGAAGTGATTTAGCTTTGCGGGCTAATTTCTGAGCCGCTGATGAATCGCCAGCGGCAACGGCAGCCATTCCCTCAGTTAGTGCAAGATAGCCACGCCGACGTCGATTTGCCTCACGTCTTGCACTTGAGAAAAGACGGCCGTGCAGAATAAGACGCAATAGTCGATTAAGAATGCCAATTACAGTTATCAGTAGGATGATGAAGACCATAAGCACCCAAAGAGGAGATTCGGCGCGCCAACCTTGCCAGTCAAATACTACAGATCCTGGCCTATCGGCGACCCATGCTGATCCTATTGCGACCGCAGCAATGAAGGAAAAAACAATAATTACGCGGATCATGGTTCTGGATTATCTCGTCCCAAAGCTTGGGCTAAAAGAGATTCCATTGCCTCATCAATGGCGATGCGCGCGCGCGCATCAATAAGCCATGTTTCAACTGTCTGTGCGGCCGCGTTATCCAATTGAGAAAGCTCTATCGTTGCGGAGTTCAAGTCTCCGCTAGAAACAAATTTCTCCGCTCTTGCTACTATCGCATCGGGAGTCTTGCCAAGCACGTTATCCAAGCGACGAATTCGTACCACACTGCTTAATCGACTCAGTGTAGAGTCAACCCAACCATCTTCTCTTTGTGAGTTAGCTGCCACAATGCTCATTGCTATCTTTGAAAACCGATGCTGAAGTGAAGCGATTGTAGGGACTCCTAAATGAGAATATTTGAAGAGAGTATCAAGGACGTTTTTTGGTGTGGTATCAGGCGCTGTTGTCTCGATTGCTGACAACTCATCGTGGTAAGACGCATCCGTATTGAGCACTTCCCGTAACAGGTTCACGGCTAGAAGATGAGATACAGCCCGCGATTCACTATCCATGGTCGCTTCAATAAGAGAAAGGCGTTCAAGAATTGAGGTCTGGACGTGATCTTGATTTGTAGCTGCTGTACTCACACTCTCAACTTGGTTGCCTAGTTTCGAAACCATGGATTCAAGGGACGCAATTTCAGCGTCAAAGTTTGAACCGGCTTTGGTATGAGTTTGTGGATCACTAGGTGTTTTTGTTCCAGAATTTTCTGAAGTCGTTCTGTATTTTCCGCTATCGTTTTGCACAGTTTTGGATGTATCGGATGAAAGCTCTACTGCGCCAATGCGAGTCGCGATGGTTTCAATGCGTTGCAGTATCTGTATCTGCTTAGAGTTAGAGGCGTTAACCTTGTCATCCAATATTCCGACTTGGTCAGCGAGGCGATCTAATTCTTGTTCGTTCTTCCCTATGGCATTTCTAAATTCTGCAAGAATTGCTTCGATGGCTAGAAATTTTGGGGCTGTCTGCGGTTCGTTTGCCTGGCGAGTTTCCTCTTCAAGGGTGAACACTCTGCTTTCAAGCATATGAATCTCGTTAGATTCATTCTGTTCCAACAAGTTGGGCACTACATTCGGCCACACGAATAACCAAATGCAAAGGCCCACAGAAATTGCGAACCCAAAAAATGATAGCATTAACGTCAAGGGATTATTGCGAGGTACTATTACTTTTGTATCGGCAGGCGTGGCATGACCATTATTGGTGGTTGGTTCTTTATGGTTGGTAGCCGATCCGCTTTTTCTTATGGAAGATGATTGATTCGTTGGGCTCTCGGGTGACATTTTTCTCATATCTTTTAATAACTCGATCAAGGACCGTTGGTCTGGATGCGACGCAACGTGTACAAGTTTCCATGGAAGTTCCTTGGCGGCATGAGCGATTGTTTGACTCTGACATAGCGCTTGGAGGTTTCTACACTTCTCGGTAAGACCTGCATTCTTAATAAGCCTGACAAAGTTCTCTGCAGTACGTTGAGAAAAAAATAGCACGGCATCCAGTGTTTCGTCTTGTATTGCCGCACCTGCTTGGCGGGATAATGACTGTGTTTCGGCCGCTTCGTACAAAGGTACGGTCGTAAGTTCAAATCCTGCTGCAGATAAAGTGGTAGAAGGATCCCCTGCAATGTGAGATCCAGCGGGGTGGAGAAGTGGTCCGCCATTAGGATTCAGTTGAGTTTTGATTTTGGAAACCAATGCTGCAACATTTCCATTAGCGTTAACCACCGTTTCAAATCCAAGATTAATGGCTGCGCGGGCAGACGAATTTCCTACGGTGTAGACCATTAAATCACGATTAGCCGTAGTATTAGCAAAGAGTTGTAAAGCCCGTGCGCTCGTGACAAATATCGCCTGATAGGCGTTTGGGTCAGGTATGGGTGTATCAAGAGGTCGAATCTCTAACATTGGAGAAACAAGTGAACGTATTCCGTGTGCATTGAGTATGGATGCCAAACGATCGGCTTCAGGTTGCGGGCGGGTTATCAAAACTTGCATTTAGACAACAGAGAAAAAATCAGAGCCGCCACGTTCACGTAATTCAGCTCCTAAGTCGTGCCCTAAATTGTATGCATCGGATGCTGTTCCGTTGCGTTCGCCATCGTGGCGGATACTCCCGTCTGGCTGAATGATAGTTGCACGTAGCCACAAATTGTTTTCCTTAAGTATTGCGAGTGCAGCGATGGGCGTTTGACAGGAACCATCTAGTGATGAAAGAAGCGCTCGTTCGGCATGAACCTCTGCGGTTGAATGAGGATCATTAATGGCTTCCACTAGCATTTTCAATTCGGAGTCATCGTCTCTACATCCTATCCCAATCGCTCCTTGGGCGGCTGATGGCGGCATCTCTTCAGCGGACAATACTGCGGTTGCTTCTTTAGCAAGGCCCAAGCGTTTGAGACCGGCATTAGCAAGAAGGGTTGCATCGACTTCTCCTCGCTCTAATTTGTTGAGTCGTGTGTGAATGTTACCGCGAAAGGGGATTACTTGCAGGTCGGGCCTTTGCCATAAAAGAAGAGCGCGTCGTCGTACAGAACTGGTGCCAACGACAGCGCCTGAACCAAGGGTGTTAATGCTTGAGGCTGTATGACTCAGAAAGGCGTCACGTGGGTCATCTCGTTGGAGTATAGCGGCGATAGATAGTCTTGCCGATTGGGCAGTGGGGACATCTTTCATTGAATGAACTGCAAGGTCTATGGTTCCTGACAAGAGTGCTTCGTCAAGCTCCTTAGTGAACAAACCCTTTATTCCTTCATAACCAGAGAGATCTCCAGCTAGTTTATCACCACTAGTGGGTATTACTACTAACTCACACAAATTCTGATTTATATCATGTGTATTACAGAGCTGCTGAATTACGAGCCCAGCCTGACTACGAGCAAGCGGACTTCCTCGTGTGCCAACGCGTATATGTTTTTTATTAGCGACAAGCATGTTTATTAGGTCACTGTTATAATGGTTCAGGCTAGTCTACTTTACAACAGAACTTAGGGGCATTTGATTGATCCTTAATGATCATACTTGGTATTGAAACCAGCTGCGATGAAACGGCAGCGGCAGTGGTTACCTCTGAGAGGGTGATTCTTGCCAACATAGTCTACTCTCAAGTGAGGGACCATAGTCCCTACGGGGGAGTTGTCCCAGAGGTTGCTGCTCGTTCCCATGTTGAGCACCTCGATGGACTAATCAGTGAAGCCATCAATCAGGCAGGTGTGAAGTTTAGCACTCTAGACGGTGTGGCGGCTACAGCAGGACCAGGTCTACTGGGTGGGGTAATGGTAGGTTTGGTGACTGGAAAGACGATAGCAGCTGTATCCAACGCTCCATTTCTGGCAATCAACCATCTTGAAGGACATGCACTCAGTATTCGTTTGGTGGACTCCGTCGAGTTCCCGTATTTATTGCTACTGGTTAGTGGAGGGCATTGCCAACTGCTTTTGGTAAATGCTGTTGGTAAATACAGAAGACTGGGCACCACCGTTGATGATGCCGTCGGAGAGGCTTTTGATAAGGCTGCTAAACTCTTGGGTTTGGGATACCCTGGGGGGCCAGCGATTGAAAGAGCCGCGCTCTCCGGCACAGCTGGGAACGTTGTTTTGCCGCGCCCTATGATGGGTCGGCCCAACTGTCATTTTTCTTTTTCAGGCCTTAAAACGGCGCTGTGGCAGGCTGTTAGCGATGCTTCACAACAACGAGGGGAATGTGACATTTCTGATTTTGCCGCAGAGTTTCAGGAGGCTGTTGGTGACGTGCTCGTAGATCGGTCAGCACATGCTGTAGAGCTTATTAAAAATGAGCAACAGAAAGTGCATCAGTTTGTTGTGGCTGGAGGTGTTGCGGCCAATACATATCTGCGCCGTCGGCTTCACACTTTTGCTGATGGCGTTGGTTTGACGTTTCATGCGCCTCCCTCAAGACTCTGCACGGATAACGGAGCTATGATCGCTTGGGCAGGAGTGGAGAGGTTAAGTCGTGGTTTAGTTGATTCACTGGATGTTTCCCCTCGCGCGCGCTGGCCGCTTGATCCAAATGCGAGTGCTGCAATAGGTTCCGGTGGGAAAGGATGAGATTATACTCTTGGCCATTAGAGGGTCTTATTTTCAGTGTCCGAAAATATTTGAAATATAATATTTTGCCGTAAATGGGTCGAGGTGCTTTAGGGTATTGATGGGTCGTAATAACACCCCGTTAGTTTCGGTCATAATTCCTGCGTTCGGGGCGAAACGTACGCTTGCTCGCACAGTATTGAGTCTTAAGGCTCAGACCTATTCTAATTGGCAAGCGATTGTGGTTTCGGATGATCGTTGTGATTATCGCAAGGTTCTTAATAGGGCTGGTATTGAAGACTCACGGTGTATATTCGCTAGTACTGGATCGGTAGCGTCTGGCCCTTCCTGCGCGCGGAACATTGGCCTCAAACTTGCTAATGGGACGCTAGTCGCTCCGTTAGATGCTGATGATGTATTTCTTCCTCAAAGATTTGCCACACTTGTTCCACTGGCGTTAAAGCATGGTGCTGCAACTGATAATGTTAGAGTTGTTGATGATTTTAGCGGAGAAATAATTTCATCAGCTTTTCGGATTGGTGATGGTGTGTGGCATCTCGATGCCACACACTTTCTGGCTATTTCTGTCCCACTGATGCCAGTTGTCCGTGTCGAGATCGCGGGTCGGTGGGAAGAAGGTTTAAAATTTGCTGAGGATATAATTTTTAACGTAAAAATATTTGATCATATTCCGTCGATAGCAACAGTTCGAACACCCCTTCGTGATTATCGCGTAAGGCAGGGCTCTCTTGCCCATTCTGAGGATTCTGCCGTACTTGCAGACACTTCTTATCGATATTTATTGGAATGCCTACAGAATAATCAACTGGGAATTAAACGTGCGTCGGTTAGGCGACGTCTCTTTGCAGCAATTATCAAAAAGTCTCGTATAAATGAGGAGTTTAAAACGGCCTATCGGCGAGGAATGTGCGATAACTTTCAGGCCTTTATTGCTGGACGAGCTTCTGCCACATGAACTTTATAGGCTGGTAGCCATTAAAGCAGTTTGTGCTTAACGATATGGCGGCTTTTGGGATAAAGGATGGTTTGTGATATTTTTATCGACTATGGATTTTTGAGAGCCTTTTTGGATCGCTCATGGGGCGCTTCTAGCACTGTTTTCAGCATATTGCTGCAGGTATTTTGAGTGTTCTCAGCTGAGTGTGTTGTTAATGAGGATAGGGGGCATAGGATGGCATATTGGCTGTTGAAAACAGAGCCTAGCGAATGGTCTTGGAGTGACCAGGTAAAAGAGAAACGCACGCATTGGGATGGTGTTCGTAATTATCAGGCTTCTGCCAATATGAAGGCAATGAAAGTTGGGGATCTGTGTTTTTTCTATCATTCAGTAAAGGCTAGGGAAATCGTTGGTATTGTTAAGGTTGTTAAGCGTTACTATCCTGATCATACCGATATCACTGGGCGTTTTGGAATGGTCGACGTGGAGACAGTCAAGGCGGTCAGTAAGCCGGTAAGTCTAAGTGAAATAAAGGCGGACCCAGTGTTCAACGATTTTCAACTCGTACGGCAATCTCGGTTGTCGGTAGTACCTGTCTCGTCTAAACATTGGGAGCGGCTTTGTAAGATGGCTGAGACAATACTCTGAGGCTCGATTGGTTGCCGCTCCCTGGGTTCGTCCTTTGCAATGCTAACAGTGTTAAAATCGGCGAGGCTTTCGTTGTTGAGTTTCGTGAGGACTGGAGGCGATACGAAATCTTTGTTATGCGATATGGAAGTGGCTTTGTAGCGTACCATAATGAATGTCCCCATTCTGCCAAGCCACTCGATTGGAGGGGCAGTTTTATGACTCGAGATAAAGAGTTCATACGGTGTGCCGGGCATGGTGCCAGGTTTCGCATAGGTGATGGCTACTGTATAAAGGGACCTTGTATTGGTGCTAGACTTTCGCCAATCCCTATAGCTGTTGACGCTGGCGACGTTGTGCTGATTTGAGGCTAGAAAGTTATTGACGGTGTTAGTGACTAGTGGCAGTAGGTAATCCTTCATGGTGAAAGCACTATCTGCTGTTGGAATCTGTGCACAGGCGCCTGTTTGAATTATCTTGATGCCTGTCAGATTAAGATAAATTAGTTGGGTTAGTGGGTTTGGCTCCAGGGGCAGTTGTTGTGGAGAACTTTATAGCCACTATGACTAAGTAGTTACCGAGAAAATTTGTTTTTGCAGGCAGAAGTTCAATGTGTGCCTTTGATTTAAAGTAGAATAGCACTATATATATGGGTCCGCGTGCGGGTTGTTAGGCTTTTGGTATGGTTTGAAGCATTGGCAGCGATAAGTCGCAAGCGGTTGTCAATCGTTCGGCGTTGTTTTGTTAAAGAGAGTAACCAGTGTTGACGCCCAGTGGTTGCGATTTTGTGTTAGTTTTGAGGAGGTCTCGGATTAACCGAGCTTGAGAGTGATGGCCGACAAAGTTAGTAGATATCGACGACACCATAGTAAACCTATAGCTGATATGCCGGGTGATCGGCGCGAGCGGCCGTGCTTAATGTGCCGCAAGTCTTTTCTGAGTGAATGGATAGGCGAACGAATCTGCCGTGCGTGTAAGGGCTCTTCACGTTGGCGAGAAGGGGATCGCCTATTTCAGCGCGAGGAGCTCTGACCAGAACACGGACGTTATTGTCTGTTGAGTTGATAACGTCAGTCTAGTTTTGATTTTGCAGTTATGAGTTTTTCTAGGGCGTGAATATCGTCACGGGCGCTTGTTTGCGCCTTATGTTCGATGGTTCGATAGTGATCGAGAATTGTTTGGCCCATAGCAGTAACTGTTGCTCCTCCTCCGCCACGTCCGCCAGAGTGACTTCTAACCACTGGTTGGTGAAAGTAACTGTTCATTGTGCTAACTAAATTCCAGGCACGTCGATATGACATGTTCATGGAGCGGGCTGCTGCCGATATTGATCCTGTACAATCTATGGCTTCAAGAAGTGCCACTTTACCTGGTCCGATTGAACTAACGGAGTCTAGGACGACCCTAATGCGAAAGATACCAGAGCTGCCATTCACGTCCTGGGTTCCTTTGTCAACATTGCACGTCCTTTTTCAAGGTCAGTAGAGATATTAACATTGAAGAAGGGATCGATGGGTTCAGTCGTGAAATCGACGTCACAAGTACGATAGCGGCTCGTCCAAACATCAATCTTTCGAATGCTTTCGATTGTTAGTGCTTGGCGTAGCCGTTTAGCAAGATGCACGGGCCACAGGCCAAAAACCGGATGCGGGCGCCCGCCGGAGGTGGCACGCGCAAGAACAGAATTAGTTTTATGTATGTTATCGATAAACTGATGAACTAAATTGTAAGGGAAAAATGGTGCATCAGTGGCGAATGTTGCGATCCAGTGTGCATCAGGCCGATAGCTGAGTGCCCATTCCATGCCGGTCAAAACACCAGCCAAAGGTCCGGCAAAGCCCGGGATAGCGTCGGATACAACTTGTAACCCAAAATTATCGAAGCGATGAGGCTCGCCATTCGCATTCAAGATTAGGTCGGATACCTGAGGCTGTGCACGGTCAATAGCTCGGCCTAATAGTGTGGTATTACCAAAAAGTTGCAGGCACTTATCACCACCGCCCATACGCCGTGACAGTCCACCAGCAAGAAGCACGCCAACTACCATGCTTGAACTATTAGGGGGCATCTTCTGGGGCGCCTCCTTTACGTTGAACACGAGAACTTTCGTTTGGAATCTCTGAGGGATCAGAATCGAGGATGACACGGTGTTCACCAGCCACGACTGAGAAACGTTTGCCTCGTGAGCGACCAATTAAGGTGAGACCCGTTTGCCTCGCCAATTCGACACCGGACGCGGTGAATCCTGATCGAGATACGAGAATAGGAATGTGCATCTGAACACATTTAATTACCATTTCACTCGTCAGTCGTCCGGTGGTGTAGAACATTTTGCCATTGGATGTAATGTTCTTGAGGAACATGTGACCAGCAATCTTGTCAATTGCGTTGTGGCGCCCTACGTCTTCCATATAAATGAGTGGTCGGTCTTCACGACAAAGTACACATCCATGGATAGCACCGGCCTCAAGATAGATACTGGGTTGCGCATTTATCTTCCGATTAAGCTCATAAAGCCATGAGGTGCGAACCACGGCGTTTGGGTCAAGTTGTATGCCCTCAAGTTTGTCCATTATGTCACCAAAAAGTGTTCCTTGGGCACAACCAGATGTTAACGTTTTTTTCCGCAGTTTCTCTTCATAGTTGGTTCTACGTTGAGTTCGTACGACAACGGTTTCAATCTCATCGTCGTGGTCTATAGATTGAATTTCATCATCGGCGAGAAGCATGTTCTGATTCAGGAGATATCCGACTGCCAAACAATCAGGGTAATCACCTATAGTCATCATCGTTACGATTTCTTGTCCATTAAGGAAAAGAGTCAGCGGTCTTTCCATTGGCACCGATAGAGAACTCTTTGAACCGGTATGATCCATTCCTTCTACCTGTTTAACGAGGCGAGGATTAGTTGGGTCCGGCGTTATTGAAAATTCATCCATATTTCAGCCTAGCCAAAGAGTGGGTTCGGGTTTTCACTAGATTCTTTCCTTCGAAAGGTTATATACTGCCGTATATAACGTGAACTGATGCCAGATACCACAGTATGATTGATCCTTTTGGCCGACATGTAAGTTATCTTCGCGTCTCTGTGACTGACCGTTGTGATTTTCGCTGTATATATTGCATGTCAGAGCATATGTCTTTCCTGCCCAAGAGAGAACTGCTGACACTTGAAGAACTTGAGCGTCTCTGCAATGTCTTTATCCGCAAAGGTGTGCGAAAAATTCGGCTTACGGGTGGGGAACCACTGGTGCGTCGCGGTATCATGGAGTTGTTTCGTAACCTTGGTCGGCAGTTGGACAATGGTGGGCTCGACCAACTAACGCTAACTACTAATGGTAGTCAATTAGAACGCTACGCAGACGAGTTGTTTGAGTACGGCGTTCGTCGTGTCAATATATCACTTGATACGTTAGACCCGGTTAAGTTTCGTTCTATTACCCGTTGGGGTCACTTTGACAAGGTAATGGCAGGATTGGATGCAGCCGACAAGGCCGGTCTAAAGGTTAAGATCAATACTGTTGCCTTGAAAGATGGTAATGCTGACGAACTTGATGAATTGGTAAAGTGGTGCGGAGAAAAGGGTTATGACCTCACACTTATTGAGACTATGCCCCTTGGCGAGATTGATCAGGATCGCACTGACCAATACTTACCTTTGTCATTAGTCCGTGCTCGACTTGAAAAACGTTGGACTCTTGAGGAGAGTGATTATAGTTCGGGCGGCCCTGCTCGTTATGTAACGGTTCGAGAAACGGGCAATAGGCTTGGCTTTATCACTCCTCTAACACATAATTTCTGTGAAAGCTGTAATCGTGTACGGCTCACGTGTACGGGCACTCTCTACATGTGTTTGGGTCAAGAAGATGCTGCAGATCTTCGAACGCCGATGCGGCACAGTGAGGGCGATTTAGCTCTCGAGGAGGCTATTGATGAGGCAATTGGCCGCAAACCGAAAGGGCATGACTTTGTGATTGACCGACATCAAAGCCGTCCTTCTCTTGCTCGTCATATGAGCGTGACTGGCGGATAAATAGTACTCGTAATCTGTGTCGTGTTGGTGCATATAGGTGTTTTCGCTATACTGAAACGCAGTGACCAATTTGTGAGAGTTTGCGTCAAATGTCTGACCTTAGGGTGGCTTTTGTTGGATCAGCGGCACCGGCAGCACAGAAGGGTCTAGAGAAGCTCATTAGTAGGTATGGCTCCGTTGCGCCGAATAGAGCCGATGTGATTGTGGCACTTGGCGGTGATGGTTTTGTTCTTGAGACGCTGCACCGATACATGAGTTCTGGAAAGCCGGTCTACGGTATGAATAGAGGTACTGTGGGTTTCCTGATGAACGAGTATCGTGAGGCAGGTTTGCTTAAACGTTTGGCCAATGCGCAGCGCGTTACGCTATACCCGTTGCATATGAAAGCAACACAATCGTCTGGCAGAGTTCGAATTGCTCATGCAATCAACGAAGTATCCATACTGCGTCAAACACGACAGGCAGCTAACATTCGCATCTCAATTGATGGGGTAGTGCGCATTAAAAAGCTGGTGTGTGATGGTGTTATTGTTGCTACGCCAGCTGGCAGTACTGCATACAATCTTTCGGCTCATGGACCAATTGTGCCCATGGGTGCAGACGTGTTGGCCCTGACACCCATCAGTGCATTTCGCCCGCGCCGTTGGCGAGGTGCTCTCCTTCCAAGTAGCAGTCATATAAGGCTTGATATCTCTGATGTTTCTAAGAGGCCAGTGAGCGCTGTAGCGGATCATGCAGAGGTTCGAAACGTTGGTCGAGTTGATATACGCGAGGATCGGGATAGGTATTTTTCGCTATTATATGATCCTGAGCACAATTTTGAGGAGCGAATTCTGAACGAGCAATTTACGCCGTGAAAGAGGCGTTAGACAGCCACGTATCTTAAAACGCAATATGGGACAGTCAGGACTTCGGACCGACATTGCGTTATTGCGGCGCGAGAATGTGAGCATTCAATTTCACTGATGTTGAGTTGAGCTCGGTTAGGCAAACCACTTTTGTCGAAAAAGCGCGAAGATATCCCACCAAAACAGCCGATCGCTATGGATCGATGGTCTGTGGTGAGGGGGCTGGCTATAGGTTCCGGAGGTGGCTTTATATTCAATCATTTCAACATGCCCCTTTCCTGGATGTTGGGGGCAATGTGCTTTACGACAGTTGCATCGCTTGCGGGACTCGGACTTCAAATACCAAGCTGGTTCCGAACTATTATGATTGCAGTTTTGGGCGTGATGTTAGGCAGTATGTTTTCGCCCGAGATTTTTGAAAATATACAGCGTTGGGGGTATGGACTTGCCACTCTTTTAGTCTATCTAGCAATCGTCTCTGCGTTAGGGGTGCTTTATTTTATTAGAGTGGCTGGCTTTGATCGAGTCACGTCGTACTTTTGTGCCATGCCTGGCGGATTGAGTGAGATGGTATTGGTAGGAGATGCGCTAGGAGGAGATGGCCGTACGATATCTCTGATACACGCTGTGCGTGTTCTGATTCTGGTTATGACTATCCCGGTTTTTTTTCGTTTTTTGGAAGGGGTGGATATTCCCTCTAGTGCTCAGACCGGTAGTATTACGGGTCTTACCACACTTGCGGCAGTAGTAATGGTGCTTTGTGGCTTATCGGGATTTTTGTTAGCAAAATGGCTGAGGGTTCCAGCTGCCGCGTTAGTTGGTCCGATGGTTGTATCGGCAGCGGTCCATTTGGCTGGGATAACACATGCCCATCCCCCTTCGGAAGTTATAGCCATCGCTCAAGTAGGAGTGGGAGCTGCTATCGGCAGCCGCTTTTCTGGGGTTACCCTTGCTCAGGTATTTCGTATTCTTCGTTTGGGTTTTGGAAGTGCGGTTATGATGTTGGCGCTTACGATTGTTTTTGCTTGGAGCGCAGAAAAGCTTGGCGAGCTGGGGTTTTTCGTTATTGTACTATCTTTGGCACCAGGTGGTCTCGCAGAGATGAGCTTAATTGCGTTAGCACTCGGTGCAGATACAGTTTTTGTGTCGGTTATGCACATTGTCCGTATTGGCTTAATAATTACTCTTGCACCTTTTGTATTTAGGTTATTACCCTCACGCTGATCAACAGGGGCTTGGCCTACAGCTAGTGGACCCGTAGTATTGCCTGAGCTTCTTGCTGTTGTGTGAAGCGGAAACTTTGGCCTAGGAGAATTAAGAATTCATGCGCTACCTATCACCACATACAATCAACGAGGCAGTCGCCGCTTTGGCGGACTCGGATGGAGACGTAAAAATTCTCGCTGGAGGTACTGACCTGCTAGTCCAGTTGCGTGCGGGGATGAAGGCGCCGGGCCTAATGCTCGATGTTAAGCGATTGCCGGAACTGAGGTCAATTAACGTGGAAAAAAATTGCTTTCACATTGGCGCCGCTGTTTCGGGTGCTGAAATGGGGGAGCATGAGTCCTTAAAAGGTAGTTGGCCCGGTGTGGTAGAGGCCATGGAACTAATAGGTTCAACACAGATCCAGGGACGAGCCACGCCTGGAGGAAACCTCTGCAATGCTTCTCCAGCTGCAGACTCTGTGCCAGCAATGGTAGCTGCCGGTGCAATATGCACTGTTGTTGGTTCGGAGGGATCTCGAGATCTTGCAGTTGAGGATGTTGGCATTTCGCCAGGTCAGACATCTCTCGGGCGCGATGAATTTGTGGTTGATTTTCGACTCCCTGAGCGACCACCACACTCAGGAGATGCCTATCTCCGTTTTATACCAAGGACTGAGATGGATATTGCGGTGGTGGGGGCTGGTGTCAATGTTGTTCTTGGCGATGACGGGGTATGCGTTGATGCTCGTGTTTCTCTTGGGGCAGTAGCACCCAGGGTGTTGCTGGTTCCGGACGCCGCTAATGAATTGATAGGGCGAAAGCTCAACGACGAGGTTTTGGAAAAGTTGGATGCTGCGTGTAGAGCTGCGTGCCGGCCTATAGATGATAAACGTGGGACGGTTGAATATCGCACTCAAGTATCGGGGGTTCTAGCCCGTCGAGCCGCTGTAATTGCATTTGAACGGGCGGGTGAAAAGTAATGGTCAAAACTCATGTAAATATGACAGTTAATGGTGAAGCAGTTGAGTTTCTTTGTGAAACAAAAGCTACTTTGCTTGACGTGTTAAGGGATGAGCTTGATTTAACGGGTAGCAAAGAGGGTTGTTCCTCAGGGGATTGTGGTGCCTGTAGCGTCATACTTGATGACCGATTGGTTTGTGCATGCTTAGTTTTAGGTGCTGAAGCTGACGGTGGTAACGTCGAGACTATTGAGGGCATGGCCGATGCTGATCAACTGCATCCTTTACAACAGAAATTTCTAGAGGAAGCTGCTTTGCAGTGCGGGATTTGTACACCTGGCTTCTTAGTTGCTGCAAAAGCGCTTCTCGAACGTAACTCGAATCCTACCGAGACAGAGGTGCGCTACTGGTTGGCCGGTAATCTTTGTAGGTGCACGGGGTATGACAAAATTGTCCGTGCGGTTATGGATACTGCGGAAGAGATGAAGGGAGTTTCAAAATGACCACGAATGGAAATGGACTTAGGTGGGTTGGCAAGCGTCCCGTTCGACCTGATGGAGTTGACAAGGTTACTGGACGAGCACAGTTTGGTGCGGACTTTACGTTGCCGGGTATGATTGTTGGTAAGGTGCTTAGAAGTCCTCATGCCCATGCTAATATTCGCTCCATTAAAACAGAGAAGGCTCAGGCGCTTCCAGGCGTAAAGGCTGTGATCACTGCGGCAGACTTTCCTGAATTGCCGTCAGAGATCGAACAGGCGGGCGAGGTGGTGCTTAACTTTAGGGATATGTCTCGTAATGTAATGGCACGCCAAAAAGCTTTGTATGACGGTCATGCAGTGGCTGCGGTTGCTGCTACGTCGATAGAGATTGCTGAGCGGGCGCTTGATCTGATTGAAGTCGATTATGAGGTTTTACCACATGTAATCGACGTGGTTGAGGCAATGGAAGCCGACGCGCCGTTATTGCACGATGATCTATATACAATGGGAGTTGAGCCCACTCCTGATAAGCCATCGAATGTTGCCAAGAGAGTGGAATTTTCTATAGGTGATTTGAACGCTGGGTTTGAAATGGCAGAGGTGGTCGTAGAGCGTGAGTTTACGACTAAACCTGTTCATCAGGGCTACATTGAACCTCATGCGGCTGTGGCTTCTGCATCCGAAGATGGTTTGTGTCATATTTGGTGCACAACACAGGGCCAGTTTATGGTTCGGTATTACGTTTCCAGGTTACTTGGTCTCGAGGTGTCCAAATTGCGCGTCACTCCATCAGAGATTGGTGGGGGGTTTGGAGGAAAAACGGTTGTTTATCTAGAGCCTGTAGCGTTGGCGTTATCTATGAAATGTCATCGGCCCGTAAAGATGGTTATGAGTCGAGAGGAAGTGTTTAGGGCTAGTGGTCCAACTTCGGGAGCCCATGTTTGGGTTAAGATGGGCGCTACTAAAGACGGGCGGATTACTGCTGGTGAGGCAGTGCTCAAGTATCAGGCGGGAGCTGTGCCCGGAGCACCAATCGGACCGGGCTGCATGTGTGCATTTGCTCCCTACGATCTTGATAACGTCAAGGTGGTGGGTTTTGATGTTGTAACCAATCGACCTAAAGTTGCGGCATATCGGGCTCCAGGTGCTCCAATTTCCGAATTTGGTGTGGAGTCGGTAGTGGATGAGTTGGCCAAAAAACTTGGAATGGATGCTATTGCTTTCCGCGAAAAGAATGCTGCGCGTGAAGGGACGCACGCGGCATATGGGCCCACGTTTGGGGAAATTGGATATACAGAGACTCTCCGAGTTGCTAAAGAACATCCACACTATCAAGCGCCATTAGGCCCTAATCAGGGACGTGGTGTCGCCTCGGGTTTCTGGTTTAACATTGGCGGCGCATCGACTGCTGCTTTGAACGTTAATGAGGATGGGACTACAACATTAATCTCTGGATGCCCTGATATTGGCGGGTCGCGTGCATCTCTGAGCATGATGGCCGCTGAGGTGCTGGGCATTGATGTTGAGCAGGTGCGCCCAACTATCGCAGATACTGGCTCTATCGGTTATAGCTTTCTGACAGGGGGCAGTCGTGTAACTTTTGCTACAGGAATGGCGGTTATCGAGGCGGCTAATGATGTGGTGCGTCAGCTGAGGGAGCGCGCTGCAAAAATTTGGGAAATCGATGTGGAAGCGGTGGTATGGGAAAATGGCGAGGCCAAACCGTCAGGAAGCAATGCGGGAGATTTTGAGCCTCTGTCACTCTCCTCAATTGCTGCAACAGCCGGTAAAACGGGTGGACCAATTACCGGTCATGTTTCTCTGAATGCACAGGGTGCTGGTCCGGCTTTTGGGACTCACATCTGCGATGTTGAGGTGGATCGCGAGACTGGACGTGTAACGGTCCTTCGATATACAGCAATTCAGGATGCTGGAAAGGCAATCCATCCATCGTATGTAGAAGGACAGATTCAGGGCGGTGCTGTGCAAGGCATAGGTTGGGCGTTGAATGAGGAATACATTTATGATGAGGATGGGCGGTTGGAAAACCCTGGATTCCTCGACTATCGCATTCCGGTCGCGTCGGATGTACCTATGATTGATGCAGTAATTGTTGAAGTGCCCAATCCTAAGCACCCTTATGGAGTGCGAGGAGTTGGTGAGGTTCCTATATGCCCACCAATGTCAGCGGTCGCAAATGCGGTTGCAAATGCTACAGGTTTGCGAATGGCTGATTTACCGATATCGCCACCTAAATTGTTGGCAGCTATTACGAATGGTGGATAAGGGTGGCCAAAGTGTTGCTGACCAGCGGGGTTAGCCAACAGTTCACAGATGGTCAGACTGAGATTGATATTCAGGCTACTACCTATCGCCAGCTTCTTCGTGAGCTTGACAAACTATATCCGGGGTTGGGCCGTGAACTCAGTATAGACACAGCGGTAGCGATTGATGGCGAGATATATCAAGAGCCGTATCTGGAGTCGATTAGTGCTGGCAGTGAGATCTACTTTTTGCCGCGGATAGGCGGTGGATAAGTTGGTTTTAATTGTAATCCGTACTGTCTCGATGGAAAGGTGAAAGTCGAATTTCTAGCTGTCGTAGGTTGGAGCCGTATCAGAATTTGTGTGTCAGTCGCGGAAAGCTTGGGAGATTTGTTGTTGTCAGTGGGCACGTCTATTGAGTCGGGTAATATCATTATCGCTGAAATTGGAGCTGTGAGATAGCCAAGTTCGGAATTGGCCAGTCGGTCCTGCGCAATGAGGATGAGAGATTTCTCACGGGTGCTGGCAAATACATTGATGACTTAACATTACAAGGTCAAACATACGCGTATGTTCTTCGCTCACCACATTCTCACGCAGTTATCAGAAGCATAGAGACGGAGGTAGCAGCTGCTTCGCCTGGCGTTCTAGCAGTACTAACAGGCGGTATGTATCGTGCTGCTGGGCACAGGCCAATACCATGTCCTGGGAAGGTAAATAACGTGGATGGAAGCCCAAGTGTGGATCCGCCTCGGTGGCCGCTAGCAATTGATCGGGTTCGACATGTGGGTGATGGTGTAGCTGTTATTGTTGCTGAATCTATGGAGGAAGCTCTTGATGCTGCGGAGCGTGTAAGCATTGTCTATGAACCAGTACCTGCAGTGGTGGGGACAGGGTCAGCACTTGATAGTGTTGAACGATTAGTTTGGGAGGAAGCTCCTCAAAACCTTGCTTTTCATTGGGAACTTGGGAATGAGGCTCTGACTAATGATGCTTTTTTGACCGCGCCTCACATAATACGCTTGGATGTTATTAACAATCGTTTAGTAGTAAATCCGATAGAGACACGGGGTGCAGCGGCCACATATGTTGATGGGCGCTACTGTCTCCATGTTGCCAGTCAAGGCGTTCACCTTATACGTGATATGCTGTGCGATGATGTGATAAACGTTCCTCGAGACAATCTTCGGGTAATCACTCTGGATGTGGGAGGCGGATTTGGTGTCAAATACTTCGTTTATCCGGAGTACGCGCTACTGCTTTGGGCTACAAGAATTGTGGGCAGACCCGTAAAGTGGATTGCAAGTCGATCAGAAAGTTTCCTGAGTGATGTTCAGGCGCGTGATCACGTGACTCATTTGGAATTGGCGTTAGACGAAGAGGCGCGTTTTGTTGGGCTGCGGGCGTCGAGCATTGCTAATATGGGAGCCTATCTCTCCAATTGGGCACCGCATATCCCTACGGAAGCCAGTGCTGCAATATACTCCAGTGTGTATTCTATACCTACAATTCACGTTAAGGTTCGTGGGGTTTTTACCAATACAGTTCCCGTTGACGCCTATCGCGGTGCAGGTCAGCCGGAAGCAATATACGCACTCGAGAGAATAATTGGTAAGGCTGCTCGGGAGCTAGGATTAACCGATACGGAGATTAGACGTCGAAATTATATTTCCTCTGAAAGGATGCCCTATCGGACAGCTCTTACGCACACGTATGATTCAGGCGATTTTATGTCTAATATGGAAAAGGCATTACAGATTGCAGAAGTTGGCACTTTTGAAAGCCGTCGTGCTGAGGCACATGCTGAGAATTATCTGCTTGGTTTAGGCATTGCACCTTATATCGAAGCCACCGACGGGGTTCCTGATGGTGAAGTAGACATCACAGTCTCTGGAGACGGCAAGGTAACTATCATAAGTGGTTGGCAGTCCACTGGCCAAGGACATGAAACGGCTTTCTCGCAGATGGTAGCGCAACAGCTCGGCGTGGCAATTGGGGCAATAGAGGTTATTCAGGGAGATTCGCAAAAAGTTTTTAGCGGTCGTGGCACTGGTGGTTCTAGATCTCTGGTGTTCGCAACTTCGGCGCTAGTTGCGGCTTCAGCCTCAATTATTGAGAAAGGGACGGTAATTGCCTCAGATTTGTTAGAGGTTGCTGAAAATGATGTGAGTTATTCCGAGGGGTCATTTCAAGTCGTTGGGACAGACGTCAAGCTTGAGTTGTTTGAGGTTGCTTTGGAGGCTGAGCGTCGGAGTGGAGGGAAGTTGGCTGCAAATGGTGTTTTTGTTCCTGATCAGTCGGGTGCCTACCCGGATGCTGGCACTTCGTTTCCCAACGGGTGCCATGTTTGTGAATTGTCAATTGACATGGAGACGGGACAGCCAAAGATAATACGTTACGTTGCAGTTAATGATTTTGGCATTCTCGTTAATCCAATGTTGGTTTTAGGGCAGGTTCACGGTGGTGTTGCTCAGGGCATTGGGCAGGCATTTTGTGAAAATACGGTTTACGATGATACTGGGCAACTGCTTACGGGGTCATTTATGGATTATTGTATACCGCGTGCTGATGATCTTCCGTCGGTCTCTGTATCATTTAATGAGCTGCCTTCTCCAGCGCATCCTCTTGGTATTAAGGGGTGCGGGGAATCTGGCGCTATAGTTGGTCCTGTAGCGGTTATGAATGCAGCTCTGGATGCGCTTTCACTAGTCGGCGTTGATGACATTGAAATGCCTTTATCTTCCGAGCGAATATGGCGGGCTATTCAATCTGCTAAGGCATTATGATGAGCATACAAGTATGGCCAATATGAGTGTTCGCGGAATCGATCATATAGTGCTGAGGGTTCGGGACATTGCCAAATCGATTGCATGGTATGAGTGTGTCCTTGGTGCCAAGCAGGAGCGATACGTTAGTGATATTAATCTACATCAGTTACGTTTGGGTGCTGCTCTCATTGATCTTATGCCAGTATGTAGTGACCAGACAGAAAACGATAAAGTCGTAGTGACGAAGCCTACGACCAACATGGACCATTTCTGTGTGTTACTTGATTGTTTTGACGAAAAGAGTGTCCGTGATCATTTGAAACGCTGCGGTGTTCAGTCTGGAAGTGTTGAAAGGCGGTATGGGGCACTCGGTTACGGTCCATCAATGTACATCACCGACCCTGACGGCAATATTGTTGAACTTAAGGGTCCGCCAGAACTAGAGCCGAACAGGCCCGCTGGGAACTTTACGTAACGATACCGAAACAACGGTTTTCTCTAGAATCGTAGACACTAATTTGGGCTAGGAAGGGTGCAATCGATGTCTACCTTTGAACTTATAGATGTTGCAAGTGTAAGGGGGTACCACGCTCACGTGTACTACGACGACGACTCCTATGCGACGGCAGCTCTTATTAGAGAGCAACTTTCGGAGCGCTTCTCGGTAAAACTGGGGCGCTGGCGTGATAGTCCAGTTGGGCCTCATCCGTGTGCAATGTATCAAGTTGCTTTTAGACCTGACCTATTCGCCGCCATCGTGCCGTGGCTCATGCTCAATCGGACAGGATTAACAGTTCTGGTTCATCCCGAAACTGGTAACGATTTTCTAGATCATTCCGAGCGTTCGTTGTGGATTGGCACAGAGCTTAAACTTAACCTTGACATGTTTGCAGGGAATTGAGGTCCTGCCGGAGTCAATAGTGCTTAATTGGAAACTAATCCTTCGGTGGCCCTCCGAAGGTGCCAATCTTAGTCTGTAACCCTAGTTTTTTAAACGCGGCTACAATCAAGTCAATATCTTCTTGACTTGATTGTGCCCCACTGACACCTATGCCTCCAATGACTGTTTTATTAACGATGATGGGATAGCCTCCTCCAAGAAAAGTGTAATCTTCAAGTGCTGCTACTCCCATCAGCCCTTGTTCGTCACCTTTAAGCAGGTTGTATACGCTATGTGTGGGGGATTGAAACCCGGCGGCACTGCGGGCTTTGGTTATGGCTAAGCCAACACTACGAACATGCGAGTCATCTGCCCTTCGGAATGCCTTTAACACGCCGCTTTCGTCGCAAACAGCAATTACAGTGTTACGTCCAAGCTTAGCTGATTCGGTCCAGGTGGCTTGTATCAGTTCTTCTGCAAATGCTATTGAAATTGTTTTCTTTGGTACCGTACGCTCACGGGCCGTAACTGCGCGTGTAGCAGTCTTCTTATTCTTTCTAGTAGTGACACCCCTTGCCATAGCTTTACTCTCCTAACTTGGCCGATATTGCCTGCTGTATGATTTTCAAAGCTAATTCCTAATGGTGCAGCTAGGTGTCTGTAAGCGCAAGACATCAAGTACACGCTTTTCGGTTACTGATTGACAATGTAGGCTACGTCTATGAGGAATGATCAAGACGAGCGGCCCTTGGCACGCCCAAGTGTACAGGTTGATAATGAACGCACTCGCGTTACAGAGTGGCGATTTCCACCAGGGGCTGCTACAGGGTGGCATCGCCACGAGTATGACTACGTCGTGGTGCCGATGACGTCAGGTACTTTAATGATGTGTAATTCTAACGGCGAGTCAGAGGCACTTTTAGAAAGTGGAAAAGCCTATAATAGACAGGCTGGCGTGGAACATGACGTCATAAATCCAAATGATTTCGAATTTGTCTTCGTTGAAGTGGAGATCAAAGCATATGGCCTTGACTAGGTTTCCTATTTTCAATCATCAGTTTGTTGCTCTTGAGAAGGTAGAGGCTAAACAGTATTGTTGCATTAGGGTAATGATGTGGTCGGAGGATATAATCCATGGCTAACAAGCTTTTCACAAATCTTGTGATATTTGATGGCAGCGGAAAGAAACCGTATGTCGGTGAGGTTTTGGTTCAGGGCAATCGAATCAAGACTGTCTCTCGTGGCAGCAATAAGATTAATAGAGAGGGAGCGGATGTAGTTGATGCCGACGGTGCGACGTTGATGCCGGGTATGATCAACTGTCACAGCCACATTGGCTATCCTGACTCAGAGGGCCTAACCGATATCGGAGATTTGCCCCCTGAGGAGCATATCCTTAATGCGCGAGCAAATGCTGGAACTGTTTTAGATCATGGATTCACATCAGTGGTGAGCGCAGCGTGTGCAAAGCCAAGACTCGATATAGTTCTTCGTAATGAGATCAATGCTGGACTTTCCCCTGGACCTAGGATGCGGGCAGCGAGTCCGCAGTTAATTGGTACCGGTGGTAATGGGGATGCTAGACAGCTGCACATGCACCATCAGTCCTTTGAGATGATATGTGATGGCCCTGTAGAGATGCGACGTACTGTACGCGAATTGATTCGCGAGGGCGTTGATCTGATAAAAATATCTAATTCTGGTGATACTCTTGGAATGTGGCCGAACGGTCAGAGTGGCTACGAAACAATGGCCGAAGATGAAGTGGCTGCAGCGGCTGAGGTTGCCCATTCGAGAGGTAAATGGCTCGCAGCACATGCTCGGGCAACTGGGTCTATAGAACTCTGTTTAAAATATGGCATTCAAATAATTCATCATGCAACTTTTGCTACGACAAAGCTGCTTGATAAGCTTGAGGAAAAGAAATCTAAACATTGGGTCTGCCCAGCTGTTGGGATACTTTATGTATGTGCTTATGAGGCAGATGATTGGGAGATGCTTGGTTGCGATACAGCAATGATCAGTAATGTAGAAGCGGAACTCCAGACTGCGCACATAACGATGCAAAAGATGCTCAAGCGGGGAATTCGAATTCTACCTTTTGGTGATTATGGATTTGCATTTAATCCACATGGTGCCGATGCTCGTGAACTAGAGCATATGGTTAATCTGCTTGGTTTTAAGCCTATTGAAACGCTTGTTGCGGCGACCAAGTGGGGTGGTGAGGCTTTTGCTATGGGAGGTTCAGTGGAAGTTGGTGAAATTAAAGCTGGATATCTTGCTGACATGCTGTTGGTAGATGGTGATCCGACAAAGGATCTCACACTTCTTCAGGATCGGGATAATATTCTTATGGTCATGAAAGATGGCCAGTATCACAGGTCGTTAACGCGACGGCGTGCTTCTGGGCGTCGTGCCGCGGCCGCGGAGTAGTATGCACTTGGTGACTGGGAGGCAGATGGGCTGTCTTGTTTACGGAACATGGGAGGCAATCTAATGGCAAATAAGTTGTTCACGAACGTTTCTATTTTTAACGGTACCGGAAAGAAGCCGTTTGCTGGCGAGGTTCTCGTCCAGGGGAATCGTATAAAAAAGGTTGTTCGGGGTAATAATAAAATTGAACGGCAAGGCAATGACGTAATTGACGGTTATGGGTCATTCCTTATGCCTGGTCTGGTGAATTGCCATAGTCACACCACGTATCTTGATACGTCCACCCTGGCGGAAGTTGGAGATATTCCGCCGGAAGAGGCAACGTTGCAGGCCGCGCACAATGCCCGAGTTCAACTTGATAACGGTATGACTGCGGTGGTTAGCGCTGCGGCAGCGAAGCCGAGAATGGACATTGTTCTTCGTAATGAAATTAATTCTGGGAGAATTCCTGGTCCTCGAATGAAGGCATGTACACCTCAATTGATTTCGACCGGTGGTCCGTGGGATGCGCGTCAGATGCATATGCACCATGAATCTTTTGAAATCACATGTGATGGGCCGATAGAGTTTCGTCGCGCCACCCGTGAGATGATTCGTGAGGGTGTTGATATCGTTAAGTTAGCGATCTCTGGCGACAATAATGCTCATCCCCATGCCGCTGAAGATATGACAACTTGGTCCGAGGATGAGATAGCAGCAGTGATGGAGGTTGCTCAGTCGCGCGGAGTATGGGCTTGTTCCCATGCGCGGGGCGATGATTCGATTCGTTTGTCGATTAAGTATGGAATTCAGATAATTCATCACGCTACTTTTCCGAGTAAAAAGACTCTTGATTCCTTGGAGAAGCGAAAACATAAGCACTATATTTGTCCTGCATTCGGAGCCATTTATACGGCGTTATATGAAGCGTCAGATTGGGGTATGACTCAAGAATTTATCGAGACTGCAGGCTTTGCCCGTGAACTTGAGGTTGGTTGCAAAACCATGAAGGAAATGCACAAGAGGGGCATTAAAGTTATGCCCTATGGCGATTATGGCGTGGCGTGGAATCCGCATGGCACGGATAATCGCGATCTTGAGCATTTTGTGAACCTGGTCGGCTTTTCCCCGGCGGAAACTCTGATGATGGCGACTATGTTTGGTGGTGAGTGTTTTGCCTTTGGAGGAACTCCTGAAATAGGTCAGATTAAAGAAGGATACCTTGCTGATCTTCTTATGATAGATGGCGATCCTCTTGCTGATATCACTATCATGCAGGACAAGGATAATTTCTTAATGATTATGAAAGATGGTGAGTATCATAAAGCACCACCCCGTCGCCGGCGTGGACAACAGCGTGTAGCGGCGGAATAGGCTTGTTTGTGAAAAAATTATACTATGTAAACTTAGCGTAGTAGTGGACCTTCTATGATGAAAAACCAGCTTTATACAAATGTGTCAGTATTCGATGGAGTTAGTAAAGGCACATATCTAGGCGAGGTGCTTATCCAAGGCAATCGAATAAAAGCGGTAGTAAAGGGGAAGAATCAGATATCCAAAGAGGGTGCCGAGGTTATCGATGGTCAAGGCTCCACTTTGATGCCTGGCCTAGTAAATTGCCACGGTCATATAAGCTACCCAAATCTTGGAGGTTCACTTAGTGATATAGGAGATATTCCTCCTGAGGAACATATGCTCCTGACAGTCCACAATGCTAAGACCATGATTGATTATGGGTTCACCGCTGTGGTCAGTGCAGCGGCAGCTAAGCCAAGGCTTGACATAGTGTTAAGAAATGAGATTGAGGCGGGTCGTGTTCCTGGTCCAAGATTGCGTGCGTGCACGCCCCAGTTCAATACCACGGCGGGGCCATGGGATGCTCGTCAATTACACATGGATCACGCTACATTCGACGAAATAGCAGACGGGCCGATAGAATTTAGACGTAAGGTCCGAATGTACATTCGTGAAGGTGTGGATATGGTCAAGCTCTCCATTTCTGGAGATAATTTTTCTCGGGAGTTTGCGGGGGAGCAAGACACCACAATAAGCGAAGATGAAATTGCTGCTGCCACTGAGGTTGCACATTCGCGGGGCGTGAGGCTTTGTTCGCATTCTCGAAGTGATCAGTCAGTTTTACTCAGCATGAAATATGGTATTGAGATTATTCATCATGCTACCCATATTTCAGACCGAACCGTTGAGAAGTTGGGTAGGAAAAGCAGCAAGTTTTTTGTTTGCCCGGCTCTAGGAATAACGTACGCAACTGCATACGAGGCTCAAGACTGGGGTGTAGATGCAGACTATGTTGAGACTCGGTATCTGGTTCGTGAGTTTGAGTTGGGGTGCAAAATAGCTCGGAAATTAGTGGCTGCTGGTGTCAAGGTTTTGCCATTCGGTGACTACGGTGTAGCATGGAACCCGCTTGGCACTGATTCGCGAGATCTTGAGCACTTTGTTAACCAGGTTGGGTTTAGTCCAGCACAGACTTTAACAATGGCGACTAAATGGGGCGGAGAGTGCTATGCTGGTGTTGGCAACACCGTTGAGATTGGCGAAGTGAAGGAGGATTACCTTGCAGACCTTATTATGATTGACGGTGATCCACTTTCGGATATTACTTTGTTTCAAGACCAGGATAACTTTTTAATGATTATGAAGAATGGTGAGTATCATAAAAAACCGCGCAATCGCCGCATATCGCGGAAACAGAGGCAGGTGCGGTAAAATATTTCGGGTTTGGGATTCTAATTCCCAACCGGTAGTTGCGGGTCATTGAAATCCGCATGAGGAAGGAGAACTACTAATGTCAAATCAGCTTTTTACGAACGTTTCGATTTTTGATGGCAGCGGGAAAAAGCCGTTTGCTGGCGAGGTTTTGGTGCAAGGGAATCGCATCAAGAAGGTTGCGCGTGGTAAGACGAAGATTCGCCGTAATGGCGCAAAGGTAATTGATTGTGGCGGTGCCACGTTATTGCCAGGGTTCGTTGACTGTCATGCACATCTGGCATATTGCGATACCGCTACTTTGTTTGCTTTGGGCGATATTCCGCCAGAAGAGAATCAGCTTCTCGCAATGCACAACGCTAAGCTTTATATGGATCATGGTATAACTGCTGCTGTCAGTGCTGCTTCGAGCAAGCCTCGCACTGATATCGTTCTTCGGAATGAAATTAATTCAGGCCGTATTCCCGGTCCGCGACTGCGTGCGAGCACGCCGCAATTTGTGACTACTGGTGGTCCATGGGACGCAAATCAAATGCACATGGAGCATGGGTCCTTTGAGATTGTAGCTGACGGTCCTGTGGAATTCCGCAAAAAGGTGCGGGAAATGATCCGTGAAGGGGTCGATATCGTAAAACTTGCTATTTCAGGAGACGCTTTTATTGAGCATACACCTGAGCACGCACACTCCTATAGTGAAGACGAGATTGCTGCTGCATGTGAGGTTGCGCATTCGCGCGGAAAACGGCTCGCTGCGCATTGCCGAGCTGATGCGTCGATACGTGCTGCCATTAAGCATGGGATAACCTTTATTCATCATGCGGAACATGCGACAACTAGAACGCTTGACTTGCTTGAGAAAAACAAAAGTAAGCATTACGTTTGCCCGGCGATTGGTATCATCTACGCTACTCTATATGAGGGGAGCGATTGGGGTGTTGATCACGAATACGCTGTAGCGCATCGGTTTGATAAGACACTTCAAATTGCGGCGAAGACAACAAAAGAGATGTTCAAAAGAGGAATCAAGGTTATGCCATATGGTGATTATGGATTTGCCTGGAATCCTCAGGGGACAAATAATCGGGACCTTGAGCATTTCGTTAATCTTATTGGTTTTACTCCAGCACAAACGCTGATGATGGCAACTAAGTGGGGGGGTGAAGCTTGGGCAGGCAGCGATCCTGTTGAAATGGGAGAGGTTAAGGAAGGCTATCTTGCAGACTTGATTGTGATCGATGGTGATCCAATTAAGGATATAACGCTGTTTCAGGATGCCGATAACTTCCTTATGGTTATGAAAAACGGTGAGTATTATAAGGCGCCACAGCGGCGTCGTTCGGGGTCTCGCCGTCAGGTTGTTGCTGCAGAATAATTTCTGGCTATTGCGAAGGGGCGTTTCTGTATTTGCAGTGACGCCCTTCGTTTATCTAAATCACGTGTCAGCCGTTGAGATAATGGGGCTTAGAATGTGTATATGACTTGTAGCACTGAATCCTGAGAAGGCGTTGAGTTGTTTGTGGGTTAGTTTGCAGGCGATAGCTGTTATCGGATGTAGCTACAATGGCGTCTCTGCTACGAAACGATGAGTAAAAACCTAGGAGAGGCATTATGCGATCGATCGCAGGAAAAGTTGTCTGGGTCACCGGGGCAGGAACAGGGATTGGTCGTGCTGGGGCGCTATCGTTAGGTGGTTCAGGAGCAGAGCTTGCTCTGTCTGGTCGACGCGAGGAAAAACTAAACGAAACGGCGTCACAGGTGGAAAAGTTAGGAGGAAGGGCTTTAGTTGAGCCTCTGGATGTTTCGGATGAAGCTGCGGTGGGTCAAGTAATTGAGCATATTTTAAAGCGTTTTGGTCGGATCGATATCCTTGTTCATAGTGCCGGCATAAATGTTCCTAATCGTACCTGGCGTGATTTGACGTCCGAAGCGTGGAACCGGGTTATAGATGTAGACTTGTCTGGGGCGTTCCACTGCGCGCATGGGGTGCTACCTATTATGAGGAAACAGAGAGAAGGCCTAATCATAAACGTCGCATCGTGGGCAAGTCGTTATGTAAGCTACCTCAGCGGGCCCTGTTATACGGCTGCCAAGCACGGTATGTTAGCGTTAAGCCATAGTATAAATATTGAAGAAGGGCGTTACGGCATCAGATGTTGTGCGCTATGCCCAGGAGAGGTTGCGACTCCGTTGCTTGAGCAGCGACCAAAACCAGTCCCAAAGCAAGATACGGATCGGATGATCCAATGTGATGATATGGGGGAATTGATCTGCTTCGTTGCAAGTATGCACGAACGAGTATGTCTAAATGAAGTGCTTGTTTCTCCCACTTGGAACCGCAGTTATCAGGGCCATCCGGATACTCTGCCACCCAGGGACTAGAATAGAACGGTAGCATTAAGATAGAGATTTAGGCAGGGTGTCGGCGGCAGCCTAGCTTTGGATTAGTTGTGTGTGAAGGAGAGGGCTTGATGACTTTGCGAGCAAATGAGCGAGTAGTTTATTTCAATGGGGAAATAATGCCCGAAAGCAAAGTTACAATATCGTTTCGTGACCGAAGTTTTCGTTATGGAGACGGTGCTTTTGATACGACTCGCACTTTTGGACATCAAATTTTTAAGCTTAAGCCGCATATTGATAGATTCTTCAAAACCCTAAAGTACCTGGACCTTGATCCTGGCTTAAGTTCTCGACAGCTCATGACTATAACTGAAGATGTTCTTGAGCGTAATCTTCACCTGCTTGATCAAGAGGATGATTATTGGGTGACTCAAAGGGTATCACGTGGTGTTGAAATTCCGGGCGGCGATGTGCATGAAGAAGGTGGAACTGTAGTTATCGTAGAGTGTACACCACTTCCATTTAAAGCCCGCGCGAGCTATTTTCGCGATGGTATAGAAGTTGGAGTACCATCCATCCGTCGCGCTGCACCCGATTCTATAAACCCAAGAGCAAAAACCCATAATTACCTTAATCTTCTTCTGGGCCATCAGGAGATTAGAAGATATAACCCCAAGGGTTGGGCGATTTTGCTTGATCATAACGGCAATCTTTGTGAGGGGGTAGGATCGAATCTTTTTGTCATTGAGGATGGTGTTATTGCCACGCCACAAGACTTATTCGTCCTGTGTGGAATAAGTCGTGAAACTGTAATTGAACTTGCAAAGCAAAAAGGAATGCGCGTAGTCAAGAGGGATATTGATTTGTACGATGCTTACAATGCTGATGAAATGTTTATTACATCAACAAGTTTTTGCATATGCCCAGTAAAGAGCATTAATGGCACAATAATTGGTAGCGGAGAGATTCCTGGGCCAATGACAACGAAACTCATTGAAGCATATAAAGAGCTAGTGGATTATGATTTTGTTGCGCAATACTTGAGATATTTGGACTGAGGATATTAAGAAAAGTGAGAAAAACCATGGCTCTGCCCAATATTACGTTGGAAGCGGCTTTGGATGAAGCAGAGAAATCTTACATTACTTCAAACCCGGTAAGTAATACAAAATGGCGCAGTGCCTGTAAGGCTTTGCCAGGGGGGAATACCCGAAGTGTACTGTTCTTTGATCCATTTCCTGTTGTTATGGCACGCGCTGAAGGTGCGCGCCTCTGGGACTTAGATGGGCATAGGTATACAGATTTTCTGGGCGATTTTACCGCTGGACTCTACGGTCATTCCAATCCTGTTATCCAAGATGCTGTCCGCAATGCTTTGAATGATGGAGTGTCTTTAGGTGCATCCAATATTTACGAGGAGCAGTTGGCACATGCGGTATGTGAGCGGTTCCCTTCGTTAGATTTGGTTCGCTTTACCAATTCGGGAACGGAAGCTAATTTGATGGCTGTATTAGCAGCAAGAGCAATTACCGGCCGTGACAAGGTTTTAGCGTTTGAACGGGGCTACCACGGTGGCGTATTTGTGTTTAAGAAGGGTAATTCCCCCATCAATTTGCCAATTGACTGGGTAATGGCAAAGTATAACCAGGTAGAGGACACACTGGCAGTTATTGACGAGAACTCTACTGAATTAGCTGCTATTTTGGTTGAACCAATGATGGGCGCGGGGGGCTGTATTCCAGCAGATGGCGCCTTTATCGAATCTCTACGGGAACGTGCGAATAGATATGGGATCATACTTATCTTTGATGAAGTGATGACTTCCCGACTCGCCCCTGGAGGTTTGCAAGAGGTCTTTGGTGTCAATCCGGATATGACCACTTTGGGAAAATACATTGGTGGGGGCATGACGATTGGTGCATTTGGTGGGCGGCGTAGCATAATGGAAGAGTTCGATCTACGGAAAGATGGGGCGCTATTCCACTCCGGTACGTATAACAATAACGTGCTTTCCATGGCGGCGGGAACAGCTGGCCTAACAAAGGTTTATACTCCCAGGGCTGCCAACGAACTGAATTCACGGGGGGATCATTTGCGCAAGCATCTGAACGCTCTGGCGGCTGATAGCCCTGTGCCGATGCAGGTAACAGGCCAAGGTTCAATGATGAATGTCCATTTCAGCACTACTTCTGTTATGCGACCCGAAGATGTTGATGATTGTGACGAAAATGCACTAAAACTATTTCATCTTGATATGTTGGCACGGGGAAAATACTTACCGCGCAGGGGTTTTATGAGCCTCTCGCTGCCGATTACAGACGAAGATATTGAGGAATTTGTTGCTGATGTTGAGGATTTTTTGGAAACTCGCGCATCTGTTCTCGGAATCTGATGAATGGCACCAGTTGTTTTGATCACAGGCGCTAGTCGGGGTATCGGGGCAGCTACCGCGGTTAAAGCTGCTTACGCTGGTTACGATGTCTGCATCAACTATTTAAATAGTGCTGATTCTGCAACTGCTGTGGCATCTAAAATTGAGGCACTGGGACGCCGTGCCCTTACGGTCCAAGCTGATACTGCAAAAGAGGACGATATTATTCGATTATTTGAAACAGTGGATCGTGATTTAGGTCGTCTTGACGCTTTGGTCAATAATGCTGGCATTACTGGAACAGGGTGTTTAATTGAAGACCTTTCGGGGTCCGATCTGAAGCGTGTTTTGATGACCAACCTTGCGGGTCCATTTATGTGTGCGCGTGAGGCTGTGAGTCGTATGGCGTTTAAGCACGGTGGTTCAGGGGGTGCGATTGTAAACATGTCCTCTGCTGCTGCAAAACTGGGTAGCCCGTTTGAATTTATCCATTATGCGGCTTCTAAAGGTGGAATTGAAAGTCTAACAGTAGGCTTGGCGAAAGAGGTAGCGGCAGAGGGAATTAGGGTAAATGCCGTTCGCCCTGGCATGATCAATACTGAAATACACGCGAGTGCTGGAATGCCTGATCGCTGTGAACGTATTGCTCCTACTGTGCCTATGAAGCGGGTCGGCACCCCAGAGGAGGTAGCTGATACAGTATTGTTCTTGCTGTCTGAGAAATCGTCATATGTTACGGGAACGATAGTTGATGTTTCAGGGGGTCGTTAAATGATTCGTGCTAGATTTGGTGCGTGGTTCCAAGGTTGGTGGAGGCTACTGTGATTTGTAGAAGGAATCCGAAATGAGAAACGTAGTTGTTACCTTTGATGCTCGACCTGAATCTCGTGAGGCGATTTTAGATGTGTTGAGCAGCGTGGCCAATGTTCATTATTTAACCGATCTTGATTCGACGGATCGATCCGATGTGCTGAGTCATGCAGATGCCCTCATTAGCCTTAACCCAGCTGGCGATCTAGCTGAGGGGGAGCTTGATCTAATATCTGGAGCTAAGCTTGTGCAGCTAATCGCTGCGGGCGTGGATTTTATTCCCTTTCAGCAGTTGCCCGATAACTTGCTGGTTGCGTCGAATGCTGGGGGATGGTCAGAGCCAATAGCGGAGCATGCAGTTGCCATGGCGCTATCTGCAGCTAAGCGTCTATCTATACGACAAGCTGCTTTGGCAAAGGGTGATTTCAACCAAAATGGCCTTAATCTTACTCTAAAAGGTGGAGTGTTTGGTGTTGTTGGTTATGGGGGAATTGGCCGTGCTACTGGTCGTCTAATGCGTGGCCTTGGGATGAAAATTCATGCGGTAAATCGTTCAGGTTGTACAGAGGATGAGGTAGACTTCGTTGGAAACTCCAGTTCCCTTCATTCGGTTTTGGAGAGAGCGGACGTTGTGCTTGTTTCAACGCCATTGACTAAAAGCACAGAAGGTTTGATTGGTGAATCCGAGTTAAGTGCAATGAAAGAAACTGCTATCCTGATCAATGTAGCGCGAGGCGAGATCATTGATGAAGGAGCATTGTACAAGCATCTCACTTTGAACCCGAACTTTACGGCATGTATAGATGCTTGGTGGGTCGAGCCGGTTAGGCATGGGGAGTTTCGTATGGACTATCCATTTCTTGAACTTCCAAATGTTATTGGGTCTCCCCATAATTCATTTTCAATTCCGGGTGCTTTCTTTAATGCGGTGGGTCAGGCAGCAGAAAACGTTAAAAGGCTGTTGGACGGTGGTACGGTTGAAAATATTGTGCCTACTGGCGACATGTTTCGTTAGTTGATGTGGAGAAAATTGCTGAACCGAAAGGTTATGCTACTTGTACGTCACATTGATATTTAGTTTCATAACTGCTTGTAGAGATAGTCGTTGTAATTATATAGGGCAGTGCTCATTCGTTTGACAGTCGTGATACGCGACTGTAGCCTCTCGACTTCGTTACTAAACCCGCCCATGGTGTCATGAAAGTACTGAATTCACTGAAGTCAGCTAAACGCCGTCATCGCGACAATCGCGTGGTACGTCGTCGGGGGCGCGTTTACGTCATCAATAAGACACGACGTAGGTTTAAAGCTCGCCAAGGCTAGTGGCGGTTTGTATTTCGGCAGGAAGTACTAGTTTACATCTAAAGCCATTTCTAGCATTCGTATGCTGTGCGTGGCTACGCGCTTAGTTGAGTGATTGATCTGTTGGCGGCAGCTAAAGCCATCAGCGATGACGTGACAGTCTGGTGTTGCCTCTCTTATGCTAGGGAGAGGTCCCAAATCGCCAATTCTCATAGAAATATCGAAGTGCTCTCTTTCGTATCCAAAGGATCCTGCCATACCGCAGCATCCCGGCCTTGCGGTTTTGATAGAAAGCTCTGGAATCAGATTAAGGACCTGTTTCAAGGCTCCTAATGTGTTGAAAGCTCTCTGGTGGCAATGCGCATGTAGAAGAGCATTCCTTTCAGGCAGGCGCTTCAGTGGAAGTGATAAACTTCCATTCCCGATTTGCTGCGAAAAGAATTCTTCAAATAGCACAACCTGATCAGAAAGTTGTTCAGAATCTTTACCGGGGACGAGGTGATGAAATTCATCTCTAAGAGTTAAGAGACAGGCGGGTTCTAGTCCAACTATTGGAATATTACGAACTACGTATGGCCGAAGTGCCAAAAGCGTTCGCTTTGCTTCTGACCGTGCCTTGTCAACAAGTCCAGCTGAAAGGTATGTTCGTCCGCAGCATAAAGGCTGCTGATTATCATCGTGTCCGATAGCTACATCATAGCCGCCAGCGCGAAGAACATTTATTGCTGACGTGATGTTTTCGGGCTCAAAGTAGCGATTAAACGTATCAATAAAGAAGCACACGTCTGCTTCATGGCCAACTCCAAAGTCACGCCACATTTTGGCATTGCCCCGCCAGCGAGGAAGTGGGCGGTGCGGAGTCAATCGAAGCAGAGAAGAAAGTGTATTAGTAACTCCGGGCACATAGTAACTAATCTCTAGCAGTGGAGAGAGCAATTCCATCCATTGAGAGTATAGTGGGATATGGGCAAATAGTTTGTCACGTAGAGTAGTTCCGTGTTGTTCGCGATAGTGATGAAGGAACTCTGTTTTCATCCGTGTCATATCAACGCCAGTGGGACACTCAAATCGACAACCTTTGCAACCAATGCATAGCTCAAGAACGTCGAAGAGCTCGGGGGAGGTCAAATTTTTGTCACCAAGCTGACCCGATAGTGCAAGCCGTAAAGCATTAGCTCTTCCACGGGTTGAATGCTTTTCGTCACGGGTAACTTGAAACGATGGGCACATCATTCCGTTACTCTTTCGACAAGCACCATTGTTGTTACACATTTCCACGGCGCTAGAGAAACTTTGCGAATCAGTCCAGTCAGTGGCTGTATTCGGGAAGTCTGATGTATAGCCTGGTTGGTAGCGAAAGAGAGTTCGATCATCCATGAGTGGCGGGTGGACAATTTTTCCTGGGTTTAGAAGGTGGTCTGGATCAAAAATATTTTTGACATCTTCGAAAGCTCTGACGATGCTGGATCCGAACATGGTCTCATGAAATTCTGAGCGAACTAAACCATCACCATGTTCGCCTGAGTGTGATCCCTTGTAATCTTGGACGATGGAGAGCGTCTCCTCTGCAATGGAACGCATTTTACGAACGTCTTCATTATTCTTCATGTTGAGGATTGGCCGTACATGGAGGCAACCAACCGAAGCGTGTGCATACCATGTACCGGTAGTGCCGTGCCGTTTGAATAAGTCATTAAGTTTTCTTGTGTATTCTGGCAGATCATCAAGGGAAACCGCACAATCCTCAATAAAGGATATCGGCTTTCCATCTCCCTTCATTGACATCATTATGTTAAGACCAGCTTTGCGTACCTCCCATATTTTCTGGATAAAAAGTTTATCTGTAGCCTCAACCACTGGTCCAGCGTCATGTTGGTGACTCAATAGGCTGCTAAGTTCTCTAAGTTTTCCCTTTAACGTAGTGAAGTTCTCGCCAGAGAATTCAACGAGTAGGATAGCTTCTGGTGTGCCAAGAATAGCGTCAGCCAACGTTTGGTGGTAAGCAGGAATCTTTTGGGCGAGTTTAATCATAGTGTGGTCAACTAGCTCTACGGCGTCTGGATTTAGTGCAACTATATGTTTGGTGGCTGACATGGCCGCGTAAAGCGTCGGAAAATGAGCAATGCCTAGAACGCGATGTGATGGAATAGGCTGCAGTGCTAGAGACAAGTTTCGGAATATGGCCAGTGTGCCTTCAGACCCAACTAGCATGCGTGCCATGTTGTGACCGTTCGAATCAATGGAATCCAAATTGTAGCCGCCAACTCGCCGCAACAGGGACGGAAATTTGTTAACGATCTCAGTTTGTTTTCGCCCTGCTAAATCTCTTAATCGAAGGACCAGATCACGATAGCGGATCTGCTCAATGTCTGAAATATCCCTTGGCACATCTGAAAAACGCACTTCAGTTCCATCGGATAGAAACCCGTCGATTCTCGTTACATTGTGGACCATGTTGCCGTAGCGAATTGAGCGGGCACCACAACTATTATTGCCAGCCATCCCTCCAATCGTTGCACGGCTGGCAGTCGATGGATCTATTGGGAAAAAAAGCCCGTGTGGCTTTAAGTATGCGTTGAGTGTGTCTAGCACCATGCCCGGTTCTGCCGTTACAGTGTGCTCATTAAGATTAAGCTCAATAAGGCGATTAAGGTATTTGGTATAGTCAAGAATGATGGCATTGCCCACTGCTTGACCACCCTGAGAAGTGCCAGCACCACGAGCCAAAATTGGAACGCCATATTCGCTACATATCTCGATTGAAGTGCGTACATCGGCGTCATTTTTTGGAACGACGACTCCAATTGGCATGATCTGATATATGGAAGAATCGGTGCTATAAAGGCCTCGACTCATAGAATCGAACATCACATCTCCGCTAATTTCGCGACGTAGACGGTCTGCAATACTTGACATCACTACCTCGCAGTCTGTGTATTATGCGCTGACGGCAACACTATAGAAGCAATTCCCGTGACTATAAGTGCCAAGGCGCAAAGCTCTATCCAGCCTACGGATTCTCCGAGAATAATTGCTCCGCTTGCAACACCAATCATGGGTACTAGGAGCAGGCAGTTTGCTGCGACTCCAGCGGGAAGATATTCCAGTACTTTAAACCAGCCCCAGTAACAGAGGACAAAGGATATTATTATCATGTACAGCAGGGCCAAAGACGACCAGAGGTTCGGCATGTTGAGATCTTGTGCTTCAAATGTGATGGCTCCAATGTAGATCGGGATACCTCCTATAACTAACTGCCAACCAGCTAGCACTAAAGCAGATTGTGAGAAGCGGAAGTATTTTACCAATACCGTTCCGAGGCCCCAGGAAGTAGCAGCAACTAACATCAACAATGTGCCGATCGGTGAATATTGTAATGAGTGCAGGTCTGTACCTAAAAGACAAATGAGTCCAGAAAGACCAAGTACGAGACCCATGACCTTATAATGTGTAATGTTTTCTTTGAGCAGAATAGCACCGAAGAGAACAGCCCATAGTGGCATGGTGAAGCCAACTATTGCGGCGCGCCCAGATGATAATAATGAAACACCGTAGACTGATAGCATGTTCCAAATAGTAACGTTAAAAACGGATAGAATTACCAAGGGAATAAATTGACTGCGAGATATTCGTACTGTGGCACCAGATATCAAAGCTATTATTAGTAGTAGGAGGCCACCTACTCCTACGCATAGTGCACGAAATGTCCAAAGGGGAATTTCTGTTAGAGCAAACTTAAATATTGGCCAGCTAACACCCCAGCCAAGGCTTACGGCTAACATTAGAATTAGACCTATTAAAGGAGCGTTGCGGGTCAATATAATTCCCAATTAAAGAGATACACAGAAATTTATAACGTCGTACAATAAGAGTTGAATCCTACCGATTGTACTGTCAAGTTGGGTTTGGTCGATACATGGCATGGATTTTCTTTCCTGGTCCGTAGATACTCTGTTAGTGAAACGTTGAAAATGGTGGAGGCGTACTTTGATGGAGTTGGGTTTCTTTACTATGCCGTTACACCCGCCAGGCCGTAATTATAGAGATACTCTCAGGGAGGATCGTGAGGCAATTTTGTTCGCAGAGGAACTTGGGTTTACTGAGGCATTTGTTGGGGAACACTTAACCGATAGTGCTGAGACAATTACATCCTGCCTCATGTTTATTGCCAGTTTGGTCCACGATACAGAAACAATTAAACTCGGCTCTGGTACGGTAAATCTACCAAATTCTCATCCAGCCCAAGTGGCTGCTCAGGTTGCTATGCTGGACAACTTACTTGAAGGTCGTTTTCTGTTTGGCATAAGCCCTGGTGGTTTGCCCTCAGACTGGGAAATTTTTGAAACCCTAGATAAAGATCGACGTGCTATGTTCTCTGAAGCAATTGACATGATAATTGCTTTATGGACAAAACCTGCTCCATATAACCTTAGCGGCTGCTTCTGGAATATCACTACCGAACGCACATTATGGGAAGAAATTGGTCAAGGTGTAATGCTGACGCCGTTTCAAAAACCACATCCCCCTATAGTGGTGACCGCGGTTGAGCCCTATTCCAAGAGCGTAATGTCAGCAGCAGAACGGGGATGGTCTCCGATCTCAGCAAATTTTCTTCTACCTAAGTGGGTAGAAACTCATTGGACTATGTATACCAAAGGATGCGAAAAGGCAGGGGTAACCGCAGATAGTGCAAATTGGCGTGTGGCAAAGAGTATTTTTGTATCCGATGATGAGCGAGTGGCGCGAGATTATGGTCGCGGAAAGGATGGGCCCCATCACTTTTACTATAATCAACTTTCGAGGAAACTGATTCGTGCTGGTCGAAGTAATCTATTTAAAGAAAATTCGGATTGTTCAGACCATTCAATTACTACAGAGGGAATAGTTGATGCAGTGGTGGTTTGTGGCACGGTAAACCACGTAGTGGATCAACTTCTCGAGTTTAGGGAGCAAGTAGGGGACTTCGGTACTCTTATGTATGCAGGTCATGACTGGGTTGATCCTATTCTTGCGCGCCGTTCCATGGATCTGATGGCCACTGAGGTATTGCCGCGGATAAACTCGGCGATTAATTGAATCTATGGACAAACGCTGAGAGACGGTCGTGTAAATGGGTCAAGACACCTTATTTGGTTCCATAAATTTTGCATTGGACTACCAAGGTCTCACGAAATATTCTTGTGTGCAGTTGACTTAGGGGTTGGTACGTATATCGTGCCTCCCGCGAGGGTCCTATGGAGGTTAGCCATGGCTAAAGCAGCTGTTGTTAAGATAAAGTTAGTAAGCAGCGCCGGTACCGGATTTTATTATGTTACAAAGAAGAATCCCCGTACCCAGACGGAGAAGCTAACTTTTAGAAAGTATGATCCGGTAGTTCGCAAACACGTCGAATTCAACGAAGCACGAATTAAATAGCTGGTATCAATGGAAAAGGTCGCCATTGTTACGGGTGCGGGGAGTGGTATTGGCCGTGCCGTGTGCCGTGCTCTTTTGACGGATGGCTACGCTGTAGCTGCTGCGGGTCGTCGTGTCGAGGCGCTTAATGAAACGTTAACGGCAAGTAAAACTGACGCAAGATGTATTGCTGTAGAAACGGACGTTAGTGATGCCTTATCGGTTAGAGGTTTATTTGATCAAACTACTGATAGGTTTGGCCGGCTTGACCTTTTGTTCAATAATGCGGGCACGTCGGCTCCTGGTATGCCAATTGAAGAGTTGACCTATGAGCAATGGTCCTCAGTTATTGATACCAATCTAACAGGCACTTTTTTGTGTATTCAACAAGCATTTAGAGTGATGAAGACACAAGCCCCAAGGGGTGGGCGCATTATTAATAATGGCTCTATATCGGCTCATGCGCCACGCCCAAACTCGGCGCCGTATACAGCCAGTAAGCACGCTATTACTGGGCTAACTCGTTCAGCGGCATTGGATGGTCGGGCCTTCGACATTAATTGCGGGCAAATAGATATTGGTAATGCTGAAAGTAAGATGACTGCGCGCATGAAAGATGGAGTGCCCCAGGCCGACGGGTCTGTGGTGCCTGAGCCAACGATGGATGTTGATAACGTTGCACGTGCAGTACTTTACATGGCCAGTCTGCCTCTTGATGCGAATGTTCAGTTTATGACAGTCATGGCATCCAAGATGCCGTTCATTGGCCGCGGTTGACCAATCAAGAATTTTGTTTGGTAACGGACGATTTTGGGGTCAAGCTCGCATTTGATAGGTTGTCTGGCGTTTGCAATGTTTGATCTCGACAGAGTATCCAGTCGGGGATGTATTGTGGGTAGCACAACAGTTAACGGTATCATTCGCTAAAAGTGTTATTGTATTCTTATACCAGCCTGACCTTGTACTCATTTTTGTTGTTCCAGTGTGGTATTAGAGATCGTGGTGGGACAACCTTTTGATCGCAGCTAAATAATGGCAGGTACTTAGGGATCAGATGGCATCTGACTTTTGGTAATTGGATGGCTACCCAGGAAAAACTCGCAAAAGTTATTGTCGATGCATTCAGGCAAAGGGGGGTGCGACGACTGTTTGGCGTTCCTGGAGGTGGTTCGTCACTTGATCTCATCGATGCTGCAGCTAAAAGCGATATGGACTTTATTCTATGTAGAACAGAAACATCTGCGGCAATTATGGCTTCTGTAGCGGGGGAATTGAGTGGAAAACCTGGCGGAGCCCTAGCCGGTATTGGCCCAGGAGCCGCTAGTATGGTGAATGGTGTTGCCTACGCATTTCTGGAGTGTGCTCCTCTGATTGCCATTACAGATTCCCGAGATCAACAACCTAACACAATTCATCAGGGGATTGATCAGGGTGCGATATTTGCACCTCTCACTAAGGCTTCTGAGAGATTATCCGAGAATAGTAGCGGGGGTCGCATTAATGAAATGTTTGACATTGCCTTGTCACATCCCAGGGGCCCTGTTCACTTTGATATGACTAGCAAGGCAGCATCTGCAATGGTAGATGTTTCAAGAAACTCCGAATCTATTGATGGCAGAGGCTCTCGGGCTGGTGCCCTTATTGAAGTAGCTAGTGCTTTAGAGGGTGCTCAGCGACCGGTAATAATCGTTGGCTTGGAAGCAAGGACGGATGAGTGTGCTAGGGGAATTATCAATATATCTGAAAAACTTAATGCCCCAGTTCTTGTGACGTATAAGGCTAAGGGTGTGGTGCCTGATGAGCATCCTCTTTTCACGGGAGTATTTACCGGGGCACGGACCGAGGCGAGGACCTTAGGACAGGCGGATGTAATTCTGTTCTACGGTGTTGATGCTGTCGAAATAATTCCTGGAAACTGGGGGTACTCTGGTGACTTAGTGACGATTAATGAGGGCCCGTATCGTGCGATGCCCTGTGAGCCTCGATATATCGCATGGGGAGACCTTGATTGTCTCACGCAGAGGTTGAATGGCGCATTGGAAAAAACGGCGAGCAAATGGTCGTATAAGGAGGTGGCCAAATTACGATCTGATATGCGCACTGAGTCATCGATGAAAGATGCCAAAATGATCAATACTGCAAACGTCGTTGAGACAGTGCAAGATATAGCTACGGAAAACTACCGAATCTCTGTTGATTCTGGGGCGCATATGTTTTCAGCGATGGGCTTATGGAAGGCGAAAAGGCCACATGATGTTTTGAAGTCCAATGGACTATCGACTATGGGTTTCGCCGTGCCTGCTGCAATAGCATCATCTCTGGAAGAGCCCAATCGACCGATAATTGCGTTTACTGGAGACGCTGGCCTAATGATGTGTCTTTCTGAGTTGTCTACTGCAGTACGCTTGGGATGCAATATAACAGTTATAGTTCTTAATGATGCGGCATTATCTCTTATTGATATCAAACAACAAAGACAGCAACGGCAAAGTGTGGGTGTCCGTTACCCGAATACAAATTTTTCTCGTACTGCGGAAGGCATGGGGTGTAGGTCATGGCGTGTAGATTCTATCAATGGTTTAGTGCACGCATTTAAAGCTTCGATAAACGTGGAGGGGCCATCGTTAATTGATGTGACGGTAGATCCAACAGGGTACGCAGATCAGCTTGGGGTTTTGCGCGGTTAGGGAACATTCGTTACGCGAAAGGCATAGGGTCATGGGAGAAAGACTAACATTTATTGGAGTAGGAGCGATGGGGGGACCTTTAGCTCGCCATCTAGCACAATCGGGAGCGAACTTGACGGTATACGATATTGACGTTGCGGCAGTTACAGAACTTGAACAATATGGGGCACAAGTAGCTCAATCAATATGTGAGGCGGTAGCGAAGGCAGATATCGTTTTTTGCTGTTTACCGACGTCTCGTGAAGTGAGACAGGTTATTCTAGCGGATGGTGGTGTTCTGACTCATGCGGAAAAGGGGACTTTGATCGTAGATACAAGTACTGTTGACCCCGAGACAACAGATGAGGTGTCAGCCGCATGTCTTGAAAATGGATATGGTTTTTCCGATGCTCCGATTGGCCGTACTGTTGATCGAGCCGAAGTAGGGGAGGCATTGTTCATGGTCGGTGCGACTGATAACGACTACGGAAGATTAAGGCCGATCTTAGGGACCATGGGTTCGACGGTGCACCACTGCGGTGGCCCAGGTGCAGGAATAAGGACCAAGTTGGTCAACAATTTCTTAGCCATTGCGACGGCCCAGGTGTCAGCGGAGGCACTGAGTCTAGGTTTTGCCATGGGTCTTGATGTAGAAGGTATGCTAAAGGTAGTACTAGACACCACAGCAACTAACGGCCATCTTGCAAGACTCTGGCCCGTGAAGGTTCTTTCTGGTGATACAGAACCCGGATTCACTATTGAACTTGCGTACAAGGACATGTGTCTTGTGACGGATGCAGCGCGGCAGTCGGGAGTGCCTGTTCTGATGGGAGGTGTTGCGAGGGAATGCTTAAATCTTGCTCGTCGAAGAGCGGATTTTGGCGGAAGGGACTTCTCTGCGCTGCTGGATGTGGTTGGAGAGATGTCTGGCCTTTCACACTTGAGAGCTAAGGATATCCAATAACACCACAGAGACATTGCATTATTTTACTGGTTATTAATTTAGGAGATTGTCGATGAGTACCTCTACTAGTTCGGAACATCGGAACTTTGAAGATGTGGTTGATCAAAGCGATCGCCTCGTACCCTACAACCTGCGCCAAAGTGGACCAACCGCTGTGGAACTACTGATTTCAACTCGTGTACGAAAGTCCCCCTATTGGCATCTTTCGATGAGACACGGATGTTGGCGAGCAACCATATATAACCGAATGTATCATCCTCGAGGATATGTAAGACCCGAAGATGGCGGCGCTATGGTTGAATATGACGCTATCGTTAATCACGTAACAATGTGGAACGTCGCTGTCGAGCGTCAGGTTCAGGTTAAAGGACCTGATGCAGAGGCATTTGTCGATTATGTCATTACGCGTGATGCTACTCTTATTAAGCCGATGACAGGTCGTTACGTTATCCTTTGTAATCAGCGTGGCGGAATCTTAAACGATCCTGTTCTATTGCGTCCTGCTGTGGATGAATTTTGGTTTAGCCTTGCTGACTCGGATACCATGTTATGGCTTCAAGGGGTTAATGCTGGAAAGCACTTCGATGTTGAGATTGGTGAGATAGACGTATCGCCAGTACAAATTCAAGGGCCAAAATCCGAGGCGTTGATGGCTGATTTAGTTGGTTCTAGCATTCATGCAGTTCCACCCTATGGCATGCTGGCTGCAAAAATTGGGGGTCGTGAGTGTATAATTTCTCAGAGCGGGTTTTCTGGCGAAAAAGGCTATGAAATTTATCTGCGTGATGCCACGTTGTATGCTGAGGATATGTGGGACGCAGTAGTAGAGGCTGGCGAGAAGCACAATTTAATGGTTATTGCCCCTGCTCATCATCGGAGAATCGCTGCCGGTATTCTATCATGGGGCCAGGATATGGATTGGGAACATGTTCCTTTTCAAGTAAATCTTGGCTACCAGGTTCCACGTAGGAAGACTGCTGATTATATTGGGAAAGAAGCCCTAGAGAGAATTCGGGATCAGGTGGAATCCGGGAATCCTCCTTTTAAGCAAACTCTGGTAGGACTTGTTCTGGGTGGAAAACCGATTGATGAATACGCTCCCGATTTCTGGCTGATCGGAGATAAAGAAGGACAGCCTCTTGGTTTTGTTACTTCGCCATGGTTTTCTCCCGAACTGGAAACCAATATTGCCATGGGTTTTGTTCCACCTTCATGTTCGGCAGTTGGCACCAAACTGACAGTACATCTCCCAGAGAAATATGCGGACACCCCAGAACACCCGGTATCTGCTGAGATCGTTGAAATGCCGTTTCGTCCGTCGGCTAATCCGAGCGCAAGAGAATTAGCAAAGTCAAAGGGGCGCGATTACACGTTCTGATGTTGGCAGAGAAATGCATTGCTATCAGGTAAAGGTGTGTCTGCACAAAGTGTTCGGAGGATACTATGAAGTATATTTACTATGGTACGATGGGTTCGGATTGGGCAACACGTACCGAAGACCGTTGGAAGATTGTAGCGCCTAAACTTCAAGAGTTAGGTATCGTTATCGAAGCGTTGTACTATACACAGGGAGAATTTGACTTCGTTGAAGTTGTCGAGTGCGATGACCCACAGGCGGTACTGGCTTATTCGATTTGGATGGCCAAGGAGGGGATTGCTCGTACGCGGACCATGCCGGCTTTTCCAAAAGAGAATTTTGATGATGCATGTAAGAAGATATAGAGGTTCTGTGCTGCGTTAAACTTGGCGTGTGATGAGGTTCAAAACAGAAGGTGAGCCGCCACGTATGTCGGGCATCGTGGATTTGATCGTTTCTAGATAAGGGTGGTTTCTGATATTTTTCATTCTTGGCCGGAGCAACTATTCTGATGCGAGAGGAGCCCCGTCAGAGCACTTGCCTCATCACTGGAGCTAGCTCAGGCATTGGTCGGGAAGCAGCACTTAGTTTGGCTGCGCAAGGCTTAAAGGTGCTGTTGGTTTGCCGAAATCGTGACCGTGGAGAGGCAGTTCTAGCTGAGATTGAAAAGTTGAACGGGCCAGGGCGGGCATGTCTCTTCATTGCTGACCTCTCGTCACAATCAGAAGTGCGCCAGCTTGCATTGGATGTGCAAAGCCAAATAGGTGGACTAAATATAATTATTAACAATGCTGGTTTAGTAACTAGTCGTCGTAAGATTACAGCGGAAGGTATGGAGATGATCCTCGCCGTCAATCACTTAGCACCTTTTTTATTGACTAGGCTGCTCTTCAAACAGCTAATGCCGTCGGCACGGATCATCAACGTAACGTCGAGTGCGCATCGGGCGGGACGAATTAATCTTGCGGACCTCCATGGCGAGGGACATTGGAACGTGTATAAAGCTTACGCGCAATCGAAACTTGCCAATGTGCTGTTCACTTACGAATTATCACGGCGCCTTGGGAACACAGGTATAACGGCAAACTGTGTACATCCAGGAATTGTGGCTACGAGAATTTTCAATAACACGCCGTTATTAGCACGCCTAATAATCCTGCCGATGACAGTATTATTTGTCTCACCTAGGAAGGGTGCGCAAGGTTTAGTTAATCTCGCATTATCAAATAAGCTGGAAGGTGTGACCGGAGCCTACTTTGATCGAACATGTAGATCAGAGTCTTCCCGACGTTCATACGATTCGGAGCTTGCTATCAAATTATGGGACCAAAGCGAAAGACTCACCGGAATCGACGCTGTGGCCAGCAGAGATTATATCTGACAATGGGACATTTATTGTGAATCTTTCAAGCTCGTTAAGGCAGCGCTCTGCTGACGCTCGTCCGATAGGTATAGGTTTAATTGGTGCAGGTAAATTTGGGACTATGTTTCTAGCACAGGTCCAGAAGACTCCTGGTTTAAGGTTGGTTGGTATTGCCGACATCTTACCGGAGAAGATACAAGGTGCTTTGGATAAGGTTCACTGGACCGATGACATTCCTCTAAAGACGAGTGAGGTAGAGTTACTTGTAAAAACCGCTGGAGTTGAAGTTGTGGTTGAGGCCACAGGGGATCCCATTGCGGGAGCTAAGCATGCGCTCGCATGTTTTGAGGCCAAGCGACACCTGGTTATGGTTAATGTAGAGTGCGACGCTTTGGTGGGACCTATCTTGGCTAGACGCGCACAGAAGGCGGGCGTCATTTACTCACTAGCGTACGGTGATCAACCGGCGTTGATCTGTGAGTTGGTCGATTGGGCAGAAACTTGTGGATTTGAGGTTGTTTGCGCTGGGAAGGGGACTAAGTATCTTCCGAGTTATCATTTTTCAACTCCAGATTCAGTTTGGCAGCACTACGGCTTGGACGCGGAACAGGTTAAGGCTGGTGACTTTAATCCTCGGATGTTTAATTCGTTCATCGATGGCACGAAGTCGGCAATAGAAATGGCTGCAGTTGCTAACGCAACTGGGCTTAAGCCTCCATCGGCAGGCCTTGGCTTTCCGCCATGTGGCATAGATGATATATCAGCTAAATTGATTCCGGATAAGGCAGGTGGCATCTTGGAGTTTCCAGGTACGGTAGAGGTGGTTTCCAGCCTCCGTCGTGACGAGACACCTGTAGTGAACGATCTCCGATGGGGAATATACGTAACTTTTTCAGCGTCTGGGGATTACTCTCGTCGTTGTTTTAAAGAGTATGGTTTGAAAACAGATCTGACGGGTGAGTTCGCTAGTTTATACCGACCATTTCATCTAATTGGGATGGAGCTCGGTATAAGCGTAGCTTCTGTTGCACTTCGGGGTGAGCCCACAGGAATACCTAAAAGTTTTCTTGCCGATGTTGTAGCGATAGCTAAGCGGGACCTCCATGCTGGGGATATCCTCGATGGGGAGGGTGGTTACACTATATATGGACAATTAACTTCAGCAGAGTTAGCCATTAGCGAAGGCGCACTGCCGATTGGCCTCGCTAGTGGTTTAAGGCTTACACAACGAGTACACCAGGGCAGTATTGTTAGATGGACGAATGTTGAAGCGCCTGACACGTCACTGGCCCTTGAGCTAAGACATGAGATGGAGAAGAGTTTTTTAGGTGGTTATATTTAGCACTGTAGGGATCAAACTAGGCGTGATCTGAGAATACTGGCAATTGGTCGTCTCGACTGATAAAGAAACATGATTCCTATTTGTTTCTTCTCCTCTTTTTTCTATGAGACATTTATTCATGGTTTTCTATCAAGCCTATTTATCTTGGGAAGTCCACCACGGCATAATTCGACCTCCGAGTGACTTTCCAGTCAATTGCTCGGCTGTAGCAATTGCTAACAAAAGTCTATCGAAATTGATATCGGTTTTGTACCCAGATTGATTAAGCATAAATACTAGATCCTCTGTTGCGAGATTTCCGGCTGCGCCAGGAGCGAAGGGGCATCCGCCAAGCCCGCCAATGGAAGAATCAAACCGACGTATTCCTTCCTGAAGAGCGATCCATGCCAATACAAGGCCCATTGCTCGGGTGTCGTGAAAGTGAGCGCTAAAGCGTTCTGGTCCCCATCGTTGTGTGACGGCTGAAAACAGTTTCTGGCAGTGAGCGGGGTTGCTTGCGCCAGTGGTATCTGCAATGCCAACCTCATCTGTTCCGGCCGCCAGCAAACGTTCAGTTAAGTCTAATACTTGATTCACTGGTATGATTCCTTCGTAAGGACATACAAAGGATCCAGAAATATACGTACGAACGCGCACTCCATCGACTTGGGCAAGTGCAATAACTTTCTCACTAATGGAAACCGCTTCAGAAAAAGTCATATTGATATTGCGTTGATTAAATGTTTCTGTGGTTGCAACTACAAGCGCTACTCGCTTGGCGCCTGCCTCGCGTGCGCGCTCATAACCCTTAATATTTGGCACGAGTGCTGAGAAATCGACATCTGACAGATCAGGAAGATTGGAGAACAGTCTATCGGCATCTGACATCTGTGGGACAGCCTTATGTGACACAAAGCTTGTCACTTCGATTTCTTTCAACCCCGCATCAATGAATGACCGGCATAGTGCTAGTTTTCCGTCACTAGAAATGAATGTATCTAGGTTCTGTAGTCCGTCGCGAAGCCCAACCTCATTTATGAAAACTTTTTCGGACATGGCGCTATACAAAATTCGACGTTTAGCTAATTGCTTGAGAAGTGCGCAGTTTGGCAAGTTGTTCCGCACTAAGATTTAGTAACTCAGTGAGTATCGCATCAGTGTGTTGTCCACAGAGCGGAGGTGAAGAAAAGGTTTCTTCGTGTGTATCACTTAGCTTTATTGGGTTTCCTGGCATACGGATAATACCTCCATCCGGGTGACGGACCTCCACCACCATATTACGGAAAAGAATTTGCTCGTCAGATAGTGCATGCGATAAATCGTTGACGGGCCCGTGTGGAATTCGGGCCATCTTAAACTTCTCCATCCAGTTCTCGCAGGTGTCTGTCAATAAGTTTTCACAGATCACTTTGTCAATAAACTCTCGATGTTTCCACCTGCCGGGCTGACCAGAGAAGTCGGGGTTTTCCAATCTTTGTTCGCCCAATACTTTCACCAATGAGCTCCAGGATTCATCAGTAATAATAGCGATGATTATATGTCGTGTTTTTGTCGAATACGCGTTATATGGGACATGCAGAAAATGCTGGTTTCCCAGTGCTCCTGGTCCTTCGCCAGATAAAAGAAACATCCCTGCCATATAATTCAGAAATGAAATCTGACCGTCAAGCATGGCTATATCCACATGTTGTCCCCGACCAGTCTGCTCTCGGGCGTGGAGTGCTGCAAGGACACCAATGGCTCCAAGAAGACCACCGCCAATATCGCCGATAGGTATTCCAGCCCGAACGGGACTGCTATCGTCGGTGCCGGTTATGGACATGCCTCCACCTCCGGCTTGGACCACTAGATCAAAGGCGGTGCGGTCACATCCAGGGCCTGTATGTCCGAAACCTGTTACTGAGCACGTAATAATTCGCGAATTTATAGCAGATAAATGTGAGTAATCGATTTTGAGGCGTTTTGTAACTCCAGCGCTGAAATTATCAAATATGACGTCAGCCTTGGCCACTAGGTCATAGAAAAGAGAAATTCCTTCTTTTTTCTTAAGGTCTATACAAATGCTCTCCTTGTTGCGGTTAAGAACTAAGGAATAGGCGCCCATACCGTTATGAGAGTGCTTTGGGTCATTCGCGAGAAGGTTGCGCGTCAGATCACCACCGGGAGGTTCAATCTTTATTGTTCGAGCGCCCAAGTCTGCTAACAACATCGCTCCGTAGGGTCCGGCAAGTACGTGCGTAAGATCAAGAACAGTAATGTTGGATAGTGCTTTCATTTCATGTCGTAGTTCATAGAGAATAGGAATTGGGCATGTTCTATCGTAAGGATGGAGAATCGACGAAGCAAACAGCCTAACTTTGTAGTACCTTTCTTGAGGTATGTTTTTGAGAGGTCACACATTTTAGGATTAGCAAAAGGAAGGGTTCTTTACCGCTGGTTGGCCGTATTTCTGATGTATCCACCTAAGGGATTGATCCTGCTTGTGACCGTTGTAGATGACGAGAATACGATGTACAGATTATTTGACGAGACTCAGCAAAAAAGACTAGTGGCGTAACGTTTGAAATAATTGAGAGGGGCCTTTACTCATCTGTGAAAGGATTGTCTAGGTCGGATTTCGAGCAATCAACTGACGGGAGATAATCAATCGCTGGATCTCATTTGTCCCCTCGCCAATACATAGTAGCGGTGCATCACGGAAGTAACGCTCGATATCATATTCGGTTGAATAGCCATATGCACCATGAATCCGCATCGCATCCTCAGCGTTAGCCAGTGCTGCTTCAGATGCGTGTAATTTAGCCATGCCTGCTTCTAGATCACAGCGCTCACCAGAATCATATATTCGAGCTGCTTGTTCCGTGAGCAGTCGAGCTGCTTCATAACGTGTTGCCATGTCGGCAAGCTTTATTTGTATGGCTTGATGTTGACATATTGGCTTTCCAAACGTTTTACGCACTTGAGAGTATGCCACTGAGTCCTTCAACGCGGCATTAGCAATTCCTACTCCTCGAGCGGCCACATTAATGCGACCAAGCTCAAGGCCTCCTACTGCCTGTTGAAACCCTTGTCCTTCCTCTCCACCAATTAGTCGGTCTGCAGAGACGCGGTAGTCCTGAAAAGATAACTCGGCTGTGTCGATGCTTTTATATCCTAGCTTTCTGAGTTGACCGCATACCTCAAAACCCGGTCCTTTCTCTGCCAATATCATCGCCATTCCTTTATGGGCGGGGTGCGCATTAGGATTGGTTTTGACGAGAACTGCAAAACAGCTTCCGTGAACGCCGTTGGTGGTCCACATCTTGGAGCCATTGACAATATAGTCACCATCAATTCGATTTGCATGGGTACGAATGCCTTGTAGATCGGTGCCGGCGTCCGGTTCTGTTAGTGACAACGCTCCTCGTAGTTCGCCAGTAGCAAAACGTGGCAAGAAATGCTGTTTTTGCTCGTTGGTTCCAAAGCGCTCCACGATTGCAGACATTATCAAATGAGAATTGATAACACCGGTAAGTGACATCCAAACCTCAGCAATGCGTGTGATAATCTGAGCATATGTTTCGACCCTTAGTCCAAGTCCTCCATACTCTCTGCCTATTGTGGAGCCAAATAGGCCAAGTTCCCTCATTTGCTCGACAATCTCATGTGGATAGTCATCAGCATGATCAAATTTTTTGACATGAGGGCGCACATCACGTTCCAACCATCGATCAATGCTATGAAGCATCTGCGCTTCATCTTCGGCACTGAACTCGTTGCGAGTATCGTTCTGTTTATTCATGTGCTTTTCTCGTTTGATTGGTCCATTAGGTCATCCACTCCAAAACCACGTTTCGGCACCAATGCTGAGCGTTCAAAGCTCATCACTATTTCTCCCCCTTGTTTTCGTCCAAGAGTTTTTACGCTCACGATTCCCTGTTGAGGGCGCGAACGGGATTCTCGCAATGATATAACTTCAGATTCACCGTATAGGGTATCCCCAACAAACAGTGGTGAAGGAATCTTTATGTCTGACCAGCCAAGGTTAGCAATCGCTTTCTGACTGATATCAGAAACACTCATGCCCATCAGAATAGATAGTGTTAGCGTGCTAACCACTAAGCGTTGGCCAAATTCACTGTTTTGAGCGTACTCAGCATCAAAATGGATTGGGTGTGTATTCATAGTTAACAGTGTAAACCAGGTGTTATCGCTTTCGGTGATTGTGCGAGCAGGTCTATGTTCGTATATGGCTCCCACTTCAAAGTCTTCAAAATACCTCCCAGCATCTTCGCGGAATCGACCAGCACTAATCTCTTTGGCTATGGCTACCATGGTTAATCTGACTCAACGAAGCTGATGGTGACGTTTAGAAATAAAGATAAATGATTCATCGTTTAATGTCTCCTCTTTAGCCATCAACAAATATAGAACTGTTAAAGAATCCAACAATAAGTCTTTTTTGAGGCTTGTATCTCAAACTTAATATGTTTAGGTAGTTTGACCAGCAACCTAACAAAATAATTTGATTTAATGAGATAATATGTTCTTGATGGCATGGAAACTCTGTCGGGTTGTAAATGATTAGACGCATTGTTGTCGGCGTTGCAATTATGCTGTGGATTGCTATTGGTCTAGTAGCAATTCTATTCCTTACCGAGGTAGGAGGGCGTGTAATGGCGCGAATCTTTCCAATCGGGGAGGTTGAGGTCGTTGATTTCCCTAGGTTAGTCCTTCGCCCTACATCAAATCAATACCTCGTTTGTCCAACTGATCTATGCTCGGCAGTGCCTGACTTTACATCAAAAGAATTTGAGGTTTCTGCTGCCATGCTACAAAAACAATGGCAGGCAATAATGGATTTAGACTCATCCATAACACTATTAATAAGTAGTCAGAAGAAAGCACAGCTGGATTATGTATATCGAACACCATACTGGCAATTTCCCGACATAATAACGGTGCGTTTCATTGCACTTGGCCCTAGCAGATCAACGCTTGCGATTTATAGTCGATCTGTTTACGGCCGTGACGACCTTGGAGCTAACAAGGCGCGCGTGCAGAAATGGCTTCACGCTATGGGCCAATGAGTGCCAAATATGTTGCTGGTTTGGAAATGCGGGAATTTACTGTTCATTCCAATTTTAATCCCCAAATTCAACATAGATCTCACCATTGATAATGGTTACTGGGTAGGTTCTAAGAGGCGTTTCTGCTGGGGGCTCGACGGCTTCGCCTGTTGCTACGTCAAAGCATCCTGCATGCAGTGGGCATTCCACAATGCCATCCTCAAACTCTCCTGTAGACAATGATGCTTCTTCGTGAGTGCAAGTATCATCTGTAACGTGGAAGGTTCCACCAATATTGAATACCGCGACTGGTGGCCGATTGTCCAAGTCTATACGTAGTGCTTTATTTTCAGATACTGCGGTGGTGTGGCAAAGAAATTGAGGCATAGGTAATTGTCTCCAAATTTATGCGTGTATATTTCAAAATAAAGTCTTTCTGTTTCGTGATTTGCGTAATATGAAGGAGGCACAGCGTCATAACAAAGTGATATCGATAATTTTGAGGGCTTCGTTACACTATTCTCAAACTATACAGGGTTAAGTGGTCTTATCTCAAAACCATTTCTGCAGTCACATCCGAGGCTTAATGGAAGCGTGATACAGTCATAAAAAAGGTGGAAGAGAGCTAGGATTACTTGAGAATACTTTCCAGTTCGTTCGCGTGTTTTTTTGAGTCAGAAATGGTTATTTGGGGCTAATATTATGAGCAGTATAGAACACTTTCGAACCCTTTACCCACCAATAGAACCCTACGCTACTGGAAATTTATCGGTTGGTGACGGTCATCATGTTTATTTTGAGCAATGCGGGAATCCTTCGGGAAAACCTGTGGTGTTTATCCATGGCGGACCAGGAGGCGGTGCTCAATCGGATAACCGACGTCTTTTTGATCCCAAAATTTACCGGATAATACTGTTTGATCAGCGTGGTTGCGGGCGCAGTCGGCCTCACGCGTCTCTTGAACACAATACCACTTGGCACTTAGTCAATGACATGGAAATGCTTAGATCAGAACTATCCCTAGATCGTTGGCAGGTCTTTGGTGGTTCGTGGGGAAGTACCCTTTCATTGGCGTATGCACAGAAGTATCCAGAAAGAGTTAGTGAATTGATTCTTCGTGGAATATTCCTCTTGCGACGCAAGGAGCTTGAGTGGTTTTATCAAGAAGGTGCTAGTTCAATTTTTCCTGATGCCTGGGAAAGGTTTCTGGCACCGATACCGTTAACTGAACGTGGTGATATGATAGCCGCATACTATAAGCAACTTACTTCGGAAGATAACGAAGTAAGAAAAGTGGCTGCTAGAGCATGGGCGGGTTGGGAAGGCCGAACTCTTTCGTTACTACCGGATGAGAAGAGAGTGTCGCGTTTTGAGAGTGATGATTTTTCAATCGCATTTGCGCGGATAGAGTGCCATTACTTTATTAATGGTGGGTTTTTTGAGAGGGATGGGCAGCTTCTACATAACATAGATCAGATTCGTCATATTCCCGCTGTATTGGTGCAGGGTCGTTACGATGTATGTACGCCAATGATGTCGGCCTGGGATCTTCATAGGGCCTGGCCAGAAGCCGATTTACGTATCGTGGATGATGCCGGTCATGCTGCTAGCGAGCCTGGTATTGTCAACGAGCTAGTAAATGCAACCGATTCATACAAATTCTAGCTATAGTTCACTGCTGTGCCGTGCCACCCGGATTCCCGTTTTTGCCAGTAGAGTTTCCTCAATTGCTCTGTTAGAGGCCCTGGTCGTCCGTTGGCAATTGGTTTGCCGTCAAGAATTGTAACGGGCATTATGCCGCCTGCTGAGCTAGAAATAAATATTTCGTCTGCGCTTGATGCCATGTCCTTCGTAACAGTGCTGGTTTGGCAGTGAGTACCAACCTCAGTGCACAATTCAATTACTGTACGGCGGGTAATGCCTTCGAGCACACCGCGATCGGGAGTAATCACTGATCCAGAATTGACTGCAAAGAGGTTAAACCCAGGGCCTTCAGTAATATTACCGTCAAAATCAACCAGTACGACCGTTTCCCCCCCCTGGTCGTACGCCTCCATAAGAGCTCTTTCCATATCAAGCCACGAAAAGTTCTTGAAATTAGGATTCACAGATTCGGGAGGGATACGAGGAATATGACTGACGATCATATTGAGACCTCTCTCCTGCACTTCCGGAGTAGCTATCCATACATAAGGAACCGCGTAGGCGTGAAATTGACATTGAGCAAGACGAGGATCGCGGCTTCCGGGTGGTGGACGACCGCGTGTTAATATTGCTTGGACATAAGCGTCTTGGATTTGAGATCGTGCTACAACAGCCATTAAAATCTCGCGTACCTCATCAGCAGTATATGGACAGGATAATCGAAGGCCTGAGGCAGACGTCAAAAATCTGTTGATGTGATCATCAAGGCGAAAAAATTTTCCGTGCCAGGTAGTTACTGTATCGTAGCAGCTGTCGTTTCTAAGAAAACCCCAATCCAGTATAGATATTTTGGCTTCAGCTATAGGGCCAAATATGCCATCAATAAAAAATACGCCCTTATTCGAGTCACAGATTTCGGTCGATTGTGCTAGTTCAAGAAAGCTATTTCTTGGTAAGGCAGGGTTTTTCATTGCAACTCTCTATATAGTCTAAAATGATTAAAATTTATTGAACAAGACAATTGGGTCGGTCGACCTTATCGTGTTGATGGTTATACTGTACAAGGCACGAGAATTACGCGCTAAAGAGATTAACTCTGGAGTTGTTAGTACCGTCTTAGAGGATGAAATTGTACCTTAGTGTGCTGTGTTACACGAGAAAAAACTGGAATGGAGAAGGTGCTCAGAACAATCCATACTGGACGCTAATTGATGATAACGGCGGAACAAGAGGAACTCATGCGAGAACAGATACGACATCACCGGTGTAGCGATCGGTCGCCGACACTTGAGTTTGATAGTCTCACCGTTGAATTTAAATCTAGGCGTGGTACGGCGCGTGTGGTTGATCGTGTGAGTCTTCAGGTGTGGCCTGGTGAGATAGTAGGTCTAATTGGTGAGTCTGGTAGCGGTAAAACAATAAGCGCTATGTCAGCGCTTGGTTTGGCACCCCGTGGCGCGAGTGTTACTGAAGGTGATGTGCGCTTAAGTGGCGAATCGCTTATTTCCATGTCAGAGGCTGACCTACGCAAAGTGCGAGGAGATAGACTTTCTCTTATTCCTCAAGACGCGATGCGAGCGTTAAACCCTGTCTTGCGCATTGACAAGCAAGTTGGCGAGCCATACGTCATTCATCGTGGTTCTAACTGGTCGTCAGCACGCTCTCGCGTAGTTGACCTTCTAGCGGACGTTCATATTCCATCCCCAGCTGATCGATCCGTAGAGTACCCGCATCAATATTCAGGCGGCATGCAGCAGCGCGCAATGATTGCTATGGGACTCGCTCTTGAGCCAGAATTGTTGATAGCAGATGAGCCAACAACGGCGCTGGATGTCACGGTTCAAGCGCAGGTATTGCAGCTCCTTCGGGAGATTCGAGAGAATCATGGAACGGCAATATTGTTTATAACTCATGACCTTGGTGTCATTGCTGAGCTTTGTGACTGGGTTTACGTGATCTATGCGGGTGCAATAATGGAGCAAGGATCAGTGGAACAAATTTTTGACCACCCTAGGCATCCATATACGGATGCTCTGCTCAAGTCCACACCAACTGTACATACAGTCCAAGATGAACTCATGTCTATTCCAGGCCAAATCCCATCGCCATTCTCTTTGCCATCTGGGTGCCGTTTTGCTGACCGATGTGATCGTCGTTTTGATAAATGTTCGAAGGAACCCAGCATGCATGCCGTTTCACCAGATCATATGGCTAGGTGTTGGCTAGAGGTAGGGGAATGACCTCACCTTTGGTAGAAGTTCAATCTCTATCGAAAAGTTTCACGGGTTCAGGGCCCTTCTGGCGTCGCCGTGATGTGAGGGCCTTGGTCAACGTCGACCTTGAAATACGGGCTGGAGAGACGGTGGGAATTGTTGGGGAATCAGGCTCGGGAAAATCTACTCTTCTCAGAATTATATTGAGACTGATGCGGCCAACAAGCGGAAGAGTTCTAATAGAGGGTCACGATATCAATTTGTTGGCAAGAAGAGATCTGAGACTGATGCGGCGAAGTGTTCAAGCAGTGTTCCAAGATCCTACTGCCTCATTTAATCCCCGCCAAAGTATTGGTGCCGCTCTCGCCGCACCTCTGGAAGTGCATGGCGTTGGTAACAGTGTATCCCGTGCTGAGAAAGTACAGGAGACGCTCGATCTGGTAGGCCTTAACGGCTCGTTTGTAGAGCGTTACCCTCACCAGCTAAGTGGCGGGCAACGACAGCGTGCCTCCATTGCTCGTGCTATTATGCTGAGACCAAAGTTGTTGCTAGCGGATGAACCTACATCGGCCCTTGATGTATCAGTTCAGGCGCAGATACTTAATCTGTTCAAAAAGACTAAAAGTGAACTAGGTTTAACCTGCTTGTTCGTTAGTCATAATCTTGGCGTTATTAGGTATGTTAGTGACAAAGTAGCGGTTATGTATCAGGGTCAGATTGTTGAGTGGGGGGATAGTGAGGCTGTGTTCTCTAATCCTCGGCACGAATATACTCAGACACTACTGGCGGCAGTGCCAGAGGCTAACCCACACAATCGATCAAAAGGCCCTTCCCTTGTTTCATAGCTCTTGCTTAGAGGAATTTATCAGTGGTTGATCTGTATGGTTTCCGAAGCCAATCTTTAATCAGAATGTATAGGTCAAATGCAGTTGGGGTTTTGTAAATCTTATTTTCTACTCGTTAAGAGTAGCTTTTAGCTCATTTGCTGCCAGCTCAATGTCAGCTCGAGCAACATCAAGGTGAGTAACGGCGCGCATTCGCATCGGTGCGGAAACTCCAATGCGGATACCGCGTTGACGTAAACGGTTCGCAATATCTATACCACTCATACCAGTCGCCGATACGTCGAAGAAAACGAGGTTCGTTTCGATTCGGTCAAGTTCGAGTTTGATGCCTGGTAAATCGCCAATGAGCGATGCAAAGTAACGTGCATTCTCGTGATCTTCAGTAAGGCGGTCGACATTGTGCTCAAGCGCGAAGATACACGCAGCAGCGATTATGCCTGCTTGTCGCATTGCTCCTCCAAATTGCTGCTTACAACGCCATGCTTCAGCAATAAACTCTGACGAACCGACTAGGACAGCGCCGACCGGTGCCCCCAAGCCTTTTGAGAAATCTATCCAAGCTGAGTCAAATGGCGCGGCGTACTCAGTTGCTGTAATGCGTGTTTCCACCACCGCATTTAGTAATCGGGCTCCATCCATATGCATATATAGCTTGCTATCTTTCGCAGCCTTTTCAATATCTTGGATCTGTTCCAGTGGCCAGATGGTACCCCCGCCCTGATTGCTCGTTTGCTCAATCGAAACTAACCGAGACCTTGGTCTATGATTGGTTAAAGGCTGCCGCACTGCTGTCCGCACTTGCTCCGCGCTGAACTGACCCCGAGGGCCATCAAGCGAGTGCAGCATGAGACCGGACAGCGCGGCTGGGGCTCCGGTTTCTGCATGGACTGCATGGGCGGTTCGGTGAAGGATAATTTCATCACCTTGTCGGCACCAAACCCTGTATGCAATTTCATTACACATGGATCCAGATGGTGCATATAAACCTGCTTCCTTTCCCATGAGGTCTGCAACCATTTCACATAGGCGATTAACAGTAGGGTCCTCTCCTGCTTGTTCATTGCCAACTTCTGCGTCAGCGCATGCCTGCCTCATGGCCGCAGATGGACGGGTATTCGTATCGCTGTATAGGTCTACACGGAATTTATCCAAGTTCTTGCTCCTTGGTTAGTTATGGTAATCCTCTCACATTCCTCTCCGTGTGACCATCTGGCGTTTAGTTAAAGTGTCGAGGAGAAAATGTGCAGGAATTTGCCTCGACCTGTACAGAAATATCTGAGTTATAGCGTGTAACGTTAGTAACAGTTCAAATGCTAGACTCACTATAGAACAGCTATACCGAGCTAGTCCAAATAACTAGAGGCAACCAATTAGAAGGCTTGCGGAGTCTAGGTAGATTAGTGAGTAAGTCGAAATCAGGTACTTCAAGGCACTCACTGCTTCATTCGTAAAAGCAGATGCGATTAAAATAGTCGTTAGGAGGGATGCCCCTACAATCGTCATTCGGTCGGTCATAGATTCGAGGATAGCATGATTCTAAGTATCAGCGCTCAAAAATTACAAATTCTCCATCCTTACCTGACAATAGACCGGGGCCCTCTGAGACCTCTTCATGAGATGAATAGTCAGTGGTGTTAGCTGTGCACGCAAGAAGGCATCCACCGATAATTAGAGCGCTTATAAAGCGCCCTAATATCATCGGTGTATGCCAACACACTTTAGTTTCAGAATTTAATCCTAGTACCCGTAAACACAATATCAATATCGTTAAAGTTGGTTCCCGGTCGCTTGAGTTCGTAGTTACGGTATGATCCATAAAACTCTGCACCCCAGTCGCTAATCTTCTGAACGAAAGCAATACCGTGCGTTGTCGCTTCGTCATTAGCAGCATCAGCATCGTCGTAGCGGCCATAGTCTACAGAAAAGCTGGAGCTTCCAATAGAAAATATTTTGGTTTGGTATCCAATTTTACCGTATGTGAAGGACCGTTCATTACTTGAGTCGTCGTCTTCACCCTTACCTGACGCGGCTGTTACGCTCAGTCCGTTTTTTAGTTTCGCAGAAATAGAGCCTGACAGTACCTCTTCGGGGAAGGTGGCCGTACCAGACTTATTGGCATAACCAAGTTTTCCTCGCAGTTTTGTGCTGCCCAATGTCCCGCCATAGGAGGCAGCAAGGTCCCATTCTCCACCATCCACGATAGACGTGTGCAGTTTGAACCCTCCAAAGCTCGGAGTATCATAGCGGATTCTATCGTCGCGACTTAATCCGTCTAGGTTATCAAAAACATCTTTGATCCTGGTATCGGGATTTCCGGTACCAGTTGGCGTTGTGTCACCTGATACCACAAAACCTAGGCCGCCGGCTGGGCCATCCGGCGCTGAGGCAGCACCCGCTAACCCTGTTCCGGATTGATCAATCTCCGAGCTGCCGTCACTTGCTGTGCTTCCCTGTCCAAGGGAAATTTTGCCCATGGATTTATTATCAACAAAGACCTCAAGCTTCCGTTCGGTGAAACTATTGCTTCCAATTGTTGCGGTGTTGTCAAACTGGTCAACATCACCGGAGGAATTGGATTCAAACTGCAGCTCAATCGTTGTGCCGAGTTTAGTATTCTTGGTCGCCTTTACGGAACCTTTGAAACCGACTCGGGTCGAGGATGTGTCGGCATCGACGAACCGAACATCTTTTTCTCCACCGTCATCATAGAATAGGAAAGCTCTATTTACCTGACCGTAGAAACTGGCTTTAACTTTTGAACCCCGTGACCTCACAATATCTTTCGGAATTTCTGCTGGTGCGGGTTCTGGTTTCAGGGCCACGTCTGAGAGTTCTTTGCTTAAACGGTCGAGCAACCGGTTTTGCGCCTCAATTTGAGCCTGCTGCTTAGCCAGCAATGATTCGAGCTCCAGAAGACGTTCAGTTGTGCTATCTGCAAGCGTCGCGGTTGACATGAGAACAGGAACGGCTGCAAACATCGCGGCCCGGCTCGCAACATAACGCAACCTTAATATACTTCGCATTGGTTTTGACTCCTAGGTTTGAGTTTAATGTTCACTGCTAATATTTGTCCGATGTAGTCGTTTTATGACACTAACTTTAAATATCTGTTAAACCGTTGGCTGGGTCGCTGGCGCTACATGCTGAGGAGGAAGGTATGAAGAAGATTCAGCATGTAGCGCGTTCCGCGACTAATTATCGAATCCGACTTTATCGACAAGCATTGTTGCTGCCGGGCTTTGGGCAGCAACATCAATGAGTCTCATCGAATCAGCTTTAAAACCACCCCAAGATTCGACCTCCGGATGCCACGGAATACCATCCTTTACCGGATATTCGAGGTTATCTCTTGCGTAGATTTCCTGTGCTTCGTCACTAGTCAGGAACTCAAGAAAGGCAATGGCGTTGCTAATATTTGTCGCGCTCTTGGTAACTGACACGCCGCTAATATTTACATGGGTCCCGTGAGTATCTTGATTGGGAAAGAAGATTGCTGCGGCGTCAGCCCACGCCTGCTGATCTGGGTTCACTTTCATCTTTCCCATATAGTAGGTATTCCCAACGCTTAGGTCGCAAAGTCCTTCCGCTATAGCCTTAACCTGAGCGCGGTCATTACCTTGAGGTTTGCGCGCTAGATTGGCCCGCAGCCCTTTCAGCCACACCTCGGTTGCTGCTTCGCCATGATGATTAATCATGGAGGAGATCAGGGACCGATTGTATATGTTGTGCCCGGAACGTATGCAGATACGCCCCTTCCATTTTGGGTTCGCTAAATCCAGATACGTTGAGAGTTCGCCAGGATCCACGCGATCAACTGAGTAATATATCGCGCGAGCACGGGTGGTCAGGCCGAACCACATCCCGTTAGGGTCCCTATACTGTGCGGGGATATTTGCTTCCAGCACGTCAGACGATACAGACTGTACCAAGCCAGCGTCTGTTAAAGCCTTCAAACGGGCAATATCGACTGTCATCACAATGTCGGCCGGGCTGTTCATGCCTTCTGCTTCTAGGCGTTCAAGAAGCCCCTTTTTAAGAAAGACGCTGTTGACCACGATTCCAGTGCGGGCCTGAAAGCGATCAGTCAGGGGTTCGAGAAGGTGAGGTTTTCGATAGGAATATATGTTGAGCTCGTTACTTTTTGCTTGAGTGTTAAGAAAAGCAAGCAGCATAAATGCCAAAAGCATTAATCCTGCGACGGGTAACATATAATTTGGTACGTACTTCATAATTTGTGGGCCTATGTTGGTAGATTATTTGCTGATATGCGAATGAGTCGCAGTATCAATACAGTGAATGATAATCATTCGCAAGTAAAAAATTTATAGATCACTCTCGCAATTATGCTACTAGAGACGTTATGCTGTTATGGGAACCCTAACCTTGGTCAGTATGTCGACAAGAGAAGTTTGCTGGAACTATTATGACCTCTAGAATAGAGAAGCTTTGTGAGGAGAGAAGTATTCTCCTGACTGAACAGCGGCGGATCGTGGCTCGCGTGCTTTCAGAATCCAGTGACCACCCAAGCGTTAAGGAGCTTTACAGCCGTGCTGCGGCTATTGATGCAAGTCTCAGCATCGCGACTGTATATCGTACTTTACGACTATTCGAGGAGGCAGGAATACTTGAAAGACACGCGTTCGATGGTCGTGAATCGCGCTACGAGGAAGCGTCTACGGATCATCATGACCATCTTATTGATATTGATACCGGGGTGGTGGTGGAGTTTCAGAATGAAGAAATAGAGAATCTTCAAGAGGAAATAGCAACGCGCCTCGGTTTTGAGTTGGTTGGACATCGTTTAGAGCTTTATGGTCGGAAAATTAAATAGCTAACGTACTCCTAGGACAGTGAGGCGTGGGGTGCTGCTGGGTGATAGTTTTATCCTGGCCGGAATGAATGGTGGGCTCTCATGGTTGTTTCGACACGGCCCCTTTGGGGCCAGATAAGCTTGGATGCTTTACGACACAATATGTCAGAGGTTTCGCGTTTAGCAGGGCCTGGTGTGCACATTATGCCGGCCATAAAGGCTAATGCGTATGGTCACGGTGTTATAAACGTTGCACGCGTATTGGCTGACTCGGATCCTTTAGCCTTGGTGACAGGGAACATTGATGAGGCAATAGAGGTACGTAGGTCTGGAATAAGGACACCTATCGTCATGTTGAGTCATTGCCCTCCGACAGAACTTGTGGATGTGGCGGAAGCTGGTTTTATACCTACCATCGTTGATCTTGCTGGCGCGGAAGCTCTGAGTACGCCTAACGGTCAACCTCGGGACATTTATATAAAGGTTGATTGTGGTCTTCGTCGTCTTGGTGTGTCCTTGGATGCATTGGCAGCGTTTGTTAAGCAGGTGGTGGTTATGCCCGGAATCAGCGTCGTGGGCATTTATACCCATGTACCTTTCCACGATAACTCTGGAGCCCAATGGTCTCGTGCCAGAATTAAGGCATTTGATGATGTGCTGAAAAATTTAGCGGCTGAGGGTGTCGTTATCCCAGTTACACAGTCCAAATCTAGTGCCAACTTGTTGGCACGGCATCAGGATATGAGTAATGCAGTGTGTGTTGGTCACTTATTGTACGGACTGCCGTGTACGGATGCGGATGTTGGCAATGCATCAATGTTTAGGCCAGTGTTGCGGTCAATAAAGAGCCGTATTATCCATATTAATTGTCAGACTGGCATTTCAAATGGGCCAAGCCCTTACATGAGTCGTAATTCAACTCTAACTGGGGTTGTTCCAGTTGGGTTGAATGATGGTTTAAGAAATCCTAAAGAGAGCTGCACTATGGAGATGCTGGTTCGTGGATGTCGTGTTCCGGTACTGGGTGTATCGCTTGAACATTGTGTACTCGATCTTAATGGTGTGGTGTCGGAGGTTGGTGATGAGGTTACCATTGTTGGTGTAGATGGAGAGGAAATTATCGGCTTGTCTGATCTGGCTATGTGGCATGGGTGTAGCGAGAGAGAAGTTATGATGTTGTTTTCGGGCCGTGTCTCTATGTCTGAAGAAAGCACGTGAAAGCGCTTTAGAAGTATACATATGACTCTTTTTCTATAGCGCTATGATATTATTTTGATAAGGAGTTAGCGTGGTTACACTTGGAAATAATGACTGGCTTTCTTGCAATCAATCTCGGAAGCGTTTGCTGGAAATTGTTAGAGAGAGGTCTCTTATAAAAGCAGAGCCAGGTAAAACCCTTGATTTGGCCTCTGGGGCTACGAGTTCTTTCTATTTCGATATAAAGAAAACAATGTACTGCCCGGAAGGAGTTAAACTCGTTGCCGATCTAATCTTATCCTTAATAGAAAAAGAAGGATTGGCTGCAGATGCAATAGGCGGGCTTGAGGTTGGGGCAATTCCAGTTGCCACTGCAGTAACTGTTCGTAGTTGTGAACGGAAGAATCAGATAGCGGGCTTTCATGTTCGTAAAGCACCGAAGCAGCATGGCACACGCAGAACTATAGAGGGTTATCTGGAGCAAGGGTGCAGCGCCATTATTGTCGAGGATGTAACTACCACAGGAACGTCAGCAATACATGCAATAGAAGCGGTGAGAGCGCACGGGTGTCAGGTGGAGCATGCTATTACTGTCGTTGATCGCGGCGAAGGAGCATCCACAAACTTATCTAGAATTGGAGTCCAATTGTTTTCTCTGTTAGGAATAGACGACTTTGATCTTTGACCTATGGGCTTCGTCTTTTTCGGCGTTCACAATACAGATTGCCAAAGGTAAGTACGAGAATTTCATTATTGCGTCTTTGGTCTGAGACTTCTATTTGCTGACCTCTAGCTCGCATGTTCTTCTTTTGGCTGTCAATCGTATGGAATGTTTGGTGCTTAATGCCAATAAGAATTCAGAAACATTTTTGTGTGCTGATGAGGTATAACGCGTGGTGTAACCAACGAATTTACTCAGCAGTTGAATCACTTTCAGATGATATATATAGGGCTGAGCATAAACAGTTTCTTGGTTCAATTCATGGTACGCTAAATCATTTACTTCTAACTGATCGTTTGTGGCTCGATCGAATGCAGAGAGGACTTTTCGCTACTGTTCCAAAGCTAGACGATGTTGTGTATCAGGTATTTGCAGAGTTACGTGCGGAGCGAAACCTTTTGGATGATAGTCTCATTTCCTTTGTAAACGGTTTGGAGGAGGAGGCATTTAATTCATTTATTCAATATAGGAGTAGTAAGGGTGGAACACCTAAATTGACCGTTCTAGAGATTTTGACCTCTATGAACATTCATCAGAATCATCATCGAGGTCAAGTGCATCACATGCTCAATGTTTCGGGGTGCGTTGCGCCATCTCTCGATTTTCCTACTTATCTTGATGAAGTTATTTAGGGGCTGAAAGTTTTGTAAAAGGTAATTTGCGAGAAAGTCGCGAGAAAGCTCTCGCTATTTATATTCAAGATCAAGTTTCAGTTACTGACAGCGCGTTGGGTCAGCGCACGGATATGAAAATGGTGCCCAGGGGCGGAATCGAACCACCGACACGCGGATTTTCAGTCCGCTGCTCTACCAACTGAGCTACCTGGGCACAAAACGCACATTTATTAAGTGCTCTTTCAAATTCATAAGCGAAAATGTGCGGATCGTCTATAGTGTGATAGTATGGTTTTTGTTCAGTCAGTCTAATTTGTTGTTGACCGTTCCGACTAGATCATCCTCTTCATCAGTTGCTCTTTGAGTGGGTATGACATATGAGTCATTGAGCCATCGCCCAAGATCAATGTTGGCACAGCGGCCGGAACAAAATGGCCAGTACTGCTCCGATCGGGTTTCGCAACAAATTACACACGTCGTATTTTTCGAAAAGATTGTAGTCACGTTACGTCACCTTGAACCATAAATGATCGAGATTAATTGGTTTCGATACTTCAAACTAAGTTGTGATAATCGCATGTGTTATGATTGCACGACCGGCACATGTGATCGCCGTATAAAAAGACTTTGTCAAATTTACTAATACGTTATGTAGTTGCGTAACCATAGAGCCATTCTAACATTCAAATGCTGATTATCTCATTAGTTTTTACGACAGCCTCCCTATATCCAACGTGCGGCCCGTAGCATCACAATGACAGCAGGGTTCTGTCAAATACGTCCTTAGTGACGCTCTCTGGCGCTGTCTTCTGATCTCAGTAATTCCGGAAGGGGAAACATGGCTCACTCGTGTGTGAATAATATCATGAGAGACTGCTATCCGAACTGTCTCTAATAGTTGAAGGCGATCGTTTTCCGTTTTAGGGTCAAGAAAATCGACAATAATCAAGCCACCAATATTACGTAGGCGCAATTGGCGTGCAATTTCTTGAGCCGCTTCTCTATTTACGCGGGTTGTTGTAACGCTTGGGTTCGTAGTTTGTGCGAACGAGCGTGTATCGACATCAATAGCTGTAAATGCTTCGGTCTCATCTATAGTGATTACGGCCCCAGATGGTAGTTTTTGTTCCCGCATGAGTGCGCCTTGCATCTTTTCTTCAATTTTATACTGACTAAATAAAGAGCCTGGTCCGCCAAAAAGCTCTACACAATCAGTAAAATGTGGAAGCTTTTTCTGACAATATTGAACTGCGCGCCTGTAATACTCCTTAGAATCAAACAGAATTCGTCTAGTGTTCCCAGCGCATACATCACGAAGAAGTTGGTTAAGAGGATCTATTTCTCCCCAGATACAAGTGGGTGGTGCTGTGTGGGAAGTTGCGTTGAGAATTAATTGCCATTCCGCAAGAAGAGTTTGAATATCATTACTTAGGTCTCTGGTTCCTGCCCTTGTTGCTGCGGTGCGAATTATGAGGCGCCCTTGCGGGACGCGTAAGCTCTTATACAGACCCTCTACCACCTTCTGTATACGGCAGCGCTGCACATCGTCTGTGATTTGTCGAGAGAGAACTACACCAGTTTCTGCTGGAACGTATACCACGAACTGGCCAGGTAGGCTGATGTTTGTGGTAAGAATTGCACTCTTTGTACTGATAGGGTCAGCAACCACCTGTGTCATAATGACCTGACCTTCGTGGAGAACACTGCTTGTTGCAGAGGTTTCAAGTTCACCATCACATTTTGAATTAGATCGAGTAGCTGTCCTCCCGAAACTCAAAAAACCATTTTGGTCTTTGCCGATATTTACAAAAGCAGCGTTAATGTTTGTTGCGATATGAATAATCCGCCCTAAGTAAATTTTTCCTATCGGCGACGGATCAACTCGCGAGTAAACTTTTAGTTCAGTTAGACAGCCATCTTCGATCCTTGCGGCGCGAAATTCTTCCATGTCGGCACTTATCAGAATGTCATGGTTCATGAATTTTTCCTCTTATTCCCATGAGTGAACGATAGGAAAACCTATGCCGGAAAGTAACTGCATAGTTTCATGTAGAGGTAGACCGATAATGTTACTGTATGATCCGCTTATGTGTTTGATTATCGCCGCAGCTTTTCCCTGTATAGCATAACCGCCAGCCATGCCACGCCACTCTTCAGTTGCAATGTAACTTGATATTTCCTCACCTGACAGTCGTTTAAATGTGACTATTGAAATAGCTAGCTTCGTAAAGCTACGACCATCAGGTCTGCATACTGCAACACCCGTGTAGACTTGATGCTTACGGCCTGACAGGTTTTTGAGGCATTTGTACGCCTCTTTGCAATTTGCAGGCTTATGAAAAACTGTTTGTCCTCTTGCAACGATGGTATCAGCACCAAGTACGAAAGCATCACTGCGATCCAGCGAGACCGTTTTAGCTTTTGATAGAGCAAGGCGCACCGCTGCGTCTCGCGGTCTCTCATTCGGCTTTATAGATTCATTGATATTGGCTCCAACCATATCAAACGATACAAGACCAATCTGCTTAAGGAGCACCTTACGTCGCGGTGATTTTGACGCTAAAACCAGTGGCGGTAACTCGCCCGAAACCGATACTAAACTCACTTAAACCGAAAAGTTATGCGGCCTTTAGTAAGATCGTACGGTGTCATCTCTACCAACACCTTATCGCCGGCAAGCACACGAATTCTATTCTTACGCATTTTCCCAGAAGTGTGGGCTAAAACTTCATGTTCATTCTCCAAAATGACACGAAACATTGCGTTTGGTAATAGTTCTTGGACGGTACCGGGAAATTCTAAGAGTTCTTCCTTAGCCATCAGCGCTCCCGAGCTATTTTCAGTTGGCGGAAAGATGCGCGCGCATGGGCTTAAAATCAAGACTTATTACTAATTATTGTCTTCCAAACTGGATGATTTGGGATGCGGGGTGGGATGGTTGGAGCAAACCTAGATAATATTTGATGCAGGAGAAAATCACGAACCTCTCGGAATGCAGAAAGAATGGTGTCACGATTACCACTCACAGCTGTGGCGTCAAATGTGTGCCAAAATAACAAATTGCAATCAGAACTTCGCGTAAGTTCCACAGCCTTATGTTGTGCTTCGGGGGAGAGAGAGACCACCATGTCAAAAGGTGTGCTATCGAGTTCTTCAAAGGACTTTGCTCGGTGAGAGCTTATGTCGATACCAATTTCAGCCATTGCTGCAATCGAAAAGCCAGCTATCTCGCCTTTTCTTGCTCCGACAGAATCAACGAAAACCTGGTCTCCATACAGCTTCTTCATTATCCCTTCAGCCATGGGGGATCGAGCTGAATTAAGTGTGCAGGCAAAAAGTACCCTGTCTGGAAATTTGTCTAACATCATCCTTTAATATGCAGAACACAGATCAGAGTGAAGAGGCGCCGAGCCGTGCTGAAGTCCGTTTCAATTTTGTTGGTAAGGCATTCACGTAGTAAATGTGAGCCCTCATCATGGATACCTCTTCTTGCCATATCTAGGGTTTCAATTCGTGAAGGAGTAGCAGTTTTAATTGCCTCGAAATAGCTTTCGCATATCATAAAGTACTCACGAACAACGTTCCGAAAGGGTGTAAGAGATAAAGTTATTTCAGCGAGTTCCTTCTCGTTGCTGTCGCAAACGGAAAATAGCAGACGATTTTCTTGGATGCTTAGGTGCAGGCTATATGGCCCAGGGTCAGTATCTACTGGTGCAAAAGTGTTATCTTCCAGTAAATCGTATATTGCTACTCGGCGTTCCTGTTCGACCTCCGGACTGCGTCGTACAACAGTCCTCTCGTCAAGACTTAGTTTAATAATCCGCTCGCTTGGATTGGTTTCCACGGCAATCAGGGGGCAGCTGCACGCAATCGAATACGAATTGACTGAGCGTGCTCATCTAAACCTTCAGCCTCTGCGAGAGTGATGGCCGAAGGGCCGATATTCTCAAGGCTGGATGGGTTACACCGTACCACCGATATTCTCTTAAGGAACTCATAAACCGATAATCCAGAGGAAAACTTGGCACTGCCTGAAGTAGGGAGGATATGGTTTGTTCCCGCGATATAGTCACCAATGGCTTCAGGAGTGATTCGACCAAGAAAGATTGTTCCCGCGTTTTGAATAAGTCCGACGATATCGTCTGGATTTTCAATCGCTAGTGCAACATGTTCGGGTGCAATCTGGTTAATAATTGAAGGAGCTCGGTTTATATTTTCCACGATAATTATTGCGCCGTTATTTTCCCAACTGGTGGTCGCAATGGTATTGCGAGTCATTGCCGGTAGGCGCTGGGCAACTCCCATGGCTACTCTCTCGGCAAAGCCTTCATCATCGGTAATCAAGATCGCTTGGGCATTTGGGTCATGTTCTGCCTGTGATAGAAGGTCAGTGGCAACCCAGTTGGGATCGCTATGAATATCAGAGAGCACCACAATTTCTGATGGACCAGCCAAAACATCAATCCCAACATGTCCGAATACAAGGCGCTTTGCTGCAGAAACATATGCGTTTCCAGGGCCTATAATCTTGTCAACTGAGGCGATTGTGTTCGTACCGATAGCAAGAGCTGCAATGCCTTGGGCTCCCCCTATTCTATATATTTCAGTAATACCCGCCTTAGCGGCAGCTGCAAGCACAAGTGGGTGGGGGTCGCCTGCGCCACATGGTGTAACCATGGCAATTCGAGATACCCCAGCAACCAATGCAGGGATTGCCGCCATTAGGACTGTGCTAGGGTAGGCAGCCGAACCACCAGGAACATATAAACCTACTGAGCTGATGGGGGTCCATCGGTGTCCAAGCTCCATGCCAATGGAATCAGTGTAGTGATCATCGTCTGGCATTTGGCGTTTATGGTGAGACTCGATTCTTTCAGCGGCAATATCGAGTGCCACGTGTTCGGCACTTGATATTTTCTCCGTTGCATTGGCGATGGTATTTTGATCAATTCTATATTGGCTCGGATCAAGGGAGACACCGTCGAATCGTTCAGTGTAAAGCTGAATAGCTTTGTCTCCTCGATTGCGTACATCCGACACAATCTCTCGGACAGAGTTATCCACTTTACTCAGGAGTCTGACTCTGGCCGTCAAATAGTCACGAAAACGATTCTCAAATAAGGGGTCCTGCTCATTCAATCTAAGAACCATTGACGGCCTCCCTAAAGCGTTCAATCCAAGTATTGAGTTCTTGAGATAGCGTTTTGAGTGCAGTTCGATTTGCAATCAATCGTGTTGTAATGTCAGCAATCTGCTCTACTTCAACAAGACCGTTGGCTTTCAATGTCTTGCCGCTAGAAACCAGGTCAACAATTCGTTGGCACATTCCTAACGCGGGGGCTAATTCCATTGCACCGTTGAGTTTAATACACTCTGCCTGTACGCCACGGGCAGAGAAGTGGGCACGCGTAACTCGAGGGTACTTTGTTGCAACCCGGATATGACTCCAACGAGAAGGATCATCATCAGCGGACATTTTTTTAGGTTCAGCGATAGATAATCGGCAGCGCCCGATACCAAGGTCGAGTGGTGCGTAAAGTTCAGGGTAGTCAAATTCCATAAGAACGTCGGCGCCCACAAAACCAAGTTGAGCACCCCCAAATGCAACAAATGTTGCAACATCAAAGCTGCGCACACGCACGATGTTTAAGCCATCGACGTTAGTTTGAAACCTTAACTTCCTAGAATTGTCGGTACTAAAGTCAGGTTCGGGATTGATGCCGGCTCTTTGAAGTAAGGGCAAGGCCTGCGTTAAAATTCGGCCGGCAGGTACGGCGAGTACAAGGGATTCTGTTTGCGGCAATGTAACCTCCTAGAAGTCAGCTGCTTCTCACCAACATAGCCCGTGTAGAAACGACTCAAAGGTCACTATCGAGACCATGAAAAGGACGTTTGCGAGTCTTCCAAGGTTCGCTGAGATCTCTAAGTTGGCATTCAATGACCTCTGCCTCAAGCCTAACGGATCTAACACCTGAAAAAATTAGCTCAAGATGCCAATTATGAAGGCCAGTTTGCATTGAGCGAATCGTTAGTAACTCCAGCACTCTTTGTTGATCTTTCTGGTCAATCCCACGAACTTGTGTTGAGAGAATACCATCAAAATGAATCCCGCAGCGAACACGTTCGTGTTGATCCAGTTGTTCCCACCTAAACCGATTGCAGACGGCAGCAAAACGATGCTGTTTAGGTATATACGACATGTCTGAAAACCTCACGAGCGCGTCCTGCAGGCACGCAGAGATAACGGCAAGATCTTCGGGGTCTTTGGCCAATAAATACATAAACGAATTTTTCCATTATAGATTTTAAACAAGCGAAGTTTTAGACATCATCGCGACGTATATCAGCCCCTAATGCGAATAGTTTTTCAACTAAACATTCATAGCCACGATCGAGATGATATACTCGATTAACCACCGTTTGGCCCTCTGCGGCTAAGCCTGCTAGAACTAACGAAACAGAGGCCCTAAGGTCAGTAGCCATAACGGGAGCACCTTTTAGCCGAGGGATTCCGTTAATGATAGCGGTGGTGCCTCGAATAGTAATGTCAGCTCCCATACGGCACAACTCAGGAACGTGCATAAATCGGTTCTCGAAAATTGCCTCAGATATGGCAGACGTTCCTCTCGCGGTGGAGAGGAGAGCCATAATCTGTGCTTGCATGTCTGTCGGGAATCCTGGGTATGGCTGTGTGGTAATAGAGATGGATTTCAGGCCAGATAGGTCACAACTTACGTTTAACCCGTTATCAACAGTTTTGAAGTTAACTCCAACTTGGGACAGGCTCTCAGTCTGTGAGTGAAGGGTGCTTTTATCTGCATTTAGTAGTTTTACATCACCACCGGTGATGGCTGCTGCAATTGCATAAGTACCGGTCTCAATGCGATCTGGAAGGATTCGATACCTGGCTCCGTGTAAAGAATTGACCCCCTCAACCACGAGACGTGATGTGCCAATGCCTGATATATTAGCCCCCATTGCGCAAAGACATTGGGCTAAGTCTGTAATTTCAGGTTCACGGGCGGCATTTTCAAGTATGGTTGTGCCTTTAGCGAGACTAGCTGCCATAAGTAGGTTTTCAGTGGCACCAACTGATACAGAAGAAAATCGGATATTTGTGCCAGTAAGACCCTTTGGGGCTCTTGCATGAATATATCCCTTACGGAGTGCTAATTGAGCGCCAAGAGACTCGAGGGCTGCAAGGTGGAGGTCAACAGGGCGGGTCCCGATTGCGCAACCGCCAGGCAGAGACACCGTTACTCTCCCACACCGCGCTAAAAGTGGTCCAAGCACTAGGATTGATGCCCGCATTTTTCGCACGATATCATACGGGGCAGCTGTATCAGTTATTCCTGCTGCCCTTAAAGAGATAACACTTTCAAAAGTGTTGTCCTCACTGGGGCCGTCAAATCCAATCTCTACGCCAAGATGGCTTAGAAGTTTGACAAGCGTATCAGTATCTCCGAGACGAGGAAAATTTTCCAAGATCAAAAGATCTTCAGTGAGAAGACTAGCTGCCATCAGGGGAAGTGCAGCATTTTTCGATCCACTAATTCGCACTGTACCATTGAGCCTTGATCCACCGGATATGATTATACGTTCCATGAATCTTGCTCCCAAGCGTTACTGATTGGTTGATTTTAGCTTGGAGGTTTTCCCCAATGGAATGGGTCTGCTCTCAATATAGCTAGGTTTTTTTCTGGGTTGAGTCTTTCGTTTTGTGAGCACGATCCTTGCGTCTTTTTAAGTTTCTTTTTAGCGCTTGGCTTAAACGTTCAGTTCGCAGTCTAGCCTTTTTGATAGTATGTGTACTGTCAGTCATGCTACGAAATTCCGATGGCATTGGGCAAGTTAACAATGGCCGTGATTATGACTACGTTGGTGTGCCAAAGATATAGAGTGGCACCATTGCGCACAGCTTTCACGCTGTGGCAAGGTGCTGCTCTGGGTGCTTTAATGCCCACATAGCTCAGCGGTAGAGCACCCCCTTGGTAAGGGGGAGGTCGGTGGTTCGATTCCACCTGTGGGCACCAGGACCGTTTGGTGAGATTCTTTAAACGCATGCGAAGACAAAACTCCACCTTATTACGTTGCACGTTGAACTCTCTAGCGGATTGTGGATTGCAATATCTTGACGATTATTGAAAGCTGCATAGAGGTCGCCATTGGAGCAGCTGTCGAAATTTTCTTCCGATTAATGCCAGTTTAGCATGCATCCAAAAAAATGGCAGTAGAAAGAAATCTGTATTTTAACTGGTGCTCCGAGTAACTGGTGAAACCGCGTTTACATATAAATCTGTGACTGTTTTTACGTTGGTCGTTTGAAGTATTGTGGATCATCTTGAGTTTGTTTTAACAGTGTTAAGCTATTCGGTTTGTGGCATAACAAAGATAACGGTTGTGTTAGTTTATGTGAGGTATGGGTGAGCATTAGGAACAGCGGCGAGGTTTTGCTGGGTCGGGTGGAAGGGCTTCTTAGCGATATGGGGCCTTTCATTGTTGCGGTCAGCGGAGGTGTCGACAGCATGATCCTTGCCATAATTGCACATCGTTCCTCAAGTGACGCGCGTATAGTGCACGCTGTATCCCCGGCGGTACCCTTTGCAGCTACAGAACGTGTTCGATTTTTTGGAAATACCGAGGGGTGGACAGTTGATGAGATTAATGCGGGTGAATTTTTGAATGCCGACTACATTAAGAACCCGGTAAATCGGTGTTATTACTGTAAGACTCACTTGTACAGGGCAATCGCGACACACTCATTCAATTCAGACAAGGCAACTACGATTTTGTCCGGTACAAATATTGATGATCTTTCCGATTACAGACCCGGGCTTCATGCAGCGCAGGAATATAATGTTAGACATCCATACGTGGAGGTTGGAATTGATAAGGCGGCGGTGCGCACGCTTGCTACTATACTTGAATTCCCCAGTTTGGCAGCTCTTCCTGCCTCACCGTGCTTATCGAGCCGCGTTGAGACAGGTTTGCCCATAGAGTCCAAGATATTGTCAACAATTGATGAGATTGAAACAATGTTAAGGGATGAGCTTAAACCAGAAACCGTCCGCTTTCGTTATGGCTCAACGGGCTTCGTTGTAGAGCTCGACAAGCATAGTTTAGAGAGGTTGGCAGTGACCAGAAAAAGAGCCGTTTTAAGAAAGATTGAGGCAAGTTTGCAGAGGTCTGGGCTGGAAAGAGAAGAACCAGTTAGGTTTTCAGTGTACAAAATGGGTAATTCATTCCGACATTAGTTAATCTTATGTCCAGTGTTGAAATTAAACTTGATCACGAACGGCAAGCACGTATAGGGCTGGACGAGGCTATTTTATGCGCCCACAAAAGCACTGTTCAATTGGAGACTATCCTTGATAGTGTTCTAGAAAATAGTGCTCGGATAATGCTCACAAGATTGTCATCATCCCAGTTCGAGTCATTAGACAAGAAATACCAAGGTATAATTGATTACGATCCCATATCGGCTACTGGGGTCGTAGGTCCAGCCAGGGATGTCGTAGGGCCTTCCGAGGTGGTCGTGGTAACAGCTGGTACTTCGGACGTGCGAGTGGCAATGGAGACTGTAAGGACGTTGTCATATTATGGGTTATCATCACGAAAGCTATTTGATGTGGGGGTTGCAGGCCTTTGGCGGCTATTGGATCATATTGAAATGTTACGACGGTGTCGGGTGGTTGTTGTGGTAGCAGGAATGGACGGTTCTTTGCCAAGTGTGATTGGTGGTTTGGTTTCGGGGTTGGTGATTGCTGTTCCTTCATCTACAGGATATGGGGTAGCGAGCGGTGGAGATGCAGCACTTAGAAGTGCTCTTGCTAGTTGTGCGCCAGGGCTGTTGGTAACAAATATTGATAATGGGTATGGAGCTGCTTGTGCTGCAATTCGGGCACTAGGGACGGCCAACAAAACCGATATGGCAACTTGAGGGGGTGTTAATTTGGGTTAAAGGCCGAGGATGAGGCCAGATATTGTATGCTTTTAGCCATGGCCAACACTATCTGCCTTAGATACCAAACTTACTTGGGATCTGTGCCTTAGCACAGGATATTGTTAAAGAAGAGGGTTACCTTTAGGTCATTGCTGATGATAAGGGTGCTCTAAGGGATTAATAGAAGAGGTCATTAGCTGGAGAGGAATACTATGAAGTCTTCGGCAACGTCAGCGGCACTGGCATCCAGAAGCTTTGCGCCGGCCTCTTTCGTGGCGAGGCTTGGATCGGAGCCGATACACCCATCTGGGTAAAGCTCACGGTAGTGTTCAGCATTGCGCCATCTCTCGATACATTTTTTGCTGTTATAATTCTGTACGGGTGCCCGAATTTGTTCGGAGTGGGCGTGCCATGTTATGGATATTTCGCTTGGCGTTGCGTGCATCCCTTCGTCAGGGCCGTACAGTTCTTCACGGATAGTTTTAGTTCTTCGGCCCATCCACCAATTTAGAAACTTACAAGTGGTGGCAGTCATATCATTGTTTTTGGCCTTAAGCACTGCGGAAAGAATACGGACGTTACCGCCATGTCCGTTAATGAAGTAAAGGTGGGTAAACCCGTGACGAACCAAAGATGATATATAATCCTCGAGAAGAGCACCTAGCGTATCCGCTCGCAGAGTCATTGAGCCTTTGAATGCCATGTGGTGCTCTGCCATTCCAACCGAAATGGTTGGAGCCACCATGGCATGAGCTCGTATACCTGCTTCTTGAGCAATGGTTTCTGCTACAATGCTGTCGGTGCCGATAAGGCCGTTTAGCCCATGTTGTTCTGTTGATCCTATAGGAACAATTATTCCCTGACACTGTTTAAGGTAACTCTCAACTTCGGGCCAAGTTTGGTGCTGTAAAAGCATGATAGACTACCACTATGTTTTCCCTGCTATGCCCGTTAGGGGTGTAGGCCAAAAGAGTATGACATGTTATCTAGTAACTTGCTGCTTGTATGGTTAATGCCGATAATCTAGCCCGAGCGTGATCGAAGGAGGTTCGTATTTCATGTCGCAAGATATCCTTTACCCAGTTCCTGATGCTTGGCAACAACGTGCTTGGGTTAATCAACGGGCCTACAATGAAGAGTACCAACGATCCATCACGGATCCAGATAGCTTCTGGGCTGAACAAGGTAAACGTATAGATTGGATCGTACCATACACGGAAATTAGGGATTATTCGTATGAGGGAGATGTGTACATCCGATGGTTTGCGGATGGAACTTTAAATGCTGCGGTTAACTGTGTAGATAGGCATCTGGAGACACGTGGAAATCAAACGGCGATCATATGGGAGGGCGATGATCCTTCTGAGTCACGTAAGATTACCTATCGCGAACTACATGGCGAGGTGTGTCGGTTTGCCAATGTACTCAAGCGATTAGGAGTGGTTAAGGGCGATCGTGTGACGATCTATCTTTCGATGGTTCCTGAGCTAGCATTTGCCATGCTGGCTTGTGCTCGTATAGGTGCAATTCATTCGATAGTATTTGGCGGTTTTTCGCCAGACTCACTGGCGGGAAGAATCCGTGATGCGGATAGTAAGTTGGTTATAACCGCTGATGAGGGAATCCGAGGCGGACGAACCATTCCTTTGAAAGCTACAACAGATGAAGCTGTTTCTAGGGCTTCAAGCGTTGATTCTGTGCTCGTCATTCAGCGTACCGGGGGGCACGTTGACTGGGTGAGTGGCCGCGATCATTGGTACCATGAAATTGCTTCGGGCGTTGATGAAGATTGTATCCCAGAGGAGATGTCTGCAGAGGATCCCCTTTTTATACTTTATACTTCGGGATCGACGGGCCGCCCAAAAGGGGTTTTGCATACCACGGGTGGTTATTTGGTCTATGCCTCGCTCACTCATCAATATGTGTTTGATTACCATGAAGGTGATATCTACTGGTGCACTGCAGATATTGGCTGGGTCACCGGCCATAGTTATATTATTTATGGGCCGCTTGCGAATGGTGCTACCACCGTGATGTTTGAAGGAGTACCAACATATCCGGACAACTCCCGCTTCTGGAGGGTGGTTGATAAGCATGGGGTTAACATCTTTTATACTGCACCTACGGCTATTCGTGCCCTGATGCGTGAGGGAGATGCTCCTGTAAACCAAACACAACGAACGTCCCTTCGTTTGTTGGGAACAGTTGGTGAGCCAATTAACCCAGAGGCTTGGGAGTGGTATCATCGGGTTGTTGGTGATCGAAGATGTCCAATTGTCGATACATGGTGGCAGACTGAAACTGGAGGCATTCTGATCACTCCTTTACCTGGGGCAACAGACCTTAAGCCCGGATCAGCGACCAGACCATTTTTTGGCGTGAGACCCGAACTCGTTGACTCTTCCGGAGAGGTTCTGGAGGGAGCGGCAAGTGGAAATCTGTGTATTGCTGAGACGTGGCCTGGTCAAATGCGGACCGTATACGGTGATCATCAGCGGTTTATTGATACTTACTTTAAACAGTATCCGGGAAAGTATTTTACTGGTGACGGTTGTCGACGTGATGAAGATGGATACTACTGGATTACGGGGCGAGTGGACGATGTAATAAATGTTGCTGGCCATAGGCTTGGTACGGCAGAAGTAGAAAGTGCTCTCGTCGCTCACAGTAAAGTCGCTGAGGCCGCGGTGGTGGGTTATCCGCATGACATTAAAGGTCAAGCTATCTATGCCTATGTTACCCTTATCGTGGGTGAGACACCTAGTGAGGAATTACGTGAGGAATTAGTTGGTTGGGTGCGGAAGGAGATCGGCCCAATTGCGACACCAGACTTGATACAGTGGGCTCCTGGGCTTCCTAAAACGCGGTCTGGAAAAATCATGCGACGAATACTTCGTAAGATAGCAGAAGATGATTCTACCAACCTCGGTGACACAACGACACTGGCTGACCCTAATGTAGTTGGTGATCTCGTAGAGAATCGTATGAACCGAGGGTGACCTTGTCTGAACTCGCGGTGCTGTTAATAGCAATCTGTTCCTGTATATGATTCTATGTTGAACCTGATAAGTATTGAGGTTTTGGGACTAGAAAACGAAACAGTCTGACTAAATCAGAAGTCGTAACAGATGCCGTTTCTTTCCCAATCGTTGTAGCGCGTCGGTTCTAGTCCGTGAGGGCCTCCACGCTCAACTATTCTTGATGTGGCTCTTGTAGGGAGTGAGCCATCGAGCGGACTTTCGATATTATTATGGGACGGCGCTTCAAGATTCTTGCGCTTATTCACAGAATGTACCAAAGGACCACCAAGAGAACTAATAAGGGCTTTTTTCTTAGTCTGTTACGACTAACGCACAAGGACAAATTGTATTTCAACTGGTGTAGAGTTTCAACCAACAGGTGGGCCAAGGCTAGTTTCTTTACTTTAAAGTTTGATATCAGATATCAAGTTCTAGCCATCTTGATCGCGAAAACTGGTCCGAGGGTGGCAGTTTCGGTTTAGTTAGTCCTTAGTTCAAAATTGAGACGAATTATCAAAGATCGACGTCGTTGGCCTACCTAGATAGTTCTGGTATGTCTTTGAATATCTCTAATGCTTCGGGGTTGGCGAGCGCTCCACGGTTTTTAACCACGCGGCCGTGGATAGTATCCCGCACAGCAAGTTCAGTGATCTTGCCACTAACGGTTCTTGGAATATCACTAACTTGAATAACTTTAGCTGGAACATGCCGCGGACTGGTACTGCGACGAATACGCTCACAAATCCGATCTTTTAAATTTTTGTGCAGTTCTTCACCATTACGCAGTCGGACGAAAAGGATAATACGTTCATCATTCTGCCAGTTCTGCCCGACTGCAATGCACTCAATAATCTCCGCGAACTGCTCTGCAATTCGGTAGATTTCGCCTGTACCAATACGGACGCCTCCTGGATTGAGAGCTGTGTCGGATCGTCCATATATGATCATGCCATCATGTTTCGTTGTTGATACATAGTCACCGTGGCACCAAATACCGGGAAATTTTTCAAAGTAGGTTGCTTTGTAGCGAGAATCATCGGGATCGTTCCAAAAACCCACAGGCATTGATGGAAACGGTGCCGTACAGACCAGCTCTCCTCTTCTGTTTCGTATAGATTGCCCATCTGTATCAAACACCTCAACTGACATGCCGAGGGCACGACTTTGTAATTCACCTCGCCATACTGGGCCGGTTGGGTTTCCCAGAGCAAAGCATCCAATAATATCTGTTCCGCCAGAGATGGAAGAAAGGCATACATCACTCTTGACTTGCGTGTAGACAAAGTCGAATCCTGTGGGAGATAAAGGGGACCCAGTTGATAGTATAGTGCGGAGCGATTCAAGTTTGTGAGTATGAATTGGTTTGATACCCGCTTTACTAACAAAATCGATATATTTTGCCGAAACACCAAAGATGCTTATGTCTTCATCTTGGGCAAAGTCGAATAAAGCGTTGGCATCAGGGTAGAACGGCGACCCATCGTACAATAATAGGCATGCGCCTGAGGCAAGTCCGGAGACTAACCAATTCCACATCATCCATCCGCAGGTAGTAAAATAGAAAAAGCGATCACCTTTTTTAACGTCGGTGTGTAAACAGTGCTCTTTGAGGTGCTGCAGAAGGGTGCCGCCGGCACCATGAACGATGCACTTTGGTTTTCCAGTTGTACCAGAAGAAAACATGATGAAGAGGGGGTGGTTGAAGGGTAGTTTCGCGAAGTTGATTGACTTGGGTTCAAAAAGGAGAGTGAAGTCGCGTAACGACTGGCTTCGGTTGAGGGTCTCAATGGCTTGGGTATCTGAGAGATATGGTACGATAATGAGTTTCTGTACTGATGGTAGTTGTTCCACTATTTCATTTAGGCGATTGTGAAGTTTATGAGTTTGGCCGTTATAAGAGTAGGATTCCACGGAGAACAAAAGTTTAGGTTCAATCTGTGTAAATCGCTCAAGTACTCCTTCAGCTCCGAAGTCTGGCGAGCAAGATGACCAAATGGCACCGATGGCGGCGCTTGCAAGCATGGCGATGATGGTGTCCGGAATGTTGGGAAGGTAACCAGCGACTCTGTCTCCAGGCTGGATCCCGAAAGTGAGCATGGCCTGGGATAGAGTAGAAACTCTATCATAGAGTTCAGAGAAACATAGACGTTCTTCAACTCTGTCCTCTCCGCGGAAAACAATTGCTGTATCCTTTGTCCGATAGCGTAATAGATTCTCGGCATAGTTTAGACGGGCGTCTGGGAAAAATCGCGCGTCAAACATGGTGGTAGGGTTGTGGAGGACCACGTTTCCGCGGGTTTCTGATATAACTTTGGTGTAATCCCATATGCTTGCCCAGAATTTTTCCGGTTCAACGACTGACCATTTTTGGAGTGCAGAGAAATCCGGAATAGAGATTCCCCATTTAGATTCAACATGCTGCGTAAAGGTTGATAAATTGGTATGCGTTACACGCTCTTGCGGAGGTGTCCACATAGGGTTAACCATTTTTCTGTCTCCGTAGTGCGCCAAAATAAAAATATGTACGACAGCGACTGATTTTGCTCATTAAAGATGTGACATAACACCTGTATCGTAAGAGTAGCATCGCAAGCCCGTCTGGCCTACGGTGTGTATCTGGGGAGCTGCCGCGCATGAGATTTCATAATACCTCTATCAGTACGAGAGCAGTAGCCTTCATGTTGATCTCCTGTGTATCGTTTTCGGTTATGACTGCGGTGGTTCGACATATCTCTCAAGAGGTACCCACTCTGGAAGTCATTTTCTTTCGTAATCTGTTTGGACTGATAACGATTGCACCGCTGTTTATTCGCTCTGGCATTGTTAAGATTCTTCGCACAAAACAAATAAAGCTTTATCTTCTGCGTGGGGGGATGGGGTACTCGTCTATGCTGTTTTGGTTTACTGCTATTGCCATTGTTCCTTTGGCAGATGCGGTTGCGCTTGGATTTACGTCGCCTTTTTTCATTACAATACTGGCCATTCTGATACTTAATGAGGCCGTTGGGTTGCGTCGATGGTCAGCTATGCTTATTGGATTTGGAGGAGCGATGTTGATCCTTCGACCAGGATTTGGTGATTTTAATGGCTACTATCTACTTGTAGTTGCTAGTGCCGGCACGATGGCATGTTCTGTCATTATTATTAAGCTTCTTGGTCGGACTGAGTCCGCAACCACCATTGTCGCTTACATGGTGCTAATTATTACGCCAATTTCATTTATTCCGGCTGTTTTTGTCTGGCAGTGGCCTAATCTAGAGCAATTATTGTGGTTGTTTGCCTTGGGGGCATTGGCCACCATCGGTCACCTTTCTGTTACTAAGGCATTGATGCTAGCTGATGCCACGGCGATAATGCCTCTTGATTTTACCCGATTGCCTATTACCGCTCTAATAGCTTTTTGGGCTTTTGCAGAAATTCCTGATTTTTGGGTTTGGGTTGGAGCTGCCGTAATCTTTGGAAGCTCTATTTATATTGCCCAACGAGAGGCCCGAATTAAGGAGAGGCTAGGTGAAAGACCGGTATCAACGGTGATCGATGGTCGGGAGTGATTAGATTGATATGCATGGGTCGGTCGGATAATTGATACTTCTTTGGGTATGTTGTGGGTATGAATTCAAGCGAACTATACGGAAGATGCAGTTAACTATTGTTAGGTATTGTTTTGGGGTTCAGTTATAGGGAGATGACGGTGTATTTAGCCGCATATGTTAAGCAGTTTAGGCTGGTTTATATTGTCAGCTGTGGAATTCCTGATAAGCAGGTCATTGATGAGAGATACCTTCGTTTTACGGGGATACTCTTTTATCCAAAGCAAGGGCTTTGGTTTGCAGCGGGGGTTGCGCGAATTAGAGGCTGTATAAACAATTCGTCACAAGTATTTTGTAGATCATTATACCATACTCGTTTTGGGTACGGTTACATAAGACTGATGACAATATGACAATGAATCCCTTAAAACCTGACGCCCTGAAGCGTCGATTCGACCCAAAAAAATTAAAATTTGGAACAACGGCAGAACTCAAACTGCTGTCCGGGATTATGGGACAGCCTCGCGCGCTAGAGGCACTTAAATTTGGCATTGGCATGCCACATAAAGGTTTTAATCTTTTCGCATTGGGGCCAGAGGCACTTGGCAAGCACACAACTATTCGTGAATATTTACAAGGGATATCACATTCTAGACCAGTCCCAGATGATTGGTGTTACGTTCACAATTTTGATGACACTCGTCGCCCTCGTTTGCTGAGACTGCCAAGCGGCAATGGGTTAAAGCTGTGCAGAGACATGGAGCAATTTATCCGCGATTTACCCCTACTGATGGTAGCGGTATTTAATAGTGATGAGTATCGTTCTCGTCGCCAATTAGTGGACGAGGCACACGCAGAGCAGCAGTCAATCAGTCTCAGAAAACTACAAAACGAGGCAAAAAAGAGAGGAGTTGCGATTGTCTCTAGTCCAAGTGGTTATTTATTGAGGCCAATAAGAGCTGGTGAGGTGATGTCTCCCGACGAAATTCAAAGCTTGCCTCTGGAAGAACGAGAGGTAATCGATAAAAAGATTCAGAGATTTCAGAAGCAACTTCAGGACATGATTAGTGAGATTCCACGCTTAGATAGTAAGCGTCGTGAGGAGGTGCGCAAACTTAATTGTGATGTAACAAAGCTTGCTGTTATCAATTTGATGGAGAGCATGCGTCGGTCATATGATGGTTATCCTCAAGTCATTTCCCACCTTGATGCTTTACAGAAAGATATAATTGAACATGTGTCCTCGATACGGGCTTTAAGTGCTAGCCAGGATAAGGTGACAAGAGATTCTGCCTCCTCTGAATCAAGAGCTGGGTTAAAACAAGAGCTTTCACCTGAACACCTAAGGCGTTATCGGGTAAATGTTTTGGTGAATAACACCAATGTAGAGGGTGCTCCGGTTGTATACGAAGACAATCCTGCCCATGCCAGACTGGTTGGTAGAGTGGGACAATTTGTTCAGATGGGGGCGGCGGCAACTGACTTTAACCTAATCGAGGCGGGGGCTTTGCATCGGGCCAACGGTGGTTACCTAATTGTTGAAGCTCGAAAGTTGTTGCAACAGCCAGATGCTTATGAGGCTTTAAAGAGAGCTCTCCGGTCTGAACAGGTAAGGATCGAATCTCCAGCACAGATGTATAGTATGGTAAGCACTGTTAGTCTTGAGCCGGAAGCCGTTCCAATCGACTTAAAGGTCATATTGGTAGGAGACAGAGAGGTTTACTTCAAATTAGCTGCCGATGACCCGGAATTCCCTGAACTTTTCAAGGTTCAAGTAGACTTTGAAGAAGACATCGATCGTCGTTTTCGAACGAACCACCAGTATGCCCGGCTTATTGCAAAGCTGGTTCATAAGCATAGCCTAAGGCATCTCGATGCAAGCGGTGTTGCGAGAGTTATGGATCACTCGTCTCGTCTCGCTGGAGACTCGCAGAAGTTAACTGCGCGCATGGGACTGATTTTGGATATTTTGCTTGAGGCTGATTATTGGGCTGAAGAAAAAAACCGAAGGGTAATTACCAGCGATGATGTACAACGAGCCATAGAAGCTCGTTCATATCGGGGCGATCGGTTGCATTCTCAGTCTCAGGAGCTAATCCGTCAGGGAACTATCCTAATTGATTCGTCCGGCTCCTCTGTAGGGCAAGTTAATGGCTTGGCAGTTATGTCCGTAGGAAACATTAGATTTGGCAAGCCTTCTAGGATTACTGCAAGGGTTCGCATGGGTACAGATGGAGTTTTGGATATAGAGCGTAAATCCGAACTAGGAGGGTCTATTCACTCAAAAGGGGTTTTCATACTGGCATCGTACTTGAGTTCACAATTCTTGCGAGACAGGCCACTCGCCCTAACCGCGAGTCTAGTATTTGAGCAATCCTATAGTGGCGTAGACGGTGATAGTGCCTCTTCGACTGAACTTTACGCACTTCTCTCAGCTCTTGCGGATGTTCCGGTTCATCAAGGGTTAGCCGTAACGGGATCGATTGATCAGTTCGGTCGTGTGCAGGCGATAGGGGGCGTGAATGAGAAAATCGAAGGATTTTTTGACCTTTGCCAACACCGCGGACTTAGCGGTGACCAAGGGGTGTTAATCCCAGACTCAAATGTTCGTCAATTGATGTTGCGCGATGATGTCGTTGAAGCTTGCGCAAGTGGCTATTTTCACGTCTATGCTGTTAAAACCGTTAATGAAGGTATTGCGATTCTGACGAAAAAACGCGCTGGTCGACGAATGAAAAATGGAGAATTTCCCAGCGGTACAATTAATAGGCTAGTAGAAGATAGGCTAATAAGCATGGCCGAGAGTCGGCGTGATTTTGGTAAAGCTTAGGGTGCAAGGTTGTAGCAGGTGTTGGAATGACTACATATCGCAGTGTTGTAGTGCTAACGGAGTTGTGTAGAAGAAAAAGGCTGGATCTGCCCCCTTTTGTTAAGACCCTCAGAGAGGATCCGACTAATTGTGAGTGAGCCAGCGAAAAGTTTAAACGTTGGTGTTGCAGGATTTGGCACAATAGGGGCTGTTGTTTCTCATCGGCTTGACCAAGGAGTCTTCGGATTACGTCTCGTTGCTATAGCGGCACGCAATATAGATAAGGCACGGTTGCAGGTAGAACAATTTTCTAACCCAGTGCCGATACTTGATCATTCGATGTTGGCGGACATGGCCGATGTGATTGTCGATTGTACCCCAGCATCTGTTTCGAGAGAAATTGCGGAACAAGTATTGCAAGCAGGACGAATTCTTGTGCCACTGAGTATTGGGGTCCTGCTTGAACATCCTGAGTTAATAGACCTTGCGGTACAACGTGGCGGACGGATCATAGTTCCTACCGGGGCACTGCTGGGTTTAGATGCGGTTAGAGCGGCAGCTGAAGGGCGTATCCACGCTGTAAGAATTGTAACGCGCAAACCGCCGCGAGGGTTGGAGGGTGCACCATATCTTGTGGAAAAAGGAATTGATATCACCGATCTCAAAGAACCAATTCAGGTATTTAGTGGTAATGCACGTGATGGCATTATTGGGTTCCCTGGCAACGTTAATGTAGCGGTTGCTTTAAGCTTGGCTGGGGTGGGCGCTGATAGAACGGAACTTGAGATTTGGATAGATCCTAGACTTGAACGAAACGTTCACACAGTGGTTGTCGAAGCAGATAGCGCTCGCTTTACTATGAATATCGAAAACATTCCATCTGTTGAGAATCCAAGCACTGGACGCATCACGGCTCTAAGCGTTATTGCTGCGTTACGTGGGTTAGTCTCGCCCATGAGGGCTGGCAGTTGAGACAGTGTTATAACGCATTATCTTTTCTGCTTGGGCTGTTTAATAAAGACTGTATTCGGCCTCTATCTGATGAAATGAACCCGACCGTGACAAGTGACTTGAGTAAAGTACGAATGATCTGACTGATATCATTGGCGTGTGAAGCGAGGAGTTGCGGATTAGAAATGCCTCGAGAGCGCAGTGCGACGTGGAGCGGAGACGAGCTAAGGTTACGTGGGGGACATACTTCCGTCGAGTCGGTTTAAGTTTTGTTCTTACTAGGCCGGCTTCAATTCGTGCTTGTAGAGACATTAACTCCGAACTTTTTGAGACTCGTGCCCAGAGGGTGTGAGCTTGTTTTCTGTTAGCAAAGATATCAACGCCTTCGAGTTGTATTGAAAACACGTTGGCTCGAATCTGACTTAATTCAAAGTTGATCTCTTCCAACATGGTATGACTGACTTCACCGATGAAACTTAGTGTCAGGTGTATTCTGTCGGGACTTATCCATTTAGCGCCAGGTATGCCTCCTGCAATGCCTTGAAGCTGTGTTAGGACATCATTTGGCAAATCAAGAGCAACAAAGAGTCTCTTCAATGCTACGCGTTCCCTTAGTCGTAAGGCAGATTGAGTGGGCTGATCAAAGAAAATTAGTAGCTTAAACAGTAGCGTAAAAGCCTGTTAATCTAGTTGCGCCTAGCTATACACGAGCTTTTTATTCTGAGAGGAAAATTCATTTACGTCAATAACGGCTTGCGTACCAGTATGTTACACTATAAGAGGATCGGACGGGTGGTTAAAGATTGAGCCTTTATCACAAGGGACCTTGATTTTTCTACTTGAACACAAATATAAATATACACAGTCTTAGTGTTGATCATCTGACAAGGAGCAGACCTATTATGGCCGAAGATACGAGGTTTCGGCTTGGCACTTTAGCCGGGCAGGCACGCGACGCAAAATCAGCGTCAACTGAAATCGATGAGGGCCTTCGCGCCTACATGTTACGTGTGTACAACTACATGGCGTCGGGCGTCGCACTAACTGGGATTGTTGCCTATATTGTTGCCAATGTTGAGGCGCTAGCGACACTGATCTTCGGGACACCTTTACAATGGATAGTGATGTTTGCACCACTAGTCTTGGTATTTATGCTTAGTGCTCGAATAGGCAAGATGCGTGCGGCAACGGCACAGGCATGGTTTTGGGCGTTCGCCGGTCTGATGGGACTATCTTTGGCATCAGTATTTATCGTGTTTACGGGTGAAAGCATTGCCAGAGTATTCTTTTTTACGGCCGCAACGTTCGGTGCAATGAGTCTCTACGGGTACACTACTAAGCGCGATCTTTCGGGCCTTGGGTCGTTCCTTTTTATGGGGCTTATAGGTATCGTTATAGCGATGGTGGTTAACCTGTTTATTGGATCTTCAGCCCTTCAGTTTGCGATTTCGGTTATAGGCGTATTGGTCTTTGTAGGCCTGACCGCTTACGATACACAAAAGATAAAAGGGGAATATTTAGCGACCGACTCGGGTGAGTTGGTTACTAAGAAGGCAATTATGGGTGCACTTAGGCTCTACCTTGACTTCATTAACTTGTTCATAATGTTGTTGCATCTGTTTGGTGTCGCTCGGGATTAAGATAGAGAAAGTTGTCGGGGGTTGTGTTCAGCAAATGGTAGTTGGGCACTTCCTTCTTTTCAGGCATTGTATTACTGAGATTCCGTTTTCTGTCTAAGATGTTCAGGCAGACGTTGGTTGAATAAACAATTCCCAACGTTCCAGGTAGTTGAAGGTTAGGTAGCTCCGATTGCCCTGAAAGGGGTATGCCTGAATAGCTTAAGGACCTTACAAAGACTCTTGCCACAGCCAAGTATATAACCACCCGAAGTTACTTGGTACCATCCAGCATTGGTCCCAATAGGGTGTTTGATGATTCGGTATGTTGGATTGCCGGGTGTTCTGCAGAAAATCATGAATGATGCACCACTGCTATCAATCTCGATGGCATAGTCAATCCACTCCCCTGCAATAACTTTGCGGCTGTAGACAGATAAGATCTGTCCCAATTCGTTGCGATTGAAAAATATTGGACGACGCGGAGTACTCTTTGTTGCCGTCTGTCTCACATGGCGACGGGCGATTTCGAAGTCCACGACCTCAGTCATTTATGTTTTTTTGCGTCTAGGTTCAATTTTTTGCTACCATTTCACACTGCCATGTTGAAACAACAAGCAATCGGCCAGTGCGTGTAATAATATGATGGAGAAACAGGAACGGCAATGAGAACTTAAAAATAGTAGGGGTTATTGGCGTTTCCGAACGAGTGTTAAGCCATCGCCGATTGGCACCATACAAATCGTTACACGGTCATCGTGGAGAACTTTATCATTAAGGGTACGAATTGCTTTCGTGTCGACATCAATCTTGGAGGGGTCTATTACGTTTCCAAACCACAAGACATTATCGATTGCGATGATTCCACCAGATCGAACCAGTTTTAGACAACCTTCGTAGTATGCATCGTAATTTTCCTTATCAGCATCTATAAATGCAAAATCAAAAGTGCCACCTTCGTCAGAGGATAGAAGGGAATCTATAGTTTCCCTAGCTGGCGCAAGCCGCAGATCAATTTTGTTGGCTACGCCGGCTTCACGCCAGTACCGTTTAGCTACTGCGGTCCATTCATCGTTAATATCGCATGAAATTAGAAGGCCGTTTCTGGGCATGGCTGTAGCAACAGCAAGTGCGCTGTATCCTGTGTAGGTGCCAATCTCTAAGCATTTCTGAGCCGAGATTAGCTCAACTAGGAATGCCATCATAGATGCTTGCTCTGGCGTGATTTGCATTATGCTTAATGGCATGGACTTCGTTTCTTCACGTAGGCGACATGCAACCTCAGACTCGCGTACAGAGACGGATTGGAGATATGCTTGAAGGCGTTTAGATAATTGAATGGGTTCGGCAGACATCATTACCTCATCGAGTATTCTCGATAATTGAAACCTCTTATGAATCCTCAGTCGTTAGCCAAGGGCTATTTCTAGGTTTTGCAGGAAGCTAGAAATGTTTATATGCCCTTAGTTACAAAATTATCTTTGTCTAGTTGACAGTTTCCGAGAAAAACGCAGGCAATTGATTTATGGATGTTTGTGACAAACGTCGGGATTGAATCATAGACACTTAGCCCTAGGATTATTTCACTTATCAGTTTTCAAGTCCCAAGTGATTATGAAAGTAACGTGGCATGTCCTCCAACAAACCTAAATGCAGACTTGGTCGCAACCATTGCGCGAGGTTACTTATTCGGTGCCGCGATTCTGTTCATCATTCCAACAAGCTCCACTTTGCCGTCAATCCAGGAATTTGTTGCGGCCAAGTGGCGCTTAACATGGGCAGCTTCCATATGCACCGCGACATCCGATTCATCGACGAAGACTTCATATAATAGAAATTTCCGCGGGTCGTCACGATCAGAACTGACCTCGAAGCTAATACAGCCTACTTCCTTTGTTACGCAGTTGTTTGCGTGTTTGCGAACCCTCTTGTTGAATTCTGATAGATATTTTTTCTTAATCTTAAAAGTCGATGCTAATACAAATGGCATTGTCATTTTCCTATAATTTTACGACTAAAAATCAACTTCGTCTCCGCCCTTGAGAGCAAGCATCTGGCGTGCTTCAGATGGTGTAGCGACCTCGAGGGAAAGTTCTTCAATTATTCGTCGAATCTTCGCTACTTGGTCACTGTTTGACTCGGCAAGACGACCCTTCTCGATATAGAGGCTATCTTCAAGGCCAACGCGAACATTCCCGCCCATGACCGCTGCAGTGGTAACGAAGCGCATTTGATGACGTCCTGCAGCGAGAACTGACCACTGATAATCATCTCCAAATAAACGATCGGCGGTACGGCGCATGTGTACAAGGTGGTCAATTTCGGCTCCAATGCCCCCTAGGATCCCAAAAATGGTTTGGATAAAGAGGGGTGGCTGGTAAAGACCACGGTCAACAAAATGAGCGAGGTTGTATAAGTGTCCGACATCGTAACACTCAAATTCGAATCGAGTGCCACAGCCTTCACCAAGCTCTTTCATTATGTATTCAATGTCTTTGAAGGTATTTCTAAAAATAAAATCACGGCTATTTTCAAGAAATTTCGGTTCCCAATCATGCTTCCAGGTGTCATACCGATCTAGAACGGGGAATAAGCCAAAATTCATAGAGCCCATATTGAGCGATGTCATTTCTGGTTTGGCTACCAAAGGGGCGGCGAGGCGCTCCTGTACGGTCATGCCGTGACCACCGCCGGTGGTAATATTAACCACTGCATCTGTTTGTTGTTTGATGCGTGGCAAAAACTGCATAAACACCTCGGGGTCTGGTGTGGGGCTACCATCTTCCGGGTTGCGTGCGTGTAAGTGAAGTATAGACGCTCCGGCCTCCCAAGCAGCGACAGAATCGGTAGCAATTTCGTCAGGGGTAATTGGCAAGTATGGCGACATGGTTGGCACATGGACAGAACCTGTAACCGCACATGTAATTATAACTTTATCTGTTGATGCCATAGTGTGAGGACTCCATGGTTGGCTTGCATAGCTTCGTTTGCAGCAATATCTAATACAACATGTTTCGGATTGGCATACCAGCACATGCCTCAGGAAGTCTCAATAGAGGGCAAGCGGGAGAAAATTATCTGTCGTTCTTTCATCCTAAACTCTCGATCAAGTATGGCATATTGAATCGAAATATGGCGCAGTTATGACTTATTTATTTTAGACCAAGTATCCCGTAGGGCCACGGTGCGGTTAAAGATTGGGGTCCCAACGCGGGAGTCAATGTCATGGCAGAAATATCCATGGCGTTCGAACTGAACTGCATTATGTCCGACTTCCCGATCTAACAATATTTCGGCTTTACAACCTCTTAGAACTTCAAGTGAGCGTGGATTTATCTCTTCAATTAGATTTTTGTTATCATTAGGCGTTGGGCTGATAAGGAGTGGGTTATAGAGGCGCACCTCAGATTCTACGGAATGTTCTGCGGAAACCCAATGCACTGTGCCTCGTACTTTTCGGCCATCGGGAGAATCGCCCCCACGGCTGTGCGGATCATATGTACAGTGTACTGATACGATTGAGCCATTAGTATCTTTGATAACTTTGTTACATGTTACGAGATAAGCGTTTCTGAGGCGAACTTCCTGCCCGGGGCTGAGGCGATAGAATTTTGGGGCTGGTGATTCCGTAAAATCGTTACGCTCAATATAAAGTCGGCGAGAGAATGGCAGATTCCTACTCCCATCGTCAGGGTCCTGTGGATTGTTCAATACTACAAACTGTTCAGAATGATTTTGGGGATAGTTATCAACAACCAGCTCAATAGGGTCCAATATGACCATGCGTCTTGGAGCCACCCTGTTCAGTGCATTTCGGATGCAGTGTTCTAAAAGAGCGAGATCAACTAATTTGTCGCTTTTCTTTATACCAACGAGTTTTATGAAATCGTGAATTGCTGACGGTGGTACTCCTCGTCTGCGCATCCCAGCCAACGTCGGTAATCGAGGATCATCCCAACCGTTGACATATCCTTCATCGACGAGCTGCGTTAGCTGTCGTTTTGACAAAACAGTGTGAGATAGATTGAGTCGTGCGAATTCGTACTGTTTAGGTTGGCACGGCACAGGAAGATTCTCAATAAACCAATTGTATAAAGGCCGATGGTCTTCAAATTCTGTTGTGCATAGTGAGTGTGTTACACCTTCAATTGCATCCGATTGACCATGTGCAAAGTCGTAGGTCGGATAGATACACCATTTTCCCCCAGTTCTCGGATGCGTGACATGCAGTATTCTGTACAAGACTGGATCTCGCATATTGACGTTTGCGGATGACATATCAATTAGAGCACGAAGCACACAGCTTCCATCCGCAAAGTCTCCTTTTCGCATGCGACGAAAAAGGTCTAGATTTTCTCTTGCTGTCCGATTTCGGAACGGACTTGGACGACCAGGGGTGGTTAACGTTCCACGGTATAGGCGTATTTGCTCTTGAGATAAATCATCGACGTAAGCTTTCTGTTTTAAGATAAGGTGCTCTGCCCATTCGTATAACTGTTCAAAGTGATCAGAGGCAAAATAGAGGTAATTTTCCCATTTGAAGCCCAGCCAACGTACATCATTCTGAATTGAATTGATGAATTTTTTATCTTCATTCCGCGGGTTGGTATCATCGAAACGCATATGGCATCTGCCGCCAAACTCGTGAGCTACGCCAAAGTTGAGGCACATTGACTTCGCATGGCCTATATGGAGAAAGCCGTTGGGTTCTGGGGGAAAACGCGTAACTAATCGATCACTAACACCGCTACATCGGATTGCTTCACGGATAAAGTCTTCATGATGGTGTTTGCCCTTAACCATTGCTCCTCTCTATAACTCTCTCGAAGATTGATAATTGAGCATACTGACAAATCTTACTACTGACAGTATCGTGTACTTAAACGTGTGCCCATAGGGGATCTAGTAGATTGGTTCAAACTAATGATGTGCTTCGGGTCTGGAATTCGTCTGGTTCCCTGTTTATTGTTCTTATCATGCGGATAATCTTGCTCAGCTTTCTTCTCATAGTTGGTGCTATAACTGCTGCCTCCTCAGCCGAATCGCCAAAATTGATTGGGGAGCATAAGGATTGGCGTGCCTTTACTTTTGTTGAGGACGGTAAGCTCATCTGTTATATGGCGAGTGAGCCAAAAGATACTCACCCTAAGAATGTCAATCGTGGGGACATCTATATCATAGTTACCCGCCGTCCTGCACACGGCATTGTCGATGAAGTAAGTATTTATACTGGATATCCATATAAGGCCGAGAGTGACGTTGAGATTTCTATCGGGGATGATTTGTTCCGTATGTTCACATATGAAGACACAGCTTGGGCACGTGATTCTGAGGCGGATAAGCAACTGGTGCGGGCTATGGTTCGGGGCAATACAATGAAGGTCAAGGGGCTATCGCAGCGTGGGACAACAACCATTGATACCTATTCTTTAAGAGGGTTTACGGCTGCCAATAAGGCGATTCGTGCGGCCTGTAAGAAGTAGGGTACGCTCAGCGGATGATAGAATCGACCTTGGTCGAGAATAACGGCGCAGATGGATTAGACACTCGCCGCAGTATATTAGGCATGGATCGAGAAGGCTTAGCAGAGGCAGTTCGGGCAATTGGTGAGCCCTCTGAAAGCGTTGCCATGAGGGCTCGCCAGCTTTTTCATTGGCTCTACCATCGAGGTGCGCGTGACTTTGGGCTGATGAGTAGTATTTCGAGTCGGCTGAGAGATGAACTTACTAAGCACTATCGGATAGAGGCAGGTAAAGTAATTGATATACAACGTTCAACTGATGGCACTCGGAAATGGCTTGTTCGTTTCGGGCCGGGGATTCATGTTGAAACGGTTCATATTCCCGAAAATGATAGGGGAGCCATTTGTGTGTCCTCTCAGGTTGGTTGTACACTGAATTGTCGATTCTGTCATACGGGCACTCAGCGTCTCGTGCGGAATCTGGAGCCTGGTGAGATTATTGCTCAACTATTTCATGCTCGGGACCAGCTTGGCGAATGGCCGACGCCGCGTGACGGTGCCTCTCGTTTAATATCCAATGTTGTTATGATGGGTATGGGCGAGCCACTCTACAATTATGAAAATGTTTCTCGTGCACTAAAGTTGATCATGGATGGAGAAGGCATAGCAATATCACGTCGGCGCATCACGTTATCCACTGCTGGCGTAGTTCCTATGATAGAACGTTGCGGTGCTGAGTTGGGTGTTAACCTCGCCATCTCATTACATGCAGTTCGTAACGATATTCGAGATGAGCTTGTGCCAATCAATCGTAAGTACCCAATTTCTGATTTGCTTGCAGCATGCCGGCGCTATCCGTCAAGCTCAAATGCCCGACGGATAACCTTTGAATATGTAATGCTGAAGGAGATCAATGACTCGCTATCTGACGCTCGTGAATTGGTTCGCCTCATTGCCGGCATACCGGCTAAGGTTAATTTAATTCCTTTTAACCCATGGCCGGGAAGTTCATATGAATGTTCGAGTGATGAGTCTATTAGATCGTTCGCAAAAGTCGTTAACGAGGCAGGGTACGCCTCGCCTGTGCGAGTGCCACGAGGCCGTGACATCATGGCAGCGTGTGGTCAACTAAAATCAGACAGTCAGGTATTACGTGCAAATTCTAGATAGTATGCTGGAGTATCCAATTAGTTGTAGTTGTTAGGGTACTCTCGGCTGCAAGCCCCACTCGGAGTTGAGACTCACCTTTAGTCAGCGTAGTTAGGTTGCTCGGTGTCGAGAACATCCTTAAGTGCTAAAAAGTGAGCTTCAGCTAGCCATTCCAGCTCTTTAAACTGTTGGCCTGAATGTGAGATGACTTCATCTCGAATGCGCTTTAAAGGTCGTCCTGTAGACATTGCTAGAATTTGAGATTGGCAAGCTCTTTCAAGAAAATAGAGAGAATCAAACGCATTGCCAACAGTGCTGCCTATCACCATCACGCCGTGATTGGACATCATTAGAACCGTATTATTCCCCAACTTAGAAGCTACTCGGTCTCCTTCCTCCCAATCAAGAGCGACTCCCTCAAACTCATCGTCGTAAGCAACCCGATTTACAAAACGTAAACCAGCAATAGTCAGATGTTCAAGCCGACCACCATCAATACACATCAATGCCGTTGCGTGGGGCATGTGTGTGTGTAGGACACAATTTGCATGGGGGAGGTTGCTGTGAACACGCCCATGCAGCACCGCTGCTGTGCGCTCAATTTTGCCTTCACCGGAGACTTTTTCACCATTATCGTCAACAATTAATAAGTCACTGGCACGTACTTGCGACCAATGAACACCAAACGGATTGAGGAAGTATTTGTCAGTGGTTCCTGGAACCCTAAGAGTAAAATGGTTGCATATACCCTCATGTAAATCAAAGCGAACAGCTAGGCGGAACGCTGCCGCTAGATCAACTCGGGCCTGTTTTTCGGCGTTACTATTGTTCATGTCTTAAACTCCTTACGACCCAGAACAGCAATTGTAACCTGTAAATACTATTGCGCCCAGATATCGCGCTTTCTTGTAGGTCTGCTCGTTTTGCATATACTCGCCCTGGTTCAAGAGAATCGAATTATGAATCTATAGGGCCAATGTTATGCCTGAGAAAGTAAAAAAGGTGGTACTCGCGTACTCTGGCGGGCTGGATACTTCAATTATCCTCAAATGGTTGTATGAAACATATGCGTGTGAAGTTGTTACGTTTACCGCTGACCTGGGTCAAGGTGATGAAATTGAGTCGGCTCGAGCCAAGGCGGAAGCGATGGGCGTAACCGAAATTTTCATTGAGGATTTACGAGAAAAATTTGTGAGCGACTACGTTTTCCCTATGTTTCGTGGCAATGCTTTGTATGAGGGTGCATATTTATTAGGCACCTCAATTGCGAGGCCTTTGATCGCCAAGCGACAGATTGAGATTGCTGCAGAAACCGGTGCAGATGCAGTGGCGCATGGTGCTACAGGAAAAGGTAATGATCAGATTAGATTTGAACTGTCTTACTATGCACTTGATCCTGATATAAAGGTTATTTCACCTTGGCGAGAATGGAATCTTAGTTCGAGGCGTAGTTTGATCAGTTATGCGGAAAAGCATGAAATTGAAATACCGCGAGATCGGCGTGGGGAGGCGCCATTCTCAGTAGATTCAAACTTACTGCATACTTCGTCTGAGGGCAAAGTCTTGGAGGACCCAAGTCTAGAGCCGGACGATATTGTATATCAGCGTACTGTAGATCCAAAAAATGCTCCTGACAGGTCAATTGAAATTGAAATTGGCTTTCAGTCGGGCGATGCTGTCAGTCTTGATGGCACCCGAATGTCCCCGGCAACAATTCTGGGCTGCTTGAATGAACTTGGAGGACAAAATGCTATCGGTCGGGTGGATCTGGTGGAGAACCGTTTTGTCGGGATGAAATCCCGTGGTGTTTACGAGACGCCTGGAGGCACCATACTTCTTGTTGCTCATCGTGCTATCGAAAGCTTAACACTGGATCGTGGATCAGCACATCTCAAGGATGAGTTAATGCCTCGTTATGCCGAGCTTATTTATGATGGATTCTGGTTTTCTCCAGAGCGGGAAATGATTCAATCTCTTATCGATGAATCACAACGGTTCGTTACTGGAAATGTTCGTCTCCGACTTTATAAAGGTAACGTCTGTGTCATTGGACGGCAATCACCATATAGTCTCTACAGTGCTGAGCACGTTACGTTTGAGGATGATCTAGTTTATGACCAGGGAGATGCATCTGGCTTCATTAAGCTCAATGCGCTTCGCCTACGGCTCCTTAAGCGAGCTCGTGGTGGGGGGCAAGATTAATTACCCGTACAGTCTCGTGTGCGCTCAAGTGTATGACAGAGGAAGACCAGCAAAGGGGTACGCCGTAACGTTAATATTCTGCAAATAATTAGTTACTGTGGGGGGTGAATTTAGCCTGTTGGTTGAGGCACGCTGATCTTGTTTTGGAGACAGGCCGCAGTCACTGTGTTTGATAGGAGACAGGCAATCGTCATTGGCCCAACACCGCCGGGAACAGGAGTGATAGCGCCCGCAACTTTAACAGCTTCTGGAAAGCATACGTCTCCTACCAGGCGTGACTTACCTCCTGGTACGTCAATTCTATTTATTCCAACGTCAATTACAGTAGCGCCCTTCTGAATCCAATCTCCTCGCACCATTTCGGGCTTACCAACCGCAGCTATAAGAATATCCGCGCGACGGCACTCTTCTTTTAAGTTCTTGGTTCTGGAGTGCGCCACGGTTACGGTGCAACTTTCCTTTACCAACAGGCTTGCCATTGGTTTGCCCACAATGTTTGAACGTCCGAGTATTAAAGCGCGTCTTCCACTGAGGTCGCCCAATGTCTCTTTAAGCATCGTAAGGCAGCCGAGAGGAGTGCAGGGTATCATTGCTGGTAGTCCAGTGGCCAAACGACCAGCATTGACTACGTGAAACCCATCTACATCCTTGGCGGGATCAATGATGTTAATGATAGCACTCTCGTCTACCTGCGGAGGCAGCGGAAGTTGAACTAGAATACCGTTGACTCGATCATCACCATTTAGATCCTGAACTTGTCTCACTACCTGATCATGACTCGCGTTCGCAGGGAGGTGAAAATCAAATGCTTCCATACCTGCGTCACGAGTTTGTTTGCCTTTATTGCGGACATAGACTTGGCTAGCTGGGTCCTGACCTACTAGCACTACTGCTAGGCCTGGCGTCAGGCTGTATTTCGACTTAATGGATGTTACTTGTTCAGCGACTTGTCCTCTTAGCTTCTGAGCAAACGATTTACCGTCAATAACTTGAGCAGAGTTTTGTGTGTGCGAATGATCCGCGGTCATATTCTTATCATCCATAATTGGGTTAAGTGAAAGCGATTCTACGTATCTATTCGTGGGAACCAAACTTGTATCAAGTAAGAATTTCTAAAAGAAGATATCTACCAGCAGATTCTGTACGAACACTAAGCCTAGGATCAATAGAACGGGTGAGATATCAACGCCACCCAAATTGGGTAATATTTGGTGGATCAAACGTCTAATCGGCTTAAGTGCGGGCTCAGTAATACGGTGGAGGAAATCGACAACGACGTAAACGGCACGGTTATGAGTGTTGATTACCCTGAACTGTATAAGCCAACTTAGAACCGCTGATGCAATTACTAGCCATATATAGATTTCAATTATGTTTGATAACAAGTTGTATACAGCAATCATAGTATCATCTGTGCCAGAGAGGTAAAAGGGAGTTGCGTGCTTTCAAGTATTATAGGCAGATTAACCCACTTCGGGAGACGGGGCTAGAGCTGGATTCCTAATCTTCTAACATTTGCAGGTGGCTCACTTGCGATGCCTTGACGTTAGTAATTGGTGGTCTAATGTTAGGCTTACTCCACTAGATTGAGGGCAATGATCTAGTGGTGGTTGGGGCCGTAGCTCAGTTGGGAGAGCGCGACGTTCGCAATGTCGAGGTCAGGGGTTCGATTCCCCTCGGCTCCACCAAGCTACGTAATAGTATTCTTTGGTATCCATACGTTTTGTGTCGCTGTAGAAGCGGTTGAGTTAAACTGGTTATACGATAGCAGTTCATGGTTATGGTCTTATGTGTCGTCTGTGATGGTGTCTTTGTTAACAGTATATGGTTGTTTCTCATGCCTAGTCGTATAGCTCTCATAGTTCATAGGGCAGACTCAACGGCGGGCCGTATTGAACGTGAACTAAGGCGGATGGGATACGTGACGGAGTTAGTTCATGCATGTAACGGTGAACCGTTTCCTCTTAGAAATGGAAGGTACAGTGGTTGCGTAATCTTTGGCGGTCCCATGAGCGTGTATGATGAAGAAGAATTTCCTTTTTTAAGATCGGAGAAGATGTGGATTGAACAAGCTCTTAAGTGTGATATGCCCATACTAGGTATTTGTCTTGGAGCACAGCTAATCGCGCAAGTGCTCGGTGCGAAGGTTGAGTTACATCCTGATGGGTATAGCGAAATCGGTTACCACTTCATCCATGGTGTGGATAAGGGAGTAGAACTTTTTGGTAGAAAATTGGCTGTCTATCAGTGGCACTCTTATGGATTTGGTATTCCTAGTGGCGGTCTACGTTTAGCGACAAGTGGGACTTTCGATAATCAAGCATTCGTATACCAGAAAAACGTATATGCGATCCAGTTTCATCCAGAGGTAACGGGAAAAACCATTAAGCAATGGACTGTCGGCGGAGCTGACAAATTATCTTGGAAAGGGGCTCAATCGAGAGACGATCAGATTCGTCTTACACCTAAATACCAGCCGCATATTTTAACTTGGCTGAGGCAGTTTCTGGCGTGTTGGTTGTCAGAGAATGCTAATGATCATATCTAGATATGAGGTTGCATACTATTGGATTCTACTGTGCGTCCCAAGGTAGAGAGAGTGGTTTCTGTTATTGTTTAGTGCGATTCCTGAGGCACGTAAGCACCGCTACTACCCAACAAGAAATCAAAATCGACACCTTTATCTGCTTGTAACACATGCTTTACGTAAAGGCTGGCGTAACCACGCGTGTGTTTGAGCGGGGGTGGACTCCAGGCGGCAAGACGTGTGGACATCTCTTGATCAGATATAACAAGCTGCAAGCGACGAGATTCTACATCAATCTCTATTTGATCTCCGTCCTTAACTACTGCTAGCGGCCCCCCAACAGCGGACTCAGGTGCTGTGTGTAGCACGACTGTTCCATATGCAGTGCCACTCATGCGTGCGTCTGAGATGCGCAGCATGTCTGTTACGCCGCGTTGAACCAGTTTTTTTGGCATCGGCATGTTGCCCATTTCGGGCATTCCTGGATAACCCTGTGGGCCAGCCCCTTTAAGAACCATAACGGAGGTCTCATTGACTTCCATACTTGGATCATCAATGCGGGCGCGCAGGTCATCAGGAGTCTCAAACACGATTGCACTACCGCGATGTGCCATTAGTTTAGGTGTTGCCGCGGAGGGTTTGATAATTGCTCCGTTAGGACACAAATTTCCACGGAGAACGGCAATCCCGGACTGGTGCATAAAGGGGTTATTTAAGTCACGAATTACGCGATCGTCATAGCATTCAGCATTAACAACGTTTTCGCCGACGGAACAGCCGTTCACAGTCCTAGCGTTCCAGTGAAGTACCTCACGCATCGAGTTCATTACTACTGGCAGCCCACCGGCATAAAAGAAATCTTCCATCAAATACTCTCCGGAAGGCATCAGGTTCACAAGAAGAGGTATGTCATGGCCCAGTACGTCAAAATCTTGAAGTTCTAGGGGTACGCCGATTCGACCAGCAAGTGCTAGTAAATGCACAATAAAATTGGTTGATCCCCCGATTGCAGCATTAACACGGATGGCATTTTCAAAGGCATCGCGGGTCAGAATATGCGACATTTTCATGTCTTCACGGACCATTGCAACAATTCGCTGTCCGGACATATGGGCTAGAGTGTAACGACGAGAGTCAACAGCTGGTATCGCAGCGTTTGTTGGCAGTGTCATGCCAAGCGATTCTGCCATACTGGCCATCGTTGACGCAGTTCCCATGGTCATGCAATGTCCATTTGACCTAGACATACAGACCTCTGCCTCAGCGAAGGCAGCAAGGCTCATTTTGCCAGCTCGTACATCCTCTGAAAACTTAAATGTATCGGTTCCCGAACCTATATCGCGACCACGAAACTTCCCGTTAAGCATCGGTCCACCAGAAACCATAATTGTTGGCAAATTGCAGCTGGCAGCACCCATTAGCTGTGCAGGTGTCGTTTTATCACAACCCGCTAGAAGAACTACGCCGTCTATTGGGTTAGCACGTATGCATTCCTCAACGTCCATGCTCATTAGATTGCGAAATAACATCGTGGTTGGTCTCATCAAAGTTTCACCTAGTGAAATGGTGGGAAACTCCAGCGGAAAACCGCCTGCTTCCCAAACGCCACGTTTGACATGTTCAGCAATCCGTCTGAAATGCGCGTTACATGGCGTCAACTCGGACCAGGAGTTGCAGATACCAATTACCGGACGTCCATCGAACACATGTTCAGGAAAACCTTGGTTTTTCATCCAGCTACGGTGCAGAAAACCATCTTTATCATTCTTACCAAACCATTCGCTGCTACGCAGCTTCAACTGGCTACTCATGTTTTGCCCCCATAGCCCAACCTATAACTCATTTGAGCGGATCACCATCATCTTCTCAAACTGCATTTCATGTAGGGTATGATGAATACCGCCTATACCGTGGCCAGATTCTCGAAGACCAGAAAAAGGCATCCAATCGACACGGAATGCGGTGTGGTCATTAACCATTACAGCGCTTGCATCAAGTTTTTGATAGCACCGCAGCGCTGTATTAATATCTTGTGTACAAACAGCTGCTTGAAATGCGTAAGGCAAGTCATTGGCCTGTGAAATGGCATCGTCCAATTTAGAATATGGATATATGCATACAACTGGGCCAAAAACCTCGTTACGACTTATGATAGCATCACTCGGAGGGTCATATAGTACTGTACATGAGTAACAAGAATTAGATATTCGTTTACCCCCAGCCAATAGCTGTGCGCCTCCAGATCTAGCGTCCGCAATCCACTCTTCGATGCGATCAACTTCGGAGTTCCGGATTAATGGTCCAACGTCAGTGGTTTCATTTTTGGGGTCTCCAACTACAAGGTTTTCGGCAGCATTAGCGAACCTTTGGGAAAAGTCTTTAGCAATTGCATCGTGCACGAAGATTCTCTGCACTGAGACACATACTTGGCCAGCATGGTAGAAGCCGCCCTTGACCAAAAGAGGAACCACATCTTCAAGGTCTGCATCGGGTGCAACTATGACAGGGGCAACGCCACCGTGTTCAAGGGCACATCGCGTACCGGGTGACAGTTTTGAACGTAGATGCCAGCCAACTTTAGCGCTGCCAATAAAGCTGAAAAAGTTCACCCGTTGGTCTGTAACAAGTTGTTCTGCAACTTCGCGTCCCTCAGTTACTGCAACTTGGCACCATTCCTTAGGAAGACCAGCTTCTTGTAGAATATTTACAAAACGTAAACAGGACAAGGCAGTGTCATTGGCCGGTTTCACAACTATTGGGCAACCTGCTGCAACAGCTGGGCCAACTTGATGTACGATTAAGTTGAGTGGGTGATTAAACGCGCTCACTGCGACCACGGGGCCGATTGGTTCAAAATGCGTGAAAGCTAATCGATGCATAGATGCCGCGTTTAACCGCATAGGAATTTCTTTTCCTGCCTGTGTGCGTAGACCTTCAGCACACAGCTTTACTCCTTCTATTGCGCGTACTACCTCTACCCTGGAATCAAGCAAAGGTTTTCCACCTTCTTGTGCACATCCTAAAGCCAAGGCTTCGGCTTGTTCACTCATAATGGCGGCTGTGCGTTCTAGAATGTGAATGCGTTGATCAGTCGGCAACCACTTGCTTCGTTCTTTATATAAACGGTTGGCGGTGGTCATTGCTACGTCGGCAGCTTTAGAGTCAGTCGTTTCTACAGTTGCAAGTGACTTGCCATCATATGGTGCCATCACCTCGATGTTTGCGCCCTCACAAGTCGCGCCTGGTATCATTAGCGGAAAATGTTGGCCGGTCATGTAATTCCTCCTGAACCGTTTATCCTTTAGGTTACTCCGCTCAGGCCTTCTCACCCAAGCCCTAACTTGAGTCATTTATGAGCATTTCCACACATAGCTGGTATCAAACTACGGTTTTATAAAGAGTTGAATATTATCAGCGGACAGCGACGCAGTAGTAGGATAGACGGATGGTGGTATTGAATCGTCGCCATAGCTAAATTTTGTTATAACGCTTCCTATTTTTCATATTTGGAAAAACGCATGACGGGCTCTGTGAAAGCGCCAACACTCCTTATCAATGGTAACAGACTGGCTTCTCACACTGTGGTTCTTGCTCATGGTGCTGGAGCACCCATGGATAGCCCTTTTATGAATACCTTTGCTGAGGGTCTTGTGGAGAGAGGCATTCGAAGCGTCAGATTTGAGTTCCCCTACATGGAAGCGCGGCGACGAGGTGTTCGGCCAGGGCCAAACCCAACAAGAGTTTTAGAAGATACTTGGCGTGCTGTTATCAATAAACTTGGTTCTCGTGGTTTGGTAATTGGAGGCAAGTCGATGGGTGGAAGAATTGCAAGCATGGTTGCTGACGAGGCTGGAGTATCTGGAGTAATTTGTCTTGGTTACCCGTTTCACCCACCCGGGCGACCAAACAAGCTGCGAATATCTCATCTTGCTAGACTCAGGACACCTGCTTTGGTTCTCCAAGGGACACGTGACCCTTTTGGGACGCCAGATGAGGTGCGTCTGTATGAACTTTCACCAAATATTAGTGTCCGTTGGTTAGAAGATGGGGACCACAGCTTTAAACCGAGAAAGGTTTCTGGTCGTAGCCAAGAACAGGTTTGTAATGAGGCAATAATTTTTATCACGCAGTTTCTAACAACATTATAGAGCTTGAAGATTCTTTGTCTCGCAATTGGTGTGGTAGCGTTATGTTATAGTGAAATAGTTGATTTTTCATTTATGAGTTTAGTGGTAGTCGTTGACCGTTCGATCATCAAACTCTAGCTTTAACTTTGTAATGACAAGAGAATTGGAAGTTGCAATAACCAGTACTGCGTGGCCTTTTGTGGAAGCCCGTCGGTTAGTGGCGCGACTATCAGACAAACTCCCTCCAAAGGGGTATGTATTGTTTCAGACCGGCTACGGTCCTTCGGGGTTACCCCATATAGGAACATTCGGGGAAGTTGCGCGAACTAGCATGGTCCTTAACGCTTTTTCCTATCTAGCCCCAGAAATTCCAACACGATTGTTCACGTTTTCTGACGATTTAGATGGTCTTAGGAAAGTGCCAGATAATCTGCCAAATCCTGAATCTCTAGAGGAACATCTAGGTAAGCCTCTAACCAGTATCCCAGATCCGTATGGAAAGACGGAAAGTTACGGGGATTACATGAATGCTCGGTTATGCACATTTCTCGATCATTTTGACTTTGATTACGAGTTCAAAAGTGCAACGGACCTATATCGATCCGGCTATTTCAACCCCGCTCTTATGGAGATTCTGGCGCATTATGATGAAATCATGGCAGTGATGCTGCCAACGTTAGGGCCGGAACGACGTGAAACCTATAGCCCCTTCATGCCGATTTGTCCTAATACAGGACGTGTTCTACAAGTGCCAATAATTACTCATGATCTTGATGCTGGAACCGTGACTTATAGATCTGATAAAGGGAATTTAATAGAGGTTCCAGTAACCAATGGCAACTGCAAGCTACAGTGGAAACCGGACTGGGCAATGCGTTGGTACGCTTTAGGTGTCGATTATGAAATGTCGGGTAAAGATTTGATTGATTCAGTGAAGCAGGCTGGCCGTATCGTTAAACTCCTCGGTGGATTACAGCCCGAGGGTTTTTCATACGAGTTATTTCTTGACGAGAATGGGGAGAAAATCTCGAAATCTCGAGGCAATGGATTGACCATAGATGAGTGGCTTCGCTACGCATCGCCTTCGAGCCTCTCTCATTTCATGTATAAATCTCCGCGGAAGGCAAAACGGCTTTATTTTGATATTATACCACGTACTGTTGATGATTATTTAGGTCGATTATCGGAATATCAATCAGAGTCAACGGAGAAACGTCTTGCCAACCCTCTTTGGCACATTCATTTGGGCACGCCGCCTATTGAAGAAGTGCCTCTTGGCTACGGGTTATTATTGAACCTTGCCAGTGTATGTAATGCTGATGATAAGGCAGTGTTGTGGGGTTTTGTCAGCCGCTATGTGGATAATGCTACTCCGGATAGTCATCCCATTCTGGATTCGATGGTTGATTACGCATTGAATTACTATCGAGATGTAATCAAACCAAAAAAGTGTTACAGGGCTCCAACAATCATGGAACATGCGGCGCTCGATGATCTTGCCCGTACGCTGGGAATATTGATATCTACTTCAACTCCTGAAGAGATTCAAAATAAGGTGTATGAGGTTGGCAAGCGCCATGATTTTCCCAGTTTGCGGGCTTGGTTTAAAGCGCTGTACGAGATTCTCCTTGGACAGACCGAAGGGCCACGCATGGGGTCATTTATCTGTCTTTATGGTTTGACTGAAACCATATCTCTAATTGAGCGTGTATTATCCGGTGATGATCTTGCTAAAGCTTCTTTAGATTGATGTGGGGTCACTATTCCTTCTCTTAATATAGATTTTTTGTAGTGGTGGCAGCTCCCTATCCATCTAAGTGTTCTTTTTTATTTAGTATGGTTGTAGCGATAAACTGATTTGTGTTGTCCTATGGGGCTGTTTATCAATGATAGGGAGCTAGACGTGGTACTAACTTTGAGAGAAGCTAATCTTATTGTTCAAGGAGCGCTTGGGAAGGCACGTGACCTTGACATTCGAATCAACGTTGCAGTCTGTGATGCAGGTGGGCGATTGTTGGCGTTTCAAAGGATGGATGGAGCGATGTGGGCTGGTGTCTCTGGAAGTCAGGGTAAGGCTATGGCGTCAGCCGCATTTGGTAAAGCAAGCGGCGAACTAACAGAGAGAGCCAACCATCCAACGTTGAGGGGTATTTCTGCTGCTGAGGGCAACCGTCTGATTATGGGTCAGGGGGCAGTACCAGTTATTCGTGAAGGGAATATAGTCGGCGCTTGCGGAGTTGGGGGTGGTACTGCTGAAGAAGACGAAATCTGTGCCTATGCGGGGGTTAATTCTCTGTAGATTTATACTTATCAAGAGGCTAGGAGTACTCTGCAGAATCCAGTGTCTTTCCGTTGACAATGATAGTTACAAAGAATTTCATAAACTCTAGTGCGGCAGAATGTTTCACACGCGTAGATATATTGAAATAGCTCGATATTTCCTCATACTCGTAGCAGCAGGTATCGCTTTACTTCCCATTTTTTGGATGGTGACCCTCTCTTTTAAGCCTATTCTCGAGTGGAATGTCGGCAGTGGAATTTTTACTTGGTTGCCAGAGACTCCAACTATATCCAATTACTTATATTTATTTTTTCGGGAGTCATCAGCAGCCCACGCTATTTTTGCGAGTCTTGTTACAACTACCCTTGGAACTCTAATGGCACTTATAATTGGAACCAGTGCTGCCTATGCGGTTTCAAGGTTTAAGTTTTTTTCGGCGATTGGTATTGCCGCACTGGCGCTCCGATTGATGCTGCCAATGGTCCTCATTATTCCGATAATGGTAATGTGGACATTTCTAGACTTTATCGATACTTGGTATGGACTGTCGTTGGTTTACGGCTTGCTGCACCTCCCTTTTTCATATTGGTTAATGAAGACGTTCTTTGATGAGGTGCCTCTAGAGATCGAGGAGGCGGCTATGGTAGAGGGGGCTAGCCATTCGCGAACCTTTATAAAGGTCACTTTACCAATGGTGAGAGGAGCTCTGGGAACTAGTGCGTTATTTATTTTCATACTTTGCTGGAGCGATTATCTTGTTGCGTTAATATTAACCACCCATAAGTGGACTACTATCCCTGTCTATTTATCAGGCATTACAACGTACGGACCCAAGGCTGCTATGGGTGTTATTGCGACGGTGCCACCAATCATTCTGGGCCTTTTAATTCAAAAGGACCTTGTGAGAGGTATAACTTTTGGAGCACTTAAACAGTAACGTTGATGTCATGAAGTGAATTCATGTTACAAATAGTGAATGGTGTTCTATGTAAGTAGATAAAGGAGCGATTTTGTGCCGCTGCTTGAATAGGATTGTGTAAACACTCGTACTCTAATTTACTTGAGATCTGAATAGGGTATTAGTTTCATAGCTACAACCGACTTCGTAGCGGCTCTGCATGCGGTAGGAGGGCAATGAGGCATGGCATTGATCATTAATGATATCGTAATACAAAGATTAGAGAGGGACGTTATAGCTGGATGGGGGGATATACCGCCGTCGATCATTAGCGATGAGCTCAATCGGTCTGGCGCTATGTGTGGAGCAATTAAGCCTGTGTTGCCAGGCATGTCATGTTGTGGTCAGGCATTAACTGTGCAGTGTATGGTTGGAGATAATTCAGCACTCCACTACGCAATTACTAAAGCTTGGCCAGGAGCTATCTTGGTGGCCGATGTTCGAGGACATACGGATACAGCGGTGTGGGGCGGCATTATGACTCAAGCGGCGAAGCATGCAGGAGTTAAAGGTTTAGTTATTGATGGTGCTGTTCGTGATATTGCTGATTTGCGTAAGTCGGAAATAGGAATATTTGTGCGTGGGGCAACACCCAATGGCCCTCATAAGGGGTTTGGGGGTGAAATCAATGGACCTATCCAGTGTGGTGGGTTGAGTGTTGAGCCGGGCGACCTCGTAGTAGGTGACGATGATGGAGTGGTCGTAGTAAAGCCAACGCAGTTGCCTGGTCTGATGGACCGTTGTCGCGCGCGAATCGCTAGGGAAGAGAATATGCTTCGCGAAATAGAAGATGGAAAGACCACAGTCGAGCTCACCGGTCTACCGCCTGCAGAAGAAATAGGCTAGAGGTAATTACTAGCAGTTATCTCTTTGTGTTCGGTTTGCCATCCCGATGCGCATTCTACTCAGCTGGTTCTAATTCTCTAGCTACAATCTTCCCGCGTTTGTCTTCGGACCATCCAACTTGGGCTGCTTTCTCGATGACTTCGTCTGGCCATTTAATCATGCCCATCTCGGGGCCTCCGATAGTAACTAGAAAGTTCACATCCTTGTCGCCCGGATTTCGAAATCCGCGCATAACACCAGGCGGAAAAGAGGCAATATCGTGGACGTCTAGTTCCACTTCGTGTTCGCCGTCGTTGCCAAGAGTCAATACAAGCTTGCCATCAAGTGGCATAAACATCTCTGTCGTCTCATGATCGTGTAATGCACCAGTTCGACCCGGCGGCAATTTGATTATTACAGACCAGAACTCTGCATCATCGGGGATCCACCCCTCATAATCCGGATCGCCAGTTTTAAATCCCGAGATATGCCCAACTATATTTGCCTGTGACCGAGAGTGGCCTTCAATCTTAGTGTCGAGATACTGGTCTACACCAAAGTGAAGGTCACTATATCTGCGTACCCTTTGATCAATCCATTTCTGGTCAATTTTTGTGCTCATAACTGTTCCATCCCTTCCCATCAGGAGGTAAGAATATTGCTGTGCGACGCACAGAGGCTACCATGAGGCTTATTTCTACCCAACTTATAACATATACTAAGCAACAGGCTGCATTCATTTTTTATTATAAAGTCAACTATGTCTACGGTGGTTCAGGTACTCTATCCAACTGAAGACGTGTCAATTTGTTAGCGTCTACACCTGTATCTACGCAAAAACATTGTCTTTTTGTGTGCGTTACAAATCTTGTAGTACACCCAATAGCGACTAAACAAGAAGATAAGAAATACTACCTTGGGGGATGACGGATTACGAGGACTGCATTTAATCCGCCGAATGCAAACGAATTAGTTAGAGCATATTCTATAGGCATAGTACGGGCCTTGTTTGGAACATAGTCCAGGTCACAGTCGGGGTCAGGCAATCTGTAGTTGATAGTAGGTGGGGACTGGCTGCATTTAATGGCAAGGATGGTAGCGGCTAGCTCGAGCGCGCCACTGGCACCGAGCGCGTGGCCGTGCGCTCCCTTAGTTGACGAAACAGCAATTCTATCTGCACTTTTCTCAAATACTTGGCGAATAGCTTGGGTTTCCGACTTGTCGTTACTCACTGTGCCTGTGCCGTGGGCATTGATGTAATCGATCTGCTCCGATTCTAGGTGAGCGTCTTCTAGTGCCAATCTCATAGCTCGAGCAGCGCCAATTGCCGAGGGTTGGACAATGCCGCTAGCATCAGCGCTCATTCCAAACCCGGATATCTCAGCTAAGATGCATGCGTCTCGCTTTAGTGCAATGTCCAATGCCTCAAGAACGAATATTGCCGCACCTTCACCGAGCACCATTCCGTCACGATCTGCACTAAACGGTCGACAGGAATCTGTGCTCATAACGCGCATAGCTTCCCAAGCTTTCATGCACCCGAAAGTGATACAGGCTTCGGCGCCCCCGGTAATGGCTATATCCGCTCGCCCTCGTCGTATCATCTCGAAGGATTCCCCTATGGCATGTGTAGCCGATGCGCATGCGCTGGAGATCGTGAAAGTTGGCCCTTGTAGTCCAAGGTCAATACTAATGTTACTTGGTGCAGCGCTTCCCATTACTCGGGGAATAACAAAAGGATGTAATCGCTTTGTTCCTTCAGCATAAAGTGCGCGAAAGGCATCATCTTGAGTTCCCAGACCTCCAATCCCTGTCCCAATTATAGTGGCGGCGCGGGTTGCAATAGACTGATCAACTACCACCTGCGATTGATGTACCGCTTGACGAGAAGCAGCTAGAGCGAATTGCGAAAATCGGTCAAGAAGAGGGTTTCGTTCATTCGAAAAATGTTCTTCTGGTATAAAATCATTTACCTCGGCCGCAATTTTAATTTTTAGCTCGTCGGTTGGAATATTCTTAATTCGTCTAATCCCGCATTCTCCATCGAAGAGAGATTTTTGGAACTGATCAGAACTATTTCCAATAGCTGAAATTACACCAAACCCGGTTATAACAACGCGGCGGAATTTTGACGTCATAACGTTAACTGAAAAGCATATAGCCAACTAAATCAATTCATAGAAGGCTTATTTGCGAGCACCTTTGCAACTGCTTCCGCAACTTCACCAACCGTTACAAATTCAGAGACTTCATTCTCACTAGGTCTGAATGGGATATCGATATCAAAATGCTGCTCTATAGAAAATATAAATTCTATAGTATCAAATGAATCAAGGCCAAGATCTGTCAGCACAGTATTGGGCGAAATTGTGGTTACATCCAGTTCCTTACTTGCAGCAATTATTTCAATGATCTTTTCTGTAATTTCGTGGTTTGGTAAACGAGCTCTTTTATCAAGTGCCACGGATTAACTCCTCAATCAATCTATTGACCTCTCCGGATCTCTCCATATGCGCCATATGTCCCGCGCCATCCACGTAGTGTGTGACTATGTTTGAAGGAAGATCATTAGTATGGGATATGGGAACGATTTGGTCTTCTGTGCCCCAAATGCATTGGGCTGGGATGCGCAGTTGAGATAGATGATCTTTCATTATCAGTGATTGATAACCATCGGGAAAAACATCAGCAGCAATTCTCCGTAATGCGTCCGTAGTCCCATCCAGCCGCTTGTACTTTAAGATGTCGTTGATCATATCCCTGCTAACAAGTTTATTATTAGCGAATAACTCGGTTAGCACGCTTTTCATTTCTTTTGGTCGATTAGCACCGATAAAGTCCTCGATGTACTTCGAATTAATCTCGCGACCCAAACCTATCGACGAGATGATAGTGATCGATTTCGCAAGCTCAGGGTGGTCAAGAGAAAGCTTCAGTGCAATTCCGCCGCCCATCGAATGACCAACGATATGAACGCGAGGCACATTTAGGGAAGAAAGAAAAGATACAACAGATGTCATCATAGCGCTGATGTCTCCTGCCTTTATTTCCTTATTGGACTCGCCGTGTCCGGGTAGGTCTAGAGAATAGGTGGTTATTGATTCAGAGAGAGGAGGTTGGTTAAACATCCAACTATTAATACCGCCCCCAAATCCATGTAAAAAAAGAAGGGGAATCTGTCCTGAATCACCTGCTCGTAAAAAACGCAGGCCTTGTCCATCAATTTCAACCCGTTCATAGCTTGGGTCTAACTTATCCTGCACAGCTAATCTGTTCTCAAGTGAGGATTGGTACTGCTCAATGAAGTCATCAATGTCGGATTCCAGAGTGTCGAGATTGGCAACAACCGCTAATAAGGCCTGTATCGGAACTGTCTCGCCTTCACAGACAACTTTTCGTCGCAGTACACCACTTACAGGGCTTTCGTACACATTTGTGATCTTCGTCGTTTCGATCTCGACAAGTTCATCACCTTTATGAATTGTTGAGCCCTCTTCAGCGTTCCACTTAGCTACCATGCCCTCAGTCATAGAAAGACCCCACTTAGGCATCGTTACAGCCTGTATTTGATCGCTCATTGAGATTTTCCCACTAAACTTCGAACCGCTTCACAAATATCATGTACGTTTGGAATATAGGCATCCTCTAGCTCTGGTGCGAAGGGTACGGGGGTGTGTGGGGGACGTACCATCCGTATGGGGCCCTTAAGCGCTGTAAACGCGCGTTCCGCGACCAAAGCTGAAATGTCAGTTGCTATACTGCAACGAGGGCTTGCCTCGTCAACCACGACCAAGCGGCCCGTGTCTTCTACTGTTTCAATGATGGTGTCTTCATCCATAGGAGAGGTGGTTCTCGGATCAACCACTGTGCACTGAATATTATCTCGTTGTAAGTTGTCCGCTGCTTCGTTGGCTAGGTTTACCATGCGTCCAATGGCTACAATACTGACATCATCGCCTTCCCGCGTAAGATTTGCCTCTCCAAACGGTATTGTGTATGCCTCGTCCGGCACGTCCTCTTCCACGTCGTAGAGAGTTTTATGTTCAAAAAATACAACTGGATCATCATCACGAATCGCCTCGGTAAGAAGCCCCTTAGCTTCGTAAGGAGAGGATGGGATGACGACCTTTAGTCCAGGAATATGAGTGAAAACAGGATATAAACTCTGGCTGTGTTGACTTGCCGCTCTTAGGCCCGCGCCATACATGGTTCGAATGACTAGAGGTGTAACAGCCCTTCCACCAAACATATAACGAAATTTCGCTGCTTGATTGAAAATCTGGTCGAAACAAACGCCCATAAAATCAACAAACATTAGATCAGCAACGGGTCGCAAACCTGTTGCTGCTGCCCCAACAGCAGCTCCAATAAATGCGCTCTCTGATATCGGTGTATCTAGAACTCTAGAACGACCAAATTCTGGCATTAACCCTTTTGTAACTCCCTGAGGTCCTCCCCACGCGTCCTGTTCACCCGGAGAGCCTAACCCTCCCGAAATGTCCTCACCCACTATTACAACGGTTGGATCTCTCCTCATTTCTTGGGCTAGGGCTTCATGTACCGCCTGACGGAATGTTTTCTTTGGCATAGCAATGATTCCTAGTAGTTGACGTATACATCAGTAAGGACCTGATCAACTGTAGGGCGAGGAGCAGACCTTGCGTTCATCACGGCATCATCAATGAGAGCAACAACTTCCATGTCGATATCATCAAGTTGACTGGTGTCAATAAGTGCAGATTCCGTAACGCGTTTACGAAAATTCAAAAGACAATCATTATTCTCACGAGCATCTGCCACTTCGGTCTCTCCACGATATGTACCAGCATCTCCTTCAAAGTGATTGTAATAGCGGTCCAGCATCACGTGAATAAGACTTGGGCCCCGACCGGATCGTGCATGTGATACTGCCTCGGAAGCTGCCTCGTTAACGGCAAAAAAATCTCGCCCATCAACCTTATAACCTGGCATATCAAATGCTTCTGCCCTCTTTATCTGGCTACCTGCAACTGACCAACTGCTTCCTGTAGATTCAGCGTAACCGTTATCTTCCACTACAAAAATCGCTGGTAGATTCCAAACTCGCGCAAGGTTGTATGCCTCTAAAGTGGTTCCTTGGTTTGAACCGCCGTCGCCTACAAATGCGACGGCGACACCTCCAGTATTAAGTGTTTTTGCAGTTAGTGCCGCTCCGCAGATTAAGGGAGGGCCACCACCAACTATGCCGTTTGCACCAAGCATGCCCTGCGTAAGATCCGCAATATGCATCGAGCCGCCCTTGCCATGGCAGGTCCCACTTGCACGGCCGAACAACTCCGCCATCATAGCCTTAACGTCACATCCTTTGGCAATACAGTGCCCGTGACCACGGTGTGTACTGGCAATTGTGTCGGTAGTATTTAGATTCATACAGACGCCAATTGCCGACGCTTCTTCACCAGCATATAGGTGCACGAATCCGGGCATGTCCCCCGAAGCAAATTCAACGTGTACCCTTTCCTCAAACTCTCTGATGGTTCGCATACCACGGTATGCTGAAAGAAGTTCATCGCGGGTCAGTTGTTGCACGGTACCCTCATTTCTATAAAACCTATTATTAACTGGGGACTATAAAACAGACTCATCGTTCAATAAATGTGTTGTGGGCAGAACAATTCAGTTTGTGAAGGGGGCTAAGTTTGTATTCTAGACTACAAATAACAGATAACTATGGTTGGTAACTCGTTGTTGGGAATGAAAACTATGGAGCTCCGCTACAGATTTCGATCATTAACTTACTCTTCACCATTCTTGAAGGTAGTTATGATATGCCTCGTGTCTTGAAGGCTAGCAGCTATCAAGGGATTCAAACTATATATGATTGCTATAGTTTGAACAGAGTGGTCTCTAGCAGACTAACAGGTCATCGTAAAAGTAGGGAAAAAATGAGTGGGGCACAGAAACTATCTGTGCCCCACCAAAAAACTACACCAAACTATTGGTCACCAAGACCTTTGAAAACCAACTGCAATGGTGGGGGTTCGGGAAGTTGAATAAGGTCGACAAAGTATCCTTTACCATCCTTTATCCCAAGAACCGCCTGAGGACGTTCGAGATTAATGTGGAGATCGGGCGAGAACTTCGTTGGACCAACCAAGAGATCCACGCCGTCAAACTTGTTGTATTCTGCAAGAACTGCGTCACTATCAAACGTGCCAGCTCTCTCTACAGCTATGCCATACGCTTCTATAACGCTATAACCCGAAAGAGCAAACGAGCAACATACTCTTTCCCCGTATTCTTCAGCATAACGGTCAAAGAATTCGTTAACCCGCTGACGTGGATCATCGCCAAAGGGTGATGCATAAGTACCGGTATAGTGATCATTAAGACCAGGAATACCATCGGTCCAGTAATCACCATCCATAGAATCACCACCGCTTATTGCCATATTGAGCCCGGCTCCACGGATCTGACGAATTGCGCTAATGGCGCCTCCACCGTAGGAACATAGGTGAATTAGATCAGGATCACCTTTCTCGGTGGCAACATTCTTCAAGCGCGTAATTTGTGATGCGATTGACGGATCATCTTGTTTGAAATTGTCATAACCCAAGACCTCACCACCAAGCTTTTCCCAACGTACTCGGAAGCCCTCGCAGATCGTTTTGTCATACTCAATTGAGCTATCAAGAAGAAGGTAAGCTTTGCGCCAATTCTTCTTAGTGAACGCCCACTCTGCGATTACAGCGCCACTTGTTAGTGAGGAGTTTGACATAGTAAAGGCGTAAGGCCCTACACCTTGAGCACCCATCTTGGCATCGGATGCGCAAAGTGAGAACACAACTAAACCGGCATCATTCGCAACGGTTGCTGCCGGTCCACCCATGTCGTAATCGCATGAAACGACTACAAACTGGGCACCTTTTGCTATTACTTCCGCTCCTGCCCTAGCGCCCTGAGTCTGGTCGGATTTTGTGTCAGAGGTAACTACGGTAATCTTTTTACCAAGGAGTCCCCCTTTTGCATTAATGTCGTCGATTGCAATAAATGCAGAACGTGATGGAGGTCCATCGTAGGTACTCATCCAACCACTCTCAGCAATTGCAAACCCGACGATAATCTCATCATCGCTAGCTTGCGCTGCAGAAAAAGCAGCAGTAACCGCTAATCCCGTTGCTGCAAAAAATGATAGTAATTTTCTCATAATGTCTCTTCCTCTCCCTGTACAAATTAGTTCCATTTGTTATCACAGCAGGAACCCATCGAAGCATAACACGATTTATACACCCTAGGTCAAAGGGTTCAATTAAATCACCTAGCTAAGTCGATTCCTGATGTGGACACGGTATTAGGTCTGCGTCCTCGTAGGTAGAGGGAATTAAATCACAATATTCTGGAAAATAAGTGATGATTTACCAGCTATTACGAAGTTCCCGCAGTTTTACAAAAACCTCCATGCTTGAGGGTTTTTCAGATAAATCAGGAAACCTTTCGCGCAATTTGCCAATGATTGTTGGATTGTGTAGTCGGAAAAATGTATTGACCTGTTTCTCCAACGCTAACGTGGTCACAAGTGGCTTATCTGGATCTTGAGATCGTATTTTATTTAGTAGCTTTGATGCATGACTGTTATCAGGTTCGCGATCAAGTGTGAATCCAAGGTTATTTTCGATGTAGTCGTGCCCAGGGTATATCTGGGTCAAGTCTGACAATTTTGAGAGTTGTTCGGCAAAAGTGTTAAATAGGAGTTCTGGGTGTCCGCCGCCGTGGCAATTCCCCGCGCCTGCGTTAAAAAGAGTATCGCCACAGAAAAGAGCAGGCTGTTCGGTGTGGGCCAAGACACAGACATGCGACTTTGTGTGCCCAGGGGTATCGAGCACCTCCAATTCAACGGTTTTACCAACGATTATGGAATTCCCAGCGCTTAATCCAATGTCAATGCCATTGATCAAATCTTTAGCACCAGCGTGCGCTAGAAGTTTAGCGCCAGTTTCTGCAATTACTGCATCATTGCCGCCAATGTGATCCATGTGCTCATGAGTGTTTAACACCTGAGTAATATTCCACCCGTGTTTCTTCGCGCTATTGAGACATAACTCTGACTCCAAGGGGTCAATTGCTAAAGCTTCTCCTGTTTCGTCGCAGGCTATGAGATAATTGTAGTTGCGGTACGCGTTACCAGTGTATATCTGTTCGATAATCATATATTCCTCCACTACGGCTATGAGCGCAGTCTAGCGCGGGTTGAAGAACCAGGGTAGAGTCAGCTGATATTAGATGTCTTATTGGGGGGAATTTATGGAACTCGGCCTCAACGGAAAAGTTGCACTTGTTACAGCTTCAAGCGCTGGACTTGGGAAGGCAATCGCAGTTGAACTGGCGTCTGAGGGTGCCAAAGTTGTTATCTGCGCGCGCGGGGCGGATGCCCTAGAACAGACTCGTAGTGAGATTTCTGCTGCTGGCGGTGATGTTTTGGCGGTTACGACAGATATGACAGAACCTGCTGATATCGAACACGTAGTTGACGAAACGGTGAGTGGGTTTGGCCGTCTTGATATTCTTGTGAATAATGCAGGTGACGCTGTGATTGGCCGCACTATTGCTGATGCTGATGAAGAGTGGCAGAAAATTTATGATGTGACATTGTGGAGTGCGGTGCGTGCTACTCGCGCGGCTGTTCCTCATCTAAAAGCTTCTGGAGGAGGCAACATTGTCAATGTGGCGTCAGTTTCAGGCCATAGCGGCCTTGGCGGAATGGCCGACTACAATTCAGCTAAGGCGGCCATGCTTTCACTTACAAAAACATTGGCTCAGGATTTAGCTCCGGACAATATACGGGTAAATGCAGTTAACCCTGCTCTTATTCGTACACCACTGTGGGAGCGTATGGCTCAGGACGTATTTGTACCCGACCTTGGTAAGGACGTTGATGAAGTTTTTGCGAATCTTTCGTCACAAAACCTTTTGATTCATCGTTTTGGACGGCCTGATGAAGTATCCGGAATAGTTGCAATGTTGGCGTCAGAACGTTCAAGTTTTGTCACTGGGGCCTGCTGGAATATCGACGGTGGGTTTACCAAGTTCATCGTCTGATGCGGGTCAATCGTTACGCTGGGTTGCTATGTTGATATCTTCTTGAAGATTAGGAACATATACCAACCCATCACTGGCCTAAAAATTGGGTTTAAAGGGGCGTTATTGATAGTTGGCTGAGCTGTACAGAGGACAATTAAGCACGCGGGCCTAGACATTGTTGCACAAAAAGAGCCCGCAGCCCGCCAAAGTTTTTAAGTTTAGTGGGGGCTGCGGGATTTAGACTTTACAAGCGTCTCAGTATGATAGGATGCCTGTTCGCTGTAGCCAGCGTCCTTCCTCGATTTGGGCGACAAAGCCTTGATCACGAGGTAGATGACTATCTGAAGAGAAACTTACCGGTGGCCCACCGAAAATATCTTGATAGCCACGTATCTTCTCTAGGCCCTCGATGAGTGAGTCTACTGTGAGGTCACGCCCCGCATTCCGCGCACCCTCTGCAAACAAATGCATCGCATCATAAGTGTATGCAGCCTCGATGCTTGCAGGAACGCCGAATTGCTTCTCGTAGAGTTTCATCCACTCCTGAACTCTAGGAGTTGCAGTGTCTGCGTAGGGAATAGGTGTTTGGCCAACAGCATACAGTCCGTTCATTGCATCGCCGCCCAAGGCTGCAACAGTCTGTGCATATCCGGCGCCGCTTACTAGGAAATCTACGTTCCACCCCATAGCCCGAGCTGTTGCCACCGCACCAACAGTTTCCCTTATTACTGTTCCAAGTGTTACGAGATCAACACCGTCACTACGTAGCTTGGCGATCTGGGTCGCAAAGTCGGTGGCCCCGCGCTTATAAGTGGTTTCAGAGATGAGCTCCATATCCATTTTGTTCAACTGATCAGCCACGCCAGCTCGGACAATCTGCCCATAACCATCGTCTTGATATAGTATCCCAACTTTTGAATATTTGTTTTTCTCGACCAAGTGTCGAACGGCAAGGCCCATCATATCGTAATAAGGCGAGAAATAGCCGAATGTGAGTGGGTTGTGAGGTTTATAAAATATACTGGCAGGTGACATAGGGAACAGATGTGGTAAGCCACTTTTAAGCACAAGAGGCATAGTGGCCGCTGACGTTGGAGTTCCCAAAGATCCAATCATGGCAAAAATTTTGTCCCGATTGAGCAGTTTTTGAGTCGCTAATACTGCTTTCTTGGGGTCGTATGCGGAATCTTCAACAATTATGCGGATCATGCGGCCATGGATACCACCAGCTGCATTTATCTCAGCAGCTGCCATATCAAGACCGTTCTTCATAGGTACGCCAAAAAAGTTGATTGGGCCGCTCAAGTCTTGGTGGCTGCCTAAAAGTATTTCGGTGTCACTCACTCCTTGGGTATCAGCAGTTGCTGATGCGGTAAGGCCGATTAATACAGCAGCACATATTCCCAGTATTCTTCTTATTCTCATTGTATCCTCCGTCGTGCTTCGATGTCTTAGTTGGTATCTTGATACATTGTATCAATTACGTCGACATACTTATCGTTTACGAACTTGCGTTTAAGTTTCATGGTTGGGGTTACTTCTTCATCTTCCGGGCCAATCTCTGTTTCAATAAGAGCAAATTTTTTGATTGTTTCTGCTCTAGCCAAAGTACCATTAACTTGCTCTATCTCGTTAGCTACCAGTTGCAAAATCGGTTCCGCCCTAGTGAGGCTGCTAAAACTAGTGAAAGGAATTTGGTTGTCTTGAGCAAAGTTAGCAACGTTATCATGATCGATCATTATGAGGCAGGTCAAATAGGGTCTTCGCTCCCCAATGATGACAGCATCGCTAATGAAAGGACTGAATTTTAGCTGATTTTCGATTTCACTAGGGGTAATATTTTTGCCTCCCGCCGTGATTATTATATCTGATTTACGGTCAGTGATGCGGAGGTTGCCTTTATCATCCAGCTCACCAATGTCACCAGTATGTAGCCAGCCATCGCGGATTGTTTCTGCTGTTCTGTCTGGCATGCCTAAATAGCCCATAAATACATGAGGACCTTTAAGAAGGACTTCGCCGTCGTCTCCTAGCCGCAGATAGGTACCTTCTATTTGGCTGCCAACCGTTCCTATTGGTGCGTGTATGCTTTGAGGATGAAATGTTGCGACACCCGTGTTTTCTGTTTGACCATAGCCCTCACGCATATCGAGTCCAAGGGCATGATACCATCGTATAAGATCTGGAGAAATTGGTGCGGCTCCGGAGAGGATTAGGCGAGCTCGGTCTAGGCCCATCACGCGCTTAATATTGTTAAGCACAAACATCTGTAAAAATGCTGATGCTATTCGTAGCGGTAAGGGTACAGTGTTGCCAGACATCCGATGAGTTGCGGCATGATGCCCAATATTTATGGCGACACGATATGCCCAATTTTCGAAGGTCGTTGCGTTAGCTAATGCTAGAATTACTCCAGAATAAAGTTTTTCCCAAACTCGTGGGACTCCAAAAAGAACGGTGGGTGAAACCTCACGGAGATTTTCGGGTACTGTTTCTAAGCTTTCGGAAAAATTGACGGTTGAACCTGATGCAAGCGGACAAAAGCTAATCAATAACCTCTCGACAACATGGCTTAGTGGAAGGAATGAGAATAATTCATCATTCTCGGCCATCTTTATAAGGTCCGTCAGTGTTTCAACTTCGAAGAGAATATTGCGATGGGTAATCATTGCACCTTTAGGTGGACCAGTTGTTCCAGAGGTGTAGATAAGTATGGCAAGATCATCCAAGTTGGCTCGTCCCATTGATTCACACCATACGTTCGGGTTGGCACGGCCATACGAACGACCGAGTTCCATCAAATCATCAAGTGTTAAAATGTTTGAGTCCTCAAAGTTTGTTATATCTTTGGGGTCAATCACTATGATGTGTGACAGTGTCTTAAGCGTTTCGCGAACCTCTAGGCATTTGTATAGCTGTTCCTGATTTTCAGCGAAATAGACTTTAGCCATACAGTCGTTAACTATGTAATCAATCTGTTTTGGAGCACTGGTCGTATAGATGCCAACTGAAACAGCTCCAATTCCAAGAGTTCCTTGCTCTACGCAGAGCCACTCCGGCCGATTCTCGGAACAGAGGGCTATTCTATCTCCACGGTTGACCCCAAGGGATGCTAGTCCCAATCCTATTGCCTCTGCTCTATCGCCGTATTCAGTCCAAGTAATGCTCCTCCATATCCCATAGCGTTTTTCTCGCAGTGCCACATGATCTCGGCGTTTTCGGGCTTCTTCGAACAATGACGGTATGCTTTGCCATTGGCTTTGAAATATTTGGTTGGCCATTTCAAACGAAGTGTTGGAGAAGTTTTGATCTTTGTGAAGATTGCTTTAGCGCCATTGCTTCCTGCGTTTCCATTTGCGGCCGCTATGAAACTGAGATTCGTGACCTGTGCCAAGATAATACTCTTGGATGTCAGAATGATTAAGTAGTGTATCTGCGGGCCCTTCCAATACAACACGCCCTACCTGAAGGACATACCCGTAATCAGCGAGAGAAAGAGCCATTTGAGCATTTTGTTCCACCAAAAGAATGGTTACTCCATGTTGGTTCCGGATACGCTCAATAATTGTAAAAATGTTTTGGACCAATTTTGGCGAGAGACCTAAAGAAGGTTCATCTAGCAACAAAAGACGAGGCTTCGCCATTAGTGCCCGACCGATGGCTACCATCTGTTGCTCACCACCGGATAGCTTGCCCGCCAGTGTGGCGTGGCGTCCTTTTAAAGCTGGAAAGTATTTATAAACAAGTTGAAGGTCTCTCTGAATTTCTTGGCGATCGCGTCGAAGATACGCTCCCATCTGAAGGTTCTCACGTACTGTGAGCTGAGGGAATAACTCACGGCCCTCTGGGACATGAGCAATTCCTTGTGCCATGATGTGATCAGGCTCCTTGCGATGAATTTCTTGCCCCGCAAATATTATGGTGCCTCTAGAAGGGTCCATAACACCTGAAATACTCTTAAGAACAGTAGTTTTACCAGCACCATTGGCTCCAAGAACCGCAACGACCGAACCTTCCTTAACTTCTAGGCTGACGCTTTGTAGTGCTGAGATCGGTCCGTAGGACGTTTCTACATTGCTCAAGCTCAGTAAGGTCACAATGGACTCCTGTTGTTTTTCAATGAAGTCTCCCTATTACATGTGGCATAAAGAAGGGTCCTATATGAGGACAAACAGTTATCTGCCCAGATAGGAGTGCAGAACTTCTGGATGTTCTTGAATCTCTGTGGGCTCGCCCTCGGCTATCACTCGTCCATCGTTCAATGCTAATACTTTATCAGAGACAGCAGTTACTAACTTCATATCGTGTTCAATAATCAATACTGTGATCCCGAGTTCAGATCGGATATCCTTGATCCAGAATGCCATGTCCTGTGTTTCTTCTACGTTAAGTCCCGATGAGGGCTCATCTAAAAGCAGCATTCGAGGTTCTGCAGCAAGGGCTCTTCCTAGTTCCACGACCTTTCGCACCCCATACGGTAGTTCGGCAATTCGCGTATCGCGATAATGTGCGAGGTCCAGGAAATCTATTATGAGCTCAACTGCCTTGCGCATCTCAATTTCTTGGCGTCTGGCTTTTGGTGTAAAGAAAATTTCTTCAATGAAATGAGTTCGTCGGTGCGCGTGGCGTGCTAGCAAAAGATTGTTTAGCACACTTGCTGTTTCGAATAACTCAATATTTTGAAATGTGCGTGCAATACCCATTTCGGCAATACGGTGCGGCGCAATACGGGTAATTTCCTTACCGTTAAAGCGAATTTGACCACTCTGCGGATCATAAATTCGGCTTATCAAGTTAAAGATGGTCGTCTTTCCGGCTCCATTCGGTCCGATGATGGTGAATATCTCCCCATCCTTTACGCAAAATCCTACATCGTCCAGAGCGCGTAAACCACCAAAGCTTACAGAAAGGGAGGATATATCTAACATGCAACTAATTTGATTCACCGCGGAGAAAAGATTTTTCTCTCTTGAAGGTATTTTTTTTGTAGAAGGGAAAAGCTTTACCGTAATGAAGTACCTTGCGCCAGATACCGTAGAGTCCAAGAGGCTCGAAAAGGATGAATAATATTAGCACCAAACCAAAGGCTGCGGTTTCCAACCCGGGCAAGTTGGCTATCTCGGTCGGTAAAAAATCCCTAAAGAGCATAACGATCTGGGGTAAAATAATGACAAAAATTGCGCCAAATACTGCACCGTGAAGTGATCCAAGGCCACCGATAATAACTATCAATAAAAATTCTATTGACAAAAAAATTGTAAATTGTTCAGGACTAATGAAGGTAAGCTTGTGGGCATAAAGGGCACCGGCGACACCGGTTAGTGCAGCACTTACGCTAAAGGTAGCTGTCTTGATGAAAGCTACATTGATTCCCATTGCGTAGGCAGCTGTTTCGGAATCGCGAACTGCAATCATTGCTCTTCCTAAAGGGGCACGCAAAATGTTTGCAGCCAAGAGTAGAGATAATGTTAGAAGCCCTGCCGCGAGGTAGTAAAAACGAACTTCCGAATCAATTGTTATACCTAGAAAGATGGCATCATCGAGGAGGAGTCCGTCGTTGCCCCCGGTTAAATCCTGCCACCTGGCAAGAACTTCTTCCACGATAAATGCAAAAGCTAATGTAGCTATTGTGAGGTAGATACCTGTTAGGCGAAGGGAGGGTAGTCCGACAAGTAGGCCCAAAAACCCGGCTAATACTGCCGCTGCGGGCAGCGTGAGGGCGAAATCTAGTCCGTTTTTCTCTAGTAGAGCGGTTGTATAGGCACCAGCGGCAAAAAAAGCGGCGTGCCCTAACGATATTAAACCCGTGAATCCGCTCAGCAACATCATTCCTACGCCTACAATGGCGTAGATATACACAAAGCTAAGCTGAGAAAGGCCGTAATCGTCAGTCAGTAACGGGGCAGATATGACTAGAATAGCAAGAGCTGCATAAGATCTTTTGGTGCCACGATCACGGAAAAGTTTTACGTCTTGTGCATGGCTAGTTTTTAGTTCGTAGCGCATTTTTATACTCGCCGACGGGTTGAGACTCCAAAGATACCTTGAGGACGTATAATTAGCACAGCAAGGAGTACTACATATGCAGCCACATCTTTGAAACCTTCAGGGAGATAAAAACCAGCTAACGCTTCAACTATGCCGATGATTAGACCTCCAATAATTGCACCAGGAATGCTTCCAAAGCCTCCAAGAACGGCGGCTGGAAATGCTTTTAATCCGATAAAACCCATATTTACGTGAACGAATGCAATAGGTGCCAAAAGAATTCCAGCGATTCCTGCTACTGCGGCACTAATTGCCCATATGAGGAGAAAAATATGTTTTATTGGGACACCCATGTATGCCGCTGCGAGTTGATTTTGAGACGTTGCTTGCATAGCTATGCCTAAACGACTGAACCGAAAGAATGTGGCCAAAGCGCCGACCAAAAGAACTGTCGAAATGATGATGGTCAGGTGCACTTTACTAAGCATCAGAGCTCCAAGAGTTAGGACTCCATCAGAAAACGGTGTCTTAAAGGCATGGGTTTCGGTTCCCCAACCTGGAGTCATGCCGACAAGGCTTCGTAACAGTACACCTATTCCAATTGTTGCCATAAAGATCGCGAAAGCAGGTTGACCCACCAGAGGTCGTATAACTATACGATCTAGAATTGCTCCGAGTATTGCCATTGCTATGATGGCGAAAACGATACTGATCCAGAAAGGGAGTCCGGCAATGGTGGTGAAGGTTAGGGCAAAGAATGCCCCTACCATCATAAGCTCTCCCTGGGCGAAGTTAACTACTTCGGTTGCTTTATAGATGAGCACAAAGCCGAGTGCGACCAGGCCGTAAACACAACCTATTGCGACGCCGCTAATCACTTGTTGGGTGAACTCAATCATGATGGATCATTACTGGGTTAAATGAAGTTCATCAAAGCGACTCAAAAGATATTATGCGAAAAAAAGTATAGAGCATTTAGCATTACAACGGATCAGGAAAACGAGTCGTCACTCTTGAAAGGTTCTAGGAACTAGATTTCTAGCTTAAGTCAGTGATGTTAGTGAACATACTTGTTGTTTGATCCAAATGTAGTGTTTCTGCAGGGACAAGAGACAATAGAAGGTTTTCCATAAAAAAGGATTCTTGCTAATAGATTTCATTCAACAATTAGTTGTAGATGATGCGCATATCTTGTCTAGGGGTTCAACAACTCTTCGGACTATGATGACAATACAAAGGAAAAGTGGAGCTAAATCATTTATGTCACGGACTAAACCTTTATGAGCAATAATGAAAATGTGACTTACGGTATAGTTGAACAAGTCTCGCCACTGATTCGTAGAGTGGTAGCCGCCAATCCATCGCCTTTTACCTTAAATGGGACAGGAAGTTATATAATTGGCCACGGAAAGGTATGCGTAATAGATCCAGGGCCTCAGATTACTGCGCATATTGAAGCTCTGTTGCGGGCAATTAGAGGGGAACAGTTGACTCATATACTAATAACTCACACTCACCTGGACCACTCTCCAGCGGCCGCAGCTGTAAAACAGATGACAGATGCAACAACGTATAGCTATGGCCCTCACTGTTCACGTCACGATATGGAATCGAATGCAGAAGAAGGGGTGGACTTCGATTTTGTTCCGGAAGTATTGTTGAGTGATAATGACGTGATACAAGGTGGCGGTTGGACGCTTGAAGCTATACATACGCCTGGCCATACTTCGAACCATCTTTGCTTTGTTTTGCGTGAAGAGAGTGCACTTTTCAGCGGTGATCATGTTATGGGATGGTCAACTACCGTTGTCTCGCCCCCCGACGGACATATGGGCAGCTACATAGAAAGTTTAGAGAAACTTGTGGGCCGAAATGATGAGATTTACTGGCCTACCCACGGCGCGTCCATTAAGAAGCCGCAAAAATATGTCCGTTCGTTGGTTAGACATCGTCAGGCTCGTGAGTTGCAAATATTGGATTGTATTAAGAGTGATGTTTGTACCGTTTCAGACATCGTAGCAACCATTTATCATGAAGTTCCGACCGTACTGCATTATGCAGCAGGCCGATCAGTATTGGCGCATCTTATTCATCTGTGGGAGCAAGGGCTGGTGGCCTGTGAAGGCATGCCAAGTGAGAACAAGGTCTTTCAGATGCCATAGAGTATTGGGGTCAGTTAGGAGTAAGAAAGCATCTTGTTTAGCCCGTGTATTTGGTAAAGCCTTTGTTCTTGGTATCTCATTTTTGTTGATACCAATTATGGGTTCTGTGTTATTCCACTATATTTGTTTGGGGGCTACTCTTCAGTCTTGTTAGACGAAAAGTGGTCTTTATATGCACTCCGTATATCCGATTTAAGAAGTTTTCCTGTACCTGTGTGCGGTAAGTCTTCCACAAAGACAACATCGTCCGGAACCCACCATTTGGCCACCTTGTCCGCGTAATGCTCAAGAAGGGTCTCACGGTCAATGTATATTTCGTCCGCTCGGACGACTAAAAGAAGGGGGCGTTCATCCCATTTTGGGTGGGGAATGTTTACTACACAAGCTTCCGCGATAGCAGGATGATCCACTGCAATATTTTCAAGCATAATCGAACTAATCCATTCACCACCTGATTTTATTACATCTTTCGTTCGATCAACGATATGCATAAAGCCGTGTTGATCGAGAGTTGACACGTCTCCTGTATCAAACCATCCATCTGAATCAAACGCATCGGTGCCCTCATTCTTGAAGTAGGTACGACATACCCATGGCCCACGAACTTTAAGATTTCCTACAGATTGACCATCGCGCGGAAGGGCTGTGCCTTTATCGTCAACTACCTTCATTTCAACGCCGGGTAGGATTTTTCCTTGTTTTTCCTGAACATCGTAGCGTTCATCGGCACTTAAATCGCACATATATGGCTTAAACGTTCCAACAGTGCCTAAAGGGCTAACTTCCGTCATGCCCCATGCATGTATCATGCGTACCTCATATTTTTCCTCAAATTTCTTGATCATTGACCGAGGTACTGCCGATCCACCAGCAACTACTCGCTCCAGTGTCTCTAGCGTGCCTCCAGTTTCGTCAAGGTAGGCAAGCAACATTAGCCACACCGTAGGAACACCTGCAGTAATGGTCACTCCCTCAGATTCAATAAGTTCATGCAACGCAGGTCCATCCATGCGCGGCCCGGGTAGCACCAGCTTTGCACCGGATAAAGCTGCAGCGTAGGGTATCCCCCACGCATTTACGTGAAACATCGGTACAACTGGCATAATTGCGTCAAGACAGGAAATTCCCATTACATCAGCCTGACATGCAGTCATGCTGTGCAACACCGTTGATCGGTGTGAGTACACAACTCCTTTTGGATTACCTGTAGTGCCCGACGTATAACACATGCTAGAGGCTGCGTTCTCATCTATTGTAGGCCACGAGTAATCGGAAGATTCTTCTGAAATCAGGGCTTCGTACGACACAGTATTTGGTAGGTTGTTGTCTGGCATTTCAGATTCGTCAGCCATGACAACAAACCCACGCACCGTCTCGAGATGTTGGGAGAGGCCTTCAGCAAGAGATACGAAAGTGGTGTCCACAAACAGGTATTGATCTTCAGCGTGATTAATTATGTACGCTAACTGCTCCGGAAATAGTCGAGGGTTTAGGGTATGAAGCACTGCTCCCATTCCAGAAAGGGCATAGTAAAGCTCAAGATGCCGATAACCATTCCAGGCAAGTGTTCCGACTCGATCCCCCGACTTTATATCTATGCGCACAAGCGCGTTTGCTAGCTGTTTAGCGCGCTTTTCAACTTCGGAATAGTTAGTGCGATGTATCTTTCCTTCAGTCGTTCTCGAGATGACTTCTCGCTCGCCGTGATTAAGTGCCGCATGTTTAATGAGCGAAGAGACCAAAAGCGGCGTTTCCATCATAAGACCGTGCATGTCTAGCCTCCGTCAATCCTTACTGGCCGATGCCTCATAATTCCCGTTCTTAAAATAGACTCGGCACTCAACCAAGCCTACACTTACGTTTTGTTTGCTTGGAGAGTCCAATGAATTTTGCGCCAAACTCATCAGCAGCACGAGATATTGCTCATGTCATGCACTCTTATACTGATCAGGTCAAACATCGACGAAAAGGCCCATTTATCGTAACTGGTGGCAAGGGCATCTATATTTTTGACGAGAATGGAAAGGCCTATATAGAGGGTTTATCGGGTCTGTGGTGTGCTTCGCTTGGTTATGGTGAAGAGGCGCTGATTGAAGCAGCAATAAAGCAAATGCGTGTGCTTCCGACTTATCATACTTTTGCGCATAAGTCGTCCAATCCATCGATTGATCTTGCCGAGAAAATTAAGGAAGTATTACCGGTTTCAATGTCAAAGGTATTTTTTGCTAATTCGGGGTCCGAAGCTAATGATACTTTGGTCAAACTGATTCGATTTTATAATAATGCACTAGGGCGGCCAAAGAAGAAAAAGGTAATCTCGCGGCTTCAGGGATATCATGGCGTGACAATGGTGGCAGCAAGTCTGACGGGGCTACCCGTGAATCATGAGAAGTTTGATTTACCTATGGATGGCATTCTACATGCTTCCTGCCCACATTTTTACCATGATGGGAAAAAGGGGGAGTCTGAGGAAGAATATGCAAGCCGATTGGCAGCGGACCTTGACCATATGATTGAGGAAGAGGGTCCTGAGACGGTAGCTGCGTTTATTGCCGAACCTGTAATGGGAGCGGGTGGTGCACTTACACCGCCGGCAACTTACTTCGAGAAAATACAAGCAGTGCTGAAAAAGCACGATGTATTGTTCTGTGTAGACGAGGTCATATGTGGCTTTGGCCGCACGGGAAACATGTTTGCTTGCGAAACTTATGGTCTTGAGCCAGACACCGTAACGATGGCAAAGGCTTTATCATCAGCATATATGCCAATATCGGCACTTGCTATTAATGATAAAATGTACGAGGTGATCGCCAAAGAAACTGGCAAGGTAGGTACCTTTGCGCACGGTTTTACGTACTCAGGCCATCCAGTTGCGGCAGCGGTAGCGTTACGTGCGATTGAACTATATGACGAACGGGGGTTGCTAGAACACGTTCGTGCAATAGTTCCACGTTTCCAAAAGCAGCTCCATGCTTTCGCTGATCATCCAATGATCGGCACATCAAGCGGTGTTGGTTTGATGGGTGGGCTTGAGTACATAGCGGATAAAGATAAACGGACCCATTTTCGACCGGCGGGAAGAGTGTCAGTTAAGGTAGCTGAATTTGCAGAGCTTTATGGTCTAATAGCTCGGCCAATGTTTGAGAGGACGGTGTTTGCGCCGCCATTGATAATTACTCGTGATGAAATTGACTTAATGTTTAATCGTTACTCGCAGGCTCTGGATGATACCTGGGCTTGGGTACAATCTGGGGGGCTTGATGTTGAGGAGAATAACCCGTGATAGACGTTAAGTGTGTACTCGATAGTGGTTGTGCTCTCGGTGAAGGGCCAGTTTGGGATGTGATGGAGCAGGCTCTATACTTTACCAACATACTTGGGAAGACGCTCAATCGATTTGATCCGCTTACTGGTGAGCATATCAGCTGGGCAATGCCCGAACACATTAGTTGTTTTGGCTTGCGGGCAAAGGGAGGAGCCATTGTAGCTCTTCGAACTGGGATTCATTTGTTTGACTTTGAAAGTGGCTCCCTAGAGGCTATAGCTGATCCCGAGGCTAACGATTCGCGAACTCGTTTTAGCGATGGCAAGGTTGATCGAAAAGGCCGTTTTTGGGCGGGAACTATGCCGTATGAGCAATTTGACCCAATTTGTAGTCTTTATCGTTTTGACGTTGACGGAACTTGGGAAAAGATTCAAGGTGAGTTAATCATAGCGAATGGTATTGGTTGGAGTCCCGACAATCAGACCATGTACCACACAGATACTCTTGCTAGTAAGATTTTTTCGTACGATTTCGATATAGAGTCGGGTTCAGTCGCGAATCGTCGAGTACTAGTAGATGTGCCTGAATCAGACGGTTTTCCGGATGGTCTGACTGTTGATGCAGAAGGATTCATATGGAGCGCAAAGTTCAATGGTGGTCAGGTAATAAGGTATGATCCAGAGGGGGCTCGCGAACGTGTTTTACGAATGCCGGTGCAGCGCCCGACGAGCTGTGTGTTTGGAGGACCAAACTTAAACATCTTGTACGTCACAACTGGCGGATGGGAAGCGAGCCCTCAAGGGAAATTTTCTGCCAGTGCGACGGACGGTGGCGTCTTCGCTGCTGAGGTTGGTGTAAAGGGAATACCTGAACCTCGCTTCGCGGGATAAATCATTTATTGGGTTCAACAACTTGGTAATAACCATCACACGTGTTGTCCGCCATTAACATGAATTTCAGCGCCGTTTACGTATGCCGATTCGTCGGTACAGAGGTAGTAAATCGTGCGTGCAACTTCCTCAGGCGTACCAAGACGGTTAAGAGGGATTTGGTTAACCAGAGATTCATACTCAGGGCCAATCATTGAGGTGCGAATTTCGCCAGGTGCAATTGCGTTGACTCGGACGCCAAGGGGGCCAAAATCAGCAGCCATTTCTCGGGTAAGTGCTGCCAGTGCTGCTTTGGATGTTGCGTACGCAGTTCCAGCAAATGGATGAACGCGACCACCTGCAATTGAAGTAACGTTAACGACGGAGCCAGAGCCCTGGGAAAGTTCGTTAATTAGACCTCTAGCTAACACAACTGGCGCATAAAAATTAACCCGAAATACGGATTCCCACGTTGTAATGTCCGTTTCAAGGCTGCCAAGGCGTTGGCCGCTGCCACTCCTCGGAGAGATTGCGGCATTATTTACTAATGCATTAAGCGGTCCACCTGCCAATCGCTCACGCAAAATTTCAATGCCCGTTCTTGTGCTATTTGAATCAGCAAGGTCAATAACAGCATGATCATCGGGGCCACCCTCCCAGGGGCAGTCCTCTGGGAAAGGCTGACGTGAACATGTAATCACGCGCCAACCGGCAGCGCTAAATCTTTTAACGGTGGCGTGGCCGATGCCGCGGCTAGCACCGGTGAGGATCAGTGTCTTTCGTTCTTCAGTCATTATTTAATGCAGGGGCAATTTTGCACATTGTTCCAGAGTATAGAGTTGGTTTTTCTTGTAGCGCTGACACAAATTCAATATTTATCTCCGGGAAATGGAAACCGAGCTTGGTGTGGATTATATCATCAAGTCTACGTCGAGCTCTCAATGACTTTCATTAAGGCCCGCCGGATCTTGATGAATTATAACATCTGTTTCTGGATAATGCTTGATGATTTCTGCTTCAACTTCATCTGCAATTTGATGCGCACGAAATAGCGTATGGGTTCCATCCATTTCAAGGTGCAGTTGGACAAACGATAGTATCCCCGATGAACGGGTACGGAGTTCGTGGACGGCCACAACTTCCGGGTGTTTCATGGCTAAATTAATAATTGCCGTGCGATCATGGGGGCGGAACTCATGGTCCATTAAAAGATCAAAACTACGTTTTAGTATCTTCCAACCCGTGTATATCACGTAAGCGGTAATGGCCAGAGCGATGATTGGATCGAGGATGTGTACGTCCATCTGGGATGCTAGCAATAGAGTGGCAATAACGCCCAGGTTTACCATCAGGTCACTGGTGTAATGCATAGAATCAGCAGATATCGCTACGGATGAAGTGCGGCGAATAACGTATCGTTGAAAAATTACTAGTACCAATGTGAGGACCATTGAAATGATAATAACTATAATGCCGAAGTCAGCATTTACGATGGGTTGTGGGTTAAAAAGGCGTTTCGCTACTTCCACACATAGATATACGGCAGATCCTCCAACAAATATAGACTGCAACAAACCAGCCAAAGCTTCAGCTTTGCCATGACCAAACCGATGTTCATAATCGGCTGGCTTTAATGCATAGAATATGGCCCACATGTTGACTAGCGATGCCGCTACGTCAATAAACGAGTCTACCAGCGCACCTAGGATTGATACAGAACCAGTGTCAAACCAAGCAAAAGCTTTTATCAAGACTAAAATAGCTGAAATTATTACTGCTAGCGCAACGGCTAGACGTTTCAACCGTTTGTCTGCGTTTGGGTCGAGATCTTTTCTTTGGGCCATTTGAGTCACTAGGGAAACAACCTTTTGGTTAGCCAGCCTGATGATGTCTGATAGTACACTGTCCGCTCGTGCAGCCGAAACGGACGATCTCTCCAGAATTCTATCTCTCGGGGGATTATTCGAAATCCGGACCAGAATGAGGGGCGTGGGACCCGACGTAACCCAAATTTTGCTACATACTTGGCAATTCGCTTTTCTAGTTCAAGGCGGCTAGCTAGTGGCTTTGATTGTTTAGATGCCCATGCGCCGATCTGACTTTCCCGATCACGACTCGCAAAGTAGGCATCGGCCTCAGCATCCTTAATGACTTCTACAGTACCCACTATTCGTACCTGGCGTTGCAGAGATTTCCAATGGAAGCATAAAGCTGCCGTTGGATTCTCAGTCATTTCATTTGCCTTTTGACTTTCAAGGTTGGTATAGAATGTGAAGCCAGATTCGTCGAAGGCTTTTAGAAGCACCATGCGTACTGAAGGCACACCATTAGAGTCGGCCGTTGCTAGTGCAACACCTGTTGGGTCATTAGGCTCACTTTTTTCGGCATCAGAGAGCCATTGTGCAAAAAGGTTGATGGGATCGGGTTCTTTGCTCGAAGTCATTTCAATACCTTCACGACTAGGACGCCAGTTATAGCATACTACGAAATAATTTCTTCATTTAGCATAACGTGATAAATAGATCGTTCTCACGGCAAATAAGGTCTATCTATACGGTGCTAGACGTTATATTCTGGGCGAAATGCGTCACCTCTACTGGATGTAGGATAAAGTAAAAATGAAGGTTAGCACGAAAGGCTTGGCTATTATTACGGTACTGTTGCTTACGGCGTGCACTGAGGCTGGTACTAAGCAAACATTGGGTACGCTGCTGGGTAGTGTTGGCGGCGCAATTGCCGGCTCACAATTTGGGTCAGGAAAAGGGCAACTTGCTGCTACAGCAGCGGGTGCGTTGTTGGGAGCAATGGTTGGGGGTGAGATTGGCAAATCTCTAGACAATGCTGATCGCGTTGCAATGCAGCACGCAGAGGAGCAGGCAACCCGCTCGCCGATCGGTGAAACAGTGCATTGGAGTAATCCTGATAGTGGCCATTCTGGTAGTGTTACAGCAACTCGTGAAGGACATCACAGTTCCACGGGAGAGTATTGCCGTGAATTCCAACAAACAATAACGGTCGGTGGCCAGACTGAGCAAGCTGTGGGGACAGCTTGTCAGAATCCGGATGGCACATGGCGCATCATATGAATTGGACGTGCACTGAGCGGCTACGTCATGTATTTTGGATGAACCTTTGGCCTGACTAGTTTTCAGGCTGCTATTCTGAGCTTAAAGAACCTAGTGCTTATGTGGATTCAAGGCAGTCCGGTGCTATCGCTTTAACAGTTTACTTTATTGATACAACTGAGATTCAGATGTAGATAGTCTGCTTCAAGAGCTTATGAGCTTGTCGTTATGTTGCTGCCATGCTTCATCGAAAAGCACTACTGAAGCATCAATCTGTCTCTGAGGTATCGACCAGTATCTGGGTAACAGCTTTTTGCTGACATCTGGAGTTGCAATTTGAAATCCATGCTTTTGGTAGAAACTGATAGCCCATGTTGCCGAAACCCATGTGCCAACTAGCATGGGGGTACAGGTTGTGGATCGTAGCGCTGTAAGTATTGCTGTTCCCACACCGCGTCGTTGGTTGGTTGTATCGACATAGGCATGTCGTATGAGGGTAACATCTTCAATCGTTTGCAGACCCATGACCCCTAAAACGGTATTGTTAATTTCCATACAGGAAAATCTCACTCCATTATCAAATTCACTAAGGAGTTTTTCAATTGACATGTATGGGCTACGCCAACACTCGGCAGGAATTTTTCCCTGGTAAGCCATAGCAGCAATATTAATTATGGATTGTATTGAATCAGCGTCACTTTTGCTGCATTGGCGGATGACTGAAGTGCTCATACCTGACTATGCCTGAAGCATCCCACTAGGTGATCATTGACGATTCCGACTGCCTGCATAAAGGCATAACAGATTATGGGCCCGACGAAGCGGAAACCACGTTTCTTGAGGTCCCTACTCATTCGTTGAGAATCCTTGGTCTCGGTAGGAACAGAAATTTGCCTATCCCATTGATTTACAATTGTTTTACCGTCAGTGAAATGCCATATGTATTGGTCAAAACTTCCAAATGAGTCACATAGTTTGAGAAAGGCTCTTGCATTTGCCGTTGCGGCTTCGATTTTTGCACGGTTTCGTATAATGCCAGTATTCCTCATGAGGAGCAGGTGTTTATCTTGACCGTAGCAAGCAATTTTCTCTGCATTGAAATTGTCAAAAGCGAGTCTAAAATTGGATCGTTTTTTAAGAATTGTAAGCCAGCTTAAGCCAGCCTGAAAACCATCCAATACGAGTGATTCAAAAAGATCATGATCATCATGAATAGGAACGCCCCATTCAGTATCATGGTAAGTGATATAGATAGAACTCGAACTCATCCCTGGCCAATGGCAACGATTTACCTCTGTTGTCATAAATGCAACCAATTGGGGAGATCAACAGTCAGTTGAGCGTCCCCAGCGCGTAATCTGTCGTGCGACCTATTTTTATGAAGCTGATCTACTTGGAGGAGTGCCAGTGCACGGCTTTCTTTGCCAGAACAAAGGAGTCCTACTGAGTTATTAGAGTCATTCAAGATCTTTGTGCCTTGCGGTGGTAGAGGGCCCTCAATGACAACCGGCACAAGGCGCTTTCTAATTTTGGCACGATAGTGGGTACGAGCAGTTATCTCTTGCCCAATATAACAGCCCTTATCATAGTCAATTCCATGCAACTCGTGGAATCCGCATTCAAGAGGTAACGACTTCTCAATTAAAATATCTCGGCTACCGTCCGGCAAACCGTACGCGAGACGCCATCCGTCATAAGTTGATGGGCTTGTTTCACTAAACCCTTTCGCCTCTAGTGCTTTTGATGGTAACACGTTTGGTAATACTGCACGGGCCCCCATTGTCGCAAGACGTGGGTCCACGTAGATCAGGCCCTTTCCAGAGCTTGTCCCGAATGATTTAGTGAAACCCTCCTGTGCCTTCAATGAAAGTCTTGTAAGCGCTCTTTCCCCGTAAAGAGCTGCAACAATGAAGTTGTTTGATATATCTTCAAAGTTTACCCTGGCTCGAAGGCGGTACTTTGTTAGACGTTGTAAAAGGTCTGGGAGGCGCTTAGCTTCGCAGTCCAGTAATATGCCCTCCCCGTCAGGGTGATTCATAACAAAGAAATCGTGTAAGTACTTACCTTGTGGTGAAAGTAAAGCAGCGTAAATACTGCACTCATCTGAAAGGCGATTCACATCGTTTGTGATAAGCCCCTGTAGAAGGGCGGGTCCATCTGTGCCATTAACCCACAACAGGCCCCTCATGGGTAAAATGCTATGGTATACATTAGTCATGCATATCACTTAATCTGCGAGATCTATCATGGCAAGATATTAATCGAATTTTCGTAGTAGCTATTTTGACATGCCATGCCAGTAATTGACGGGTAATTTTCTGGGTTGCGAAGGTCATGAAGGTTCTTTTTATAGGGTCCAACCGTATCGGCGATGCCGTTTTATCAACCGGTCTTGTAGACTATCTTGGCCGCAACAACCCTAGTGCTCGCATCACTATTGTTTGCGGTCCGGATGCTGTAAATATATTTGAGGCGGCCCCTCAAGTTGAGCGTATTATCCCCATGGCCAAGCTGCGTTGGTCTGCGCATTGGTTAGGATTATGGATAGAGACAGTTGGCCATTTCTGGGATTTAGTAGTTGATCTTCGTGCATCTGCTCTAGGGTGGTGTGTGCCGACGAGGGCAAGGAGGATCATGAGTGTATCGGCAGAACCAGTGCATCGTCTTGTTAGCCTGGCGAAAGTTCTACAGTTGGATCAGCCTCTACCTCCCTGTGTCTGGACTACAACACGTCATCATGAGGTAGCAAATAATCTTATAGCTGAAGGTGGTCCTGTGTTAGCGATTGGGCCCACAGCTAATTGGGTTGGCAAGCAATGGCGACCAGAGCGCTTTGCGGAACTGATTGGTCAGCTGACATCACCGAAAGGAATATTGCCGGCTGCCAGGGTTGCTGTATTTGGGGCGGCGGATGAACGTAAATTTTCAGCAATAACTATTGATAGTATTCCAGCATCACGTCGCATCGACTTGGTCGGTCGGGTAGATCTTTTGACCGCTGCTTCGTGCATAGAACGCTGTAGCTTATACATAGGCAATGATTCTGGCCTGATGCATCTCGCTGCCGCAACTGGCACACCAACGCTTGGTTTGTTTGGACCCAGTCGTGAATGCCATTATGCCCCATGGGGAGAGAAAACAGCTTTCGTCCGTACCGCGCTACGCTATGAGGAGTTAGTTGACGTGCCTGGCTATGACCATCGACGGCAAGAAACTCTTATGGATAGTCTAACTGTTGAAAGTGTTGAAGAGGCAGCTATAGCTTTATGGAGGCGGATAGAATTGTGAGTAGTGTTAGCTTGTCAGCGTTGGTGGTTGCTCGTGACGAGGCTAGTCAGCTTGCTGATTGTCTTTCGTGTTTAACTTTTGCAGATGAGATTGTAGTTATTTTAGATCGTTGTACTGATGATTCAGCAGAAATATCGAGGCGCTTTGCCGCAAAAATTGTGGAAGGTGAGTGGCCGATTGAGGGAGATCGTCGCAACATAGGCATTAAATCCTGTATGGGAGACTGGATTATAGAGGTTGATGCAGACGAACGTGTTAACGAAAAGCTAGGTGAAGAGATTCGTAACACCATTTCATCGGCCCAACCTGGGTATTTTTTGGTCCCTTTTAACAATCATATAGGAGGCCGTCTGATACGGTACGGTTGGGGTGCATCTTGGGGTGTTAATTCAGCCCCCCGATTGTTCAGCAGGGGAGCTAAATCATGGGGGTCGCAAAGAATTCATCCCGGCTTGCAATTGTTGGGTATGCCACGAAGACTTGTAACTCCTATAGAGCACCATGTTGATCGTGACATATCTAGTATGATACTGCGTCTTGACCGCTATTCGAGTGAGCGGGCGCGAGATCTTCGTGATAGCGGAGACTTTGGCTCTTTAGCCGGAAGCTTGCGGCGATTCGTTTGGCGGTTTTTTAAGTGCTATGTGCGACGCAAAGGCTATCGAGAGGGCAAGTGGGGATTTTTAATCGCGTTAATGGCAGGTTTATATCCTCTGTTATCATATTTAAAGGCACGTTTAGAGGTTAAGTAGGTGCGAGTGCTCCAAGCAATGGCAGGGCGCAAAGAAGGTGGAGCAGAGCGGTTCTTTGCTCGCCTTGTGATCGCGTTGGACAATGCAGGAATAAAACAACACGTACTAATTAGAAATAGTGCAGCCTGTGCAGGTTGGTTAAGGCAAGGGGGAATGAGTGCCGTGGAGCTACCTTTTGGCGGTCGCCTGGACCTGTTGACTGCCAGGCGGTTTCGTAAAGAAATTGAACAATTCAAGCCTCAAGTAGTGTTGACATGGATGAATAAGGCTACTCGGTTTTGCCCTAAGCCGAACGGATTCATTCACGTAGGGAGGTTGGGTGGTTATTATAATCTAAAATACTATCGGTCGTGTCACCACCTTGTTGCTAACACCTCAGACATTGTGGATTATGTGAATAAGATGGGTTGGAAGAAGTCAATTCACTACCTTCCAAATTTCGCGCACGCGATACCTGCTAAGCCGGCGAGTCGTCGCGCTCTGGATACGCCTGAGCATGCTCCGTTAGTATTGTCTCTTGGAAGGTTACATCATAACAAGGGTTTTGACGTGTTGCTTCGGGCTATGATGCATGTACCGGAGGCTTACCTATGGATTGCTGGCACCGGACCACTTGAGAATGAGTTGTTCCATAGCGTTAATGAATTAGGCTTGGTTGGTCGGGTGCGATTCTTGGGTTGGCGTGACGATGTGGCTGCATTGCATGCAGCTGCAGACGTTTATGTCTGCCCCTCTCGGCACGAGCCACTCGGGAATGTAATTATTGAGGCTTGGGCTCAGGGTAAGCCTGTAGTATCAGCTGCTTCTAAAGGACCAGCTGAACTAATTACGAATGAGGAAAGTGGATTGTTAGTACAGGTAGACGATGTTATTGGACTTTCAGATGCAATCCGCCGTGTCTTCACCGATAAAACACTGGCCGATCGCCTTGCAACTGGTGGTTTTAGGGCATATGAGAATGAGTTTACTGAATCGATCGTCGTCGGTCGATATATCTCCTTTCTCAAGAAACTCGCGTGAATAGAAAAATGGACAATAATTACGACCTCATACTTCATGGAGGAAACTGCGTAAGCCACGATGGTATAAGTCGCAGCGATATTGCGTTGAGGGACGGGCGAATCGTCGGCATTGGGGATTATGCGAGGGCCAAGGCGGCAAATTTTATGAACGTGCGGGGGTTGCACGTTCTGCCGGGTATAATCGATAGCCAAGTGCATTTTCGAGAGCCTGGAGCCGAACACAATGAAGACTTGGAGAGTGGTAGTCGAGCGGCGGTGCTAGGAGGAGTGACATCTGTCTTTGAAATGCCCAATACCCGTCCGACGACGACCAGCACTCAGGCCCTTGATGACAAGCTTGACCGCGCATCTAATCGTATGTGGTGTGACCATGCATTCTTTGTTGGTGCGGATAAGGAGAACATCGATAGTCTGTCCACACTTGAGAGACATTTTGGTTGCTGCGGTATTAAGCTCTTTATGGGTTCATCAACCGGCGATCTACTGGTAGATGATGATGAAGATATTTTTCGTGTATTGAAAAACGGTCAGCGGCGAATTGCAGTTCATAGTGAGGACGAAAACCGACTGCGCGAAAGAAGATCTATTGCTATGGAGACAGGAGATGTTCATGCGCATGCTCAATGGCGAGATGTGGAGACTGCTGTTAGCTCTACGCGGCGTTTGCTGCGTGCAGCAAGGGCTACGGGACGTAGAGTTCATGTGCTTCACGTTACTACGGCGGAGGAGATGCGACTGCTGGCAGATGAAAAAACTTTGGCTACGGTAGAGGTGACACCACAGCACCTAACTTTGGCTTCTCCAAGTTGCTACGATATGCTTGGGACGCTAGCACAAATGAATCCTCCTATACGCGATAAAGCTCATCAAGAGGCGCTCTGGCAAGGTGTTCGTGAAGGCATAGTTGATGTGCTCGGCTCGGATCACGCCCCTCATTCTCGGAAGGATAAGGACAAAGATTACCCAAGCTCACCCTCCGGAATGCCAGGAGTTCAGACGTTATTGCCCTTAATGCTTGAGCATGTTGCGGCAGGGAAACTGACCATTATGCGTTTAGTCGATCTATTGTGTACTGGACCAGCGAGAGTATTTGGAATTGCGTCTAAGGGCCGTATAGCAGTTGGATACGATGGCGATGTCACAATTGTCGACCTTAATTCCAAACGGCGAATAGAGGAAAGCTGGCTTGCTAGCAAGTGTGGCTGGAGTCCGTTTTCTGGTTTTGAAGTTCGTGGCTGGCCAGTAGCGACGATTGTTCGTGGGCGCGTCTGTATGCGGGAGGGAGAGCTATTGGGCAATCCATCTGGTGAGCCAGTGCGGTTTCAGGAATCTTTAACACCATTATCTGTACGCTAAGGATTTTCGCCATCGCGTGTTAGCCGCTCTATCATCCGAAGGAGCGGCTAACTATGATAGATATTTGAATATTCTGTTGCGCACGGAAAGGAAAGAGATCCCTTCTCCCCATTAATTGACGGCGTGCTGTGTTGTTTTCGCTTAGGCCGCCTTATCTCTTTCAACCAAGCGTGAGTCACGACTTCTAATTTCTATTGTGTGTGGTTTCATGGCTTCGGGAAGCTTGCGCAGCAGTTCAATTTGGAGAAGCCCATTTGCTAGTTCTGCGCTAATAGCTTCCACATGTTCTTCAAGCTGAAACCTCCGCTGAAATGCGCGTTCAGCTATACCTCGATGGAGATAGGTTGTTTCGGTGTTACTATCAGAGCTCTTGCCGGTAACCGTGAGTTCGCCCTCTTGAAGTTTAATATCAAGGTCTTGCTCACAGAATCCTGCAACTGCCAGGGTAATTCGGTATGTATCCTCTCCGGTTTTTTCAATGTTGTATGGGGGATAGTTTGCACTGTTTTTTTCATTCCAACTGGCTGCGGAATCCAACATTCGGGTCATTTGATCAAAGCCCACTGTGGAGCGAAAAAGGGGCGAAAAATCAATACGTGTCATAAATACATCCTCCTATAGAAGCAATGTTCTGTTATGGCCAGACGTTTGCGTTGACCTGTCGGGTCCACAACGGCACCCTTAGTAGCTGATATAGGGATCAGTTTGGTGATTGCAAGGGTTACATGGGTCGTCAAATAGTTCCTGGCAACAATATGCTAATGCTATCCGACGTCTTTACATCATTTAGGGATACTGGTTTTGGGGCAAGACTGAGAATAACCATAAGCGTAAATACTCAATTGGTAAGGCAATCTTGGACTAGTTTTGGAGCTGGTTTCTATTAGCTCTTAATCACTGTCAATCGAGTGTTTCCGACTCCCAATAAGGGCGCTTGTCTCGTTTGTAAGTGACGTGAAAGCGGCCACGCTCTGGTTCAGGCATGGCACTTATTTTTTCACTGTCTGGATACTCACAGACCTCTGGAAAAACTAACGTACTGAAAACTAAGTATCTCAGCTCAGAGTCTGAGGTGTTTCGAATTTGATGTGCTGACCCTATGGGAAAAAGGATGATGTCACCCTCATTAATTGCGAATTCTTCATCTTCGTAGCGGACAGTCCCTTTCCCCGAGACGACGTGAACCATCTCTTCATTGGCGTGATGAATATGATAGGGAAACATAACCTTACCTGGTGGCACCACTGTCAGCGAGCAACCCAGCTTACGTGACCCGAGAGATTGACCAATCTTTCCCCACCGACCGCCTCGGGCTTTATCCGGCGTAGGGCCTGAAAATTCGTTGTGGCCGGGAAAATGATCGATGAGATCGATATCTTTAATATTTATCATCGGTAGTTCAGACATGGTCGTGCCTTTCACAACAACGCGTCTAGTTGAAAATCATACAAAAACTGTCACGTGAAAAGATAAGCAGTTCCTAAAATAGGGGATAGTAGCGGGAAAATATATAAGCCTTTAACAGCGTAAACTGCAGCTTGACAAGAACTTAGATTGTCCAGGAGTTAACTGAGGTTTTCTTAAAGTTTGGTGCCCGCCCCGGGATTCGAACCCGGACCTGCCTACGCAGAGCGGATTTTAAGTCCGATATGTCTACCAATTCCATCAGGCGGGCAACTTAATCTAAAAACAATATAAACTATGGTCTTATTTAGTTTCTACTATGGTTATGTGCTAGCTTTTTCCTCATTTGTTCGCCAAGTGAGTTCGAATGTCGGTCCAGCGATAGCATTGTTCAACCATTTTTGTTCCTCCGATGCTGGTGATACGTTGTTCAGCAGGTGTGCCGCCTAGCGCTGCATAGAAGTCTCGGGCTGGGTTGTCGATTAGAGTCCATATCGCTAGAGCGGTGAAACCTTCTTTTGCGAGCTGTTGCGCACATTTTTGCACTAATCGTCGACCAATACCCAGATTGCGCCAGCGAGGAAGCAAATATAATGCCATTACCTCACCAAAACGCGGCGGTCCTGCTCTTTCAGGTCCGCTATCAGCGAATCCTATGATTTTGCCCCGTATGTTCTGTGCTACATAGACTCCAATGCCTCTATCGACATCACTAAGAATACTTTCCCAGTAAGCGGCTAGTGTCGTTTCAGACATCGAGTCTAGGTAGTCATCCGTTAAGATACCACGATAAGTCGCACGCCATGCCGCGACATGAACCGATCCAAGTTCTGCCGAGTCGGATCGAGTAGCAGCGCGGATAGAGGTGTGTGTTTCAACTTTATGTAGTGCTGTCATCAATACCAGCGGATATGGCCTAGAAACGATCTTCTTCGAATGGTTCGTGCCCTAAGTCCCTTACCAGACGTTTTAAGGATTCTAATACAGATAGTAGGCGGTCTACATCGGTGCATCGAAGTACAAACGTTGCACCAGACTCACCGTCACGGAAAAAGGGATAGCTGCCAATTTCAACGTCTCGGTTGCGATTTTGAAGGTTGGCAAGAGGTGTTGCGATTAATCCTTCAGGAATATTTGCTGTAATGCTTCGGGACACCGTGACTGGGCCACTTCGGAGATGGTTGCGAATGCCATTAAACATAGCCTGCAATATGCTAGGCACTCCTGCCATTACATATACGTTTTCAACGCGAAATCCTGGTGCGGCGCTAATTGGATTATCGATAAGGGTTGCTCCTTCAGGAACATGTGCCATCTTTAGTCGAGCTTCATTCATTTCTTCATTTGTGTAGTTAGAAGTTAAGCGGCGTTTCGCTTCAGCATTAAGTACTAGCGGTTTATTAAATGCTTTTGCAACGCATGACGTGGTGACATCGTCGTGCGTCGGTCCTATCCCACCAGATGTAAAAACATACTCATAGTTTGCACGATATTCGTTAATGGTGTTGATGATGCTCTGTTCGTCATCAGCAATAGTTCGAGCCTCCTGCAATGTTATTCCAATCTCGCATAAAGCTTTCGCGAGAAAGGGAAGATTTTGGTCAACTGTTCTGCCGGAGAGTATCTCGTTTCCGATAATTATGATGGCGGCATTGGGATTATTAGTGTGATCAATCATTTATTTTCCTAGGATAAGGTTTATCTCTATAGCATCGGCTTATGGCATAGGGCTAGGAAAGATCCTCCGTAAGGGACATAAATCGGAATTGGAGTGACATGCTATGAAATTCTCGGAATCACTTGTATCTGGTCGATTGGTTCGTCGCTATAAACGATTTCTTTGCGACGTCCAATTAGATACTGGGGAATTGACAACAGCTCATTGTCCTAATCCTGGCTCAATGCTAGGGCTTAAGGAACCTGGTTCTCAAGTATGGCTAATGCCGGTCAAGGATAAGAATCGAAAACTGCCGTACAGCTGGGAGCTAATCCATGTAAATGAAGTTCTTGTGGGCATTAATGCTGGGCGGGCTAATCGGATAGTTGAAGAAGCGCTACTAACAGGCGCTATTAATGAGCTGGTGGGGTACGGTTCGATTCGTCGAGAGGTGGCATATGGCACCAGATCACGAATTGATTTTTTACTTGAATCGGGGTGCGATGCTAAATGCTTTGTTGAGGTTAAGAATGTTCATCTTAGCAGAGTGACAGGGCTTGCAGAATTTCCAGATTCAGTTACTGCGCGTGGCCTTAAACATCTTGAAGAGTTATCAAAGATCGTCTCAGAGGGTGGCCGTGGGGTAATGCTATATCTAGTTCAGAGAGGTGATTGCAATGGTTTCTCAGTTGCTGCTGATATAGATTCTGCTTATGCGGATGCCTTTCGTCGGGCAAGGGATTCCGGTGTTCAAATGCTTTGCTATCGGTGCGACGTTAACACTGAATCTGTTGTGCTCAACGAGCGTATAGAATTGGTATGTTAACATCTCGGTAAATTATATGGGTAAGAGATGACATTTAAGGACATTCAGAAGCAAGACAAACCGCTTCGTAATACAGGACAGATTAGAATACATGATAAATCGGGGTTTCAAGGAATGTCGAAGGCAGGACGTTTAGCGGCTGAGACCCTTGATTACATAGAGCCATATGTTAAGCCCGGTGTTACCACCGCATATCTCGATAGATTATGCCATCAGTTTATACTTGACCGTGATGGAATCCCAGCGCCGCTGAATTATCGGGGTTTTCCGGGGTCTACTTGCACGTCAGTTAACCACGTTGTTTGCCACGGCATACCGAGCGGCAAGGTGTTGAAAAATGGAGACATTTTGAATATTGATGTGACAACCATTGTTGAGGGATGGCACGGTGATACCAACCGCATGTTCTTCGTCGGGGACGTAAGTGTAAAAGCCCGCCGTTTAGTTCGAGTTACATTTGAAGCAATGATGAAGGGCGTTGAAGTGGTACGTCCAGGAATCACGCTCGGTGATCTAGGCAATGCGATACAATCTCATGCGGAGAAGAACCGCTATTCGGTGGTACGGGATTTCTGTGGGCATGGGGTGGGAAAACTATTCCACGATGCTCCAAACGTTCTACACTACGGAAGACCTGGTAGTGGCACCAAATTGTGTGAAGGGATGTTTTTTACGATTGAACCAATGATTAATTTAGGTGGTTGGGAGGTTAAGTTGCTTAAGGATGGCTGGACCGCCGTGACAAAGGATCGTTCATTGTCAGCGCAATTTGAGCATTCGATCGGTGTCACCTCGACGGGTTACGAGATATTCACACGTTCGCCAGCAGGGAGGGATCATCCGTCTTTTGATTGAGGTCGCTAAAGTTAAAGAATCCACACGGGCAGCTGGCTAAGAAAATGCTGAGATTTACGTACTGTAAAATTGGATGTATCAACATTATTCGAGGTCTATATCGCCTGTAACCCGAATACTGAGATTAATTCTTGGAGAAGTTACGTGCGCGGTTACACTTATGGGTGTATTAGCACCCAACATTCCACTTTCCAGAGCATCTCGGACTGCCTGTTCTATTTCTCTCTGGGCAGTCACCCCCAGTCGCTTTAGAAATTTCCGCACTTCCATATTGAAGATATCTTCATTCATATTTGTTCTCCATAACTGTACTTATTTCCGAAAAACCCAATGTTGACGATTATGATTCCAGTGAAGGCGCTAGATATTTAGCATTTTTCTTCCGATAACTAGAGAAGTGAGAGGCATCATTATGACACAATCCTGTCAAATCCCGTGAGTTGTTGCCTCGGTGCATGCAAATGGCTCGTGAAAAGTGTGCGGTACTAGTGAGGGCATGTGCATCCATAGTTGTGCAAAGTCGTGATTTCTTAGCCGTGCTGAATACTTACGCTGAGCGAGCCGTGAAGCCTCCATCGACGAGAAGTTCCACTCCATTTATGTAAGCCGCGTCATCTGATGCAAGAAAAAGGGAAGCGTGTGCAACGTCCCACGCTGTACCCATCTTCCCGGTGGGACTTTGACCATCTCGAATCCGCATCATCTCATCTACATCTCCGTCAGCATAAGCCGATGTAAGAGAGTTACGCACAAGTGGGGTATTAATCAGTCCGGGCAACACAGAATTACAGCGAATACCTTTATCAGCGTACTGTAAGGCGACAGTACGAGTAATTCCACCAACAGCGGCTTTGCTTGCAGAGTATGCAATGTATGAGACTCCGTACCAACGTACCGCTGCGGTGGAAGAAATATTGATAATTGAACCCCTGCCTTGCGATTCCATAACAGGAAGTACGTATTTGCATGACAAAAACATACTCTTAATATTTACCGAAAATTCATGATCCCAAGCTTCTTCGGTGAGTTCGACAGCACCCCCAACGGACAGTATGCCTACATTATTGTGGAGGATGTCGATACAACCAAAATGTTCCTGAGTTCTCTTGATAATGGATTCAACATCCTCTGCTCTTGATACATCGGCTTGCCCCACTATGCACTCTCCGCCTTCAGAGTCGATTATTGCCTTTGTCTCCTCTGCAGCAGATATGTTTACATCAACGGCCATGACTTTGGCTCCTTCTCGGGCATATAGAACTGCCGCTGCCTTCCCATTACCCCAGCCGGGGCCGACTGAGCCCGCACCTATAACAATTGCTACCTTATCCTTTACTCGTTCTCCCACTTTGGGATCCTTTCCTTCAGACTGAAACAGTTTAGACTGCTTAATTTAGCTGATCACGCAGGGCAGTCTTGAGAATCTTACCGTAATTGCTCTTTGGCAAACGGTCTATAAAGAAGTAGGCGCGAGGTCTTTTAAAGCGCGCTACATTATCTAGGCATAACTGGTCAAGTTCAGATTCAACAACATCAATGCCGGGGCGTAATACGACGAAAGCAACCACTTCTTCTCCCCATTCTGAATGCGGGCGACCGATTATCGAACACTCAAGAACTCCATGGTGGCGCATAAGCACCTCCTCAATTTCTCGGGGATAAACGTTGCTGCCTCCACTAATAATCAGATCTTTCGATCTATCGCTAATAGTGAGAAACCCATCTTCATCCAGCGATCCCAAATCGCCAGTATAAAGCCAGCCTTTACGAAGGGAATTATTAGTTGCGTCTGGGTTGTTCCAATAGCCCTTCATAACCACATCACCCCTAACAGTGATTTCGCCAACTTTGCCAAGCGGCTGGACATCACCATTTTCATCAACAATTTGCACCTCGGTGTCGGTTCGGCATATTCCGGCTGATCTCAAGCGATCAAGGTAACGAGGGTGTTTGTCATCAGCATGATGTAGTTTCGATAAGAAAGTTGCAGTCATTGGGGTTTCTCCTTGTCCATAAATTTGGACAAACTTAGGGCCAAAAACTGACAATGCTTTCTGTAGATCAGAAACATACATTGGTGCTCCGCCGTACACGATGGTACTGAGGTTGCTAGTATCCCAACTATCGGCTTTTGTGCAATTAGTGAGGCGTGTGATCATCGTTGGAACAGCAAAAAAGCTAGCCCGTGGCCAAGCCGCAATGAGTTCATACATTTCGTCGGGGTCAAACTTTCGACTTTCAGGGAAGACGCTAACACCCGCTTTACCAACAAAGGGTAGTCCGTACAGTCCTGATCCGTGTGAAAGAGGTGCGGCATGGATAACTGCTGCGCCTGGTTCTAAGTGCTCTATATCCGCATAGTAGCTGAGAGTCATGGTGAGAAGACCGCGGTGAGTCAGGGTAGCTCCTTTTGGTCGTCCAGTGGTGCCGCTTGTATAGAAGAGCCACGCGGCATCATCGTGAGCCACCTCAGTAACCTTTTGATATTGGCCTTCTGTGAGGTCAGAATATTCCTTTGTCTCTGTACAGATTACAGCATTCAAAGTGTCTGTATCGCTTACGAGTGACGTGACCGTTGGTGAGTGTTCAGAATCGGCAATGCAAAGACGCGCGCCTGAATGTGATAGTATGTACTGAAATTCCCGCGCATGAAGTCCGGCATTGATGGGGACTGCGACCAACCCCGCGTGCCAGATAGCATATTTTATTTCAAGATACTCAGACCTATTAGCCATGACTACAGCAACCCTATCACCTGTCACGAGGTCGTATCTCTCGCGTAAATTTCTGGCGATTGTTCCTACTCGGCGCTCGAGTTCCGAGTAGTTACACGATGCAGTGGTTCCAGTGGCCAAGGCAGTCAGTCTGCCATGGCTAACAGCTGCTTTTGTTAAAAGTGTGCTGATATTCATTTCGATTCTACCTAACAAGATTTAGAGTTGGATGTGGATCATGTTAATCTTTGATGCCTTTGTATACCTATCTATAAAAAAATGCTCTCAGCCGATGGATGCAAGGATAGGAAAGGCATTGAGAAGGTAAAAGCTCAAATCCGCCAGACGGTTTGTAAAGATTAGTACACCCGTTATCGTTAGCAGGATTCCGGCGCCAATCTCGACTTTGTGCAGGTGTCGTTGGAAACGCTTTAGGAACGCAAAGAATGGCTTTATGGCAATAGCTGCAAGAATAAAGGGTATTCCTAGCCCTAAAGCATAGCCGGCAAGAAGCAGCACTCCAAAGGCAGCCGATCCTTCGCCCGCTGCTATGGTAAGGATGGTGGCTAGAATTGGCCCAATACAGGGTGTCCAGCCGAATGCAAATGCGATACCAACGAGAAATGCACCAAAAAATCCTCCAGGTAATCTTTGAATATGGAAGCGAGCTTCTCTATCAAGAATAGCTATACGAAATAGGCCCATGTAATGAAGCCCTAGCACTACAATGATGAGTCCAGCGATTTGACTTATACTGGTAAGGTGCACCGATAGATTTGAGTTTATAACAGATGCTCCTGCGCCGAGAGTGACAAAGACCAATGAAAAACCAAGAACAAATGTTGCTGTAAGTGCTACAACTTTTGGGGTTCGATGCTCTGGGGTCTCGTTGTGGACGAGCTCGTCGAGACTGACACCCGCAAGGAAACAGAGAAATCCTGGCACTAATGGCAATACACAAGGTGATAGGAAACTGATAGCTCCGGCTGCTACGGCAGCAGGAAGACTTATTTCAACGATGTCCATCTGTGCGCAAAAGCCCTTTGCCTGAGTAATTGTAGAGTTGAACTGATATGGGTGGCGTATTATACCGTATGCCTTGTCCTAAACCCACAAAGTTGGTTTGGGAAATTGTAGAGGGTTTTTTGTGACTAGTAGTCTAGATGCTTCCGGTTTGAAGTGCCCCTTGCCTGTGCTGAAGGCTCGGAAAAAACTAAAGACTCTGGCTGTTAATTCCACACTTGAGGTAATTGCCACGGATCCTGGAGCGGTAGAGGATTTTATGGCTTATTGCAAAAGTAGCGGACATACTCTCGTAAAGTGGCATGTAAATTCAGGGATATATAAATTTCTTCTTCGCAAGGAGGCGTAGAAGAATGGGACAAAGTGATTCGTTAAGGTCCCACAAGCCGCTAGTTGGTCTTGTGTATTGATAAAATTCGTGTTTTTTCGTGACTACCTTGCTGCGGGCGGCAATCAGTAGGTTGAGGGAGTTAAACGTTATGAAGAACATTGTTATAGCAGGATATGCGCGTTCGCCTTTCGATTTCGCGCGTAAGGGTTTGTTAGCTAAAGTGCGCCCCGATGATATGGCGGCGCAAGTTATTGATGTGCTGATCGGGAGAAGCAATATAAATCCGGATGACATTGAAGATGTGATCGTGGGGTGCGCGTTCCCGGAGGGAGAGCAGGGTTTTAATGTTGCCCGCATTATTGAGTTTATTGCAGGAATACCGATAAGTGCTGGTGCAACCACCGTTAATCGTTTTTGCGGCTCTTCCATGCAAGCTATTCATATGGCGGCAGGTAGCATTTCATTGGGTGCGGGAGAACTGTTTGTGTGTGCTGGCGTGGAGTCAATGTCGAGGGTGCCGATGGGTGGATACAATCCAGCACCCAACCCACAACTTCATGCTCGTTTCCCAGAGGTTTACATTGACATGGGGACCACTGCTGAGAATTTAGCCTCCGAGTATGGTATTTCACGTAGCGAACAGCAGGATTTAGCTATAGAAAGCCATGCTAAGGCCGATGCTGCGCGCGACGAAGGAAAGCTGCAAGACGAGTTGGTTCCTATCATTCAAGAAGACGAAACATTTACGTGTGATGGGTGTATCAGGCCTGATACCAGTAAAGAGGCGCTTGATAACCTCATGCCAGCATTTGACGCCGCAGGCACGGTGACAGCTGGCACCTCATCTCCACTTACTGACGGGGCCGCTGCGGTTCTCGTGTGCAGTGAGAGCTACGCAGATGATCATGGTGTGGAAAAACTTGCGCGTGTCAAAAGTACGGCCATTGCTGGGTGCCGTCCTGAAGTAATGGGAATTGGACCAGTAGATGCGAGTCAAAAAGCTTTGCAACGGGCTGGTCTGGAAATGGATGATATTGATGTCATCGAGCTAAATGAGGCATTTGCCGCACAAGCGCTGGCAGTCGCCAGACAATCAGGTATGAAGCAGAAGAAAATCAACCTCGATGGTGGTGCGATTGCTCTGGGGCATCCACTTGGTGCTACTGGTGCTCGTATTACCGGAAAGGCGGCATCTTTACTTAGACGTGAAAGCAAACAATATGCTTTGGCGACACAGTGTATTGGTGGTGGCCAGGGTATAGCCACGGTTCTTGAGGCCATATGAATGGGTGAGATTCGTAATATTGGGGTTTTAGGTTCAGGGGTCATGGGTAGCGGTATAGCTGCTCATATTGCTAATGCTGGTATACCAGTGGTTTTGTTAGATATTGCAGCGGAGGGGCCTTCTGAACGGTCTTCGCTGGCTTCGGGTGCCATTGCTCGAATGCTTAATTCTAAACCTGCACCTTTAATGGCTGAGAAAAACGCGAAATTGATTACCCCTGGTAACATTGAGGACGATATCAAATTATTAGCGGAGTGTGATTGGATTTGTGAGGCAGTCACCGAGAATGTGGATATTAAGAGAAATCTTTATGCCAGAGTTGATGGGGTTCGTCAGAAAGGGTCCATTGTAACTTCAAATACGTCTACTATTCCTCTTAGCTCTTTATTAGATGGAATGCCGGATTCATTGAAGCCTGATTTCGCAATTACACATTTCTTTAATCCTACCAGATATATGCGATTGCTAGAAGTTGTATTGGGCCCTGACACCCACAAGCGCGTCGCCGATACGCTGTTCAGTTTTGCCGATTATCGTCTTGGAAAGGACGTGGTCCTATGCAAGGACACCCCCGCATTTATTGCTAATCGTATTGGAATATACTGGAGTGTGGTGGCCATTACTGAAGCTATGGAAATGGGCCTTAGTGTTGAGGAGGCCGATGCAATCGTGGGACGGCCCATGGGTATACCCAAAACTGGCATATTCGGGTTAATGGATCTCACCGGTATAGATCTGGCTCCACACATAAACGAGTTAATGACTGCATTGCTGCCAGAAACCGACCCATTCAGGCAGGCCTACAAAGCCGATGGGGAATTTGCAACATTAATCACTCAAATGATTGGCTCTGGTTATACAGGACGTAAGGGCAAGGGAGGGTTTTATCGTTTAATTTCACGAGATGGGGAGCGCATTAAAGAGGCTCGGAACCTCAAGACGGGTGAGTACCACCAAGCTGTAAAACCAAGATTCGATAGCATAAATGAAGCTCGAAAGAATGGACTGCGTGCTCTGGTAGAACACTCGGATAAAGGTGGTCGGTACGCTTGGCGCGTATTGAGCCGCGTCTTAAGTTATGCAGCTACACTAGTACCCGAAGTTTCTAACGATATACTGAGCATCGATCGTGCTATGCGTTCTGGTTATGCTTGGAAACGAGGACCATTTGAATTAATTGATGAGCTTGGGTCAGACTGGTTTTCCTCCCGTCTCCACTCTGACGGCTTGCCTGTTCCAGATATTTTGGGCATAGCAAATGGACGCACATTTTACCGAGAGAGAAAGAGAGCTCTTCAGTATTTGTCGCTGGGAGGCGACTATAACGATATTACACCTCGAGCAGGGTCTTGGAGGCTCGTAGATTTTAAGCGCGGTTCAGAGCGCATAGTAGGTAACCGTGCAGCAAGCATATGGGATTTGGGTGATGGAGTGGCATGCCTAGAACTGCATAGCAAACTAAATTCAATTAATGCAGAAACAATATCAATGATCCGTGAGGCATCAAAAATTGATAAAAGAGGTTTCAGAGCCCTGGTGATCGGAAATGATTCTGAGAATTTCTCAGTTGGAGCCAATATTGGGCTCGCACTTTTCGCGGCCAATACTGCAATGTGGCCGGTTATTGAGCAAAGTATAAGAGGTGGTCAGGAAGCTCTTTTGGCACTTAAGTATTCGTCTTTTCCTGTAGTGGGAGCGGCTTCAGGTATGGCATTGGGGGGTGGATGCGAGTTGCTTATGCATTGTGATGCCATACAAGCACATAGTGAATCCTATATTGGTTTAGTTGAATTTGGTGTTGGTTTAATTCCAGGATGGGGGGGGACCAAGGAGCTTCTGTTACGGAATCTAGAAAAACTGCCTCAACAGTCGGGCCCGATGCCGCCAGTCGCGGCAACGTTTGAGACAATAAGTTTAGCGAGAGTATCGACCTCGGCGGCGGAGGCGAAGGGGCTGTTATTTCTGCGTTCAAGTGACGGGATTACAATGAATCGTGACCGAGTATTATCAGATGCCAAGCAACGTGCGCTCGATCTATTTACAGATTACACGCCACCTGAGCCAAGGGGGGTTGCTCTTCCCGGCGCGACCGGGTGTCTTGCGCTTCGACTCGTGGTGGATGGGTTTGTGCGATCTGGCAAGGCTACGGCTTATGATGGCGTTATCGCTGGCGCTCTTGCCAAAGTTGTAACTGGGGGCGAAACCGATGTGACATTGATAGCCAAAGAGAAAGATCTCCTTGATCTTGAAACTGAAGCTTTTCTCCATCTTGTTCGAAAACCTGAAACTCTTGACAGGATGGAACATATGCTTGAGACAGGTAAACCACTGCGCAATTAAGCTATATCGGTAGACTTATATTATGTCTCATTACCAAGCACCTGTTCGTGACTTTCTGTTTGTCCTAGATGAAGTTCTAGGTGTGTCAGCTTACGGTAATGTTGAGGGCTTCGGGGACGTGGGTACTGATTTAGCGACGACAATTATTGGTGAAGCCGCAAAGCTGGCTGAGGATGTCATCGCGCCAATAAATCAAATGGGAGATCAGCAGGGTTGTCACTTTGAAAACGGAGTCGTGACCACCCCCAGCGGCTATAGGGAGGCGTTTAGAGCTTATGCCGAGGGAGGGTGGATTGGTGTATCGGCCGACCCGGATCACGGAGGGCAAGGGCTACCGCATGTTTATGCGTCCGTGATCGGCGAGATGATGGCGAGTGCGAGCTTAGCATTCGAGACGTATCCTGGCCTAATCTCGGGTGCAATAGAAGCAATCGAGAGACATGGGACTCCAGAGCAAAAAGAGACTTATCTGCCTCAGCTTATTGCTGGTAAGTGGGGAGGAACGATGAATCTCACTGAACCTCATTGTGGTACTGATCTTGGTCTTATCAAGACTCGTGCAGAAGTAAAGGATGACGGTTCCTATTCACTGACGGGCACTAAGATATTCATCACTGCTGGCGAACATGATCTGACCGAAAACATTATTCACCTAGTATTAGCTAGAATACCTGGCAGCCCAGAAGGAGTTAGAGGTATTAGCTTATTCATTGTGCCAAAATTCCTGGCATCTGGAGACTCTGAAGGTTCAATGGAGGTAACGCGAAACAACGTCGTATGTAGTTCGGTCGAAAGGAAGATGGGATTAAAAGCATCATCCACCTGCGTTATGAGTTTTGATTCCGCAACGGGTTACCTCCTCGGTGAATCAAACAAGGGTATGCGGGCAATGTTTACAATGATGAATGCAGCCAGACTAGGAGTTGCCATTCAGGGTATAGGTGTATCTGAATCTGCATACCAGATGGCTTCCACTTATGCCCGCGAGCGATGTCAAGGGAGAGCACTAAATGGCCCAGCCAAGCCTAATCAGGTGGCTGACCCCATCATAGTACACCCGGATGTCCGTCGAATGCTTCTTACCATGCGCGCATACAATGAGGGAGCTAGAGCTCTTGCTCTCTGGACTGGGTTGCAAATTGATCTGTCACGCAAGCATCCGGACCAGGGGACTCGTCGAAACGCCTCTGATTTTGTTGCTCTTATGACACCAGTAATAAAGGCATGCTTTACAGATATGGGTTTTGAGTCTGCTAACCTGGGACTCCAATGCTTTGGTGGTCATGGCTATGTTTCAGATACTGGAATTGAACAGTTAGTTCGCGATGCTAGAATTACACAGATATATGAAGGTACTAGCGGCATCCAAGCTCTGGACCTAGTTGGTCGGAAGCTGCCAGCACATGCAGGACGCTATCTTCGAAGCTTGTTTCATCCAATCGACAGTTTTATTCAGGAAAATGGTGAGGATCCTGAACTTAAGGACTTCGTGTTGCCATTGGCTAAGAGTTTTGCTCGAGTCCAGCAGGCGACATCATGGATTGTGGAACATGGTATGCAAAACCCAGAGCACGGCGCCGCAGGGGCTTCTGATTATTTGCGCATGTTGGGTTTGGTGGCGCTTGCTTACATGTGGGCACGGATGGCAAAGATTTCCCTTTCTCAGATTCAAAAAGGGTCTGAGGACCGTCAGTTTTACGAAGGTAAGCTTGATGTTGGCCGCTTCTTTATGGCCCGAATTCTCCCCGATACGTCATCGTTGCTCTCTAAGATATCTTCTGGTGCGGATCCTGTTATGCGAATGCCATCGGAAGCCTTCTAAGTTATGTAGTTGCAGGTATGATGGTGCCATAATTTTTGGTACAGTCCTGTGTTGAATTGGATAAGGATTACGTAGAAATGGACCTTGACTCGTTAACTGCTAGTTTTCGTGAGCGGCTAGGTGATAACTCTGGAATAGATGCAACTATTAAGTTTGATCTGGGTGCCGATGGAGTAATTTTTGTTGATGGTGTTTCAGTTCCTAACACAGTAACTAACACAGATTCTGAGGCCCAATGTACGGTCCAACTCACTCTTGAAGATTTTCAAAGTATCGCGAAGGGAGACCTGGATGCCATGACAGCTTTCATGATGGGTAAATTGAAAATTTCTGGGGATATGGGTATTGCCATGAAGTTGAGAGAGATACTTTAGTTAAGTTTCATATTTAAATGATTGATCGCAAGCTGGTATGTAATTCGCATAACTTGGCTCATTTATTGCTATCGGCGAAAGCTTGGATGCGTGCTTTTGTGGTTTTATAGAAAACTGTAGGGATCAACATCAACACGGACTTTTACAGTGCTCGGTACCCTGACGTTTTCTAACCATAGACGCAGTATTGCTTGGATGTTGACGTCTCTTGGCGTCTTTATTAGTAATCGGTGTCGATGTTTACCGCGTAGTAGAGCGAGCGGTGCGGGTGCTGGCCCAAAGATCTTGATATTTTTTTCTCTTGGTGCATTGGTGGCAAATCGTTGAGCTGTTTCCGTTACCCGAACTTCGCTTGACCCCGAGACGATTAATGCAGCTAATCGGCCAAATGGAGGCATGTTCTGTACTCGACGAGATTCGGTTTCACGTTGCATGAAGTTGTCTCGGTCGCCGGAGGCAAGTGCCTTCATGATTGGGTGTTCCGGCATATAAGTCTGCATTACTACGTGACCGGGTTTTTCAGCTCGTCCTGCACGCCCAGCTACTTGGTGCAAAAGTTGATACGTTCTCTCTGCAGCGCGAAGGTCACCACCAGATAATCCCAGATCTGCGTCTATAACTCCTATCGTGGTTAAGTAAGGAAAATGGTGACCTTTAGCTACGATCTGAGTGCCAATCAGTAGGTCTATTTTTCGTTCTGTCATTCTCTCAACCAGTTTATGTGCAGCTTGGGGGCTATTCATTGTGTCGCTGGCCATTATGTCGATCTTTGCCCCACCAAATAGTTTTGTTGCTTCTTCGGCCAGTCGTTCAACACCCGGCCCACAAGCTGCAAAACTGTCCTCGGCACAACACGATGAGCAATTAGTAGGTAGATCTGAGCTATAACCACAATAATGGCAACGTAGTTGCGATTCCAACCGATGTTCGACAAGCCAAGTGGAACAGTTAGGACATTCAAGGCGATGTCCGCACGCTCGACAGAGAGTGAGTGGAGCATAGCCTCGTCGATTAAGGAATAACAGTCCCTGTTCGGATGCCTCAAAGGTTTTGACAAGGCGATTAACCAAATCATCGCTAATCCATTGTCCACGTTTCAGAGGGGTGGTACGCATATCTATTGCTTCAATTACTGGTAGTACTGCAGAACCATGTCTGGCAGGGAGTCGTGCGAGCCCATATCTATGTCGTTCCACATTGACTGTTGTCTCTAAAGACGGCGTTGCTGAAGATAGCACTATGGGGATATTTGCAATTGACGCGCGTACAACAGCGGTATCGCGCGCATTATATATTACGCCGTCGGTTTGTTTGAAAGAGCTGTCATGCTCTTCGTCGACGACGATGAGGCCTAGTTTGGAAAAAGGTAGAAACAGCGCTGAGCGGGCGCCAACAACAATACTAGTGCGGCCATCGATGACGTTTCGCCAAGCACGTTGTTTTATTCTCTTGCTAACCCCTGAGTGCCATTCAATGGGCCGAAAACTAAAACGGCGTTCGAAACGTTCTAACCACTGTGCGGTGAGGGCGATCTCCGGCACTAGAACCAGGACTTGCAATTTTGACGCCAGAGTTTGTGCAATAGCTTCAAAATAAACTTCTGTTTTACCAGAGCCGGTTACTCCATCAAGTAATGTAGCGCTAAACCCTTGACCCAACGTAGCTTTAATCTGTTCCGCGGCTACGGTTTGCTGGTCTGAAAGGAAAATTTGAGAGCTTTCCTGGATGGCTGATGTGCCATCCGGTCCCTCGGGAATCTTTTGGGTTAAAATCGCACCTGCAGCAACAAGCCTCTTTATTACGGCTGTGCTTGTCTCGGCCCTCCGTGATAGTTCGGCCAGTTCAAGAAGGGGTGTCTCCCTCAGTACTTTAAGAACGCGTTGGCGGGCTGGCGTTAATGGATTCGGAAGGACGTTAGATACTTGATACCCAGTCTTTAATGGGAGTGGATTAAGTGAGATAGGACCTCGCATGATCATTTGAAGAACGGAGCCTAAACTCGATAGAGTGTAGTCAGAAACCCATCTAACCAATTGGCGTAGTTCATTGCTGAGGGGAGGGCATTCGTACTTCTCTATAATGAATTTTAAGCTTTTCTTAGGTAAGGGTTTCGAAGACGGCGCCCAAACGACGCCATTCACGGTTCGATTGCCTAAGGGAACACGCACAATGCTCCCATATAGTATTTGGAGTCCGGGGGGGACCCCATAATCATACGTGCTGCTAATTGGTAGAGGTATTAGCACTTTAACTTGAGTAGTAAGTGCTTTCATGTTTAGTTCGAGCGCACTGGCGCTAGCACCAAAATCAGCCATCCATTACACTGTGGCTTGCTGTGAGACTTGTGACAAGGCAACTCATGTGTCGTTTTATGCTAGCGCATGTTATGTACTAGTATATCAAGTTAAGTCGAGAGTCATTCAACGACTTTTTAGGGATTCAAATCGTCATGAAGTTCTATGTTGATACAGCTGACGTCGAAGAGATTCGTGAGCTTTCTGAAACGGGCCTATTGGATGGGGTTACAACCAACCCTTCTCTCATTGCAAAGTCTAACCGCAATGTCTTCGAGGTTTTGGCTGAGATCTGCGATCTGGTTGACGGTCCCGTTAGCGGAGAGGTGACAGCAACTGATCGCGACGGGATGGTAACCGAGGGTCGTCGACTCCATGAAGTTTCTGAAAATGTGATGGTAAAAGTTCCACTCACTTGGGAGGGACTCAAAGCATGTCGAATTCTTAACCAGGCGGGAATTCAGGTAAACGTAACATTATGTTTTTCGGCTAACCAAGCAGTACTTGCTGCAAAAGCTGGTGCAACCGTTGTGTCACCATTTGTTGGCCGTCTTGATGATATTGGGCAGGACGGTATGGCATTGATTCATGATATTCGGTTAGTGTTTGATAACTACCAGGAACTATCTACTGAGATTTTAGTAGCTTCGATCCGTCACCCGATGCACGTATTGGAGGCTGCCAAAATCGGTGCTGATATCTGTACTGTACCGCCACAGGTGTTGAGGGCACTTGCGACTCATCCGCTTACGGACACTGGCCTAGAGGCATTTCTTGAAGATTGGAAGAAGACTGGGCAGAATATTTTAGGCGAGACTTAGGCCAGGTCGGTTATCACGCATGATTAGCTATTTTGGTCGTTACTGGGCGAGAAATTTGTTCAAATCCTAACGATGGTATGAGGAGTGCTAAGGTAAGTGGGCAAGGCAGGCCGTGGTGTGAAAGCTAAGGATAATCGGGTTGCAAAGGTTACGGCGTCTGATGTGGTTTCATATTTACGGGCGCATCCGAAATTTTTAGACGATCATCCTGAATTATTTTCTGATTTGACGCCTCCTTTGTATCGCAAGGGACACAAAGTTGTCGATATGCAACATTTTATGATTAAACGATTGCAGCACCAAATCGACGACGCATGTGATCGTGAACAAGCATTAATTTCATCCTGTCGTGCTAACTTGTCGAGCCAAGGTAGGGTGCATGCTGCTACATTTGCAGTTATTCAGTCTCGGAGCTGGAGCGAGTTGGTAGAAACTGTGACGACCGACTTCACTAATCTTCTAGGCATGGATGTAAGTGCGATCTGTATTGAAGCACATGGAACAATGTCAATCAGTGATGGGAGGGCGTATCTCGGAGATACTGAGTATTTAGGAGCAACTGCGGTATCGCCAGGGTTTGTAGATTCGTTATTAGGTTCAGATCGAGATAGCTTGCTTCGGGAGAATGTTGTGGCTGACGAACGTATTTTCGGTGATGCTTCCAGTCTTGTTCATTCTGAGGCGTTGCTTCGGTTATGCATTGGTGATAATCGACCAGCTGGGCTTTTAGCTCTCGGTTCGAGTGACGCGGGCTATTTTCATTCAGGTCAAGGAACCGAGCTGTTATCATTTCTCTCGTCTGTTCTAGCTACATGTATTCAAGCACATCTAGCTTAGGGAATCAGTCTCGAGGACCTGTGTCAAAAACGGATACTTGGATGGATCAAAGTGTCGTAGGGGCACTTAATAGTTGGGAAGCGTGGCTCTCTTTTGAGCGCCGAGCATCCGATAAAACCTGCGTGGCTTATGTGAGGGACTTGCGCACGTTTTTTCAATTTCTTTCAAGCCATTTAGGTAAGAGTGTCAGTATAGATGATCTCTCTAACCTAGCTAGCTCAGATTTCCGTGCATACATGGCGTATCGGAGGTCGGGCGGTTTATCTAATGCTTCCCGCGCGCGCGCGCTTTCTGCCATTCGAGGATTTTTTTCGTATCTGAGCCGTACAGGTGTTATGGCCAACCAGGCAATATCAAATGTGCGTTCGCCGAAGTTGGGGCACGGCGTACCTAAGCCCTTATCGGAGGCTGCCGTGATTGAACTGCTGTCGGCGGCTAATACAAAGGGGCCAGCGCCGTGGGTCGCAACACGTGATCTTGCAGTGTTCGTGATTCTATACGGGTGCGGTTTGAGGATCTCGGAGGCTTTAAGTTTAAACTGTGCAGATATTCCTGTGCCGGGCCATGAGTTGCTGCGGGTCATTGGCAAGGGAGGGAAGCATCGTATTGTTCCTGTGCTCCCTATCGTCATGGTGGCGATCAATGAGTACCAATCTATTTGCCCATTTTCTAGACTTCCTAATGATCCATTATTCGTTGGGGTTCGGGGTCGGCGCTTAAATGCAAGTGTCGTTCAGGCGACGCTGCGTCGAATCAGAGTTCAATTGGATCTTCCGAATAGTGCCACACCGCATGCGCTTCGTCATAGCTTTGCCACTCACCTTTTAGGTCATGGTGGTGATCTGCGCACGATACAGGAGCTTCTGGGTCACCAATCGCTTTCGACGACTCAACGGTATACTGAAGTAGATACCAGGCAGTTGCTGTCTGTCTATGAATTATCACATCCCCGCGCAAAACGTTGTTCAGAATAATGCATGTTAGTTTTTGAGAATATGACTGAGAAAAATATGCTGAACGTGTGTTAAGGCGCAATTATTTATTTTGTAGAGTAAAACGCAACACTGCATCAGCAACTTCACGGGGTTGGTCGAGTTCAGCAAGATGTCGTGCCCCAGATATTACCGATCGAGATACAGTTCCTGTTATGCTCTCTTCAAATTTTCTAGCATAGTTTAGTGGCAAGACTGGGTCGTCTTCCCCCCAAATAAGAAGCGTCTTATTTTGGATCCGATGTAGGCGCTTAAGCAATCCGGTATTGCTGAGAGGCCACAGAATTCGGGCAGCCGCTTCATGTGCTCTTTGCTGGATGACTTCGTTTTCCAGAGCGTCCTCCTCATCTACGCCGGAAGTTGCTATGTCGTATTTGTCGGGGCTGTTACACATTAAGTTGCGAATCTGTCCTGGCTTCTGTGCATAAATATCAGTAACAGGCTCGTTTTCATCAAAGAGACCAAGTGGAGCGATCAATGATAAAGTTTTGGCTAACTCTGGCCAAAGAGCTACAGCATCTGCAGCCAAAGATCCGCCGACGGATGCTCCAATCAAGTGACAGCCTTTAAGGCCAGACTTAGTTAGCAAGTCATGGGTTGCGATAAGCCAATCAAGGTGGTTGTCAAGGTCAGTATGCAAATTGCTTCCACCTGGAAATCCAGGAAGAGATGGCACAATAACTTGAGTCTCCTCCGCTAAGTGATCAAGAAATGGGGTCCACGATGTGAGGCCGCCTATTCCGGCAAGAAATCCTATTTTCTCACCAGTTCCTTTCTCCCAGATGCGGCATTGATGACCATTAATCTGGACGTGCCGCGTAATAGGATTACTCACTGTGCTGCCTGTATAGCGGGTTGTTGGTTAACAGAGTTAGTTGAGGGCCACCAGTGATTTTCCCATTCGTCGTCGAATAGGTCTTTGAGTTGAGGCATAACAGCATCAGCAAATAGTCGCGTATTATATGTAGTTAACTCTCGGCTCATATTTCCAAAGTGTAGAAGCAACATTAAATTTCCGACGTTTAGATTAATCGCAACTTCACGCAAGCGTTCAGCAACTTCATCGGGCGTTCCCGCAATTACGTACCCAGCGTCGAGAATGCTGTCAAAATCTCTTGCAGTACCCTGTGCAGCAGTTGGGCCGCTTTGTATCTGAGAACGGACTCGCGCCCGAATGGTTGCTTCGGTTTTGTAGCCTGGAGCGTTAGCAAACCTTGGGTCGAAGTGCAGACAACGGTCATAGAAGTACTCCGCCGGCTCTCGATATAGATCCATTGCTTCCTTATGAGTCTCTGCAACACCGACAAATTGAAGAAACCCTGCTCTATACGGATTTCTATCCTTTCCAAGCTCATCCATATGGCTCCAAAATCCTTTCATGGTTGCTTCGCCAGCTTTGTACCCATAGTAAGAAAGGTAAGCATAAAGGTAGTCCAATTCGGCACACCATTGCCATGTTTCGACGGAGCCTCCACCGGGAACCCAGACGGGAGGATGCGGTTGTTGCACGGGACGCGGCCAAATATTCACATACCTAAGTTGGTTAAATCTTCCATCAAATGAAAATGTATCGGGTTCTTTCCACGCCCGCATTATCAAATCATGCGCCTCTAAGTAGCGAGCTCGTAGCATACTGGGGTTTTGTCCGTAGGCGTAGCATGTATCCATTGGTGTGCCCACGGGAAATCCAGCAATTACTCTACCGCCCGACATACAATCAATCATTGCCATTTCTTCCGCTACACGTACTGGTGGGTTATATAGGGCCAAAGAATTCCCCATGATACAGATGGCACTTTTGTCAGTTTGACGAGCCAGTGTGCTAGCAATCAGGTTGGGAGATGGCATGAGCCCGTAGCCGTTAGAGTGATGTTCGTTTACACAGACTCCGTCAAAGCCAACTTCTGCAGCGTATTCAAGTTCATCAATAAATTCATTGTACATTAGGTGCGCACGGTCAGCCGAAAAGTAGCGAGAGTGAATGTCCACCCAAATAGACGGATTCCTCTCACGGAAATCCTCAGGTAGCTCTTTGTATGGCATTAGGTGAAAGAAGAGCATTTTCACGGCACTATCTCCACTGCAAAATAAGTCAAGTTCTACGGACCATATGACCTGGAAGCATGCAAAAATACTTCTAAGGACTAGTACTCTGTATTAAAATGTCAAGCGCATACGCTGACCGATATCACTGTAAAGTGCAACCCACAATCCGTGGAGGTTGGGGTCGGAATCATTTTATTAATACGGCTTAGTTAGAGGTGATTCCGCGCGTATCATTAGGCCAAACCTTATTGATGATATCGAGGGCGCGGTCAATATCCGACATGCTGTGAGCGCTCGAAACCTGAATGCGGAGTCTTGCTGTGCCTTCTGGCACAACAGGAAAGCCAAACCCAACTACATAAAGGCCTTCATCTAGCAGGCGTTGTGCGAGCGAAATTGCTGTGCTGGTTTCACCTACTACCACTGGAATTATGCCAGAGTTACCTTCTATTGGAGTTATTCCCATTTCCACTAAACGTCGTCGGAAATACTCCACTTTGCCCCGCAAATCGCTAACGATTCCAGGGTTGTCATCAAGCACTTTTAGAGCCATCGCTGCGGCGCGGCACGATGAAGCAGGAATTGCGTTAGAGAATATGTGTGGGCGTGAGAACTGTATAAGCGTATCTATAACCGTAGCTGAGCCGGCAACAAACCCACCAGATATTCCGCTTAAAGTTTTTCCAAGAGTTCCAGTATAGATATCGATCTCATTCATGATTCCGTAGTGTTCGCCAATACCTCGCCCTGTTTCTCCAAGCACCCCCAGGCCATGTGCATCGTCGATAACAAGTGTCGCATCATACTTCTTGGCTAGACTGCATAATTCATCCAATTTTGCGAGGTCTCCTTCCATTGAAAATACACCATCACTTATAATGAACCGACACTGGGCATCTGGATGGCGTGACAGCTTCTCTTCGAGGTCCGCCATGTTACTGTGTTTATATATTTCGCGAGTTACTTCACGATGACACAATCGAACGCCGTCGATGATGCTTGCATGGTTTAATTCATCAGAGAATATAGCGTCTCCAGGCTGGGTGAGTGCTGGGAAAACACCGTTGTTTGTGGCAAAAGCTGATGAGTAGCAGACGGCGGATTCCACCTTAAGGAAGGCAGCTAAACTAGTTTCAAGGTCATGGTGGGCTGTTGTGGTTCCACAAATAAAACGCGCGGAGGCTGTGCCCGCTCCAAATTCCTCTATACCAGCGTGTGCTGCTTTTACAACTTCCGGATGGTTGGCAAGCCCGAGATAGTCGTTTGCACAGAAAATCAATGTGTCGCCAAGCCCTTCGATTGGTGTTTCGGCTCCGGCTGCACCGCTGAGTAGTTTTAGCGTCTTGTAGCGACCTTCTGCCTTTAGGGTGTCTATTGCCTTTATGCAACGATCGTTGAACTTAGTGCTGCTCATTTGTCTTTCCTTTATAGATCCGAAAAATCAAGGACAACTTTACCGCAGGCGCCTTGATCCATCAGTTGAAAACCCCGCGAGTAGCCCTTCGCTGGCATTACGTGAGTTACCACCTTATCCATCAGCTCGGGTGATCTCATCATGAACGATTCAACTTCATACCATGTGTCAAACATACGTCGGCCGGTTATGCCATAAAGCGTAAGGCCACGCATAATAACATCGTTACTAAGGTCCATTTCAACAGTACTTGGAGAAATGCCTAATAGTGCAACATCGGCTCCATTGCTGGCATCCTTAAGTGCTTGGCGCAATGCTGGTGGGTGACCACTCATCTCCAAGATTGCATCTGGCTTTCTCTGTGATAACTGCTTTCGCCATTCGGCCATTGTGCCAAAGTCGGTCGGATCTAGAACAAGATCTGCTCCCAGCTGATTAGCGAGCTCAGCCCTAAAGTTGTTAGGTTCTTGGACGGTAATAGATCGAGCGCCGTGGCAGCGTGCAATAGCAACGGCAAATAAACCAATCGCTCCAGCACCTACAATAAGAACATCGCGTCCGGTCACACCAATTGCTGAAACGGTATGCATGGCATTCCCAACCGGGTCAAATACTGCCGCGTGCTCATCAGGTATGCTATCATTAACCTTCCAAATGTTGGATGCTGGAACATTAATTGATTCAGCAAAGCACCCAGCTTTATCAACGCCAATAATTTCCGTATTAGCACAGATGTGAGCTCTTCCTGTCCGGCACTGGTGGCAATGGCCGCATGTGATATGGCTCTCACAGGAAACGCGGTCACCCACGGATATATGACGGACGTCATTTCCGAGTTCAGTAACGTGGCCAACAAACTCATGGCCTATGGTGATAGGTGGGCGGACCCTTCCCGCTGACCACGCATCCCACATATAGATGTGGTGATCGGTGCCACATATTCCGGCTTTGGTCACTGAAACCTGCACCTCGCCATAGCCGGGTGGTGCCGGTTTTTCAATTTCCTTATCCCAAACACCGTGTTTGGGTTGTTCTTTAGTTATTGCAAACATCTTATAAGCCGTCCTTACGTAGGAATGATAAACAGGCTACGCCATCCGTCAAATTTTGATCGGCTAGCTAACGTTAGAAACACCCATTCAGTCAAATGTACGGCTAGCAAGTTAAATTCTTCAAGACTGATTCATCTAGAAATTTCAGTATTTCGTTTGTTAAACGTTCTTTTTTGGTGGTGCTGTACAGCGAAATATTTAAACTTTGGCTTTATAGTATTCGTAACTGGTGGTTAATTGGTGATTTCATTAAGGAACGTTTCTTGGCCGATGCGGTGAAAAACTCTTGAAGCAGGGGTAGGTTTCAGCAACTCTCGCAAGCACAAGCGATTTTGCGGTAGATTTGGGATTAAGCGACAGCTTTGGATAGGAAGTTATGGCGACACCAACAAAATATTCGATCTGGAGTCTACTTAGGAACGCAGGTTCCTATCATCAGAATTGGCAAAGGGTATGGCGCCAGCCTACGCCCAAAGATGAATACGAGGTAATTGTAATCGGAGGTGGGGGGCACGGTCTTGCTACTGCTTATTATTTGGCAACAGTGCACGGTATAACAAATGTGGCCGTTTTGGAGAAGGGGTGGCTTGGTGGCGGAAATACTGGACGTAACACCACGGTCGTACGCTCTAATTATCTATATGACGAAAGTTCTGGTATTTATGAACTGTCAATGAAGTTATGGGAGGGGCTTTCTCAAGAACTAAACTATAACGTGATGTTCAGCCAAAGAGGTGTAATCGGCTTGTCGCATGATCGACATGGGAATGATGAACAGAGCCGGCGTGGTGGTGCGATTCATTTGAATGGAATTGACTCTGAGATTCTTAATGTTGCTCAGGTAAGAGCTTTAGTGCCCATAATAAATACCTCTCCTAATATCCGCTATCCATTGTTTGGTGGTATGCTGCAGCGCCGCGGTGGCAATGCACGTCACGATGCAGTTGCGTGGGGATATGCGCGTGGTGCAGATGCGCGTGGTGTTGATATTTTGCAGGAAACAGAAGTCATCGGCTTAATGCGTGAGGGGTCGAGAGTTGTTGGAGTGGAAACTAGCCGTGGTGCGATTCGTGCAAAACGGGTTGGTATTGTAGTTGCTGGTCATTCTGGCGTTCTAGCAAATATGGCCGGTTTTCGGCTACCACTAGAAAGTTATCCGCTGCAGGCGCTAGTTTCAGAGCCGATCAAGCCGGTATTGCATACCGTCATAATGTCAGGAAAGGTTCACGTATATTTGAGTCAATCTGATAAGGGAGAGCTGGTTATTGGTGCCAGTCGCGATGCTCACAATTCATACTCCCAGCGTGGAAGTTTTCACCTGATTGAGGAACAACTTGCTGCATTAATTGAATTGTTTCCAATTTTTGGCCGTCTACGGATGATGCGACAATGGGGCGGAATAGTTGATGTTTGTCCTGACGCAAGTCCTATTATTGGGAAGACTCCCATAGAGGGCCTTTTTATTAACTGTGGATGGGGTACGGGTGGATTCAAAGCGACGCCGGGGTCGGGGTGGGTGTTTGCTCACACTTTGGCGACGGGTGAGCCTCACTCCATTAATGCTCCATTTTCTTTGAAGCGGTTCTCTTCTGGTTACTTGATTGACGAACATGGCGCTGCGGGCGTTGCTCACTAACGAGGTTCATAATGTTTCAAATCGACTGTCCATTCTGTGGTCCACGTTGGCAGGTTGAGTTTGTTTGCGGCGGGGAGGCACATATTGAACGTCCAATTAACCCCGATATGCTCTCTGATGATGAGTGGGCTGACTATGTTTTTATGCGAACAAACTCTAAAGGAATGCATTACGAACGTTGGTGCCATATCCATGGTTGCCGTCAGTGGTTTAATGCTGCCCGTGACACCGTAAGCGATAAAATTCACGCAACGTATCGGATGGGTGAGAAACCGCCCGAACTTTCAAGTTGAAACGGCTCCTCTTATGAAGCAACAGCCTTATCGTTTACCGACTGGTGGTCGAATTGAGCGAAATCGACCCATAAGCTTTGTCTACGATGGCCGTCCTTACGATGGCTTTATCGGAGACACATTAGCTTCTGCACTGTTAGCAAATGGCGTTCGGCTTGTCGGCCGCAGTTTCAAATACCATCGTCCCCGGGGTGTTATGACGGCAGGCTCGAATGAGCCAAATGCGATTGTTCAGTTGGAAACCGGCGCCTACGCAGAGCCAAATACACGTGCTACACAGGTAGAGTTGTACGATGGTTTAACAGCTGCTTCTCAGAACTGCTGGCCTAGTGTTGGTTTTGATTTTGGAGCATGGACCAGCCATTTTTCTGATCTTTTTCCTGCTGGTTTTTATTATAAAACTTTTATGTGGCCTCGGTCGGCGTGGATGCGTTATGAGTATTTTATCCGACGGATGGCGGGCCTTGGATCCTCTCCAAGGGTTCCTGATCCTGATCGTTATGAGAAAATGCACACGCATTGTGATGTCTTGGTCGTGGGAAGCGGTCCTGCTGGACTTTCTGCCGCACTGGCCGCGGGGCGCGCGGGAGCTCGGGTGATACTTGTTGACGAACAGAATGAGGTAGGGGGGAGTCTTCTGGAAGAGACAATTGCGATTGGTAATGATCCTGCAATGAGCTGGGCTAACAAGGTCCGTGAAGAACTTATTGCATTGCCTGAGACACGTGTTCTTCTGCGCTCTACTGCATATGGTTACTACGATCATAATCTTGTTATGATTTCCCAGCGAGTGAGTGACCACTTAGGCTTGAGCGAAAGGTCGACTGATATTCCTCGTCAAATCCTATGGAAGGTTCGGGCAAAAGAGGTAGTGCTTGCGACAGGTGCTCATGAAAGGCCGTTGATCTTTCCCGATAATGATCGTCCGGGCGTTATGCTTGCGTCGGCTGCGCGGTCTTATGTTAATCGGTATGCTGTAAAACCCGGCAGTTCGGCAATTTTCTTTACAAACAATGACAGTGCATACAAAGCAGCATTGGATATGCATGCTGCTGGAATGAGGGTCTCTGGCATCATAGATGTGCGATCTGATATTTCAGGTTCTTGGGCGCAATCGGTGCGCGATGCAGGAATTCCAATCTTCGAAAATCAGGTAGTTGTTGCGACTCATGGAAAGAGTGGTTTGAAGGGAGTCTCTGTTATGAAATTGAACCCGTCGGGTGATGGGGTTGATGGCGTTACCCAACGAGTTCATGGTGATGTTTTATGTATGTCGGGTGGTTGGAGCCCAGTAGTTCATTTGTTTTCGCAGTCACGAGGAAAACTTAACTTTGACGTCGCCAAGAATTGTTTTGTTCCTGGCACACCGGTACAGGCATCGATAACGGTTGGCGCGTGTAACGGATCATTTCTTCTCTCTGACTGCCTGCGCGAGGGATTCTTGGCTGGTACAGAGGCCGCGAAAAACGCAGGTTTTGAGGCGATTGTGCCTGATCTCCCAGATGTCCAGGAGCCGGAACTTACGGAAGAGCGGGCTGTTTGGGAGACTCCCAATCGGTTGCCGTCGGGGAGAGGCGGAAAACGCTTTATTGATTTCCAAAACGACGTGACTTCGAGAGATGTGGAGCTTGCAGCGCGAGAGGGTTATCTCTCTGTGGAACATCTAAAGCGATACACCACACTCGGCATGGGGACGGATCAAGGCAAGCTTTCTAACGTGAATGGGCTTGCCGTATTTTCTCGTTGCACGGGTCACGATATTCCTGCTCTTGGTGTCACGACTTTTAGACCTCCTTATACACCAGTAACTTTTGGTGTAATCGGCGGGCGCGATGTAGATCACCTTTTTGATCCTGTCCGCAAGACTCCCATGCACGAATGGCATGTTTCATCTGGTGCCTTATTCGAGGATGTGGGGCAGTGGAAGCGTCCACATTACTATCCGCAAGATGGTGAAGATATGGCGGCCGCTGTTAAGCGCGAGTGTGAGGCAGTGGGTAGTACCGTTGGTATTGCTGATGCTTCTACGCTTGGAAAGCTTGATCTTAGGGGTCCTGACGTTAAGAAACTGCTGAATTGGGTTTATACAAATGCTTGGAACAAGCTTGAGACAGACCGATGTCGGTATGGACTAATGCTCGGCGAGAACGGAATGGTTTTTGATGATGGTGTGACCACCAAACTTAGCGATGAACATTACCTAATGAGCACAACTTCGGGCGGTGCTGGACACGTCCACCAATGGCTGGAGGAATGGTTGCAATGTGAATGGTTGGACATGAAAGTTTGGGTAACCAATATTACAACTCAGTATGCAGTTGCACAGATCTCTGGTCCTCGTGCTAGGGATTTGTTAGCTGAATTGACATCTGACATCGATGTTTCGCCTCAAGCGTTTCCATTCATGTCGATGCGTTGCGGAACGGTGGCTGGCATTAGTGCTCGTGTGTTTCGTATTAGCTTCAGCGGCGAATTATCATATGAGATTAATGTCCCTGCGAATAAGGGTATGGCTTTATGGCGTGCTCTCATGAGCTGTGGTCAAAAATATAATATTACACCTTATGGTACTGAATCTATGCACGTACTTCGGGCCGAGAAGGGGTTTATCATCGTTGGTGAGGAAACAGATGGCACAGTTACACCAATGGATCTTGGTATGGATTGGATAGTGAGTAAGGCTAAGAAAAATTTTCTTGGAAAGCGATCACTCTCACGTTCAGACATAATCAAGAGCGATCGGAAACAACTTGTTGGTTTGCTGACGGATAACCCAGATTATGTCTTGGGTGTTGGCGCTCAAATTGTTTCACAGATTAACGAATCACCGCCCATGCCGATGGAAGGTCATGTTACATCATCATATTATGGGCCCCGTGTCGGGCGATCGATAGCAATGGCGTTATTATCAGGTGGTCTAAAGAGACAGGGAGAAACGGTAACAGTCTGGGATCGGGGCAATATTGTCCGTGCTAAGGTAAGTTCGCCCGTATTCTATGATCGGGATGGAGATCGGATGAATGCCTAATAAATCTGTGGGCGAGTCGAAAAAACAGGGAGCGCTTGATCATTGTGAGCATACGGGTCGGCCGGCGTATATTGAAGTCGGCGTTACGCTGACGCAAATGCGTCCAACGGGTCTCGTCAACGTGCGTGTAAGGCCAGATAACCTAGCGGTTGAATCCATTCGGAATAAACTTGGCTGTGATTTACCAACGGTACCGGGCACTGTGGAGAGTTCTAGTGATTGTCACATATTGTGGATAGGCCCAACGGAATGGCTTGTCACCATGTCATCCTGTGAGGGGTCTGTAGCTTCGGAGGTGCTTTCAGCGGCGTTAGCCGAGTTTCACGCGGCCGTTAATGACGTTAGTGACAGTCTTCACATTATTCGAGTTAGTGGTGAAGATGCTCGTTTGGTTCTTGAAAAAGGATGCTCACTAGACCTACATCAAAGGGAATTCAGGCCCGGACGTTGTGCTCGATCCGTTATTGCAAAGGCAACTGTTCTTCTCCACCAAACTGATGATGCTCCCAGCTTTGAACTCTATGTCGATCGATCTTATGCTGAGTATCTGTGGCGTTGGCTTGAGGATGCCGCATCTACTCTCGTGGGGGTCAAGCGCCAGGAATAGCCCGTTTTCCAGTGGTGTTTTGGCGACTAATCGATATTTTGATTGGTATTCAGCCGCTGTGCGAATACTTCAGAAAAATTAACTCGATGCAACATCGGTCTGGCTAATTGTGAGAGTAGTCATAAGACCATATCTAAAAGAAGCCATAACACCCGTCGCTATATCTCTGAGTTATTTCAAGCACAGAAACAAATCCAGCCTTGTTGATTAATAAACTTTCGAGTTATTTCGACTAGTAGCCGATAATAATCTAGGGTGTTGTGCTTATTGTGAGTTGGCATCTATAGTTGGGCGTTACACTCGGGGGAGCCAAGTCGGCTGAGAGGTTCCGTTATAGGACGACCCCTCGAACCTGATCCGGATGGAACCGGCGGAGGGAGAGTGCTTTTGCAGAGCACCACTAAAGTCAGTGAGAGCGTAGAGAGCTCAGAGAGCTTAACGGGTCGTCATGCAATCGTGCTAAAAAATCTTGGTTTCCGACGTAATGGATTGCTTCTCTTTGATGGCCTCAGTGAACAATTTTCGGCTGGTGAAACGACATGCATTTTAGGTGTTAGTGGTGTTGGGAAGTCCTCTTTATTGAGAGTAATTGCGGGACTGCTGCCTGATCCAGAATTTGGGTCGGCGTGCGATGAAGACGGGAGGTCACTTCGTGGTCGGATTGCATACATGGCTCAGGACGACCTTCTTCTACCATGGGCTAATGTTTTTCGAAACGTGACTTTGGGCTGTCGTCTCCGTGGTGACGATATTGATGATGATAACGCGCGTGAGCTAATTCAGTTGGTTGGGCTAGCCGAACATGTAGAGGCACTTCCTCACACATTATCGGGTGGGATGCGGCAACGTGTTGCTTTGGCGAGAACTCTCATGGAGAAGCGCCCCATCGCTCTGCTGGACGAGCCGTTTTCCGCCTTAGACGCCCTAACACGTTATCAGCTTCAAAGCCTTGTCGCTGAACTATTTCGGGGTAGAACGGTGGTCATAGTCACTCATGATCCGGTGGAAGCACTGCGGTTAGGGCATTCAATAAGGGTCATGTATGGTCGACCCGCCCTGTTGAGCGAACCAATGCGGTTAGGCGGCCAGCCTCCCCGCGACCCTACTGCACCCAAGGTGGCTAGTTTACAGCGGGAATTACTGAATCGGCTTGGAATCTCTCCGGCAGAGGTGTGATTACGTGCAACCTTTTCGTTTGCGAAAGATAACCATAAAAACAATTGCTCGTGGTTTAGTAACGATTACAGTTTTCATTGTACTCTGGGAACTTATTATCTGGGGCACGTCCATTCCTCATTATTTGCTTCCAGGTCCCATGGAAGTACTTAGGGCATGGGGAAAGTGGTCAGAAGTCATCCTGCAGCACGCATCTGTAACGTTGTTAGAAATTGTTCTTGGTCTCATCATCGGAACGATGGTGGGCATCGTTAGCGCAACCATCATAGCTCAAGTGCGTGCTGCCCGACGTTGGCTGCTCCCTGTGTTGGTTGTCTCACAGGCGATACCGGTATTTGCTATAGCCCCCCTCTTAGTTATGTGGCTTGGTTATGGCATTGCATCCAAAATTGCGATGGCTGCTCTGATTATATACTTTCCAGTTACTGCTAGTTTTCTTGATGGATTGCGGCGTACAGATCCAGGTTGGCTGGATTTGGTGCAAATAATGACCTCTAAAACTTCCGGCAACAGCTGGGCCGCATTGCGCTTGGTGCGTGTGCCAGCAGCAATGCCGTCCTTAGCATCCGGTATTCGAGTTGCTGCGGCAGTAGCCCCCATTGGTGCAGTCGTTGGGGAATGGGTGGGGTCCGGTGCAGGTCTGGGATATCTAATGCTGCATTCAAATGCGCGAACACAGATTGATGTAATGTTTGCGGCACTTGTTACGCTAGCCGTTATTGCTGTAGCCCTATATTTTACAGTCGATTGGCTAATGCGCCACCTTGTCGCTTGGCAATCAGATACATTTTCGTAAAAGGTGGATTTGGAACAAATGCAAAGTTTGGAAGTGAGAGTATGAAGGTGAAATGCAGTAAACTGGTTGTAGCAATTGTATGCATTCAACTGCTGATATGGCCTGTTACCAGTAAATGTTGGGCCAAGGATAATTTAACGTTGTTGCTTGATTGGTTTGTAAACCCTGACCATGCTCCAATTATCATCGCCCTCGAGAAAGGCTACTTCTCGGATTCCAGCCTTGATGTAGAAATCATAGCTCCTGCTGATCCCAACGATCCACCAAAGTTGGTTGCTGCTGGTCAAGCTGACCTTGCCGTATCCTACCAACCACAACTTCACTTGCAAGTGGAACAAGGTTTGCCCTTGCGGCGTATTGCAACACTTGTAGCGACACCACTGAATAGTCTGGTAGTCCTTGAGGATGGTCCAGTAAAGTCAATTGCGGACTTAAAAGGTCGGAAAATAGGATTTTCGGTTGGAGGCTTTGAGGATGCGCTGCTGAATTCTGTGCTAGTGCAACACGGGTTGAGTATAAAGGATGTTACTCTCATAAACGTGAACTTTGCTCTTTCACCCGCGCTTTTGAGTGGTCAGGTTGACGCTGTGATAGGTGCGTATAGAAACTTTGAGCTTAACCAGCTCGATCTTTTAGGTAGGCCCGGAAAAGCATTTTATCTTGAGGAAGAGGGAGTGCCAGCTTACGACGAACTAATCATTGTTGCTCGCGCAACGGATTTGGAAGATTCCCGATATCCGCGTTTTATTGATGCGCTAGAGCGTGGAGTGCAGTTTCTCATCAATCATCCTGAAGAGAGTTGGCAGCTTTTCGTGACCAAATACCCGGAGCTAGACGATCAGTTGAATTTACGTGCTTGGTACGACACGATTCCTCGTTTTGCGTTGCGACCGGGTGCCCTAGATATCCGTCGTTACCATCGTTTTGCAGCATTTCTTGAAAGTCAGGCATTGATTCCAAGAGTTCGTCCAGTCGATCATTATGCTGTGCAACTGCAAGAGACAAGCCACGAGGTTGTCGAGTATTGAATAGAGAAGTTTATTTGACAAAAATTGACGTTACCATTTGGTGCCAATACTTTCCCTTTTGGTCTCAACGAGAGGGAGCTGGTTTTCATGACTTTAAATAATTGTATACCCCTCTCTGTTTTAGATCTTTCGCCTATAAATGAGGAAGGGAACGCGTCGGTTGCACTCGGCAATACCTTGGATCTCGCACAGCATGCCGAGAAGTGGGGGTTTAATCGTTATTGGCTTGCTGAGCACCATAACATGACTGGCATTGCTAGCGCCGCGACGGCTGTAGTAATAGCCCATGTTGCGGGTGGAACTTCGACGATTCGTGTAGGTGCGGGCGGTGTAATGCTTCCCAATCATGCACCTCTGGTGATTGCGGAGCAGTTTGGAACCCTAGAGGCACTATACCCTGGGCGCATTGACCTCGGATTAGGTAGGGCGCCCGGTACTGATCCTATAACGTCGCAGGCGCTAAGGCGGACACTTCAAACTGATCCTAACGATTTTCCACGCGATGTTGTTGAATTACAAAGATATTTCCGTCCTTCAGAACCTAAGCAAAAAGTTCAAGCGGTGCCTGGCGCTGGGTATAAGGTACCACTGTGGCTACTGGGATCGAGCCTTTTTGGCGCTCGGCTTGCGGCTATCCTTGGTTTGCCATACGCCTTTGCTTCTCATTTTGCACCCGATGCACTCATGCAAGCTATGGAGCTTTACCGCTCAGAATTTGAGCCCTCAGAGCAGTTGTTAGAGCCATACGTGATGGTGGGGCTTAACGTTTTTGCTGCTGACGAGACTGAAGAAGCAATATTCTTACGTAGCTCCTCACAGCAGAGCTTTCTAAATTTGCGGCAAGGAAATCCTGGCCCTCTTCCTCGGCCAGTTCAACAATACGAAGCGATGTTGGCGCCAGCCCATAAACAGCTACTTGACAGCAGTTTATCGTGTTCTGTCGTAGGATCACCAAAAATAGTAAGAGATGGCATGAAAGAATTCCTGTCATTAACGAAAGCGGATGAGCTTCTTATTAACTCAAATATTTATGACCATGACGCGCGCTTGCGTTCATTTGAAATTGTTGCTGACGTTGCTATTAGCTAATCATATCGTGAGCCTAATAAAGCGAGGCTTACTGAGGTGGTGGGCCGAGCTGGGTTTGAACCAGCGACCTCCCGCATGTGAAACGGGCGCTCTACCGCTGAGCTACCGGCCCATTAGCCGTTTTATTCATTTAGAGGTGGGTTACCATCGGTGTCAAGAAAGTAGGACAACTCATTAAACATTGTGAGGCGGGTTTTTTAAATTATTTTCCGTGGTGGTAATCCTTTTCCCATAAAGGAGCAATTAGGAGGGCCAGAATCTTAGGAATAGGGCGAACCGACCGAGTGGTCACCACCAAACATGGGTGTAGGACGTAATTGATCTGCCGAATTTAGAGTTTGAGTAACGAACTATATTAGTGGCTAAGTATGTTGAGCGCATTGGGTAATTCAGAAAATGAGTCAATCACTATGTCTGCGTCAAGCATTTCGGCGGGGCGATCTCTATAACCATAACTCACTGCAACTATCGGTACTCCAGCATCTCGTGCAGTTTCAACATCGTTTGTGCTGTCTCCAATCATCACTGTTTCTGCAGGTGTGGCATTAATCGCTTCTATCGTCGCCCAAAGATGGTGAGGGTCTGGTTTTCGCACTGATAGACTATCGCCGCCCACTATAGCGCTAAAGAACTTGGAGAGATTAAGGGCATTGAGTAACTCGATGCTCAATTTCTCGGGCTTGTTCGTACAGACACCAAGGGTGTTTACTGTTGCCAGTGTTTCTAAGGTTTCTGGGACCCCTGGAAATGGTTTGCTGTTAGCAGCAATGTTTGTGCCGTAGTGGTCTAGGAACATAGAGCGAGCGAGTTCGAGCTTTGTTTCATCAAGGGGGGCTCCAGTAATTTTAAAGCCCTCCCTGATAAGAGCTACCGCCCCTTGTGTCATCAGTGGCCTTACGTCACTGATTTCGAGTGTTTTCCGTTCCGCTGCAGCTAATACTGCGTTTAGTGCTCCAGCGAGGTCAGGCGCAGTATCGACAAGAGTTCCGTCGAGGTCAAAAACTAGAGCATTTGGCATGATATATGATAACCCTACCGATTTTTAGTTTCTTTGTTTAAGTGTGTTTGCGATACAAAGTTTACAGCAGATACTTGGCGGCTCCGAGTCCATGTGGCAAGTTGGGGTGAAGAATTCTTGAAAGTTCTTTACGCTTCATAACAGCAAGCTATGGAAACCTCTAAACTTTCTGTCCTGATTCTAGCTGCCGGTGTCGGTGCCCGGATGAATTCCCGGCGCCCTAAAGTAATGCACGAGTTAGCTGGACTACCGATGATTCGCTATGTCCTTGATACGGCAGAGAAACTATCGCCAGAACAGATAGTTGTAGTCATTGGCCCAGATATGCCGGAAGTAGCTTCTGTGGTAGCACCTCACATGACGGTCATTCAAGAAGAACGCCTTGGTACCGGCCATGCTGTTATGGCTGCGTGCAACGACATATCTGGCGCAGAAGGGGATGTAATTATTCTTTTTGGCGATACCCCTCGAATTCAGCTGAATACTTTGCAGACAATGCTGATGAAAAGAAGAAACGGTTCGACACCCGCGGTGGTGGTTCTAGGTATGAATCCAGACGATCCAGGTCAGTACGGTCGGCTGATTACCGATCACGGAGGTGGCTTGCGAGCAATCATTGAATATCAAGATGCTGATCCCGATGAGAGAGAAATCGGCCTTGTGAATTCAGGGGTGATTGCCGTAGATAGGCTTTTGTTGAAAGAATTTCTTTCCGATCTTACCAACGAAAATAGCAAAGGAGAGTACTATTTAACGGGAATTATTGCTGCCGCAAGGGCGAGGGGCCATGGTGCTAGTTACGTGGAAGGGTCACCAGATGAACTCGTTGGGGTTAATTCACGATCTGAGCTTGCAAGAGTGGAAAACCAAGTTCAGATGGAGCTACGAGAGCGCTCAATGGCCAATGGAGTAACTTTGACAGTTCCAGAGACCGTACATTTCTCAGCAGACACTATTCTTGGAAGTGATGTCATTATTGAGCCATATGTAGTATTCGGACCAGGTGTAAGGGTTGAGAATAATGTTACAATTCGGTCTTTTTCGCATTTGGAAGGGTCGCATATTCTAGATGGCGCAATTGTGGGCCCGTTTGCACGCCTGCGGGCTGGGAGCAATATTGGCGAAGGTGCACGGATAGGAAATTTTGTTGAAATAAAGAACGCGACTCTTGGAGAAGGAGTCAAGGCCAATCACCTTACATACCTCGGAGATGCTCATGTCGGGGCTCATTCAAACATTGGTGCGGGAACAATTACGTGCAACTATGACGGGTTTGAAAAATGGCCTACGGAGGTAGGAGCGGGCGCGTTTATTGGCTCAAACACGTCACTAGTAGCGCCAGTTAAGATAGGAAAAGATGCTGTAACTGGTGCAGGTAGTGTAATTTCATCGGATGTACCAGAGGATGCGCTTGGGGTGACACGGTCAGAGCAGAAGACCATTCATCACTGGGCCGCCCGAAAACGAAACCGAAAGAGTAACTCTGATCTAAAGGAATAGTGGGGCGGAGGTTTAACCATGTGCGGTATCATCGGCACGCTTGGGCATGCAGATGTTGCTCAGGACTTACTTGAAGGACTGAAGCGCCTAGAATATCGCGGGTATGATTCGGCGGGTATCGCGACGCTCTACAATGGCTCTATAGAACGTAGGCGTGCTGAAGGTAAACTAATCAACCTTGGTAAGGTGATTGAAAAGGAACCTCTTCAGGGTGATATAGGTATCGGGCACACTCGGTGGGCGACCCATGGTGTGCCCAGTGAGCGTAATGCGCATCCCCATGCCACTGATCGCGTTGCCGTGGTGCACAATGGCATAATCGAAAATTTTCGCGAACTGCGACGGGAGCTTGAAAGTTCTGGCCGCATTTTCGGGACCGATACCGATACTGAGGTTATTGTGCAACTTATTCACCATAACCTCAGCCAGGGTCTTAAACCGGTAGATGCTACTAGTGCTGCACTTGAAAGACTTGAAGGTGCGTTTGCACTTGCGATTCTTTTTGCCGAAGAACAGGAATTAATGATAGGAGCCCGCCGCGGCAGTCCGCTCTGCATCGGTTGGGGTCAGAAGGAGATGAGCCTTGGTTCTGATGCGCTTGCGCTCGCTGGTTTAAGCAATCGTATTTCGTATCTTGAAGATGGTGATTGGGCAGTTATCACGCGTGACGGTGCAACGGTAAGAAATACACATGGCGAATTGGTTGAGCGCGCAATACGTACTACCGCATTGTCAGAAAAGCAGATGAGTAAGGGTAATTATCCCCATTTCATGGCAAAAGAGATTCATGAGCAGCCCACTGTTATTGGCCAAACTTTAAACACGTTTTTTAATCCTCTAGACCGGTCAATTAGTTTACCCGAACTGCCTTTCAACCTGTTAGAAATTGAGCGCATCACCCTGATTGCCTGTGGCACGTCATTCTATGCGGCTATGATTGCCAAATATTGGTTTGAGCAAATTGCTAGAATATCGGTGGACATCGATATTGCATCAGAATTTCGGTATCGCGGAACGCCGATGGCCAAAGGAGGGTTAGCCTTATTTATATCTCAGTCTGGTGAAACTGCGGACACCCTTGCGGCACTGCGTTTCTGTCGAAAGCAAGGACAGCATATAGCAGGCATAGTTAATGTGTCCGAGAGCACCATTGATAGAGAGGCGGATATTGTATTTAACACACATGCCGGACCTGAGATCGGTGTTGCGTCGACTAAGGCCTTCACGTGTCAGTTGGTAACACTGGCTTGTATTGTAATTGCTACTGCACGTGTACGGGGTGCAATTTCAAGAGAGCAAGAACAAGAGCTTTCATCCGCGATAACAGAGGTTCCCGCACGAGCGGCAGAGATCTTGAATCACGACGATTCTTTGAGGCAGCTCTCAAACGTACTGGCTGGGGCCCGCGATGTTCTATTCATTGGGCGCGGAGCTAGTTATCCTATTGCCCTTGAGGGCGCTCTAAAGTTAAAGGAAATTTCGTACATTCATGCGGAGGGTTTCGCCGCAGGTGAGCTTAAACACGGACCCATAGCATTGATCGACCAATCAGTGCCGGTCATTGTTATTGCTCCGTCTGATGCCCTTTTTGAAAAAACTGCATCTAATGTGTCCGAGGTGGTGGCGCGTGGTGCTCAAGTAATTTTTCTATCAGACTCGAAGGGAATAGCTGCGCTAGGCGATCAGGCAAAAGAATCGATAGAACTTCCCACAGTGCACTCCTTTGTTGCCCCAATACTTTATGCTTTGCCAGTACAGATTCTGGCTTACCACACCGCCGTATTGAAGGGTACGGACATAGATCAGCCGCGCAACCTAGCTAAATCCGTGACCGTGGAGTAGTTCTGTAAGGGGGTACTTGAAATGGTTGAAACTAAATTCTTAGATGATTTCATCCTTCAGTCCTCCACTGGGAACCTAAAAACAAAACACCTTTATCCCCAAGAAGTACAAGATTTACAGATAAAAGTATCTTTCGGTATGGGCACCCCTACCCATGTTCCTTGGATCTCCTTTTTGGGTCCTGGAATGTCTACAAGTAATGGTTACTACCCCGTTTATCTATTTTATAAAAAAGAAAATATTCTCGTTCTTGCGTATGGGATAAGTGAAACATTTATTCCAGAAGATACATGGACATATGAAATTCATAATTCATCCCAAAAGATTTCGGATTTTATAGATAACCCTTTTAGGTATGGAGACTCGTATGTTTATAAATATTACGTGCCAAAGATTGAAAATGACTCGGTACGTTATTTTGTTGATGAACAGGAAGTCGATGCAAAAATAATCTCCAATGATTTAGAATCTCTATTAAACAATTATAAGACTTTCTTGGATATCGCTGTAAAGGATGAGAGTTCCGACCTGAGCAAAGGTCTTTTTTATATGGAGCAGCAACTCGAAGATTTTATAATTGAAAATTGGGATAACACGGAGTTTGGAAAAAAATATGACCTTATCTTCGAAGATGGTGAACTCAAAAGTCAACAGTACAGAACCAGTATAGGAAATATAGATATCCTGGCAGTAGATAAGGTCTCAAAAGATTACGCAGTGATTGAGTTAAAAAGGAACCAGACCAGTGACGATACAATAGGTCAGGTTACCAGATACATGGGATGGGTCTTAGAACATCTTCAGAACGAAAATGTAAGGGGCGTAATTGTTGCTGGAAAGTTTGATAACAAATTATTTTACGCACAAAAAGTGATCAAAAACGTAGAAGTTTTCCTTTACGAAGTGGGTTTTCGACTTAACGAATATAAAAAGAACTAGACCTGATTAATGAGAGTCATATCCAAAAACCAGAGATCAAAATTAGATATCGTCATTTGACACCCTTTGGATATCCGTTGGTCACGAAGACGTCTCTTTTTGATAATTGAGTGTATATGGGAAGAACCAAATGTCTTCCCTCTCGCTGACTTGTATCCATTATCGTTCAACCATCTTGCGATCTTTTCTAACGTCCAACCTTTGTCTCTAAGGTCTGAGACCGTATCGTAAAGAAATTGTTGATGATTGGAGTAGGGTGCAACCCACAGATTTGAGGTGCGCAGATCTACGTCGAAGGTAAAATAGGTGATGATGTCGCTTGAGTACCCCCTTACACCGGTATTCTGTGACCGTGGAATAGTGGGGTTCGGTGGTAAGTCATCCACGGAATCCAACACAGAAGTTTACCTAACATTCCATTTGAAAATCCGTGCCTCACATCTGAATGCTCAGACTTACTCTCAATATCAGCAATTTCTATACCAAGAGATCACCGATTTTAGAAAGATGGGTTGGACGTTCACAATAATTTCAGAACGACTCAAAAGTGAAAATATAGAACGAATTGGTATACCCGAAGACATAAGAATTAATGTTACTAAGGGAATGATAAAGTATCTTGAGAGGCATAGAAGGTCTCTAGAGAAATTGACCAACTAGCCAAGTTTATGGAAGATGCTAGATAACAGGTTAAAGAAAACATACCGAGAGTGAACTCGACTTTAAATAGGGAGAAACCGATGGCGCACACAGGTTCATGTCACTGCAAGAAAGTTAAATTTGAAAGCAATTTGGCACCAATGTTGGTGTTTCAGTGTAATTGTAGTAGTTGTCGACGATTTACAGGCTCAATAGGAGTTCGGGCCATGTATGCTTCAGATGAAGTCGAGTGGACAGGCGAGGTCAGTGAGTATGCGTACCAGGGTGGAAGCGGGGGGAATATTTACACCCAGAATTGTCCTAACTGTCATACCTGTACGTACGCTACATTGGACCTTATGGATGGTATTACAATTATTCCTATTGGAATGTTTGATGAATCACACACACTGATTCCTAAATTGGAAATATGGACCAGTGCGAAACTCGGTTGGCTGAAAGACGACGGTTGTATTGAAAATCGCGTACCGGATATGGGAGTCCAAGAACGTCTTCTGCAACTTCTAGAGGCCCTAGAAAATAGATAGGAACTAGTTAAAAAAACCTTGAAGGCTACAGGCCGCCATCGGGGATCTCGATCAGCCTATGCCAATGGGGGGACATGCAAGCGACGTCAGAACCGACTGGTAGTGGCAAGGCTTATTAAAACAACACTAGCGGTATTGGGGTAGGCGGTATTCAGATCCATTCGTTGGAGTTTAATCGGTCATGGATAAGTAAATACAATGAAATTTATGTTAGTAGTTGTCATTACGATGGGCGGTCCAGTAATCGGAAAAGATGAGTTGACTCTTGAATTGAGGATTCCCCAGGCAAGCGAAGTGGAATGTTTAAAAAGCGCAGATACCTTCAAGTTCGCTTTACCAGTGATTTCTATGGATACGAGATGCGAACCTAGAAAGGTAGGCGAGGAACCATCAATTGAAACTGTATAACGAAGAGGCCTGCATGCGATTTAGGTTGGTGGTTTTATTCTGGTACAACTTACCAGATATCTTGGAAAGCAAGGTGTTGGGAAGGCTTTCCATGAGAAACAAGCCCCTCATGGTTGAGTAGGACAGTAACATACAAATTGCATCTCTCATGTTGGAGGGTGATACAGGAGGTCAATGGCGTTAAATATGGAATATGTAAGTGCAGAAATAGCATTTATCGCTGAGAATGGTGACTCGGCGGCTTCTTATATCTATCCTAAGTCCAGTGGCAGGGAGATCAAGCGGCCTATTAATGAAAAAAAGGTTGTTCGGGTTCATGACACGCGCCGATTAGAAGTACCGTCAACCCTGGAAGTCAATGGGTTTCAACTTCTTAATTTTCCAACACGGATAACTGATTTTTACGACGAAAGGGATATTGCAGAGAATTACTATAAGGAAGCAATTGATCTTCTTAAAGAGGTTACAGGAGCTGCTGAGGTATTTGTTTTTGATCATACTTATCGCAGTGAAGTGCGGGCTAATGCGGGTCAGCCGGGTGTTCGGTTGCCTGCCGAATTTGCACATGTGGATTATACGCCGAGCTCAGGCCCGCGCCGTTCCCTAGAGATTTTGCGCGAGATGAATCAACGCGAATATATACAGCATCGGATGGCTCTAGTTAATGTTTGGCGTCCCATAATTGGTCCCGTGTATGATTGTCCGCTTGCCATATGTGATCCAAGAACATCTTCGGAAGAGGATTTTGTTCAAACAGACATTTATCATTTCAATGAAGATGATCTGGAAACACCGGCGATTAGCGGACAGATATATTCGTTACGACACAATGCCTCTCAACGCTGGTATTACTGTTCTGAAATGAGAACCGAGGAAGTGTTTTTGCTCCGAAACTGGGACTCGGGTGTATCTGATCATAGCTGTTATGCTGCACATACAAGCTTTAAAAATCCGATAGTCCCGCCCCAAAGCAAGCCCAGAGAGAGCATCGAATTGCGCACTCTCCTCATTTTTCCATAGAAGATCATCTTGTTTTTGGATCAGTTCCCAATAGGGATGAGCCAGATAATCATTCTCATTCAATCTCCATGAGCTGCTGCCAATTTCTGGGAGTCGTCAAAAACAATGAATTCTTTCTGCAGTCCATCTTCCACGAGAAACATATGGACACCATGGGCATTTAAATTATCGGCCGTGTAATGTACATAAACGTGTACACGGCTTTCCTCCGCAACGACATGTAAGACTTCTAGTTTAAAGTTTGGAAAATCACTTTCTAAATGCGCTAGAAAGTGATCTCTAAACTCGTCAAATCCTTTGTACTCACCTGACCGTTTGTGGTTTCCGTTAACCTTAAACAATGCGTTTTTGTGGTTTATCTCTTTTAGACCGACTAAATTCCCTTCAGCAAACATCCGATATCCACTTAGAACAATTTCTTTTGGGGTCATGGCTGGGTTCTTCCCTTTTCTGAGGTCATGGTTGGAACTCCACGGGTGTTCTTTTAACCAATCTGGTAACCATTTGTGTGCGAGAGATGGAAGTTATATAGCGAGTCAAATGAATGGTGAGTCTTTTTCTGTCAAAATTTAGTTATCTTCTATGCGTTTACCCAATCCCTTATGTCCCATGGCTCATAAAGTGTCCATATATAATCAGTGGTCGAATTTTCCCTTAATGAGTGAATATCTTGGCGCTCAGCTTCCTCTATGAAGGATTGAAATACGGTTTCGCTGGGAAATTCAACTACAATCATATAGTCACGCATTACTTCCCCATGTAAATTGCGAACGGGGTTCCATCCGGAGGATACGACCCTTCCTCCCAAGCCATATATGATCTTTCCCGCTTTTATAGAATATTGCCGATAATTCGCCTCCTTGCCTTCAATGATATTAAAAACGTTTAGAGCATAAATCACGTGACATCTCCATTTCTAGCGTTGTGATCCCTAAACTCGAAAAAACGAGCGGAGAGCTAATTTAGCATGTGAAATGATACTATGGAGCTGAAAATGCGAATGCATCCTAGCAGGTAAGGCGAATGTCAATCCCTGCTGTGGGAGGAGCCTAAAAAACTACTATTATTTGAGATAGCTCCATCGTCACGCCGAAGGCGTGAACTCTTATGGCGGCCGGATGATAGATCTTCTGCGGTCCAGCCGAGTTTACCATGATACCCGATACCATAACGAACGATAGCCTCATCGGAAAAGGTACGAAATTCTGGCACATTAAGCCAAACTCGTATAAGAAGTCGTTTATGTTTTTCTACTGTTTCTGGGTTGTGTGCGTCACGTCCATGCAAAACTGTGTAGTTATTGCAGAATTGTATATCCCCTTTAACATAAGAAAGTGACAGGCGAATCCTTTCGGCAATCGTGTCTATTAGCTGGAAAGCTTCTTCATCTCCCGCCGAGAGAGGAGCTTTTTTTGCTACATTGGGTGCGGACATCCATACGCGATTATAGCGGCACGACAAATTACCGTTGGCGAGGCTGAAAACCGGTACCCGATAACCAGATGTCGCTGTTTCCCCCGCTTTATGTTCGTCCATACGATCCCATTCATATCCTTTAAACAGCCGGGGCAATAAATCGGGACGGCATTTTAATATCTCGTTGTAGATGGATGCAGAGCTGGCGAGATAACTTCGTGGTTTGTCAGAGGCCTGTCGAACACAAAGAAGAGTTACAATATCCATCAAATCCACGTGCAGGTGTGACGTGCGGGGCAACCCCACCCCGCGGTTACCCTGATTGGGTTTAAGAGCTCCGTCAGTAACATAGTGAATCAGTCCACCATCACTATTTTGGGTTATTCCCATGCCGATATGGCAGCACAGCCCGTAATACATTATTGCGAGTTCTTTAATATCGTGGCTTTCTACGGGGAAACCCCGAAGCAAAGAAAACCCTCGCCCATTTCGCAAATCATCCCCAATCGATTTCAAGGTTGCCGTCAATGTGGGCAAAGGGAAAGTGTCTGGTCGTAACTCTGTTATATCCAGACCGGTTCGTTTTACTCCGTATAACGCCTGTGTCAAATTCGCGATTTGGTTTGGTTCCAGTTGATATTCCCAAGATCTATCGGTGTCAAAGTCTGTACCGTACCAGCTACTAGGATCGTCAATAGGTTCAAATATATGTTGGATCACAGCTTTGCCTAAAATATCCGTGCACGATTCAACAGAATTCGTTGGGAAATGCGCCTTAGCACAATGGAAGTAGCAGCTTGTACCAAGTTACAAACTTGGGGGGGGTGTTAGATAAACCAGATTTAGAATCCTATTTATTTATGTGATTACGTTTTAACACACACTAATACGTTTTTGAATGTGCGTCGAAACAGCGTTAACTGGCGTTCTCCTCGATTGATTCAACGAAACCTTCAATTAGCCCATCTGGTGCGGTGACAACATGCTCCGGACCAGGAAATTTCCCCTGTACAACATCATCAATAAAGGCACGAAATCCACCAATTCTTTGCACCTGCATTTCCTCTTTCATCTTGTACAGAGAACAGTACTGTTTGGAGTGTCGTGGATAGGGCGGTGGATTGTTGCCCAGAATATCTTCAGCAAAAAGGAACTGTATGTCTCCTCCACTACCAGCACCTATTGATGAGGTTAATAGGGTGGTCCGCTTACTGATTACAGCAAGAAGTTCCTCAGGAATGACTTCCACTTCAACAGCGTAGGCACCTGCGTTTTCAATGGCTTTAATTTCTCTATAAATCCATTTTGCCTCATCAAGAGTTTTGCCGACGGCGCGCAAGCCACCGGTCCAAGTGCTCTTTCTTGGAACTAAACCTGCATGGCCCTGCACCGGCACACCGGCTTCGGTCGCCGCATGGATGAAGCGCGGACTCCATTGACACATAATAGCGTCAGCGCCAATAGCCATTGCTTTATATGCTATACGGATAGCTTCTGTTTCACTTGCAGCAGCTACAAGGGGAACCGAAAACGCCATGAAAGTTTTGGGTGCAGCACCTCTGATTGCAACCGCTGGTTCCGGGTGTTCGGGATCAAAACGCACTTTCATTGTATCTATTCCAGCCTCTTCGGCCGCTGCAGCTTCTTCTGGGGAAAAAGGTACAGTCTCCGTGAGGACTCTAATACCTTTGTTGTCACGGAGGTCCTTCACCGTGAAATTTCGTGTACCGTACGAACCCCCAAGGGTCATAATTCTTTTGAGTCCTGAATTTACTGCGTTTCTCGGTGGAATTGATCCATCGCCCGTCGCATGGCTTGCCATAAAACCCCCATTCTTCCTATTTTAATTTCTAATGAAACTGATCAGCTATCCCAAGTGTTATGCACAGAAGGATTTAATGGTTCACTGAAAATAATCTACCGTAATTCAACTACGAATTATGAAATCATTTGTGCCGGACTCATCAACGCCACTCATCAGGAACAATGTACGGTCCTCATGGTCGAGCTTAAATTTCTTTTTCTGTCTAGCTGCAAGTTTGCGGTCAAATGTTGAAGAAGTTGGCATAAATCTCATGGTCATACCCCGTCTGGGATGCGGAGAGGTGTTAGGTTCAGAGCCATGAATTATGTATACATCATGCAAGGCCATTTCTCCTGCTTTAAGACAAAGGGAGAATGCTTTTGTCTCATCAAACTCGGACGAAGATAACTCCTGATTCAAAGTATAGTGTTTGGTATTATTAGTATAGTGACTTTTGGTGCGCCTACTTTTATGTGAACCAGGGATATACTTTAGACATCCATTTTCTTCATTTGTGTCATCAATAGCTATCCACGCTGTACATGTAGCTAGAGGTCTTATCGGCCAGTATTGACCATCCTGATGCCATGGTGTGGCTTTGCCGTTTATCTCTGGTTTTGCAAAAAAACTTTGATTCCATATTGCCACGTTGGGCCCAATTAATTGCTTTACACAACCTAATATATCGGGGTTTTTGGCGTACTTTAAAAAATTTAATTCGTATTTTAAAAGAGTAGGACAGTAGTCTCGGAACTCTGGGTGAGACAGTAATAGGGCATTGTAATAATGCTTGATTTCATTGAGGGTTTTTTCTGGTAATTTATAGTCAATAACTACAAACCCATTTTCATAATAATCATTAACCTGGGACGTTGAAAGCATGACTCTCGTCCAAATTAGTAGTTGTCAGTGTGCAATAATAATTTTAGGAACTAACGTGTAATTTATCGATGATGAACCTGCCAACGGGTTGTATTTACAGAATCACTAAATAAAAAATACCAAGAAATAGTGTGGAAGATATATAGAATCTATCTGTATCAGTAGGGGTTACGGAACTATTATACCCCAATCACGACGATACATTAGCAGTATATCCTAAACGGATATAAACGTTAACTGTGTTTACCATGCAAATGGTAGACTGCATAAATATGGAGGATTTCGGGGTGCTGTATTAGTAGAGGTTGATTCGAAATTTAATTCTATCGTTAAACGTTCAGCGCAATATTGTAAACAGATAAAGACTATTGTTGTTTCTCACTGGCGTATTTCGGACAAGCCCTAAGCCCATAGATGGTGCTAGTTGATTGTGTGCATGATAATACATTACGATTATAAGCTGGGATGCGTGAATAGTGGTATTTTGGGAGGGTTAAATGGCAACATACGAGTGTTCTGAGTGTGGTATGGGTGTAAATGCTACGTGTGCCAAGTGTGATGCGCCCTTATTGGACGATATTCTGAAACTTGGTGATGGATCAGAGGTGAAAATTTCTAGGTGCCCCAACGATCACGGTAAGATCAAGTCACCAATGTGTTGCGGATCCGATATGACGTGCTCGGTGTGAGCGCGGTAAACATGGTGATGGGATGAGGACTTTTATTCCTCCAGCGATTGACTGGGTTCGTGCGCAAGTAGAGCTTTACGAAAGCAGTGGAGGGTTACAGGGTGTTACCCTTAAAGATACTGGATTGCCGTGTATCATTGTCACTCATGTAGGAAATAAAACGGACGCAATCCGGAAGATTCCGGTGATGAGGGTCAAAGTAGACAGTGGCTACGTTTTGGTTGGCTCTTATGGGGGCAGGCCCCGCAACCCTGTATGGGTATATAACCTGAGGGCTAACTCGGAGGTGGAGATTCGCGATAGGGAAGACGTGAGTAAGATGCGTGTGCGTGAAGTGGTGGAAGACCCAGAGCGAGAGATTTTGTGGTTGGAGGCTGTTAAGGCATATCCTCCTTACCAGGAGTATCAGAATAAAACAGACCGAAAAATTCCGGTTTTTATTGCGGAGCCTTGTTAACGCTGTTACCTAAATTAAACATTGGGTCATTAGGCAAGTTTAGAGACTACAGCTGTTGCTGGGGATTTCCAAAGCACCTTGCAACTGAGTGGCATGAGATCAGATGGTGAATACGTGGCAGTCAGTCTTCGGACGGCACTTCGCCTTGGCACATTAGTCTATGCAATATGCGTGTTTGTGCTTCATGGTCGGCGACCGCCGCGTGCAAAGAACATCTGTTGTCCCACATCAACAAGTCGCCCGGAGACCAGCGGTGACGATACATGGTATGTAGCTTTTGGGAATGTTCATATAAAAAGCTAATTAATGCATTTCCCTCTTCCCTGCTCATTCCCGACGCTTCTACGCAGCGCATGGGCATTGTAATGTACAGTGATTTTCGGCGAGTTACGGGGTTAGTCCGTACGGCAGGGTGCCAAACAGGATCTGGGACTTCTTCTGGTCGGTCAATGCCATAAACAACGTGCTTAAACTTCAGGCCTTTAAGCCAGCCTTTCATGACATCTGATAGGCTTTCATACGCAAGATACTGATTTAGAAAGACAGTATCGCCGCCATGTTTTGGGACCTTTGCTGCGTTAAGCGATGAATATGAGGGTGGCTTGGCGACAAAACACGTATCCGTATGAAATGGACCAGATAAAATCTCTCCACGACCACCTCGCTTTTTTGCTAATTGAATTTCGGGCCATTCCGGGTGGCAATCAAATCCCGGAGTGGTCATAAGAGGTCCAAAACGTTTGAAAAATGCGATGTGCTCCTCTGGCTTTAAGTGTTGATTGGGTAAAACAGCAACACAGAATTCTGAAACCAGCTTACCGACGATTTTAATGTGCTTCTCTGTCATATCACAGATTGGAATACCTGTTATCGATACCCCGGTACGTCCAGTCATGATCTCAACGTGCAATTGCAAACGCTTGGCCGACTCAATTAGAGGATTATCCATAATGATCATCCATGGAGTGATGTCGCAGCAGTATTTGCACCTGAATCATTAGCTCAATCAGAACACTTTTTGCGCATTGTAACAAATTCTTCTGCTGCTGTTGGATGAATGCCGATTGTGGCGTCAAATTCAGCTTTTGTTGCACCCATTTTCACAGCGATTGCGATTCCCTGGATTATCTCTGCCGCATCGGCCCCAGCCATATGCACACCAACGACACGCTGACTCTGGCGGGCAACTACTATTTTCATCATAGTTTTTTCGTCACGGCCAGTCATGGTGTGTTTCAGTGGGCGAAATGTGGATAGATAAACGTCAATATTGCCAAACTCTTTCCTCGCCCAATCCTCGGTCATTCCAACGCTTCCAACGGTCGGGTCCGAAAATACTGCTGAAGCAACATTTATGTGATCCATTCGGCGCGGACAGTTTCCATAGGTTGTTTCGGCAAAACATAAACCTTCGTTTAGAGCTACTGGGGTCAGGTTAATGCGATCGGTCACGTCACCAACAGCATAAACACTTTGGACAGAACTGCGGGACCACTCATCTACAATGACCGCTCCTCTGTCATTTAGGTGAATTCCGGCTAGTTCAAGACCAAGATTAGCTGTGTTAGGTTTGCGCCCCGTAGCATACAACACGACGTCAGTAGTTATAGTATTATCGTTAGTGAGTGCGACGTTTAGGTGGTCGTTACTATTTTGTATCTTGGACACCTCGCAGTTCAGGCGGATTTCAACACCTTTCTTTATCATCTCCTGGTAGACAAATTTCTGGATATCTTTATCGAATCCTCGCAGTATCATTGACCCACGGTAGAGCTGCACCACGTTGGCTCCTAATCCATTAAAAATACTAGCAAATTCGCAAGCAATATACCCGCCACCAACGATCACTATCTGTTTAGGAAGAGAGCGTAAATGGAAAACTTCGTTAGAAGTAACCGCATTTTCGATACCTGGGATCTTTGGAAGGCTTGGCACACCACCAGTAGCAATGAGGATGTTCTGCGTGCGCACCTGCGTACCGTCATTCATCTGCACTGTATGTGCGTCTCGGATGGAACCATGGGATGAAAATAGATCTACACCGGCATCATGCAGTAAACCGATATAGAGTTGGTTGAGGCGGTCAATTTCTTTGTCTCGGTTGGAGATTAAAGTGCTCCAATCGAACGTAACCGATTCAACGTTCCATCCATAGGCGGATGCATTCTCAAACTCATCTTTGAAATGTGCACCGTAGACCATCAATTTCTTAGGTATGCAGCCGCGAATAACACAGGTGCCACCGACTCTGCTCTCTTCGCATATGCCAACTTTAGCGCCATGGGATGCAGCTACTCTACTTGCACGGACCCCGCCTGATCCGGCGCCGAGAACAAAGAGGTCATAATCATAAGCGCTCATAATTAGGCCCTTACTCAATTAAACATGTTGGTTAGAATTCAAATAGCATGGAGTAGTTATGTTAACTTAAGCAGTTTTACTACTCCTTTCCGTTAGTGGGCGCTGGATTGCACGCTCGTTAATTGGCCAGTGTAGCAGTGCTGCCGTGATTCCAAGCATAATGGCAATCCACCAAGCCATATCGTATGTTCCTGTAGTGTCGTAGAGATAACCGCCTAACCAAACGCCTGTAAACGATCCTAGCTGGTGGCTTAGGAATACGATGCCAAAAAGTATGCCCAAGTGGCGCATTCCAAATATTTGAGCAACTAAACCACTTGTTAGAGGCACTGTTCCTAACCATAGAATACCCATCACTGAAGCAAAAACCAAAGCGGAAGTAGTGCTAAGCGGCACAATCAAAAATACCGCAATTACGATTGCCCTCGCCAGATAGATAAGGGCAAGCGTATTCTTCTTGCTGTATCGGCCACCGAGGTACCCACACAACAAGGATCCAATCACATTAAATAAACCAACTAGTGATAAAGCCCAAGCTCCAATGGAGGAATCGATGCCTGCGTCAACAAGAAATGCTGGGAGGTGGGCGCCGATAAACATTACTTGAAAGCCACATACATAAAAGCCAATAGTTAGGTAACGATAGCCTGAATGTTGAATGGCTTCGCGAAGCGCGTGACGGATATCAAGGTTTTCGAGTTGCGGATTTACTGTCTGTTTCTGATGGTTAGAAAGAGCAGCAGCCAGTGGCATCATCAGTAAAGAACAGGCACCAAGTATCAGAAGAGCTACGGACCATCCATATGTCTCAAAGAACAGTTGACCCGTCGGTACCATTGCAAATTGGCCCAACGAACCAAGTGCTGTCGTGACACCAAAGGCTAGGCTTCGATGTTTCGATTGAACCAACTTTCCAACGGCTGCCAATACCACTGTAAAGCTTGTTGCTGACAAGCCAATGCCAACGAGAAAACCTGCTCCAATGTGCATCTGTAAGGAGCTTGAACTCTCTGCCATCAAATACACGCCAAGTGCGTATATCAGGCTTCCGATTATAACAACGCGTGTCGAGCCATAACGGTCAGCAAAGGCTCCGGCGATGGGTTGGCAAAGACCCCACATGAGGTTTTGTAAAGCAAGCGCAAAGGCAAATACTTCTCGGCCCCATTCCAGTTCGAGGGAGATAGGTTGCAGAAATATCCCAAATGTTTGCCGAATTCCGACAGATAGCCAGGCTATAAGGCCAGCGCAAATTACGGCTATGAGGATTCGAGAAGAGGATGACACCAACTTACTCCAAAACGATATAATTCTGTCGAGAAATTCTGTTCAACATTGACTGCCACCACAGAGCCGTCAAGTCACCATGCTTCTTTATTGGAGCCTTCACCCAGAGTCGTGTCATACTACGGTTATGTCAACTGTCAACCCAGAGTCGGTCAAAGTAGATCCGCATCAGCGGCTCTTTTTGGTTGATGGATCTGGCTATATTTTTCGGGCCTACCATGCATTGCCACCGCTGACCCGCACAGATGGAGCACCAATTGGCGCGGTTCTAGGTTTTTGCAATATGCTTAGTAGGCTTCTAGACGATATTGAGTCGTCGGGAACAGGCAACCATGTTGCCGTAATTTTTGATAAAGGGCATCGGACATTTCGAAACGATATTTACAGTGAGTACAAGGCGAACCGAGAAGCTCCCCCCGAGGATTTAGTTCCTCAATTCTCTTTTATTCGTGATGCTACCAGAGCCTTTAGCGTAGCCTGTATTGAGCAGGAAGGGTTTGAGGCTGATGATATAATTGCCACTTATGCCCGCGTCGCGAGCTCAAAGGGGTATGAGGTTATCATTGTTTCGTCGGACAAAGACCTAATGCAACTTGTCCGAGATGGCGTCAGCATGTTCGATCCTATCAAGTCAGTAACGATTGGGACTGAAGAGGTTCGGGCACGCTTTGGTGTTGGTCCCGAGCGTGTGGTTGATGTGCAGGCACTGGCTGGCGATTCCACGGACAATGTTCCTGGTATTCGTGGAATTGGCGTTAAAACAGCGGCTGCCCTAATCAACGAATATGGAGACTTGGACACGCTTTTGGATCGTGCAGAGGAGATTAAACAACCTAAGCGTAGACAGCTTCTCTTGGAATACGCAAATGATGCACGCATGAGTCGAGAGCTTGTGAGACTCCGGGAGGATGTCCCTGTTGAAGAAAATTTGACCGAATGGGCTGCCACGCCGCCTGACCCTGATGTGTTATTTCCATTTCTTAAAGCAATGGAACTCAACACACTGACAACTCGTCTTCGATCTAGATTGGAATCTCTTTCTAATAATACCAGGCAACTGAGTTCGGAACAGGGTATAGAGAACGAATACCGTTTGGTTACAAACGCTGGTGATATATCCGAAGTTATTGTTGAAGCCCGTACTCGTGGAATAGTGGCTATGGCTGTTCAGACAGATTCAAATCAACCTAGAAATGGAAAAATACTGGGCATTGCGCTAAGAATTCCGTCAATGTCTGCAGCGTACATTCCGTTTTCTGAACATGCCAGAAATGGTGGTGAAACCGAGGAAAAACAGAGTGGATATATCGAACTAAATGAGGCTATGTCTATTCTCAAACCGCTATTCGAAGATCCAGCGATTCTCAAGATTGGCCACGACGTTAAATACCAAATGCATCTTCTGAATCAGCATGGCATCAGTCTAACTCCAACTGAAGATATCATGTTGCTTTCCTACGTGCTTGGCGCTGGCGCACATTTGCACACCCTCGAGGCGATAGGGATCCGTGAGCTCGGCAAAACACGTACTCTGTACAAAGATGTTGTTGGCAGCGGCCGTGCTCAGGTGCCCCTAGCTCAAGCGTCAATTGATAATGTTGTTCATTATCAAGGTGAGGCAGCTGACTTTATTGGTAACAGCCACGCCCCTTTGAGGGTACGGCTGGTATCTGAAAAACTCGTAAATGTGTATGAGAGTATAGAACGTCCACTAATATCTGTATTGTGTAGGATGGAGCAAGCTGGCGTGCTTGTAGATGATTCCATGTTGTCTGAGCTATCTAGGACCTTTGGGGATCGAATCATAGCACTGGAGCGAGAGATATATGGCCTTGCTGGACACGATTTCAATATTGGCTCCCCTAGGCAACTTGGAGAGGTGCTGTTCGGTGAAATGGGTCTGGCTGGTGGACGGAAGACAAAAACAGGCGCGTACGGGACTGGGGCAGATGTGCTCGAGAATTTGGCATCGGAGGGTCATGAGTTACCAGGGCGTGTCCTCAGTTGGCGGCAGATGACCAAACTCAAGAGTACTTATACTGATGCATTACAGAAAGAAATAAATCCAGAAACGGGTCGGGTTCATACAACGTATGCTATGACTGGTGCAGCTACGGGGCGTTTATCATCTAATGATCCCAATCTTCAGAACATACCTGTACGCACTCAAGACGGTCGTAAGATTCGGCGCGCGTTTATTGCCAGTCCCGGGCGAGCGTTGCTTTCGGCTGATTATTCACAGATCGAACTGCGATTGCTCGCTCATATTGCTAGTATTGAACCATTACGCGAGGCTTTCGAGCAAAATGCAGATATTCATGCAATTACTGCCAGCCAAGTATTCGGATTGCCTATTGAGGATGTGGAGCTGGCAATGCGGCGTAGGGCAAAGGCAATAAACTTTGGAATTATTTATGGAATTAGTCCGTTTGGTCTAGCGCGCCAGCTTGATATAGAGCGCGCAAAGGCCCACGAATACATAGAAGCTTATTTTGAACGATACCCAGGAATTCGCGAGTACATGGAGCAAACACGGGCTATTTGCCGTCAAAATGGTTATGTGGAAACTCTTTATGGACGGAGGTGTCATTTACCTGGAATTCACGAAAAGATTCATGCTCGTCGGAGTTTTGCAGAACGTGCTGCTATTAATGCGCCGATACAAGGTTCGGCTGCTGACATCATAAAAATGGCGATGATTAGAGTAGATGCAGAGCTTGACAAGAGTAAACTTGATGCAGAGATGCTGCTATCTGTACACGATGAGTTGATTTTTGAGGTGGCTGAGACCCAAGTTGATGATCTAGCTGTGTTAGTAAAGCAGGTGATGGAGAATGTGGCGTATTTAAGCGTACCCCTTGTGGTAGACACAGGTAGCGGTGGAAGCTGGGACGAAGCACATTAGAGCCTTAACGTCTTGGTACCGATCGAGGCAGGCGATATACATCGGGTACGCGTTAAATTGGGTTTTTGGATTTACGTATTAAGAACTCACGGCCACGTTTTACCATGGACTTTCCGTCGTATTCTACCACGTCTGCTGTCGCGTAGGTCTCATCCCATTTTTGTGGCAGGAATGATCCTGTTCCTACAACATCGATCGGGGCATTAGCGCTTGCCATGACTTTACATTTTTCTGGATCAAAGCCAGATGAGACGACAATTCGAACTTTGTTGAAGCCTTCTTTATCCAGAGAATCTCGTAGGTGGTATATGGCTGCGGCGGTGACTCCTGTCCCTACCAGCCAGCGAAGTTCATTTTCTGTACGATATTGGCGTACCGCATCGGGAGCGAAGTTATCCAGAACTGCGTATGATTTTTCAGTATCTAACCCCTCCACGAAGCGGCCGCCGTGGGTGTCTATACGGACCGCGAGGTTTCCGTTTTTGGCAAGTTCACGGAAGCGCCTACATACCGCAAGTGAATCGGTAATTTCATGCCCGAAATAATCAACCAGTACAGTCATGTGTGAGTCTGGAAATGTGTTATGGAACACTTCGGCAGCTCGGAGGGTTGATCCACAGTACCCTATAAGAGCATGAGGCATTGTGCCCATGCCTTTATCGTTACCGAAATAATGAGCTGTAGCATCGGTAGCATTTCCTATAAAGCCAACAGCACCACAATCACGTTTAGCTGCTTGAGATCCAACGCTTGCGGCGTAGGCCATCAATTCTGCCATTTCCATTCCGGCACAATGGCGGGCATCCATGGCCAGAAACTCAACAGTTGGCAGGTTACAGCACATGGAATAGGCGTTATAAGCTGCAACACATGCCGGACCAAGTTTTTGTAGATAGATAGTTTCAAGGTCAACCAGATGTTGGAGCGATCCTGAGAGATAAAGGAGAGGTTCTCCGCCTCCCACGTGCTCACCCTCTTTATAAAGGAGCTCAATTTTGAAAGTCGTTTTGCGCTCTCTTGAGATAACTTTTATCCATTGCACCATGAGTCTCGGGGTAAAAATAATGGGTCGTCTCATGAAAACCGCATACGTAACGTCCACATCCCCATGTCGTGCCACGGCAGTTCGGGTTTGAGAAAAATATTTGTCAGTGTATAGCGGGATATTTGAAGTGTTCATTCTGATCCACATCTTGTGGGCCGGCATGACTTTGCCGTGAGAATTCATGACGCCTTGGCAACTCCTAGTCCGAGGCCATGCCGACTGCGTCTAAGCGAATCCGAAATGAGGAAAGCTACCTCGAGACTTTGGGAAGCATTAAGTCGTGGGTCGCAGTGCGTGTGATAACGATCTGAGAGCGCCTGCTCTGTTATTTCTTGTGCTCCACCGAGACATTCGGTGACTTCTTGGCCGGTCAGTTCGAAGTGAACACCTCCAGCAACCGTACCCTCACTCTCGTGTGCGGAGAAAAATCCGCCAATTTCGGCCAGAATACTATCAAACGGCCGCGTCTTGTAGCCATTGGATGATTTAATTGTATTGCCGTGCATTGGGTCACACGACCAGACCACTGCACGACCCTCGCGCTCTATGGCGCGCAATAATGGTGGAAGTTTATCGGAGACCTGATCCGAACCCATACGTGTAATAATGGTCATTCGTCCCGGTTCGTTATTCGGGTTAAGAATATCTAAAAGGCGTAAAAGTGTATCTGGTGAGAGGCTGGGGCCTGCTTTTAACCCAAGTGGGTTGGCAATCCCTCGAAGAAATTCAATGTGGGCTGAATCTAAATCACGAGTGCGGTCACCCACCCATAGCATGTGTGCAGAGGTGTCGTAATAGTTGCCTGATGTACTATCCACACGAGTCATCGCTTGTTCGTATGGCAATAGAAGTGCTTCATGCGACGTATAGAAGTCTGTCTGACTAAGCTCCGGTACTGAATTTTCTCCAAAACCAATGGCAGCTAGAAATGCCAGTGCTTCTGTTATCCTATCTGCAAGTGCTTGGTAGCGCTCACCAAGAGGACTGCCAGCAACGAAACCCATATTCCAGCCCTGTACTCTATGGAGATCCGCATAGCCACCCTGTGTAAACGCGCGAAGTAGGTTTAGTGTAGCAGCAGCTTGGCTATATGCCTGCAGTATGCGGTTGGGGTCAGGCTTTCGGGTATCGGACGTAAATTCCATGCCATTAATGATATCACCTCGATAGCTCGGCAGTTCTGTGCCATTACGGACTTCAACTGGCTCAGATCGGGGCTTAGCAAACTGGCCGGCCATTCGCCCAACCTTAATTATTGGGCAAGAAGATGCGTAAGTCATTACTACAGCCATCTGCAGAATAACGCGCAATGTGTCACGGATATTATTAGGGTGAAATTCGGCAAAGCTTTCCGCGCAATCTCCACCTTGAAGGAGAAAAGCACGTCCCACTGTTGCTTCCGCTAGTTGCCGTTTTAGGTTGCGAGCTTCCCCGGCAAAGACGAGCGGTGGGAATTCGCGCAGGCGTTTCTCGATATCAGATAGAGACTTCAAGTCGTCGTAGACTGGTTGTTGCTTTGCCGGTTTGTTGCGCCAGCTTTCGGGCATCCAGCCTTGAGCAGAACGATTAGTCATGACTACCTCCAGGGTCGCCGAACCTGTGCGATACCTCTGCCTATACGCTGAGATTGGGCAGGTTTCCAGCGAAAAGCACTGTGACCAAAAATATTAGATAGCAAAATATACCCTAGAATACTGTGTGTAACGGAACGCAGGCATTGCGTTAAACTATTAAACTCAACGTGATGACCCTATGTTGAATTAGCATTTCAATAGCATTTATGCGTGGTTATCCCCAAAAAAATTGATTGATGCAATACCTAAGTATTACATCATAAGTTGGCATGGAGTGAGATCACAGTCGTGACTTTTTATATTTCAGGGGCCTTTGCCGGTGGGCCTTACGAAGTTGCAGGTTTGCTTCGCTAAAGATGCTGCTTGATAATCGGGTGATACGGTTTGAGTTAATTGAATGGTCCAGGAAATTATTAACATGACACGCGTTAAAGATCAGAATGACGGTTTAGCTGGCAACGCAGAGCATTTCAGGTTTTTTGATAATCGTGAAAAATACTTACTCTTTGTGACGACGTGTAGCGAGAAATGGGTAGTTGCTGAGCAGGTTGGCCGTGAACTTGCCCAACTTAACCCAACGCCTCCTACTCTTAGAATATTCGATGCAGGCATGGGGGATGCGACCGTTTTGACTCGTGTTCTCAGGCATGCTCATAGCTTGTTTCCAAACGTTCCATTGTTTGTCGTTGGAAAGGAAATAAGTCTTGAGGATGTGAGGCTTAGTCTTGAAAAGGTTTCTGATCGCCTATGTGAACATCCCCAAACGGTTCTTGTGCTCACAAATTTGTACTATTCAGAGGCACCATGGCTGGCTGTAAACCCGGGAAAAGATGTTGAAGTAAATTGGCACGATGTTCCCCTTCGTGGCGATAGCGCTCACGAGTTTGATGCTCAGATTCGTGATTTACAGTCCATGCTCGTGGATGGTTGGCAGGTCACGTCGAGTGCACGTACAGGGAACCCCCTTTATGTGCGACCGTCGGTATTAGTACTTTATCGAGAGGATCAGCGGTTTCAACTTGATCGCATAATCCCTAAACCGGGTCGCCAACACTCAGGCTATGATCTGGTAATTGCTTCACAGCCATTTCGTGCTCGACTGGATGCTGAGAGCAAGGTCGGAAACGTTTTGGCTCCGTTAGCACGTGCGATTGCGCCAGGCGGCCGAATGTTGACAATCCAATCATATGGAAATGATCCCGGTTTAGAGATTGTACGCGAGATTTGGCCCAACGAATCGCCGTTTCAGACTGATCGTAATCAATTGATTGATGCTATGAAGGTAGCTTTAGGCACGGATAGTTCTGACCTTTGTTTTCACGAGTATTCAGATGAGCGCGCAATTTTCCGTTACAGTCTGCATATGCTTCCGTCGGAGCTAAGCAGTATAGGTACGTCTACACTTTTAGCAGCCTGGAATGCAGCTGCATACGTGGCACAGATAGAAGATAGGCAAATGACAGAAGCAATGGCTAGTGGCGCATATCTTGAGGCCACTCGTGGTGTGCTGCGAAAACATAACGGTCTGTGGTTTAACGATGAATGCTTCGCTGTAAGTCGGAATCACAGCTAGTTTTGGCAAAGAGTAATTATCGAACCCCAGACTCTCTGATAACATCTGGGATAGCATCCGAGTTAAGAGGTGCCATTAAGTGAACCCCGGATACTTCCTTAATCGCTGCTAGCGAAGCGATGAGTTCTGCGCAAATGCGTTTGCCCTCCTCTCGCTCGTCTATTGCTTGCTCTAATCGATCTATTAGTGCGTCCGGGATGATTGTGCCAAAGAGGTTCTCTTTCATCCAAAGTGCCGATTTTGCTGAGGCAATGGGCCCAATGCCTATTAGGATATGGAGTCGTTCAGTCACGCCTGCCTCTGTGAGGCGTTCTACATATCTTTTGACCACCGAAACATCAAAACAGAATTGGGTTTGGACAAAGTCCACGCCGGCCTCCACTTTGCCCATTAAGGCAGTGGGTTGCCAATCAGGAGGTGGATCAATGGGGGCATCTGCAGCACCAATAAACAGCTTAGGAGGTGCATCAATAGAACGACCCGAAGGTAGTTGCGACTGATCCCGCATGGTAACGGCACAAGCCACTAATTCGCTACTCTTTAGGTCAAAAACTGGCTTGGCATCGGGTTGGTCTCCAGCTTCAGGGCTGTCTCCAGTTAAGCAGAGTACATTATGAATACCTAGAGCGGCAGCGCCCAATAAGTTGCTCTGCAGAGCAATTCTGTTGTAATCGCGGGTATTGATTTGCAATACTGGCTCGATCCCATCACGTGAGAGTATTGCAGCCGCTGCTAGACTTGACATGTGGGTTCGCGCGCTCGCCCCGTCGGTAACATTTACGGCATCGACGAGGCCATGGAGAGGCTGAGCTTTGCGACGAAGCTTATCTGGGTCGGATGTTAGCGGTGGGGTTACCTCAGCAGTTATTGCAAAACGGCCATCTCGCAAACTGCGTTCTAGCTTGCCGTTGGAATAGGCTGAACTGCTTACGGAAGGTGTAGGCATTAATAGATTCCTTTTGTAAAAGACAATGGTGCACGACTGTTATCAATAGAACACAACCTAATGAGTGTAGCTAGTAGAGGCTTGACCTAAGTTGATAAATGTTATGGAGCGGTATTTTAGCAACAATGATGGTTGTCCTTCCATATTATGGCAGCTGCATCTAGCTTCAGACAAACGGTTGTGGTAGTGAGGTATCGCAGTCTTGTGTATTGGTCGGCGACTAGGGTTCTTGCGTCGAACAGCGGGTTGCGCCATTCTGTGCTTAAGTTTTTGTTGGGTATACTTTGCTAGCTTACGCTGGGCTTTTGTCATGAGACTAACTTTTGAACTAAGACGTTTCTTACTCTGGTGTGGGCTAATCGCGGTGATGGCATTCACCGGATGTGCGACGCCGCCTAACGATCCAGATGCCAGAGCCGAGTTCATTGCAACTAATGACCCTATGGAACCGTTAAATCGGGCAATATTCTCATTTAATATGGCGTTGGATCGCACAGTTCTACGTCCTATTGCCGAAGGGTACCGTTGGACTATTCCTGAACCTGGGCGAATTGCTGTTACCAATGTACTTAGAAACGCTGAATTGCCGGTAACTATGGTTAATCAGGTCCTTCAGGGTGAGGTTAATGATCTCGGCATTACGGCTACGCGGTTTATAATGAACACCACATTGGGCATTGGAGGTCTTCTTGATCCTGCCACGGTAACCGGCTTACCCAGAAAGGAAGAGGATTTTGGTCAGACTCTAGCAGTTTGGGGGCTTGACTCCGGTCCATACTTGATGTTGCCGATAATTGGGCCATCCTCGCCACGCGATGGTGTCGGCGTAATTGTGGATCGATTCTTTGATCCACTGGAGTACTTATTTGATAACACTGGAAACGAGTGGGTCTCGTACGCGCGCTTTGGAGTTCGGGCAGTTGATTCGCGATCACGAAACATTGAGACACTGGATGAGATTGAGAGTGGTTCAATTGATTTCTACGCGACAATACGTAGCTTATATCGCCAGAGACGGATGGATGAAATCCGTAATGGTGAACCGCAAGATATGTCCATGGTGCCGGATATTATCTTCCAAGAAGACGATGGTGCAGAAGACTACTCCAGTGTACCTGAGTAGGGCTATCCATGGCAGGTATTAGCTTAAGGGTGATCCTGTCGAGTTTATGCGTTCTCATTTGTTTGGCAGCTGGAGCAAACTCTGCTGCTATTGATGGCGATAAAGTTGGTGCTGTTGACTTCGTCACCATATTGGGTGATCGAACCGTAAGCATGCTATCTGATACTTCGCTAAACCGTCACGAAAGGGAGGCGGAATTTCGCCGTCTGCTCAACGAGGGTTTTGATCTTGATACTATAGCGCGCTTTGCCCTTGGTCGATACTGGCGTCGGGCTACAGACGCCGAGAGAAGTGAATATCGAAAACTATTTGAAGAGTTAATTGTTAGCAGTTATGCAGCTCGGCTGGGTCGCTACGGGGGCGAGACGTTTTCTGTGTTAGAAGCCTTCTCCGAGCCTAACGGAGGGGCCTTAGTACGTACACATATTCTTGATCCAGACTTTCCTCCTGTTAGGGTTGACTGGCGTATTCGTGCGGTTGGTGAAAGCTATCGTATAGTTGATGTTATCCTTGAAGGCGTGAGCATGGCATTAACTCAGCGTGATGAATTTGCTGCTGTAATCCAGAAACACGGAGGTAGTATAGAAGGCCTGCTTAACGAGCTTCGCAGTAAGGTTGATAGTAATTAGTGTGAAAAAGGTAGGATAACCTTTATTGAGTCTTTGATCTTTGGCTGCAGAATATTCTAAATAGGAGCCGAAAGGGTGCGGTGCCAATGGCGAGTCAGACGGTCTTGGGCATTATCGGCGGAAGCGGCATATATGATTTTATCGCGTTATCCAATAAGCAATGGCGTCAGGTTGCAACTCCATTTGGTGCGGCGTCAGATGAGCTTTTATTCGGGGATCTAGACGGCCAAGCCGTAGTATTTCTGCCAAGACATGGTCGAAATCATAATTTGGCACCACATGAAATTAACTATCGTGCAAATATTGATGCTCTTAAGCGGTCTGGTGTTACTGACCTAATATCGCTTAGTGCAGTTGGTTCATTCCGTGAGACAATATCTCCCGGGGAACTGGTTATAGTAGATCAATTTGTTGATCGGACATATTTGCGTGTGGGAAGTTTTTTCGGTAACGGATTAGTGGCGCACGTATCAATGGCTAAACCAACCTGTACTCGGCTTGGTGATGTTCTTCAATTAGCTGCCCTTAATTGTAGTGTTCCGATAAATAGGGGCGGAACTTACGTTGTTGTGGAGGGCCCTCAGTTTTCTACGTTAGCTGAGTCGAACCTCTATCGTCTGTGGGGTATGTCTGTAATTGGGATGACTAATATGCCTGAGGCAAAGCTCGCACGTGAAGCCGAGATCTGCTACGCCACTGTCGCGATGGTTACAGATTACGATTGTTGGCATCCGGATTATGGCGATGTTCGGGTTTCTGAGGTATTGAATATTCTGTCAGAGAGTGCTTCGAAGGTGAGTAAGGTTGTGACAGAGGCGGCTCCGATTCTAAATACAAGACCTGATGTATGCTCGTACGGTTGTGATCGGGCTTTAGATAGTGCTTTAGTTACGAGGATAGAGGCAGCTGATTCACAGACAGTCGCTGACTTGGATGCAGTTGCTAGAAGAGTTTTGCGCCAAGGTTGACTAGTGTCGAATGTCAATTAGATGTAGAATTAGGGCAGTTCCTGACTATCCGCGTGCCGGAGTAGTGTTTCGTGACATTTCCCCGCTCTTACTTGATCCTCTTGGATTTAGTCTGACTGTAAAAAAGCTGGCCACACCCTATGTTGAGCATCATATTGATAAGGTTGCAGGAATTGAATCACGAGGTTTTATACTGGGTGGGGCTGTTGCTTTGCACCTCGGGTGTGGGTTTATACCTTTAAGGAAAGAAGGAAAGTTGCCGTTAGATACTTATGGGAAGAACTATGAACTTGAGTACGGTAACGATCGCTTAGAGATGCATAAGGACGCCGTAGTGAAAGGTGACCGAGTCCTCCTAATTGATGATCTAATTGCAACGGGTGGTACAGCTGGCGCTGCAGCTCAGATACTCACCAGGGCTGGGGCCCATATTTCTGGTGCTTCCTTTGTTGTAGAGTTGCCTGAGCTTGGAGGACGAAAAATTTTAGAGACGTTAAACCACAAAGTCATTTCACTCTGTGTTTTTTGATTGTTTTAGACGGTGTCTGACGCTGACTTAAATTATCTAGAATTGTTTATCCTCAGACATGGGACGCGTTAGTATCAATTTTACTTAATGTGGGCTGCAAATAGGGCTAGACTGCGTTGGCGAGCAAGATTACGTGCTGTTTCGTCAAAGGACTGACGCTCCTCGCATTCGAAACCATGATCGGCACCTTCATACACGTGTACATCGACAGTTGGGTGAGCTGCTCTAATCATGTCAACATCGTTAAGTGGAATAAAAGGATCATTTTCACCAAAGTGCAATACGATAGGGCATGCAGGGTTTTCGTCATTAAACATTGAAATCTGTGCTCCATAATAGCTTGATGCACAGCACACTCCCTCTATACGACAAGCCGCTAGCCATACTATAGACCCCCCCCAGCAGTAACCAATTATGCCGACAGACCCCTCTACACTGAGGTAGTTGATGGCGGCACGAGCATCTATCATCATATCATCCCATGAAATACGCGCGCGAAGATCACGTCCTTGTTCCATTGTTTCGGCAGTGTATTTGAGCTCTACATTGCGTTCGACACGATCGAACATGGCAGGTGCAAGTGCGGTGTAACCATCTGCAGCAAAACGGTCGCACACATTGCGAATATGTTGATTAACGCCAAAAATTTCTTGAAACACCACTAGACGTCCCTTTGCCTTTCCAATAGGTCGTGACAAATATGCGGATAGCTTGTGCCCATCTGCTGCCGTAAGATCTATATACTCGCCCATCAATATCTCCAAAGATTATGTCGCATATAAGTAGAACCGTAAATTTAGAGTAGTTTTCGAGTTCGCTCCAATTCACTTTAGCATCTAAATATTGGTTTCCAAATCCAACCAATGAGTGCGAGTGGCTGACTATCACGCACGTATCATTCATCTATGGTGATTTCTGGGGGTAGTGTAGTTTGTTGGTGCACGGTGCAACGGTATTTGTCTGCTCAGGGTGCGCAGGCGGATCGGAATTTTGTAACAGTGCGATCTTATTCATGAAGCCTGAGTCATTATTGGAGATTAGCAGAGGCGTAGCCTCGGCAATCGCCAATAGCAGTGCATCGATTGATTTCCGATCAGGTTTTGGAAAGTCCCGAAGAACGTACCGTATAACATTCTCGCTATTGCCGGGATGGTCAACTCCAATACGAACCCGTCGATAACTTGTACTAATGTGTCGGTCTATATCGCGTAGTCCATTGTGACCAGCATTGCCGCCACCGCGTTTTACACGAATCCTAGCTAATTTTAGATCGAGTTCATCGTGAAACACGATTAGATCTGACACTGACAACCCATAGTAGCTAAGAGCTTGCTGCACTGAGAGACCGGAAGCATTCATTGAGGTTAGTGGTTTGAGGGCAATGATTGGGACATCATCAATGATTCCTCGAGTAGTAGTGCCGCTGAAACGTTTCCGAGGTTTCGTGAACGAGTGGCGCTCGGCGATGGCGTCTAAAGCCATGAAACCCACATTATGCCGATTATTGGCATGCTCCTTACCAGGATTTCCCAGTCCAACTAGGAGCAACATGGGTAAATCATTCCTCGCTAGGTTCTGTTTCCTCGCCCGTTTCTGCTGAATCCTCCCCTTCTATCAGTTCACCTTCTTCATCTTCATCAGGCTCTTCCTCAACTTCCTCTACGATGGTTGGGGCCGCTATGGTAGCAATTGTAAAGTCTCGATCCGTGATGGTGGGCGCAACGTCATCGGGAAGGGAAATTTGGCTTACTCGGATAGAGTCTCCTATCTCAATTCCTTCTAGATCAACCGTTATCACTTCTGGGATCGAGTCAGCGCGACAGCGCACTTCTATCTGGTGCCGAACTATGTTGATTACCCCCCCGCTTTTGAGTCCAGGGCAATCGTCTTCGTTTATAAATGTGGTAGGGACCAGTATGGTTACCTCGGCATCTGCCCCAAGACGCAAAAAATCAACGTGTAAAGGTATTTCAGAAACGGGGTCTAGTTGGACTTCACGCGGCAGCACTCTATGGCGTTTTCCGGCCACCTCTAGGTCATAAAGCCTGTTGGTGAAGCCCCCAGAGCTTATTGCTTGTCTGAGATCTGCCAAGCTTACGCTTACCATGACTGGATGGTCTTCGCCTCCGTAAACTATGCCAGGAACCCTTCCTGTTAGTCGAGCTTGGCGCAGCTCTCCTCGACTACTGTGATTTCTAATCTCCGCGGTAAATTTTGTTGTTTCCGGCATGTGATAATCCTTATAAGGAGTAATTATCCTAGAAAACTTCTAAAGATTAATCAAAAAGGCTAGATACTGATTGCTCCGAGCTAATGCGTCTTATGGCTTCGCCAATTAGAGGAGCTATAGAAATACATCTGACTTTTGGCGTTATGCGGACGGCTTCGGTTGGGAGGATTGAATCGGTAATCACCAGTTCTTCTAGCGCGGAATTTCCTACCTTTGCGACGGCACCTCCGGATAGCACCCCGTGTGTAACGTACGCAGCCACGGTTTTGGCTCCCGCTTCAGCTAAAGCGGTTGCAGCGTTACAAAGAGTGCCTGCCGAGTCAACAATATCGTCAACTAAAATGCAGTGTCGGCCAGATACCTCACCAATGATGTTCATTACCTCTGAGACCCCAGCTTGTTCTCGGCGTTTGTCAATAATGGCGAGTCCTGCATCGAGCCTTCGGGCCGTGGCTCGTGCTCGTACCACTCCTCCAACATCAGGTGATACGATTAGAAGTTTTTCATTCCCGTAACGTTCGAGAATATCCTTAATAATTACTGGGGCCCCAAAAAGGTTGTCTGTTGGGATATCAAAGAATCCTTGAATCTGTCCAGCATGAAGATCAAGAGTTAAAACCCTGTCAGCGCCTGCGGTTGTTATGAGGTTAGCAACAAGTTTTGCGGAAATAGGTGTTCGTGGGCCTGGTTTTCGGTCCTGACGTGCGTAGCCAAAGTAAGGGAGCACTGCCGTTATTCGACGAGCGGAAGCTCTTCGTAGCGCATCAATGGAAACCAATAACTCCATCAGATTATCATTTGCTGGGTAAGAAATTGGTTGTATTACAAATACGTCTTCTCCTCGGACGTTCTCCAGTATTTCAACAAATACCTCCATATCGGCAAATCGACGAATACTCGCATTTGTCATCGGCGCGGAGAGGCCTGCTGCAATCGCCTCTGCAAGCGGCCGGTTGGCGTTACCGGCGACTAACTTCATGGGAACCTTCACATTTCCTGACTTGTCAACGGTACGGTTAACCCCGTTGCGGGCAGAACTTATCAGTGGTGGGGCTCACTGTAAACGGTATGATTTTTTACATAAAAATGCACGTTGAAAGGAGGCCAAGAAAGAGAAATGACAAGAAGATAAAAAGGTAAGGCATCAGGCACTAAACCAGTGCAATGGCTGATAGTGCTCGCCCATAATCTTTTTCACCATTACGAAGAGCGCGTCGGTAGCTAAAAAAAGTGTCGGAGTTTAAAAAAGTGTCCATGTTAATGCTTGAGGTGTTGTAGACGCCCGCATCCAGGAGTTGTCGCTCAACAAAGCTTCGTAGGTCAAACGTTATTTGGTTTGCGTCGTTTGCTTTATGAAAAAAACAGCTATTAGCGGGATTATTGGCAAGAAACGGCAGAGGAAACTCCATGTCTACAAGGTAGGATTCTGAACCAATACATGGACCAACTACTGCGAAGATCTGCTCAGTGTGGGCGCCCAGTTGAGTCATGGCGTTAACGATTGAGGCAACTATACCGGCAAGCGCTCCGCGCCAGCCCGCATGGGCAGCACCAATTATCCCGGATCGTGTATCGGCTAGAAGAATTGTCGCACAATCAGCGCTCAGCACACCAAGTGTGATGCCTGGTTGATTAGTCACCATTGCATCTGCCACCGGTGATGTTTCACGTGGCCATGGTCTGTCTACTACAACAACCTTTGTTCCATGTTCTTGAGCCGCAGTACAGAGGGAGTCTGGCTCCATCCCGAGAGCTGCGGCAGCCCGAGCCCTGTTTGCCTCGACATTTACGGGCTTATCGTGTGAACCGAGACCACAATTAAGTGAGGAGTATATGCCGCGGGAAACGCCACCACGTCGAGTGAAAAAGGCATGACGGATATTAGACATTTTTTCAAGTGATTCGGCATTTAGTATCATAAGGCTTCAAAACCCGTGGGTGTTGGAGCATTTCGCGGAACTACACATAGAACTTTGAACAGACTGCCCATTTGTCCCGAGTCGGTCAAACGTTCAACGCCTTTTCTAATGTTGTTTGTCCGGCTGCTGTCTCGAGTTTTCTCTAGTACCCTTAAACGGTCACGAATACCTAGTCTATTCAAGAAAAGCCCTTGTTCAACTGGTCCATGTGCGTCGGCTCCAGCATTGGTTATTGAAAGAGCGAGTGCCTCAAAGTCGACATGAGCAGCTATGTCAGCTTCGCCGGGAGTTTCAAGGAGTGGGTGGCGTTGATGTTTCTGAACGGCCTGCAGTGTATCACGCGGTACCGAAGATGCAGCGCCATAATCTATGAATAGTGCAGCTCCGGACCATCGCTGAATTCTCGCTGCAATGTCTGCAGCTAAGGCCTTGCCTGGAAGGCAGATCTCTATGGTGCTATTTAATGGAGATTGGAGCAATTTGTTCGGGATAAGGCCCTCAGGAGGAATCGGTGGCGACAATACGTAGCAAAACTGTTCGCCTTTTGGGCTCAGCCCTATTAAACGCTCGTGCCAGCCTTCAGTAGACCGCTGAAATTGTCGGATCGGAAGAGCATCAAATAGTTCATTTGCTACAACAATCAGAGGGCCCTCCGGTACATCTGAAAAACTTTCCTGCCACTTGGGTTTCTCACCTGATAAGGTCTTACTTTGTATGGCTCGGAGAGTTGGACTAATCTCTACCAGTTGAAGGTTAATGGAATCCCGAAATTCGGGCACCGAAGAAATAGCGCGAAGAGCATCAGCCATCAGCGTGCCGCGGCCAGGCCCGAGCTCAACCAAGTTAATGGGCTTTGGTGCTCCAAGTGTTTGCCACACTGTGGATGCCCACAGACCTATGAGCTCACCGAATGTCTGACTAATCTCTGGTGCGGTTATAAAGTCAGAATCAGCTCCTATAGGATCACGGGTCATGTAATAGCCGTAGATCGGATGGCTGAGGGCCTCAGCCATGTATTGGCTAACCGTGATTGGACCTTGCGCTCGTATCAATCGCGCAAGTTCATGGCTCAATGCATTCATTGGGTGGGGGGGGGCCAAGCCCGCACGATGACAAACACGCCGACTAGTAGAATTGGCACTGACAACAGTTGGCCCATGGTTGAGTTAGAAAAAAGAAAACCAATATGTGCATCCGGTTGGCGGAAAAATTCGCAAATAATTCTTGCGATAGCATACCCGCATAAAAAAGTTCCTGTAAGTATACCTGGTTGGCGTCGTAGACTCTGTCGGCGACTCATCCAGAATAAAATTCCGAACAGCAGTAGGCCTTCAAGTGCTGCTTCATAAAGTTGGCTTGGGTGGCGCGCAACAGCACCTCCAGTTGGAAATATCATTGCCCAAGGCACATTCGTGGCTTGGCCATAAAGTTCGCCGTTGATGAAGTTAGCAATGCGTCCGAGAAACAGCCCTATAGGAGCGGCGCATGAAACAAAATCGGCTAGAGTAAAGAAAGAGATTTTGCGGGAGCGTGTAAAGATTAGTAGTGCCGTAAGCATGCCAAGAATACCCCCGTGGAAGGACATTCCACCTTGCCAAATAAACAATATTTGATGGGGATGTATGAGGTAATAACCTGGGTGGTAGAATAGGGCCCATCCAATTCGACCCCCAATAATGATTCCTAGCATTGCCCAAACTAGAAATTCATCGATGTCTTTCCGCCGAACACTACCCTTGTCACGATTGGCAAGTGCTATGATATATCGCCAACCTAATAATATGCCGGCTACGTAAGCAAGTGAATACCACCTAATATCCACTGGCCCGATACTCAACAATACGGGATGGATGCTTGGATATGGGATCAGCGTTACAGTCTGCAGAAAGAGCATGAGTTTGGGCCTAAAGTTGATCTATTCTTATAAGCGCCGTTTTCAGGGCTCGCAAGGAATCAGGAGCAGATTCTAATAAGGCGCACTTGAACCAACTGGTGATTTCCCTCATAAAGGGCGTATGCAGAACCAAAATCGGCTATTTGATGACCTTGCGAGGCTCGCGACGGGAGCAGTTGGAACTCTGCGGGATGCACGTGGGGAGTTGGAGGAGCGTCTGCGGGAGCAACTTGAGCGGATTGTGTCCGGAATGGATCTGGTCACAAGGGAGGAGTTTGAGTCCGTAAAGGAAATGGCTGCAAAGGCTCGACAGAAAAATGACGCCCTAGAGCGGCGGCTTTCCAAACTTGAAAACTTGGATAACGGTTCTACTGTCCGAAAGGCTCAAGCGCAGAGTAAAGTTCGCAAAGCGCCTCGCGCCCAAACGCGTCGCAGGAGGAACCGCAAAGAGAATCAACCTCTTTCGTAAGTAGATTCTGCGTCCAACACGGTGGATTGTAGCAGGAGGCATTTCTTTGTCATAACGGCTCTTGCTTCCTCGGCAACCTTTTGGCAATCTATAGATGCAGTAGCTTGCTCCTTCTTCCACACTAGATGTGGTATTACGAAGCGAGATTGATGGCGTCATTAATTGCGGAAACTGACGGACCCCTATCCAACCCTCTAGATGTGGTTGAGCGGATACTTGCTGCCCACGAATGGCCGTTCGAGCGGTTTAGTGATGAGGAAATCAGTGTAAATATTGATGGTCCTTGGTGTCGTTATCATCTCTGGTTTCATTGGGTGTCGGAGAGTGCGGCGGTTCAGTTCACTTGTGCATTTGATGTTAAAGTCCCAGAGACGAGGAGAGTAGACATCCAGGTACTGCTTTCCATTATCAATAGTCGTCTATGGCTAGGGCACTTCACACTCTGGGCGGAGGATGGAGCACTCATGTTTCGTCATGCTCAACTTATGGGCGGAGCTGTGGCATCTGCGGCACAGTTTGAGGATCTCGTATCAGTAGCTCTTAACGAATGTGAACGTTACTACCCAGCCTTTCAATTTGTTATATGGGGAGGGAAGTCCCCTGTAGAGGCTGTGGCCTCCGCCATGATAGATACAGTTGGTGAAGCTTGATGCGAGCGAGACTTATTCAGGTATACAGAAAAGTTGTTAATTGAACGAAGAGGGTGGTATGCGGTGTCGTGCTCTCCTTGTCGGTTGCGGAAATATGGGCTCTGCCATGCTCCGAGGGTGGCTTGCTCAAGGGTTGGCAGCAACTGATATTACAGTTGTAGAGCCTAGTATAGAGAGAGCAGGCTTGGTTCTGGAACATGGTGTAACCGTGTTGTCCGATCCTAAGTCTTTAGGCACAAGCTTCTTGGTTGACGCAATCATTTTTGCGGTCAAGCCTCAAGCAATGGAGGCAATTGTGCCCTTATACAGTAATATTCAAGGACGGCCGGTATTTATATCCATAGGGGCGGGGAAACAGAGCACATTCTTCGAACGCCTGCTTGGTCAAGGAGCTGCCGTTGTTAGGAGCATGCCTAATACACCATCATTAGTGAGGCGTGGGATAGCAGTGGCTTACGCTAACGGGAACGTGCAGTTTGAACAACGGCGCCTGTGTACAGATCTTCTGGAGGCTATTGGTGAGGTGGCGTGGGTTGACGATGAGAACTTGATGGATGCTGTCACGGCGGTTTCTGGGAGCGGTCCAGCTTACGTATTTTTGCTTATTGAATGTCTTACTCAGGCGGGTGTTGAAGCTGGCTTATCGGTTGCTCTCGCAAATCAATTAGCCCTGAGTACTGTCGCTGGGGCTGGAGAGCTTGCTCGTAAGGTTCCAGAATCACCTGCTGATCTTCGTAAGCAGGTAACAAGTCCAGGCGGTACAACAGAGGCAGCTTTAGAAATTCTAATGGAGCCTCGTGGACTTCAAACGTTAATGACACGTGCGGTGGCGGCAGCGGCCAAAAGGTCTAGAGAATTGGCTGGTTAGCTTCCAAAGCTAGCCCAACCACGTTTCTATTTGTTACGCTGTCAAACATTATGGAGCAATTCATAATGAGTAGGGATACACATTATAGTCAAGATGCCTAAGATTGCTGAACAAATATTGGACGAGGCGCTTGCTTTAATAGGCGAAAATGGGTGGTTGAATACATCACTCGCGGATATGGCAGATTCATCTGAAATGTCAATCTCAGCGTTCCTAAAGCATTATCCATCCCGTATTGCTGTATTGGATGCCTTCGCCGATAAAGTTGATCTTGATTTTTTAGATAGTGCGGATGAAATAGATCGAACCGAAAGCCTATCTGAGAGACTCTTTGAAGCGTTGATGCTGCGCTTTGACGGTATGAGAGAGCATAAGGATGCTGTCCGTGCGATTGTGCATGATATATTGAGACAACCATTTCAGGCTATCTGTCGGACTTCTCGACTTAAACGGTCGATCGAGCTAACGCTTGAAGCGGTGGGTTTCAAGCACTCTGGCGCGGCTAGCCTGATATATGTAAATGGTGTCTCCCTCATTTACTTAGATGTGTTGCGCGTATGGTTGGATGATGACAGCGAGGATATGGGCAAGACGATGTCTGTACTAAACCGTCGACTGAAACAAGCTAGCTTTCTTTTCAACGGGAATTTGTCGTACTTCTGTCCAGTTGATATTGGTGCAAGCCGTCAAGGTGAGGTGAAAAACAGTTGAAAGCTGAAAACGTCGAAATTAGTGATTTTCACCAGTTAGATATGCGTGTTGGCACCATATTATCGGCAGAATTATTTCCAGAAGCGCGCAAACCTGCCTATAAGCTTAAAGTAGATTTTGGGTTGAGGATTGGAATAAAGAAATCGTCAGCACAAATTACCGAAAGGTATACCCTAGATGGTCTTATGGGCATGCAAGTAGTGGCGGTTATTAATCTTCCGCCGCGCCAGATTGGAAATTTCATGTCTGAAGTGCTTGTTGTGGGGTTTCCTGATGATAATGGAGCTGTCTGTCTAGCAACGGTTGACTCTCCCGTACCAAATGGGAGCCGGCTTTTCTAACTTTAAGATTCCATCATCAAGTATTTGGACTATCAATGTGGCGTCGGCCTATGTGGATAGCATGAATGGGTTTGATTGTCTTATAGCCTATGGTAGTGCCGTATGGTTAATTGAAAGAGTAGCACCGCATCGCCAGTGGATAGGTCGAAGATTGAGAAAACTCAATATCTAGATTCGAGTTATCTATGCCGACTAAAAAAGCTTTTATACCAAAGATGTTTAGTTAGACTTGGCTGTGATGAATTTTCATGAAAGCCATCATCGTCAGCATGTGAGATCCCGGGGTTCGGCACGGAGCTTTGGCTTTATCGTGACTGCAGTATTTTTTTTGATTGGGTTAGCCCCCCTTTTGGATGAATCACCACCGCGCTGGTGGGCATTAGCCATAGCATTCACATTTGCTGGGATTGCTATATTTTGGCCACGTAGTCTGCGGCGTGTTAATGAACTTTGGATTAGCTTTGGACTAATGCTTCATAAGGTAATGACACCCCTAGTCTTTGGCATATTATTCTTCGGCGCTGTTACACCAGTGGCTTTGCTGATGAAAATCTTTCGCAAGGACCCGTTGAAACGTATGTTTGATTTACGTGCCGATTCATACTGGATCGATAGAGATCCGCCTGGACCTGACCGAAAGACAATGCGAGACCAATTCTAGGTTTATCTGTATTTGGTCGGTGAACGGGAGTGAAATATATCGTTATCTGCGACTTTCGCAGTACAACCGTATGAATTATTAAGCGAATTCATTGCGTAAAAAATGGTCGGAGTGAGTGGACTTGAACCACCGACCCCCGCCTCCCGAAGACGGTGCTCTACCAGGCTGAGCTACACTCCGAACAAGCGCCGGGTTATAACCTCTGTTCTTTATGCTCCCAATGGGAAGCGTTTCTTAGTGTGCGCGATCAATACAGAAATCAACTGCTTCTAGCATAGCATCTTTGATGGGTCCATTGGGGAAAATGCCTAGTGCGTCACGGGCTATAGCGCCGTAATGCCGAGCGCGCTCAATGGTGTCAGTGAGAGCTTTCGTAGTTTCCAATAAAGAAATAGCGTGTGCTAGATCATTCTCTGTTTGGTTCCGATCTGCTAGAGTTCGATGCCAAAATTCACGATCCGCAGTGTTGCCGCGCCAAAAAGCTAGTATGGTGGGTAAAGTTATTTTACCTTCTCTGAAGTCGTCTCCCACCGCTTTGCCGAGGGTTTCTTCCCGTGCAGTGTAGTCGAGGGCGTCATCAACAAGCTGAAAAGCTATGCCAAGGTTACGACCGTGGCTTTCAAGAGCTTCCTCCTCCGCTTGGGAACGATTTGAGATAACCGCGCCAATTCTACTGGCAGCTGCAAAAAGTGCGGCTGTTTTAGAGCCAATAACTTCAAGATAGGCATCCTCGCTTGTTTCCGGTTCGTTATTAGTGGATAGCTGCAAGATTTCACCTTCGGCAATTACGGCAGACGCATTCGCGAGGATATCGAGCACTTTTAGCGACCCATCTTCAACCATCAATTGAAATGCACGGGTAAATAGATAATCGCCCACAAGAACGCTAGCTTGGTTCCCCCAAAGGAAATTAGCTGTGGCATTGCCGCGACGTAGGCCACTTTCGTCGACAACGTCATCGTGTAGCAATGTTGCGGTGTGAATAAACTCAACGCATGCAGCCAGTATTACATGGCGTTTACCCGTATGCCCACAAAGCTTTGAGCTAGCTATTGTTAACATCGGACGCATGCGTTTGCCACCTGCAGCGATGATGTGACCAGCAAGCTCCGGAACCAGTGGTGCGCGACTACCCATGCGTTCTAAGATCAAGGTATTAACCTCTGCCAGGTCATCAGCGACAAGACGTTGGAGTGATTTTAGCGATCGTGATGACGTCTTTGGCTCACTTCTGAGAGGAATTATGGAACCCAATGCCTTACCTTACTTTGTATCTGTGAAAATTGTTTTTAAGGATAGTTGTGGCGCAGCAGATGGGTCAAGTGAAGGTGGAGTATCTATGATGCTGGAAATCTAACCCACATAAATAGACTAAGCGCGCGAGACTCGTTATGTGCAGTTTGACCGAATATAAATTAGAAGAAACATGCTGTGTTCCGTTGTGTGTTGCTTTTGAGTAAAACCATATGTTCTATGTGATTACACATACTATTGTTTTGGTGAAATATCTCTTAAACCTATCCTTTTGTCGGGGAGCCTTAAGTGACTAAAAGTAAAGAATCTGGGGTTTTTTCTGTTATAGATCAACCTAAACGGCCAACGCCTGACAAGTTCTATTCTGTTATGGGTGGGAAGGTGAAACTGCGTGCCATGCCTGATTATCCGCGTGCCGGTGCAGATGCGGTGCTGCTTGCGGCGGCAATTGGCGCGGATTCAGAGGAGACTGTTGTAGAAGCTGGCTCAGGATCTGGTGCATTGGCGCTTTGCGTCGCACGTCGGGTCGGATGCAGAGTTGAGGGTATTGAGTTGCAATCGGAGCTTGCTGTACTTGGCTCAGAAAATATTGCTCTCAATGATCTATCGAATAGAGTCAGTATTCACGAAGGTGATATAATAAACCCACCATCGATTTTCAAACTCGGAATGTATGATCATGCGGTAGCTAATCCACCTTACTTTGAAAGTTCTTCCTCGCAACCATCCTCAGTCCCCTGTCGGGCACTGAGCCATCATTTTTCACACAGTAGTTTCGAGCAATGGTTTCACTTTCTTCTCAGTAGTGTTAAGCCGAAGGGAACCGTAACGTTGATCGGACGGGCAGAAAGAATCGGTGTTATTCTGAAACAGCTTGAGGGCGAGTTAGGCGATATTGTTCTATTCCCACTTTGGCCTCGGAAAGGAACATCGGCTAAGTTAGTCATTATCCGTGGGCGTAGAGGTACTGCTGGACCAATGGCTTTGTCGTCTGGCCTTGTTCTTCACGCGTCTGATGGTTCGTATACTGAAGAAGCTGAACAAGTACTTCGTCATGGATCAGGTTTAATCTTTTGAGGGTACTGCATATTTTTCTAGTAGGGCATAGATTTTGATATAGGGTCTACGATGATTAGAAAGCTATTTTTGAACTGGTGGTGGCCTTGGCGCTCTAGGAGGCATACGGTGGCAGTGCTGCGGCTAAATGGCGTGATTGCCACAGGTTCACGTTTTAGAAGTGGAATTAATCTTGCTGGGCTTTCCAGCGATTTGGATCGTGCATACAAGTTAAGAAACCTGAAGGCAGTAGCGTTGACGATAAATTCCCCTGGCGGATCTCCGGTTCAATCAGCGCTTATTGCAACGCGCATACGTACATTAGCTGACAAGAAGGGGATTCCTGTATTTGCATTTGCCGAGGATGTGGCAGCCTCTGGAGGTTACTGGCTTGCTTGCTCTGCAGATGAAATCTTTGCGGATCAAAATTCGATCATTGGTTCAATCGGAGTAATCTACGCCAGTTTCGGGTTCCAGGGATTGCTAAAGTGGCTTGGTGTTGAACGAAGGACCTACACACGTGGTGATGATAAGTTAATGCTTGATCCTTTCTTGGAGGAAGACCCAGGTGATGTAAGTAGGCTTCAAGCATTACAAACTGATGTGCATGATAGTTTTATGACATATGTTCGGGAACGTCGTGGCGTTAAACTGAAGGGTGATGATAGCCAATTGTTTAATGGCCAGGTTTGGACAGGCAAGAAAGCGGTTGAGCTCGGTTTGATCGATGGCGTCGGGGACCTTCATTCGGTTTTGCGTCAACGCTATGGTGACGGTGTCAAACTACAAGTGATAAATAGGCGGCGAGGTTGGTTCAATCGTGGGCTTGCACTGCCGGTCAATAATCCAAACGGCACTTGGATTGAGGATTTAATCATGGCTGTTGAAACGCGCGAGTACTGGCGTAGGTTTGGACTATAATAACGAGAGAATTTAACCTAAATGGGTGTAGCAAACTAATACTCAGATATGTTTGGTGGTCTTGGAAAATTTATTCTCATCGGTTTGGCTGTAGGAGCTATATGGTACGGCTTTAAACTATTTCAGAGACGGTCGTCTGTTCTGGGGGCCAGAAAAAACGACACATCGAAGCACGAAAGCAGTGAGCAGAGAGAGGTTGTAGAGGAAATGCAGGAATGTTCGGTCTGCCAAGCATATTTTGCAACTGGTCAAGCTCCAACATGTAACCGGGCAAACTGCCCTAATAAGTCCTGAGTATACTGTGACGTCCGGTGCTCACTCATTTCAGGAACTAATATTCTCCCTTCAGGCTTATTGGGCAAAACAAGGCTGTGTTATTCTGCAACCGTATGATATGGAGGTTGGGGCTGGTACTTTTCACCCAGCAACAACTCTGAGAGCTTTGGGTACAAAGCCTTGGAGTGCAGCGTATGTTCAGCCTTCCAGGCGACCTGCCGATGGGCGCTATGGGGAGAATCCAAATAGGCTTCAGCACTACTATCAGTTTCAAGTGGTAATGAAACCAGCGCCTGAAAATTTCCAAGATCTTTTTTTAAACAGTTTGGTTTCGATTGGAATCAACACGCATTTACACGACATTCGTTTCGTTGAGGACGATTGGGAGAGCCCGACTCTTGGTGCCTGGGGCCTTGGTTGGGAGATTTGGTGTGATGGCATGGAAATCACTCAATTTACCTATTTTCAACAAGTCGGGGGAGTCGACTGTGAGGTCATTTTAGGTGAGCTAACGTATGGCTTAGAGCGCCTTGCAATGTATATCCAAGGAGTAGATAACGTATTCGATCTTGATTGGAACGGGGCAGGCGTTAGTTACGGGGATGTGTTTTTGAGGTCCGAGCGTGAGTTTTCAGCGTATAACTTTGCCCACGCAGGAACCGAGATGCTACGTAGGCACTTTTCTGATGCTGAAGCGGAGTGCAAAGATCTAGTCTCTTTTGGGCTAGCGTTGCCTGCATATGACCAATGCATGAAAGCTAGCCATCTGTTTAACCTCCTCGATTCACGTGGTGTTATAAGTGTAACGGAGAGGGCTAGTTATATTGGTCGAGTTCGGGAACTAGCTAGGGAATGCTGTGAGGCATGGCTAAAAGGCGCGTGTGATTAGGTTATGGCTGAGTTTTTTCTTGAATTGCTCTCTGAGGAAATGCCGGCAACAGTCCAAATGGATGCTTCAGATAAACTTGTTCAAATAGTTTGTGATGAACTAAAGGCATCGGGACTAGAGTTCGGAGATATCTCTTCGTTTGTGACACCTCGTCGCTTGGTGGTGGCGGTGGATTCTCTTCCGCTTCAGAATACCATCCCACAAAGTGAAAAACGGGGACCTAGAGTGGGAGCTAATGCAGCGGCGGTAAATGGCTTTGCATCGTCAATAGGCGTAGCGCCCGATGAGTTGGAGCAACGTGAGACGAAAAAGGGTAAATTCTATTTTGCAATTCTTGATGAGAGGCAGCTCGATACGGTGGATGTTATTGCAGAAATGATACCGAGGGCGTTGGCAAGGATTCCATGGTTAAAAACGATGCGATGGGGAAGCGGGGAATTTCGGTGGGTAAGGCCGTTACGCAATATTCTATGTTTGTTTAACGACTCAGTGGTTCCCCTAACCATTAACGAGTTATCGGCCGGTCGGACCACAGTAGGACATAGGGTGCATTCGCCTGAAGCCATTGAAGTGAGCAGTTTTGCGGAATATAAGGCAAAACTGTTAGCTGCCCAGGTGATGCTTGATGTAAGGGATCGGAAGCAGACAATAGTCGATGAGGCTCGTCGTCTTTCTGGCTTAGTCGGGTTGCGCGTGCGGCATGATGAAAGTTTGCTGAGCGAGATATGTGGATTAGTAGAGTGGCCGATCGTGTTAAAGGGCGAAATTGATGAGCAGTATATGTCCCTACCTGATGAGGTGTTGACTGCAACATTACGTAACCATCAACGTTATATAGTAATGGAAACAGAAGAAGGCAGAATTGCGCCGAGCTTTCTTGTCGTTGCTAATGTTGAGAGCGCAGATGGTGGTGCCACTATCGTTGCTGGAAATGAACGTGTACTTAGAGCCAGGCTCTCTGATGCCCGTTATTTTTGGAACGAGGACCGAAAAATATCCCTATCTCATAGGGTGTCCGCACTTTCTCAAGTCGTTTTTCACACAAAACTTGGAACTTTGGATCAGAAAGTTGATCGACTGGAGAAATTGGTGTTAAGCCTATGCCAACAGTTGCCCAATATCGATACAAATCAGGTCATTCGAGCAGCACATTTATGCAAGGCTGATTTAGTAACGGAAATGGTGAGTGAATTTCCAGAATTACAAGGAGTAATGGGAGGATACTATGCCCTTGCCGATGGCGAGGAGGAAGCAGTGGCAAAGGCTATTGCTGAACACTATTCGCCTCAAGGGCCTTCCGATAATTGCCCCCAATCCCCAACTAGTGTTTTGGTTGCGTTAGCTGACAAGATTGACACCCTTGTAGGTTTTTTTGCCATTGGTGAAAGGCCTACGGGATCTCGTGATCCCTTTGCGCTTCGTCGTGCAGCACTGGGAATAATCCGGCTGATAATAGAAAACGGTCTGCGGATACGATTAGCTCCGCTTCTGTGGGAAGCTATAGATCTTTATCCTCACAAGGATTCTTATGAAAGAACAGGTGACCCCCTAGGGCTACTAGCTTTCTTTTCGGATCGCTTGAAAATTTACCTACGAAATCGTGACGTTTCATATGATCTAATCAACGCAACATTTTCATTGACAGGAGAAGATGATCTTGTACGGGTTTTATCCAGGGTCGAGGCATTGAATGTTTTTCTCGGTACGGAGGATGGTTCTAACCTATTAACAGCATTCAAAAGGGCTAATAACATTGTTGAGATAGAGCAAGGTGAGCATGACACACTATATATGGGTGCAGATATTAACGAGGCGCTCTTTATCGAAGTCGAGGAGCGTAATCTATACCAACATCTTAACAAGGTTTCTGCGGAGGTTAAGGAGGCCATTAGAAAAGAGAACTTTTCCGATGCCTTTCATTGTCTCGCTGCATTGAGAAGGTTTATTGACGATTTTTTTGACAACGTTACGGTGAATGCAGAAGATATGGAGGTTAGAGAGAATCGTTTGCGGCTTCTAGATTTCATTCGCCAGCAGTTTTTTCTTCTTGCTGACTTTGGCGTGATAGAGGGGTAAGCCTAGCTTAATTGCGCGCATTTTTAACGTGCGCTTAATGAAGGGTTATTGTTGCTCAATGGATAAGGGAGTCTATTGGTTCGGTGCTAATGGCACGGAAGGCAGCGCCGACATGAAGGTGCTTCTAGGAGGCAAGGGTGCCAATCTTGCTGAGATGGCTAATCTCGGCCTTCCAGTTCCGCCAGGGTTTACCATTACTACGGAAGTCTGTAATGACTTTTTAGCGGCGAACTTGCGGCGTTCAGCTGGGCTTGAAGCCGAGGTTCAAAGTGCTATTCAAAAGATTGAAGCGGAGATTGATGGTGGCTTTGGTGATTCAGAGAATCCCTTGCTGCTATCTGTTCGTTCAGGCGCTCGTGCGTCCATGCCTGGCATGATGGATACCATCCTAAATATTGGGCTAAACGATGATACAGTTCTTGGCTTAGGAACAAAGGCAGGAGATCTGAGGTTTGCCTACGACAGTTACCGCCGCTTAATTCAGATGTATTCAAATGTAGTGCTAGGTGTGAGCCATCATTACTTTGAGGAAATTCTTGAAGTGGTTAAGGAAGAGCGAGGCATCAAACTTGATACCGAACTTGGGACGGACGACTGGAGAAAAGTCATTGCAAATTATCGCGACATGGTTGAACGCGAGTGTGGTCAGCCGTTTCCCACTGATGTGAGAGATCAGTTATGGGGTGCCATCGAATCGGTCTTTAGATCATGGACGAATCAGCGAGCTATCACTTATAGGAGAATTCATGGCATTCCAGATAATTGGGGTACAGCTGTGAACGTTCAGGCAATGGTTTTTGGCAACATGGGTGATGATTCTGCGACCGGGGTTGCATTCACAAGAAATCCGTCAACTGGTCAATCGGAGTTCTATGGCGAATATCTCGTCAATGCTCAAGGCGAAGATGTCGTGGCCGGGATACGTACGCCCCAGCACTTAACAAAGTCTGCGAGGCTAGAGAATGGCGAGAAAACGTTATCAATGGAAGAGCGCATGCCTTCTGTCTTTGCTGAGCTAACAAAGGTGTACAAGATTCTTGAGGCTCACTATAGAGAGATGCAAGATCTAGAATTCACGGTGCAAAAAGGTGAACTTTGGATGCTGCAGACGCGAACAGGGAAGCGTACCGCAACAGCGGCACTGAAAATTGCAGTAGATATGGTTGAAGAGGGGCTCATCGTTAGAGATGAGGCTCTATCTCGAGTTGACCCCGCTAGATTGGAGCAATTGCTTCATCCAACTCTTGATGAAGGTGCTCATAGGACGGTGCTGGCACGAGGCTTGCCAGCATCGCCTGGTGCTGCATCGGGGCTTGTAGTGTTTAGTGCGGATGAAGCGGAAGCATTGGCCGCGAAGGGCGAGGAGGTCATTTTAGTTCGGGTAGAAACAAGCCCAGAGGATATTCACGGCATGCACGCTGCTCAAGGTATCCTCACCAGTCGTGGTGGTATGACCAGTCATGCAGCAGTGGTTGCGCGAGGCATGGGGAGACCATGCGTTGCTGGCGTTGGCGCGATTAGAGTCGACTATGCTGACAACGCAATCTACGTTGATGAAAGGGTGGTAAACAAAGGGGATGTCATAACCATTGACGGTTCAAGTGGTGAGGTTATTTTAGGAAGAGTGCCGACCCAAAAACCCGAATTGAGTGGAGACTTTGAAACTCTAATGAAGTGGGCCGACGAGGTTCGTACGCTGGGTATTCGTACAAATGCTGAAACCCCGACTGACGTACAAACGGCATTGGAGTTTGGCGCCGAGGGCATTGGCCTCTGTCGTACTGAGCACATGTTTTTCGATTCGGATCGAATTTCGGCTGTGCGGGAAATGATTTTAGCAGATGATGAGAACGGCCGTCGCCAGGCCTTAGACAAACTGTTGCCTATGCAGCAGGAAGACTTTGCGCAACTCTTTCGTATAATGAAAGGTAAGCCTATTACCATCCGGTTGCTTGACCCTCCGCTACACGAGTTCATCCCTCATGGTGATAATGAAATTGATGAAATTGCGTCAGCTTCTGGAGTTGATGCTACGGTTCTTCGCCACCGAGCTCGTGAACTGGAGGAGAGCAATCCTATGTTGGGCCATCGTGGGTGTCGTTTAGCAATCTCATTTCCCGAGATCTGTGAAATGCAGGTTCGTGCCATTTTTGAAGCTGCGCTACAGGTTAAGTCTGAGTTTGGGGAATCCTCAGGTCTTGAGATTATGGTGCCACTGATTGCAACAAGAACGGAGTTTGATCTTTTAAAGGAACGCATTGATTCTGTCGCCGATGAGGTGGAGAAAGAAAAGGGATCGCGTGTTAGCTATATGGTTGGCACAATGATCGAATTGCCTCGTGCTTGTTTGCAAGCTGCAGAGATCGCAGAGACAGCTGAATTTTTTAGCTTTGGAACTAATGATCTTACGCAGACTGCATTTGGTATTAGTCGTGACGACTCTGGTCGTTACCTTGATCACTATATGCGTAAGGGAATCTTCCCAGTTGATCCTTTTGTGTCTATTGACATTGCAGGTGTGGGAGCGCTCATGCAGATTGCAGCGAAAAACGGACGTGAATGCCGTCCAGACATTAAACTTGGAATCTGTGGAGAACACGGTGGCGATCCAGACTCAGTTCGTTTTTGCCATAGAATCGGTCTGGATTATGTATCTTGCTCTCCGTATCGGGTGCCAATTGCTCGTCTCGCGGCCGCACAGGCTGCTCTTGAACAGAAAAAAACTGATTGGGTGGCATAGAACTTGTTAGCTACGATTACATGTTTCATTGTTGGCACGACTTTTCATGTTGAGGCCTTTGGTGTTGAAGTTGTTACAAGGCGAGAATTGTCAGTGTAAGATGTTAGCTTTGTAAGTTGGTGTTAGTTTGGTTGTATTCTTCAATAGGCACTTCACTGTAGGCGATTGTTGATGAGTAAAGATTCTTTATTGATGGCAGGCAGGCGCGGGTTGATCATGGGCGTGGCGAACGAGCGATCCATAGCCTGGGGTATTGCTAAGACTCTTGCCAGTCACGGAGCCGAGCTTGCTTTCACATACCAAGGGGAGGCGTTAGGTCGGCGTGTTGTGCCTCTTGCGGAGTCCGTTGGGTCTGGGATGGTGATGTCCTGTGATGTTACGGACGCGGACAGTATGGATAGAGTCTTTGCAGACATTGGGTCAGCTTGGGGAAATCTGGACTTCGTTGTGCATGCGATTGCTTATTCAGAACGCGAGCAATTAAAAGGACGATTCATTGACGTTTCTTTGGACAATTTTTCGCTTACGCTCGAAATATCTTGTTACTCATTCATTGCAATATGCCGGCGTGCAGAGCAGCTAATGAAAAGTGGTGGTAGCCTGCTCACGATGAGCTACTATGGAGCAGAAAAAGTTACCCCTCATTACAATATGATGGGGGTAGCCAAAGCAGCTTTAGAGGCTACTGTACGTTACATGTCGGTTGATCTCGGTCGCCAGAATATTAGAGTGAACGCGATATCTGCTGGACCTATAAAGACTCTTGCAGCCTCTGGCATAGGTGATTTTCGTTATATTTTGAAGTGGAATGAATATAATTCACCACTGAAACGGACGGTCACAATCGAGGAAGTGGGTGACAGCGCTTTATATCTTCTCAGTGACCTTGGTCGGAGTGTGACTGGTGAGGTTCATCATGTGGATGCAGGTTACCATGTTGTTGGCATGAAGGCTGCTGATGCTCCAGATATCGCAACGGTTTAAGAATTAAAAGTCAGGGCTAGAAGTAAGTAGTCAAACATGTCAGACAATAGTTTTGGCGAACTTTTTCGTGTGACGACGTGGGGCGAGAGTCACGGCCCTGCCATTGGCTGTGTGATTGATGGCACACCACCAGGAATTGGTCTTGATGAAGATAGCATACAGGTATGGCTTGATCGTCGCCGCCCTGCCCAGTCCCGGTTTACTAGCCAACGACGCGAAGACGATGCTGTTCATATCTTATCCGGTGTATTTGAAGGCTTAACAACGGGTACGCCGATTTCTTTACGTATCGAAAATATGGATTCACGGGGTCGGGACTATGAGTCAATAAAGGATAAGTTCCGTCCGTCTCACGCTGATTACACATACATGCAGAAGTATGGCTTGAGGGATTACCGCGGTGGCGGTAGGGCGTCCGCACGCGAGACCGCCATGCGAGTTGCTGCTGGAGCCGTGGCCCGTCTCGTGCTAGGCAGCAATGTCGTAGTTCGCGGCGCTCTGGTTCAGATTGGTCCGCATCCTGTTGACAGAGAACGTTGGGATTGGGAAGAGATTCATCGGAATGAGTTTTGGTGTCCCGATGCTCAGATGGCCGAGGTTTGGGCCTCATTCATGGATGATACAAGAAAGTCTGGAACGTCGGTGGGGGCAATTGTTGAGTTGGTCGCAACGGGAGTTCCAGCTGGTCTTGGTGCACCTATATACGGCAAGTTAGACGCTGAGCTTGCAGGAGCGATGATGGGTATCAACGCAGTTAAAGCAGTTGAGATTGGTTTGGGTTTTGAATCAGTCTTATTAAATGCACAGCAAAATGCTGACGAGATGCGTATCGATGGAGAAATGATTCAGTTTCTCTCGAATAACTCTGGAGGGATATTGGGTGGAATATCAACTGGCCAGGAGATAGTTCTACGATTTGCGGTCAAACCAACCTCTTCCGTGCCTACACCGTTGAGAACAGTAAATACTATGGGCGAAGAAGTGGATATCGCGACACTAGGTCGACATGACCCTTGTGTAGGCATTCGAGCTGTTCCTGTAGGCGAGGCTATGATGGCCTGTGTTCTAGCGGACCACTATCTACGGCATCGTGCTCAGTGTGGCTAGTGTTACGGGTTTGAAAGATATGTAAAATGAGGGCTCTGAACATCACGTTCGGTTCGTTGGTCATTAAGGTTTGGCTATTTGATACGGTTACAGCGGACAAGCTGTACAAAGCTGCGCCGTTCGATTCAGTAGCAAAGACATGGGGTAATGAGGTTTATTTTGGCACCCCGGTGAATCTTCTAAGGGAAAGCACTGCACGATCAATCCTGCAGTACGGCGAGGTTGCGTTTTGGCTTGAAGGGAGTGCGATTGCTATAGGTTATGGCCCGACACCTATATCAATTGGTGACGAGATTCGTCTCGCATCTGAATGTAATATCTGGGGAGAAATCAAGGGTGATTTAATGGGTTTGGGGGCAGTTTCTGCGGGTGACCGGGTTTGTGTAAAACAATGTAGTAGCAATGGTCGACAGGACAGGTTGTAGAGAAGAGTTTATAAATAACACGCATAGTAAAGTGGTGCTTTTTCTCTGGTCAGATTAATGTCCGGAGACTGAGGTGTAGCCACATAACAGTTGTCCATCCAATTCAGCATTCTTAGCGTTGTTCCGCGCAGTGTTTGGCAGCTACGAGAAATTCCCGATTTCCTTTAGGTCCTATTATGGGACTCTCTGTGATGCCAATTACTTTCCAGCCTGCTTGAGCATCAAGCCAACCAACAACTTCATTGCAAACCCTACCGTGGAGATCTCTATCACGAACAACGCCATTCCGTCCAACCTCTCCTCTTTTGACTTCAAACTGGGGCTTAATCAGTGCGATAAGATGAGCAATTGGTTTGGCGAGAACTAGAGCGGCTGGTAGAACCGTGCGAAGGCTAATAAAACTGGTATCGCACACCACTAAATCGCAAAGTTCTGGAACTAGATGGGACGAAAGGTGTCGAGCATTGGTCTTCTCTAGGACAACAACGCGAGGATCACAGCGGAGTTTCCAATCCAGTTGGCCATGGCCGACGTCAACTGCATAGACGCATTTCGCACCATGTGATAAGAGCACATCCGTAAATCCTCCCGTTGAGGCACCTATATCGAGAGCGTGTGTATCTTTAGGTTTGATTTTAAAGTGCCTTAGAGCGTGGTCTAGCTTCAAACCACCACGACTAACCCACGGGAAAGGCTTGCCGCGAACTTCTAGAGGTGAATCAATGCTGAGTTTTGTGCCCGGTTTGTCAAGGCGACGAGAGCCAGAAAAAATGACTCCAGCCATGACCAATGATCTGGCAGATTCTCCGCTTTTAGCAAGCCCGCGGGATACTAGAAGGTGATCGACGCGATCTTTCATGTCGGCTGTTTATTTTCATCTCGTCGAGGCATAGTCAAGCGCGCACGAGAGCATCCGGCTTATCGAGTGCCGAAAGGGCGACATCCACGATATTTGGTGTATTGAGTTTTGCGGTATCATACATGCGGGTTGGCGTATCTTGATCTAGAAATTCATCTGGTAATATCATTGGTCGAACTTTGAGTGAGGATACCAGGAGGTCGTTGCGTGCTAGGTAATCAAGTACATAGCTAGAAAAACCGCCAATAGACCCCTCCTCTACAGTTATCAGAACTTCGTGCTCTGTAGCCAAACGGCGCACTAGCAATTCATCGAGAGGTTTTGCAAAACGTGCGTCAGCTACCGTGGTGGATAGCCCTCGTTGTTCTAATTCATCTGCTGCTAATAAACATTCAGTGAGATGTGCGCCGAAACTGAGCAAGGCGACAGACGTTCCTTCCTTAACTATGCGCCCTTTTCCGATCTCCAGAGGAGTAGGGTTTTGAGGTAAGGTTGACCCTGGGCCATTGCCACGGGGATATCGGAAAGCTGACGGGCGGTCGTCTATTGCCGCTGCAGTTGCAACCATATGGACAAGTTCGCTTTCGTCTGCAGCTGCCATCAGTATGAATCCGGGCAGTGTACCAAGATAGGTAATATCATATGCCCCGGCGTGAGTCGGTCCATCCGCGCCTACAAGGCCTGCGCGGTCGATTGCGAATCGCACTGGTAAGCGTTGAATAGCGACATCATGTACGATTTGATCATATGCCCTCTGTAGGAAAGTTGAGTAGATTGCAACGAAAGGTTTGTAACCTTCGGTACAGAGCCCAGCGGCAAATGTCACAGCGTGTTGTTCAGCAATTCCAACATCAAAACATCGCTCGGGGAACCGTTTGGAAAACAAGTTAAGTCCGGTGCCAGAAGGCATTGCTGCTGTTATAGCAACAATCTTATCGTCGTTTTCTGCTTCTTCAGTGAGCGCCTGTGCAAACACTTGGGTGTAACTAGGGGTGGAGCTTATAGATTGACTTTGAGCTCCCGTTACAACATCGAATTTTCCAACACCATGATATTTATCAGCTGAGGCTTCAGCTGGTGGGTAGCCGTGACCCTTTTGGGTAACTGCATGAACAAGCACAGGACCTGCTTTGTGAGAATCGCGGACATTTCGAAGGATAGGAAGCAGGTGATCAAAGTCATGGCCATCGACTGGACCCACGTAATAGAAGCCAAGCTCTTCAAATAGTGTGCCACCAGTTGCTATTCCACGAGCATATTCTTCAGCCCGACGTGCCGTTCTTTCTATTGTTTGGGGGAGCTTTTTTGCTAACTGTTTAGCGATAAGGCGAAAACCTTGATAGGAACGTGAAGAGATTAGACGAGAGAGATAAGCGCTCATTGCACCTACGGCTGGTGCGATCGACATGTCATTATCATTAAGAATTACAATTAATCGGCTGTGCATCGAGCCAGCGTTGTTCATCGCTTCATAAGCCATACCTGCTGTCATTGCACCATCCCCAATAACGCAGATAACGTTGTTGTTCGCGTGTGACAGATCGCGGCCAACCGCCATTCCAAGCCCGGCGGAAATAGATGTAGAAGCATGTGCAGCGCCGAAGTGATCGTATTGGCTCTCTGACCGCTTCGTAAATCCTGAAAGTCCGCCACCCTGTCGGAGCGTGCGGATTCGACTGCGTCGACCCGTTAAGATTTTATGTGGGTACGCCTGGTGGCCAACATCCCATATTACACGGTCGTTTGGTGTATCAAAGATATAGTGAAGTGCGATCGTTAGCTCTACAACTCCAAGTCCCGCACCAAGATGTCCGCCAGTGATTGATACGGCGTCCACTGTTTCCTTGCGCAATTGTTCAGCAAGAACAGGTAGTTGGTTCGGTCGAAGTGCACGAAGGTCATTCGGGTCATTGATGTCATCTAACAGACCTTTTGATGTATTGGCAGCCAATCGAATCTCCCTCGCAGATAAATAGTGTTTGTTAGCGATCGCGACTGATCACGAACTCGGCGGCAGCACGCATAATGTCCGCTTTTTTATCGAAAGGATCAAGGTGGGTAGTAGCCCTTCGAACCAGTTTCTGTGCTTTGGCTCGTGCTTGATCTGGCCCGAGTATAGATACCAGTGTCGCTTTTCCACGTTTTATATCTTTGTGGATTGGTTTTCCGAGAGCATCTTGAGACCCCTCTACGTCAAGTAGATCATCGATTATCTGAAAGGCTAAGCCAAGGTCATATGCGAAACTCTTGAGCGCATCTCGAAAGGGTTTCTCGGCCCTTCCAAGTATGGCCCCCGCCTCGCAAGAGAAGGATATAAGGGAGCATGTTTTTAGATGTTGAAGGCGGGTGATTTCTTTCTCACAGAGATTCTCATGTTCTGATTCAAGGTCGAGCATTTGCCCTCCCACCATTCCCTGGTAGCCGCATGCTAGTGACAACGAAGCAATGAGCTCACAGCGGACCTCGGGATCAGAGTGAGTTGCTATGTTAGAGAGGATCTCAAAAGCTTTCACCTGTAGCGCGTCACCGGCGAGAATTGCGGTTGCTTCATCAAAAGCAACATGAAGTGAAGGCTTGCCTCGCCGGAAGTCATCATTATCCATACTTGGCAGGTCATCATGAATCAGAGAGTAGGTATGGATCAATTCAACGGCAACTGCGACGCGCAAAGCGTGTTCCCGCTCAACTTCAAACAATTCGGCGCTGGCTATAACAAGAAATGGGCGAAAACGTTTTCCGCCTGACAGCGCCGAATAGGCCATTGCGTCGGTCAGACGTACTTCATTACCATCGACGGACGGTAAAAATTTGCGAAGCGCCTCTTCAGTAGACTGGGCAGTTTCCTCAAGAAAGTCAGCGAAAGAGATCACTTGCTCACTCAATCGAGAGTCGTTGGTTCCGTATCGATGGTTCCATCTGGCCCAGTTACTATTTTTTCAACCTGTTCCTGCGCTGAAATTAGCTTGGATTCACAGTGCTTAAGTAACTTGGTTCCAAGAATATAGACTTTAATAGACTCATCAAGACTCACATCTCCCGCTTCGAGACGTGTTACAATGTCTTCGAGTGATTCGCGTGCTTCTTCGAAACTCATCGACTGAACATCGCGATCAGCTTCGGTGTCTTTATCGGAAGATTTCTTTGTGCTCATTGCTTGATCCACAATAACTCTAAGGCTTGAGAAGGTGTGAGGCAACTAGGTGGTTGCTTTGCTGCCAGATGTTGAAATCTTGCTTTTCTTCTAGGCTGGGGAGTGTCGGTCCTCATGCTGTTGTTAGTTCTCTGACATGAGAGACTACACATTGCCCGAGCACTTCGAGGTTGTAGCCTCCTTCCATCACTGAAACGACTCTTCCGTCACAACAATGCTTTGCGATTTTCAGGAGTTCCTTTGTTACCCATTGGAAGTCATTGTCAGTAAGGTTGAGTCCGGCTAGAGGGTCTGATTCATGTGCATCAAAACCCGCTGAGATAAGTAGAAAATCAGGATTAAAATCCATTAAGGCTGGCAAGATTCGGTCTTTCCACGACGCTCTGAATTCGTTTGACCCAGCGCCTTCTGATAGGGGTTCGTTGATAATATTTCCGACGCCGATGTCTGAGCGCATACCGGTGCCAGGATAAAATGGGTATTGGTGTGAGGAGGCAAAAAATAGATTAGCATTTTGACGGAATGACTCCTGTGTGCCGTTACCGTGGTGTACATCAAAGTCGACGACTGCGATGTTCTTGTATCTATGCTCGATATGCGCATGAAGAGCACCAATGGCAACATTATTGAAGATACAAAAACCCATTGGTCGAGTTGCTTCTGCGTGATGCCCACATGGGCGGACAGCGCAGAATGCATTCTGCGCTGTTCCCGCTGCAACGGCATCGACTGCTGCTACTAGGGCGCCAGCCGCATGCAAAGCTGCCTCTCCCGTTGCTGGCGACATAACAGTATCGGGATCGAGATGGAGATATCCTGTTTTAGGGACTGACTCTAAGACCTTCTGAACGTGTGATTCAGGGTGTACGCGCGCTATCTGTCCAATTTTCGCTTTTGGCGCTTCCAGCCATTTCAAGTCGGGGACATGTACTTCGGCCAGCGCTTTCTCCACGGCCCGAAGGCGCTCGGGGCTCTCCGGGTGTCTAGGGCCTGGATCATGCTCAAGGCAGATAGGGTGTCGATAGTAATTAGTGGTCATGACTTTTGGTCTTTTTTACTCTTAAGGGCTCAACTGAATTTATCTTACAAAGTTTTCAACAGCTACTCTAATTGGTAGATCATTGTGTCGTGCGGTACTAGTCGTTATGCATTAACGAGATATGGCACGTCATATTTGTTGTGGTTCAAGTCACATGTGTAATCGCTAGCAGCCAGTCTTTGAATACTTGGGGCCTGGAATTACAGCGACTGTTTGGCAGTGCTATGCGTTCTTTGCCTTAGCATTCTGGTAGCGATCTAATTCCTCTGCAACAAGCTCTTTCTTTGAAAGCTTCCCGATCATAGTTTTGGGAAGATCGTTGCGAAATTCAATGTATTTAGGAATCTCGTGTTTTCCAAGTTTATCTCTGATAAACGCCGTGAGTTCATCACTGCTTAGGGATGAATTGTCTTCCAGTTTGACGAAGGCTTTTACTGATTGTCCGTAATAGTCATCAGGAATTCCTATGACTGTGCATTCAACAACAAGTGGGTGTTGGTATATTGCTTCCTCCACATTGCGGGGGTAGACATTAAATCCGCCTGTTAGAATCAAATCTTTCATACGGTCGATAATGAACGTATAGCCATCTTCATCCATGTATCCAATGTCTCCCGTATGTAACCGTCCGTCCACAATGGCGGAGGAAGTTGCCTCTTCGTTTTGCCAATACCCGGACATAACCTGCGGCCCTTCCACGCAGATTTCGCCTGTTTCGCCTATGGGCAGTTCCTTACGGGGGTCCTCTCGATCTGTTATCGTGATGCGGGTCAGCGGTACTGGTAGTCCAATAGAATTCTCTTTGTTTTTTCCTTCTAGTGGATTAGCCGTAGCCACTGGAGACGTCTCTGTCAGCCCATAGCCCTCAAAAACCGTACATCCAGACTGACTCTCAAATCGTTGCTTTACTTCAAGAGGTAAAGGTGCTCCACCCGAGATGCAGCCTTTGAGTGATGAGAGATCAAATTGGGCGAGCCGTGGGTGATTATTGATAGCGGCGAACATCGTTGGGACTCCCGGCATAACAGTTGGTTGTTTTTTGTGGATGTCTTTAAGTGCGTTCTCTAGTTCGAATCGCAGGTGCATAATTATCTCTGCACCAATATGCATAGCTTGAAGCATGATGACTGTCATGGCGAACACATGAAAGAACGGAAGTACGCCAAGAATTTTTTCACGACCGGGTTCAACATTTGTAAACCACATGGCCGTTTGAATAGTATTTATATATAGGTTGGCGTGAGTCAGCATTGCTCCTTTTGACACGCCCGTGGTTCCGCCGGTGTACTGAAGCACTGCAACATCGCTTTCGGGCTGATGTGAGTGTGAAGTGTAGGATCCGTTGTTATTGAGAAGTTCGCGAAAAGACGTGTGATTATCATCAGTCCGAGTCTTGGAGATTTCTTTTGCCTTAGCCAGTGGGAACAATATGTTTTTGGGAAACGGAAGGACATCAGACAATGTGCCAACAACGATTTGGCGCAAGCGACTGTTTTCTAGAACAAATGCTATTTTTGGGTATAGCGCTTTTAGGTTGAGTGTAACCATTATATCGGTGTGAGAGTCTTCTACTTGGCGGATGATTTCCGCATCAGAATAGAGGGGACTGTAGTTCACAACGGTGCCACCAGCCTTGAGAATACCAAAATACGCTATAACAAATTGAGGGCAATTTGGCAGAAATAGGCCGACTTTTATTCCTTTTGAAACTCCGAGTTTTTGGAAGCCAGAAGAAGCTTGGTTAATTTGTTCACCGATCTGGCTAAAAGTGTATTTTTGCCCCAAGAAATCAATACAGGGTTTATTAGGATAGCGCTCTACTGCCTCATCAACGAGAGCATCAAGTGGTTGCGGAACAATCTCAGCATCCCACTGTACGTTGGTAGGATAACTCTCCATCCAGGGGGCAGCACTCATAACCAATTCTCCAAATTTTTAATATTGCAACATCATGTTACCGGCAAACTATTGAATTCTGCCACTTGGTCTTGGGCTCTTATACATCGATATCTATTTGTCGCCATCCGAGTTGAGAAATAAATCCGAAATTAGAGTGCCTCCGTCAGCAGCTCTATACTTATCAAAGTCCTTAACACCAAACCGTCTTAGTATCTCTTCATCTATATGAAAATGGCCAGTCTCTGTCTTCGGATCGAGGCACAATATTTCGTACGCCGCGTCCGCCATTATAGTTGGTTTGCGGCAGTTCTCAGGTTTTATGGGGAGTGGAAGCATGGCTAACGCAGCGGTTTTAATTACTGTCTGCGGCCACAAGGCATTTACCGCAATGCCATCTGCCCGAAGTTCTTCAGCCATTCCAAGCACGCACAGGCTCATGCCGTATTTTGCGATTGTATACGCTACATGGTTCTGGAACCACTTGGCATCGAGGTTTGGGGGCGGTGCGATGTTAAGAATGTGGGCACTGCTGGATTTCCTCAGATGAGGAATACATGATTGTGAGCATAGAAAAGTTCCACGGACGTTGACATCAAACATTAAATCAAATCGCTTGATTGGGGTGTGCTCTGTATTGGTAAGGCTTATTGCACTGGCGTTGTTAACGAGCATGTCAATGCCGCCAAAGGTTTCTACGGTGCGAGTCACGGCAAGAGCGACTTCGGCTTCATCGCGAATATCCACAGCTAATGGTAGTGCATGGCCGCCTGCATCCTCAATTTCCTGGGCAGCGGAATAGATGGTGCCGGGAAGTTTTGGATGTGCTTCCTTAGTCTTGGCAACAACAGCAATATTAGCGCCATCGGCGGCAGCACGTAATGCAATGGCTTTTCCAATGCCTCTCGATGCTCCGGTGACGAATATGGTTTTACCTTGAAGTTTTGTCATGATTCCCTCGAGACGTTTAGACTGCTTGGTAGAGATCAGCGTGGCCTGGTTTTCGTACGCGTTTGATCTCACCAGTAGCTTTTGCATAGTTGAGATGGCTCAGTATTTCAGTTGTAGCAAGGAAGAACTCCATCGGACCTAGGGCGCGTTGGAATAACATGGGGACCAGTTCTGCTGCTGTTCGCGGTTGTACACATGCTGCAAGCAGTAGTGAAAGTCTCGATTCATGGTGGTCTTTCAGCGAATCAAGGCGGCGATGCAAGCCTCGGTATGGAAGGATGTGTGATGGAAGAACTAAAATATCTTCGGGTAGAGCTCGCAGTTGATGTAGCGAAGTTAGGTAGTCGGCAAGGGGGTTTGCCTCGGGTTCAGAGGGGTAAACCCCGATATGGGGAGAAATCTTGGCCAGAACTTGGTCTCCACTAATAACTAGACCGAGTTCATCGCATTTAAAACAGGCGTGCTCAGGGCTGTGTCCGCGCCCAATAATTACGCTCCAATTCCTTCCGTCTAACTCCAGTTGATCTCCATCTTTTATGCGCAGGTAACTTCGGGGTAAAGGTGCAACGTTCTCGCGGTAATGCTTGTAACCAGTATCGGATATCGCCTCTAGCATCGCTGAGTTGAAACCCGCACGCCGATAGAAAGTTATGATTTCCTCAGGCACTTCTTCCGTTGTTTCAAGAGTCAACATACGTGCAAAGAGCCATTCGCTGCGCGTCATCCATAAAGGTATGCCAAATTTTTCACATAGCCAACCGGCGAGTCCAACATGATCAGGATGATAATGCGTTACAATTAAACGGTTAACGGGGAGGGGACTCAGCTCTTTTATAATTATTTGTTCCCAAAGATTCTGGGTGACTTTTGTTCGGGCGCCGGTATCGACAATAGTCCATGCGGATCCGTCCTGTAGTGCCCACAGGTTGATGTGGTTGAGTGTATAAGGAAGAGGCATGCGCAACCAAAGGACTCCGTCTGCCACTTCCGTTAGTTTTCCCTGACTTGGCGGAGATAAAAATGGGTACTCTAGCTCGGGGTCCATTGCTACATCCTAATTTAGCTTCTTTTGGGTGCCGATTGTTTGAGCTTCAAAATGTGATTAGTAGAGTTGCTGGTTGCCAGCTAATCCATATGCTCTGGCGGTATAGAAAATAATGATGTTGTTCCTCGTGTTATAGGGCCAAGTAATGATGTAGAGGGTGAAAGAACCTGTTCTGCATAAAAACGTGCAGTAGAAATTTTTGCTTTATAAAAGGGATCATTTGTGCCGCTTTTAAGCTTTTGTGATGATCTTAACGCACTAAGAGCCATTCCGTACCCAGCTGCGACGGTGCCAAACATTTTCAGGTAGTTTGTTGCACCTGCAAGTGATTCCGTGAGGTTGTCGCTGCTGGCCAGCCAATATGTAGCGGTCTTAAGAGCTGCACATGAATCTTCTAAGGAACGATATATCACTTTCAAATCATCTGTATAGGCGCTGCCTATTGTTGCATCGCGCACAAGTTCTTCATTTAAGGTTTTAACGCGGTCAACGAAATTCTTTACAGTTTGTCCATCGTTATGGGTAAGTTTGCGATGCACCAGATCAACGGCCTGTATGCCATTAGTACCTTCGTAAATTGGCACAATTCGTGCATCACGAGCAAGTTGGGCTGCACCTGTATCCTCCATGTATCCCGTGCCCCCGTGGACTTGAATTCCAAGGGACGAAACTTCCACGCCAACGTCCGAGCACCATGCCTTGACCAGGGGTGTCATTAGATCAAGTTGGTCTTGGTTCAAAAGGCGTACATTTTTGTTCGGATTATGAAGGGCATGGTCCGAGCAACCGGCGGCCATGTACGCCAACACGCGAGCAGCTTCCGTCTTGGCTTTCATAAGCATGAGCATATGTCGGACATCAGGGTGGTTGATGATTGCTTTTGATTCGGACCCATTATCACCTGCGATGCGTCCTTGATGCCGTTCGCGAGCGTAGTTGAGGGCTAATTGATAGGATCGCTCTGCTATGGCCACCCCTTCGAGTCCAACAAGTAGGCGGGCGTTGTTCATCATGGTAAACATCACTTCTATGCCCTTATTCTCAGTACCGAGCAAATACCCGATAGCTCCGCCATCTTCGCCATAACTCATTGTTAATGTTGGAGAGGCATGGATCCCCATCTTTTTTTCAATGGATATTGGTTTCAGATCATTCAGCGCGCCAATAGAACCGTCCGGATTAACAAGATATTTAGGTACCAAAAAACAGCTTAATCCTTTTATTCCCGATGCCTTTCCTGGAGATCGTGCTAGAACTATGTGTACAATATTTTCGGTAAGGTCGTGATCTCCATATGTGATGAAGATCTTTGTCCCGCGAAGTCTGTAATGGTTTCCATCGCGCTCCGATTGAGTGCGAATGGTGCCAAGGTCTGAGCCTGATTGTGGCTCTGTGAGATTCATGGTGCCCGACCAAACGCCGGACACGAGTTTTTCAAGGTAAAGTGATTTTAGTTCAGTACTTCCATGCAACCTAAGGCATTCAACGGCACCTTGGGTCAAAGTGGGACACAGACTAAAGGCCATATTGGAGCTTTCCCACATTTCAAATAACGCCATCGTTACAGATCTTGGTAGGCCTTGGCCCCCAATAGCAGGGTCGAACGCTGCTGAATTCCAGCCGCCTGAAACGAATTTGTTATACGCATCTAAGAAGCCAGGAGGGGTCTGCACTAAACCGTTTTGCAATGTGCTGGGAGCTCGGTCTCCGACCGAGTTGAGCGGTGAAATCACCTCAGAAGCGAGTTTGCTTGCTTCGTTGAATATTGTTTCGAGGATTTCGGAGTCTGCATAGACATCTGGCAGTTCTAGAATTCTCTCAAGATCAAGGATTTCAGAGAGGACAAATTTCATGTCTGTCAAGGGTGCTCGATAATTGTTCACTACATCCTCATTAACTATCTCTTCATTACAGGAAACGGCTATTATTACCTGACCTGAGGCAATAAGCTTAGCTCACCTCGAAACCGAGACCCACTGGGTCGTTATGGTCAATCGTCCACGTTGCATGACCGGTTACGTGGGCAGAGCCCCTTATCGTCGGGATAACGGCGCGGGTTCCAAAGACCGTAGTTTCTTTTGTGAGGCATCCTTCAAATGTGCCGCTTCCAAGAAGTCCTTCGGCATGAATTGTTTCGCCGATCTGCAACTCACCACGCGCCTCTAACATCGCCATCATTGCACTCGTCCCAGTGCCGCCAGGAGAACGGTCGAGTTGGCCATTCGCAAAGACATGGACACAGCGATATCTAGCCTCAGGCCTTTCCGATTCGTGCCAAAATGTAACCACGTAGAGATCAGCGATATGCGACTTTGCAGGATGCTTTAGTTCAAGTTGTCGGGACAGAGTGACTCTCGCGTATTCACCTAGCTGTCTAAAGTGATGCCCATTCTCCGGACAGATCTGAATTTGTGATGACTCCCAACGGATTAACGCAAAGAAATTGCCGCCGAATGCAATATCAGCATACACGGTTCCGTGTCCTGGAATCTCCAGGGGAACGGCCTGTTCAGTCACAAATGCGGGAACATTTTCGAACTTGCACCACACAGCTTTATCGTTTTCTATCAATGTTTCTGCAGAAATAATTCCAGCTGTGCTTTCAAGACAGATGTTCAATAATGAGTTGCTGGTTGGCATCCATTTTTCTGAAACTATTGCAGACACGAGTCCAATAGTGCCGTGACCGCACATATGCATGTAGCCCCCACCGTCCATCCATACCATACCGTAGTGTGCTTTCGGGTCATGTGGTGGTGTCACGAATACACCAAACATGTCTTTATGTCCCCTAGGCTCGCGCATTAAGGCGCGGCGTAGCCAATCATAATTCTTTTCAATATAACGTCGTTTGGAAAGGATATCTCCGCGTGGCCACTCAATACCTCTGTGTACGATGCAGGTAGGCTCGCCCTCGGTATGAGTGTATATGGCATCGACAATTTGATTCATGCCTATAGACGATAATTAGTTTTCCCTGGATGATTGTGACAGGCGGTAGGTTGATTGGCCATGAAATTGTAACAATCTATTGCCACTTTTCTAGTTTGTTTGAAAATGTGTGCTGGTATTGTGTGACGACTCGGAATAAGGGAATACTGGATAACTTGTCTAAAACATCCGTACCAATTGTTGATAGAGGGTCCATCTGCAAAGCCGCTGACATTGTTCGTAGTGGTGGTCTTGTCGCTTTTCCTACGGAGACTGTATATGGTCTGGGTGCGGATGCGAGTAATGATGAGGCAGTAGCTTCTCTGTTCGCCGTTAAGGAAAGGCCATCCTTTAACCCGCTTATTGTTCATGTGCCCCGACGCAATAGTCTCGAAGATGTGGCCAGGTGTGATGCGAGATCTTTGTCCTTAGCCGATAGGTTTTGGCCTGGACCACTGACAATGGTTCTTCCTCGGTCAGCTGACAGCAACGTATCCTGGCTTGCGTCCTCTGGGCTGGATACTGTTGCAGTTCGGATGCCTGATCATTCAGTAGCACTGGAACTTCTAGCCAAGGTTAACGGGCCAGTAGTTGCCCCTAGTGCTAATATGTCTGGGTCGGTTAGCCCCACTACGGCTGAGCACGTGCAGGAGAGTCTAAAATGGGGTGTTGAAATGATAATTGATGGTGGTCCATGTCGGATCGGCATTGAGTCTACAGTAATTAGCCTTGTTGATAATGTGCCCTGCATTTTAAGACCTGGTGGTATTTCACGGGAGGTCCTTGAAGAAGAAATTGGTGCTATAGTCTCGAACAAGATTAATGGGTTATCTCCCCTTGCTCCGGGGATGTTGGAGAGCCATTATGCACCAAGTCGTCCTGTGAGAATCAATGTAACTGAAGTTATGCCAGGTGAAGCACTGTTGGCTTTTGGTCCTTCGCAGCTGGCGTCAGACAGCGAAAGCCTTAATCTAAGTCCTAGTGGCGATCTGGAAGAGGCAGCTAGTAATTTGTTTTCTATGCTTCGTCGATTAGATCGGGCGGAGTTCGTGGCAGTTGCCGTAATGACTATTCCGGAATCAGGTATAGGAAGGGCAATAAATGATAGGTTACGCCGTGCGGCTGCTACTCCGCTAACACCATAAAGTCATGCAGTAAAACCATGGGGACTTGCTGAGTTCTTGGCCTTAGGCTACACCCCTTCTTATGACTGCATGCTCTGTACCCGCTACGGTCATTGATCGGATTAGAGAAATAGTCGGACCTGGTGGCTATATTGATAATTCGGATGATCTGGCACCTTACTTGGAGGAGCGACGCGGCCGTTATTTTGGGGCTGTTCCCATATTAGTGCGCCCTAAGACAGTAAATCAGGTTTCAAATGTTGTGTCTGTTTGTGCTGAAGCCGGGACTCCTATTGTTCCCCAAGGTGGCAACACCGGGCTCATGGGAGGTGCTGTACCACATGATACGGGTAGTGAGATCCTATTATCGTTAACAAGGCTAAACTGTATTCGTGACATCGATCCTATAAATAATACGATCACAGTGGAAGGCGGTTGTGTACTTTCAGATGTGCAGAGTGCAGCTGCTAGTGTGAATCGATTATTCCCACTTAGTTTAGCTGCTGAGGGGAGCTGTCAGATCGGTGGTAATTTATCTACAAATGCAGGTGGAATAAATGTGTTGCGTTATGGAAGCGCGCGAGATCTTGCTTTGGGCCTTGAGGTTGTTCTTCCGAATGGCCAAGTGTGGGATGGTCTTCGCAGGTTGCGGAAGGACAATACGGGCTATGACCTTAAGCAGTTATTCATAGGGGCAGAGGGAACACTCGGTATCATAACTGCGGCGGTTTTGCGTCTTTTTCCCAGTCCGCGCGAAACCCAAACGGCTTTCATAGCGGTTCAAGGAATTCAGGAGGCGTGCGATTTATTGGATCAGATGCAGGTTCGGTCTAATGGTATGGTGGATGCGTTTGAACTGATATCTGACACCGCCTTAGACCTTGTTCTAACTCATATGCCGCAGACGGCTAATCCGTTAACGAATTCTCATCCCTGGTATGTGTTGACCTCTCTATCGGCGTCCTCACAGGGTCAGGCACTAAAGATTGCCCTTGAGGAGACACTGTCTTCTGCTCACGAGCTAGGGAATATTCATGATGCAGTAGTAGCCACAAGTATGGAACAGGGACGAGCGTTGTGGAGATTGCGTGAGAGCATCCCTGAGGCCGAGCGAAGGGATGGGGCGAGCATTAAACATGACATTTCGGTCCCTATATCACAAATCGCTGATTTTATGGCTCAGGCTGAGGCAAGTATTCAAGCTGAGGTCGCAAGGGTCCGATTAGTGGCTTTTGGCCATCTTGGTGATGGCAACATACATTTTAACCTTGCATGCCCAGTAGGAATGGATGCGAACAAATTTCTTGCGTGTGGTGATGATCTCAATCGGGTAGTGAATGACATAGTTTCAAGTTTTGATGGTAGTATAAGTGCTGAGCATGGAGTTGGGCGTTCAAAACGTGGTGAAATACGGCGACATAAGTCTGAGATTGAGATGGATATTATGGAACGTATAAAGATTGCCGTAGATCCGAACAGCCTCATGAATCCAGGGAAGGTAGTGTAAAATACAGCGTAGCTGCGACGAAAAAGCATCGCTTTATTTAGGTGTTTCCATTTGTAATATATAGGCGTCTTGCAAGTAGCTATACGCGATGCTAGTTAAGATGCCTGATCTGACGGCGCGTCCTTGTTGCAACCGCCGTCGTTTGTTTTGTTGAGCTCTACCAGATGGGGCCTATATTGTTGCAACAAACGGGGATCGAACTAAGTGGCGACCGAACTTTCTTTGACATTTGGACTTGCGGGTCGGTACTCGAATGCGCTGTTTGAGTTGGCTAGAGATCAAGGAGAACTTGACGCTGTAGGGAAAGATCTAGCGGCGCTAGGGGTGTTGCTGAAAGATAGTGGGGAGTTCGAGCAGTTGATAAGTAGCCCTGTATTAAGTCGTGCCCAACAGGGTAAAGCTATTGATGCTTTGCTTAATGTTGCCGAAGCACATGACTTGGTTCGAAAGTTTGTTGGGCTTTTGGCACGTAATCGTCGCCTGTACATTCTTGCGCAGGTGATACGCATATTCAGGGAGCGTCTTGCGGATCACCGTGGAGAAGTGGGAGCTGAGGTCATATCAGCGCGCGCTCTCGAGGCGGGGCAAGTCGAAGCACTTGAGTCTGGACTTTCGAAGGCATTGGGTCGTGATGTCAACCTTGCAAGCCAAGTGGATCAAAGTTTGCTGGGGGGGCTCATAGTGCGGGTTGGGTCACGTATGCTAGACACGTCCATTCGTACTCAGTTACATAATCTTAGGCTAGTTATGAAAGGGGTTGGATGATGGACATCCGCGCCGCCGAAGTTACCGAAATTCTTAAGAATCAGATAGAGAACTTTGATACGGAGGCGGAGGTATCAGAGGTTGGGCAGGTGTTGTCTGTAGGTGACGGTATAGCCCGAATTCATGGCCTGGATAATGTTCAGGCGGGTGAGATGGTGGAGTTCGAAAATGGTCTTACGGCCATGGTTCTAAACCTCGAGAATGATAATGTCGGTGTTGTCATTCTTGGTGAGGACCGTGGTATCACAGAAGGTGATATAGTCAAGCGAACCGGTGCTATTGTCGATGTTCCCGTGGGGAAAGCCCTTTTGGGTCGAGTGGTTGATGCTTTAGGTAATCCGATTGATGGCAAAGGGCCAATTGATAGTGAAGAGCGAAGGCGCGTAGAAGTTAAGGCACCAGGTATTATTCCGCGCCGCTCTGTGCATGAGCCAATGCAGACTGGGCTGAAAGCATTGGATAGTTTGATTCCTGTAGGTAGGGGGCAACGGGAATTGATCATTGGAGATCGGCAGACTGGTAAAACTGCTGTGGCAGTTGATACCATTATTAACCAGAAAGAAGTAAATAAGACTGATGATGAGTCAAAGAAGCTTTATTGCGTCTATGTTGCTATTGGCCAGAAAAGATCGACGGTTGCTCAGGTTGTAAAGACTCTTGAGGACTATGGTGCTATGGAATATTGCATTGTGGTCGCTTCTACGGCTTCCGAACCGGCGCCTCTGCAGTTTCTAGCTCCTTATGCTGGATGTGCTATGGGTGAGTTTTTTCGAGATAACGGGATGCACGCCGTCATCATTTACGATGATTTGTCAAAACAGGCGGTAGCCTATCGTCAAATGTCTCTGCTGTTGCGTAGACCGCCAGGACGCGAGGCATACCCTGGTGACGTGTTTTATCTTCACTCCCGCTTACTTGAGCGCGCTGCTAAGATGAATGATGAAAACGGGTCTGGCTCTCTGACGGCGTTGCCAGTCATAGAAACACAAGCTAACGATGTTTCGGCTTATATTCCAACCAATGTAATTTCAATTACGGACGGTCAGATATTCCTTGAGACTGATTTATTTTATCAAGGGATTCGTCCGGCTGTGAATGTGGGACTATCAGTAAGTCGAGTTGGTTCAGCAGCCCAAGTGAAAGCAATGAGGCAAGTAGCTGGCCGAATAAAGCTTGAACTTGCACAATACAGAGAAATGGCGGCATTTGCGCAGTTTGGGTCGGATCTTGATCCATCTACGCAGCGTTTGTTGGCGCGCGGTGCTCGCCTTACTGAGTTGTTAAAACAAGGTCAGTACTCTCCTATGTCGGTTGAAGAGCAGGTGGTATCAATCTTTACAGGTGTTCGTGGATATCTGGATAAAGTGGCGGTGGCTGATGTCCGTCGGTTTGAAACTTCTGTCTTGGCCGAAATTCGAGACAAACATGGGTCACTCCTGGATAATATTCGTACGGAAGGGGAGATCTCTGAGGAAACGGAAAAGGAACTTACGAGTATAATTGATTCATTTTCCGCTAGCTTTTCATAGTTCTAAATGATCACAATTAACGATCAGTGACATTCTTTAAGACGGATTGAGAGTGCATGCCTAGCCTTAAGGATCTTCGTAATCGCATCAGTAGCGTTCAATCAACGCAGAAGATTACTCAAGCGATGAAAATGGTTGCCGCATCAAAACTGCGCCGTGCTCAGGAGCAGGTGGAAGCTTCTCGGCCTTATGCTGAACGCATGGACCGTATCTTGAGCTCACTTTCGGCAAGCCTAGGAACGCAAGAGTCGGCACCACGGTTGCTAGTTGGTACTGGCACGGACGCAGTTCATCTTGTGGTTATTGCTACTGCTGAGAGGGGACTGTGTGGTGCGTTTAATTCGTCAATTGCTAGAGCTGCGAGACTACATATTCGTGAACTGACTTCTCAAGGTAAAACTGTGAAGGTTCTTTGTGTTGGTAAGAAGGGGCGTGACATTTTGAGAAGGGAATTTGGCGGTCTCATGCTGGATACCGTTGATCTCGGAGGTGTTCGCCGTCTGTCCTTTTCTGATGCAGCTTTGATTTCCGAGCGAATAATCGGTTTGTACAACGATGAAGAATTTGACGTATGTACGATATTTTTTAATACATTTAAATCAGTTATGTCCCAGGATGTGACGGAACGTCAGCTTGTGCCTGCCGCTATTCGAGTAGTGGATGGTGAGTCTGGAGAAGAAACCGATAGCATCATACCAGAGTTCGAACCGGATGAGATTGAAATACTGGAGACACTAGTCCCAAGAAACTTAGCAGTTCAGGTCTACCGTGCGTTGCTGGAGAATGCGGCAAGTGAGCAAGGCGCTCGTATGACGGCAATGGACAATGCCACTCGTAATGCTGGTGATATGATTGATGGGTTAAGACTCAACTACAACCGATCCCGCCAAGCAGTAATCACTAACGAGCTCATCGAAATTATCTCTGGCGCAGAGGCGCTGTAGTGAACTTATACAAGGGAGCACGATATGACGACTAACCTTGTTGGTAGAATTTCCCAAGTAATTGGTGCAGTAATTGATGTGCAATTTGAGGGAGAATTGCCACCCATTTTAAATGCCTTGGAATGTGAGAACGAGGGTCAAAGACTTGTTCTAGAGGTTGCTCAACATCTTGGGGAATCAACTGTACGAACCATTGCCATGGACTCGACTGAAGGTTTGGTGCGGGGAATGGAGGTTACGGACACTGGTGAACCAATCCGCGTGCCGGTGGGCCCTGAAACTCTAGGGCGTATTATGAATGTAATTGGTGATGCTGTAGATGAGCGAGGTGATATAAAAACAGCCATGACGCTTCCGATTCATCGCCCTGCACCAGATTTTGTGGATCAATCTACGGAGCAGGAAATACTAGTAACTGGTATAAAGGTAGTGGATTTGCTCGCACCATACGCTCGTGGTGGAAAAATTGGTCTGTTTGGTGGTGCAGGAGTTGGAAAAACCGTTATTATTCAGGAGCTTATAAACAATATTGCGAAAGCTCATGGTGGGTATTCAGTTTTTGCAGGTGTAGGCGAGAGAACGAGAGAGGGCAATGACCTTTACCATGAAATGATTGAGTCTGGAGTTATTGATGTAGAGGGAGAGTCAAAAGCGGCTTTGGTTTTTGGGCAGATGAACGAGCCGCCTGGTGCACGGGCTCGTGTAGGGTTAACGGGCCTGACGTTGGCAGAATATTTTCGTGATGAAGAGGGACAGGACGTTCTTTTATTTGTTGATAACATCTTTCGTTTTACTCAAGCTGGCTCAGAGGTTTCCGCATTGCTTGGTCGTATTCCTAGCGCGGTTGGTTATCAGCCAACGTTGGCTACGGATATGGGGAACTTGCAGGAGAGAATAACTTCAACGAATAAAGGTTCTATAACATCTGTACAAGCGATCTATGTGCCAGCTGATGATTTAACGGATCCTGCACCAGCAACGTCGTTTGCGCACCTGGATGCAACTACAGTTCTGTCGCGCCAGATAGCAGAGTTAGGCATATATCCGGCAGTTGATCCGCTCGATTCAACATCCCGAATGCTGGACCCGCGAATTGTTGGTGAGGAGCATTATTCAGTCGCCACGCGAGTGCAAGAGGTGTTGCAAACGTATAAAGGGTTGCAAGATATTATTGCTATTCTTGGAATGGATGAGCTAAGCGAGGAGGACAAACTTACTGTAGCTCGAGCTCGAAAAATTCAACGCTTTCTATCTCAGCCGTTTCATGTAGCAGAAGTCTTTACAGGCCGACCAGGTGTCCTTGTCTCTCTTGAGGATACCATTAAAGGTTTTAAACAGATTGTTGACGGTGAGCATGACGATCTTCCTGAGGCAGCCTTTTATATGCTCGGCTCGATCGATGAGGCAATAGAGCGCGCAAAGGAGATGGCTGCTGAGGCCGCATAGGGTTGCTAGCATTATGAATAAAGTGCATTTCGAGTTGGTTTCTCCTGAGTCTCTTCTGGTATCTGAAGAGGTGGATATGGTTGTTGTACCTGGAACAGAAGGTGACTTTGGAGTTTTAGTTGGGCATGCCCCAGTGATGACGTCGGTTCGCCCTGGTGTGCTTGAAATACATAACGAAAATACCAATACGAAACGTTTATTTGTTTCTGGCGGTGTATGCGAAGTTACGTCCGAACGATGTACGGTTCTCGCAGAGGAATCGATCGATGTAGAGGAACTAGATCGTGTTAACTTGGAAGAGCGCTTGCAGAATGCGCGAGAGGATATTGAAGATTCGAAAAATGAGTCTGAGCGGCATCGAGCGGAGGTCTCAGTGCAGCTTTTTGAGGAAATGTTGCGGGCAGCTAACTGATCAAGTGATAAGCGCTGTTATAGCCTTTGGATAAATTAATTATTTCAGTTGGAGTTGTAATAGTTGATGTCGCGGGTTGTAAGAGAGGAGCGAGTTAGCAATCCCCCAGGAGGCTTTAGGAGGAGGTCGACTTGGTCCCCTAACGACATATCTTGGGGCGAGTTTGATTCTACCAAAGTGGACCCTGATATACTCAAAGCGATAAAGGGTGCCTGTATGGTAGAGCATCATTCGGATGATTATGTGACTTATCTCTGCTCTGTCTTTCATGATGATGAAAGTTTCCAATCTGAAGCGAGGGCGTGGGGTATTGAGGAGGTCCAACATGGAATAGTTCTGCGTCGATGGTGCGAGCTGGCTGATCCAGATTTTGATTTTGACCATAGCTTTAGAAAGTTTACTGCAGGTCATATTTTGCCTCTTGATAGCAATCATTCGGTACGAGGTTCTCGCACCAAGGAGTTGATAGCTAGGTGTATCGTGGAGGTTGGTACAAGCTCATTCTATAGCGCAATACGTGATGCTTCTGATGAGCCGGTTTTGCAAGATATCTGCCGTCGAATAGCTGGTGATGAGTTTCGTCACTACAAGTTATTTTATGCCAATATGAAACGTTATCGGTCTCGTGAGGCTTTAGGATTCTTCACTGGGCTAGCGGTTGCTCTTACACGACTTTTGGAAAGCAGTGACGATGAGCTTGCCTATGCATATTACTGCGGTAATCGCCCACCTGAGCCATATAAGCGGCGATACCATGGTCGGGCCTATGCCCGGCGCACCCTGCCACTTTACCAGCGTGCTCATGTTGAAAGGGCAATAATGATGACTCTCAAGGCAGCTGGTCTTAGACCTCAGAGTATTCTTGGACGATGGCTAACACATGCCGGAGGTCTTGTGTTCAGGTTAAATGCTTGGAGTCTTACTTTAGCTCGGAACTAATCTCCCCGGTTAACTCCAGGTTGCCAAAGGATGTCGCCACCTTTCTGCGCATTGAGGTGTCGGCTTAGAACAAATAAGTGGTCAGATAACCGATTTAGATACATTAGAACACGGGGATTAATCGGGGTTTGATGCGCAAGTTCGCTGACGATGCGTTCGGCGCGACGGGTTATTGTTCTAGCGACGTGTAATTGTGTTGCCGCTGTGGTTCCACCTGGTAGCACGAAAGAGTTGAGAGGGTCCAGTTTAGAATTTATTTGATCAATTTCTGATTCCAAACGGTCGATTTGGCTTCTTGTAACACGAAGATTCTCATCATCCTTACCCGGAATACATAAATCGGCTCCGAGATCAAAAAGGTCATTCTGAATACGCGCCAGAATCGAATCAATTACCCCTTCTGTGTGTAAACGCACAACACCAATGGCGGCATTTGCCTCGTCCACCGTTCCACAGGCGTGGATTCGGAGATCATGTTTATCTACGCGGTCTCCATTGCCGATGGACGTTGTCCCTCCATCACCTCCACGAGTGTAGATACGCGTCAGTTTAACCATTAATTGCCGACCTTTAATATCCCGACGATTGTTAAATCAGCTCCCCACCGTATTGCACCGGACGATAATCAACGTGGATTCATAGAGAAGCGAATTACATTAAGTCAAAGGGTAACTTGATTTAAGGCCTACTAGAAAAAAAATATATTAACAACATGAGTACAGTAGTGGCTTGCGTAATAATCCGGGCACGCATCATGTTATTGCCATGCCGACGATTGAATTCACCACCACGCAACATTGAGACGAGTCCTATCGCAAGCACTGCTAATGTGGCTAATAACGCGATCAAGACAAGAATTTCAATGATAGACATGTGATCATTATACAGCGCTCCACCATAGTGCAACAGGTAGACTGGAAACTAAGTGGTTTAAGATACCGTCTTCGGTTACTCATGATTCCGTTAAGCTATCGCTGTCTCGTTAAATAGAGAGTTAGCCGCTGGCTGATTGCACTGATATCAAACATCGTCGGGTCTGTGTGCTGATATTTCAGTTTTCGGTTTAGATAACGACCAAGCACCCCATATTGCTGCCCAAGTTCACAATATTGTTCTGGTTGCGAGCGTGATAATTCAACGAATTATTTCCAGAAACCGTTTTGAGGGGAGCAGCGTTCTACGCTGACTGGTCATAGGTTTCTTGACAGGTTAGGAAAAAGACGGCCTAATTCCAATGCACACCTATCGCTTCGCGCAAATTCGTGGGCCTGGGTGTGGCATAGAGATCTTATCAACATCGCCAACAATTTGGGAGGAAGAGATGTCGATGTTTAGAATCGCAGCTGCGGCAACCGCGGTAAGCTTAGCATTGGGGTTTGGGCAGATGGCAAACGCTGAATCTGCTGGAGATCGAGCAGTGGCAGCGGCGCAGAAATATTCTGGCACGACCCTATCGCTTCACAGTGAGGCCGGATTGCAGGCTTTGGGATGGGAGCTATGGAATGCACAGCAGTGGAAAGAACTCACGGGAATCACTGTAGACCAGACATCTGCACCGGTTAACGAGATGTTTGTTACCACGGTACAGGACTTCCGGGGTCCGGCAAATTTTGATGTGCTTGATGTGGCTCCAGCCTATCTGCCTGACCTAGTTGAAATGGGCGCAGTCGTTCCGGTCAACGATTGGATGGATCAATTTGGGTACTGGGATGATTACAACGATATCGCAGGTGCCTATAAAGGTTGGGGCGAGTACAAAGGGAAGGTCTACGGGTTTCCCGACGATGGCGATGTGCACGTAATGATGTATCGGAAGGACTTGATTGATGAAGATGCGGCAAATCAATCAGAGTTCAAAGAGAAGTATGGGTATAAGCTTGCTGCTCCCACTACTTGGAAGGAATGGGATGACGTTGCCCAGTTCATTACTGATAAGTACGGACCAGATATTTATGGTGCTGCCCAACCAAGAGCTAAAGGTTTAACTCTTTATTTCTGGATGGATATGTTCCGCGATTATGGTGGACGTTTCTTTGACGTGGAAACCATGAATTGCACGTGGAATTCAGAAGCAGGTGTGAGCTCTTTGTCTGACTTTGTTGAACAGAGGCGCTATATGCCGCCAGGAGCGGATGCATGGGGCTTTACTGAAGCCGCAGCGTCCATGTTGAATGGACATGTTGCCCTTCACTATACATGGCCGGGCGTTGGGCGTTGGATTCAGAACGTTGGTACTGATATTGAGGCCATGAATTGGGTGCCCCCTTCACATGTTGAAGGCAAAATAGGCTACGCAGTTCCACCTGGGGGAACTCCTGAGCTCGCTGTTGGTTGGATCATTTCAGTTGCTTCAAAAAGTGACAACCAAGAAGCAGCTTACCTTTTTGCTCAGTGGTCTAATTCTATAGAGGTCAGTACTGGAAAAACTAGTCTTGGTTATTCAATACGGGATCCGTTCCGCGTATCGCACTATGCAGATCCTGGTTTCAGAAACCTATGGTCGAATGCTGGGCAGTATCTGGATGCGCTAAAAACTGCTGGAGAGAATGGCGTTCAGGATCTTACCGTGATTCAGGCGCAAAAGTATCACGATTTGATTGACAACGCTGTTCAGGCTGCTATCGGTGGTGAAGATGCACAATCAGCACTTGATACAGCGTGTAAATCGGCTGATCGGGTGACTAAGCAAATTGGTGTTGATCGTCAGCGCGATGTCTACAAGCAATTTGCAGCGCAAGAAAACGCGTATCGCTAAACAAAACTACGGCGGCGAGCGGGGGTGTATCCTTCGCTCGCCCCTAGTTCTATAAACGATGGTTGATTGGACCTCTGCTCCATGACAATTGCTGAAGCACAGGCAGCAGGCGGATTTCGGACTAGCGCGCTTCTTCAAGATAATAGATTTAAGTATTGGCTTATAGCGCCGGCAGTTTTCGTCATGCTGTTGGTGGGATTATTCCCAATAATCTATTCCCTAGTAGTTAGTTTCCAATACGTAACCATGATGGACCAGGATTATTCTTGGTACGGTTTTGGTTGGTACGAATGGATGTTTGAGGATGACCGATTCTGGGAGTCTTTATGGCATACCGCATTGATCACAGTCATTGCGCTTCCTTGCGAGCTTTTTTTGGGTCTTTTGTTAGCGCGACTTTTTCTGGGACCGCTGCGTGGTAAGCCAATTTTTATTGCCATTATACTTTTACCTTCTGTCATCTGCCCAATTGTTGTAGGAGCCGTGTGGCGTTTAATGTTTGACACTCGATATGGGCCTATAACTCATTTTTTAAATTGGGTAAGTGGCGCGGATATACAGATCACTTGGGTTGTTGATCCTAACTGGGTGTATCCGGTTATATTGGTTGCTGAAATATGGCAGTGGTTTCCCTTTATGTTCCTTATTTTGCTGGCTGGACTCTCTAATGTTGACACCGACTTGACCGATGCAGCTGCCATAGATGGTGCAGGGTTTTGGACAACGTTTTGGCGAGTATCATTGCCGGCTATTTGGCCGGTAATGTTTATAGCAATATTGATTAGGGGATTGGATCTTGTCCGTATCTTTGACATCGTATTCGTCGTGACAAAAGGTGGCCCAGGAACGATGACAGAGACTACGCCTATATACATGTACATAACGGGATTTCATCAGTTTGAGACTAGTTATACTGGTGCAATGGTCTTCTTGATTATTGTGCTTTTGTCAATAATTGTTGTTGCTGCATTAAGGCGTGTGGAGATCTCTCGGTGAGTCTAACTCATACTGAAGCCGTAGTGGCAGGAAAAGGCTTGCGGAAGCGGCTGGTGCAGATTGCGCGATACCTTGGTGTTTTGGTCGCAGTTCTGATAGTAGCGTTTCCAATATATTGGCTGTTTATAATGGCGTTTAAATCAGCGGAGGAGATGTTCTCTGTTCCACCTATTTATTGGCCATCCGAATTTCACCTCGGAAATTTTATAGTCCTATTCTCTGGTATAAATGAAGACTTTAGAACTTTCATAAACAGTCTAATTATTGCTACTTCAACTACTATCGTTACTATGATCTTAGGCACGATGTGTGCATATTCCATGGCACGTTTCCGTACCGGTGGACACAACTTTGCTATATGGATCATGTCTCAGCGCATGCTGCCTCCAATTGCAATAGCATTCCCGCTTTTTCTTGCTTTTGCATTCGTTGATATACTGGATACCTTTCCCTCAATTATTGTGGTTTATGTTGCGTTCAACTTGCCATTCGCGATTTGGATGATGCGAGGCTACATTGAGGACATTCCAGTAGAACTGGAGGAAAGTGCACTCGTTGATGGGTGTACGCGTTGGGAGGTTCTTTACCGTGTCATTTTACCAATGTCGCGCGCGGGAATCTTTGCAACAGCAGTATTTACGTTTGTCTTCACATGGAACGAGTTTGTGTTTGCTCTTGTACTAAGCAATAAGGATATTGTTACCTTTCCCGTGCAAGTGACTGGCTACTTTGCAGTGCAACAGACTTATTGGAACAAAGTAGGATCAATGTCAATTCTTGGGTCTCTACCCGTCTTTTTTGCTGTCATTTTCTTCCAAAGATTTTTGGTGCGAGGCATTAGCATGGGAGCGCTTAAGGGTTAAATTGGGAGATTAGAACTCGCAGTGGCCTGCTTCAGTTCGCTGCCTAAAGCTACTATGTAATAGTTTCCCAGTATGGCGTATGGTAATGATCTGATATGCTCATTTTCATATAACTTTATATGTCACAAGTGATATTTAGTATCTCTTATGGAACCGTTTTCTTCTAATGAGCGTAAGAGCACAGACATCACTGACTGCTGTGTATCGACTAGTCGTTTGCCAAACTCGAGAGTGCCGATCGAGTTGGGCAATCTTGAAATAAAAATTTCTCGAGATGGATCTTGGTATTATCAGGGATCTGTGATTGCTCGGAAGTCGTTAGTAAAATTATTTGCAAGCGTTCTTACTAGGGACTCTGATGGCTTCTACTATTTAGTGACGCCAGCAGAACGGGGCCGCATCGAGATTGAGGATGCGCCGTTTGTGGCAGTTTCTCTTTTTTGTGAAGGAAGCGGAAAAAGTCAGAAATTAACTTTTGAAACAAACCTTGGGGAGAAAGTCACTGCAGATTCTGATCATCCAATCCGGGTTGCATATCATGCTTCGAATGGTGAACCGTCGCCCTATATTCTTGTGCGCAATAAGCTCGAAGCTCTAATTGCTCGCTCAGTATATTATGACCTTGTAGAACATGGAGAGGAGTCCGCCAGCGATTGTCGTGTATATGGAGTCTGGAGTTGTGGGTTATTTTTTCCCTTAGGAAACGTCGATAGAGATGAGTAGTGATGAGTTTAGATCAATGCGTCCATCAAAAATGCGCCTTGAGGTACTAAGGTCGCGATTTGTACAAACCACAACCCCCTTTTGCATTGATAAGAGGGACGGTTCTAATTGTGATTTGGGTTTGTTGGAAACGGAAGAGTTTACTGCAGCGGCCGTCCTTATTCCAATATTTGATAGACCAAAAGCAACTACTATTCTTCTGACTCAACGTGCTGAGAACCTACGTTATCATGCCGGTCAAGTCAGTTTCCCCGGGGGGCGCATGGAGGCAAGTGATAGCGATTCAGTGGATACTGCTTTAAGGGAGGCTGAGGAAGAAATTGGCCTTATGCGGTGTAATGTAGAGGTTTTGGGTCGACTCAATACTTATCAAACTGGCACCGGATTTAGCATTGCACCGATAATTGGTCTCGTGGTGGGTGACGTCCGTCTCGAGACAAACCCATTCGAGGTTTCTGATGTCTTTGAGGTGCCCATCAACTATGTTTTGGATTCAAGAAATTATCAAATAGAGACTGCAGAATTTTCTGGTGTAAGGCGGCAATTCTATGTATTGCCATATGAAGGCAGGCGCATATGGGGTGCTACAGCTGGTATGTTAGTAAACCTCTCTAGGAGGTTATCTGGATAATGATAAAAAAGATCTTGCTGCACGGGTTTTTTCTAGTATTACCATTTCTGCTTTACGCACTTTGGTTTTGGTACCAGAGACGAAGATCAAAAAATTCGGTAGGTAGCCATATCCATTCTCCGCGTTGGGGTGATGCCCCATTTGGATGGCTCTCAGCGGCTGGATTGGTGTTGCTGGTTATTTCTATGATCGTTATGACTCAAATTGGGCGTTACGATCCTGGAGGTACGTATACATCTCCCCGTATAGGTGACGATGGAAAAATCATTCCGGCAGAGACTAAATGATTTTTTTCAATAGTTAGGGTGTTATCGATTGATGCAACCAGTTGGAAGGCTTAGCCCTCAGACGTGGATGACGGCACCTGAGACGCGGGCAGTATTTTCAGCTTTGGCTTCGTATGGCTCTGCAAGGTTTGTCGGAGGTTGTGTCCGTGATGCCTGGTTGGGACGTCCTGTTCAAGACATCGATATAGCAACCTCCATTATACCGGAACACGTAGTGGAGTTATTAGAGAGAGCAGGGATAAAGGTTGGTATCATCGGATTGGCGCATGGAACCATAACGGCCATAGTTGGGGAATGGCGTATCGAAATCACTACATTGCGGCATGATGTTGAGACTGATGGGCGTCATGCCTCAGTTGCGTTTACAGCTGATTGGCAGGTGGATGCTAGTCGAAGGGACTTTACGATTAACGCGATTTATTGCGATGCCGATGGTACTCTGTACGATCCGGTTAGGGGCCTTACGGATTTGCAGGCTGGACGAGTAAAGTTCATAGGTGATGCCAGTACCAGAATATCTGAGGATGCCTTGCGAATCCTAAGGTATTTCCGATTCTACGCATATTTTGGGCGTTGCGAACCGGATGTTGAAGGTCTTGATGCCTGTCGCTCAGCTGCGGAAGATCTTCGAGGTTTATCAGGGAATCGAATTGTCAGTGAAGTTTTCCAGCTGTTAGCTGCGCCTGGTTCTATCAAGGCACTGAAACTGATGAAAGAAAGAGATATCCTTGCGGTTATTTTACCTGAAGTAGTTAGTTTGCAATGTTTGCAAGGTCTAATAGGCATTGAAGACAAGCCTGATCCAGAGCGTCGGCTTGCGGCGCTTTTGTCTGAAGCTAGCAATTCCTCCGCCGTGGCTGATCGGCTGCAGTTGTCAAAGCAGCAACGCGAGCGGCTGCAGTTATTGACAAAACCATCTATGGTTTTGACAGAATCACCTACTGAGAAATATGTGCGGCGTATTTTGTACCGACTCGGTCCGTCTAGATTCTCTGATCTAGTTCTATTGCATGTAGCGCGATTCGGAGGTTTTGAAGGTTGGCAAAAACTACTAGACGTTGCGGAGTCATGGGTTCATCCTCTTTTGCCGGTTAAGGGTGCGGATGTCGTAGCAATGGGGATAAAGCCCGGTCCGAGTGTAGGTAGATTAATTAAGGTCATAGAGTATTGGTGGGAGGAGGAAACAGACTTTCGTGCAGACAGAGGAGAATGCTTGAAAAAACTCGGAACCCTGGTCTCTAAGGAAAGAGTATGACTGTTCTTGTTACTTGCTGTGTTGGAGACTCTATTACTTTTGGTCGAGGTGATTCAGACACTTTAGGGTGGGTGGGCCGACTGGCTAGGATAGAGGCGGATAGTGGACATGATCCCGGCCTGTATAACCTTGGTATTCGTGGTGATACCACCGCAGAAGTTCGGAGTCGATGGAGGTCGGAATGTAGTAATCGTATTCCTGCTGGTGTGCCCTCTGCACTGTTGTTTTCCTTTGGGTTGAATGATACTGCAGAGGAGTTAGGAAGCGGCATACGTGCCTCCGTAAGCCAAGCTTTGGCGTCTGCACGGGAGATTCTTGTGGAGGCGAGGCAACTGTATCCAACTCTGTGGATTGGGCCAACGCCAATTGACGAATCAAAAATGCCGCTAACAGCATTCACCGGTGCCGTGTACGACTTCCGCAATGAACGTGTAGCCGAATATAACCGTGCGTATTTTGGGTTGGCCGATAAGATTGGAATTCCATATCTTGACTTGTTTTCCTTGTTGATTGAAGACAAAACTTGGGGGCACAATTTCTCATTTGGTGATGGAGTTCATCCAACAGCTCAAAACTACGCAATGATGGCTAAACTTATTGCTAATTGGGAGGCTTGGCGTAAGTTACTAGACTGAAATTGATGACAGGAATACCATGTATGTTCTCTATAAGTTCTAGTTTGATAAATGCCAACGTCTACGAAACCTGCATCTTTAGGACAGTTGAAAACCGAGGGTATTGATGTATGGGCCTGGTGTGAAGACTGCAGTCATCATGCTGTTCTACCTATCCGATCACTGGTAGAAAGACTTGGAGAATCCTTTCAGGTACCCAGAATAAAGTCAGTGATTCTGTGTTCACAATGCGGTTCTCGCAATGTTGACGCATTTCCTCGTTGGCGGTCACTTGGCGTAGTTGCGCGACACCAAGTGTAGTTTACTTTCGTAATTGGTAGCTGTGTAGGCGATTTATGTTGATAGTTCTACAGTAAGAACAATAAAGGGGGCATGCTGTGACTACCTTCATCACCTGCTTCGTTGGCGATTCCATCACTCTGGGGACGGGTGATGATGACTACTTGGGGTGGCCTGCCCGCATATCCACTGACGCACGCTCCTGTGGCCATTCACTAACGATCTATAATCTTGGGGTTCGCGCAGAAACCACTGCACAAATTCGGCAGCGTTGGCGTCGGGAAACGGCTCTTCGGCTTCCTGATCATTTGCCGGGCCATTTGGTCTTCAATTTTGGCACGAATGACACCCGCATGGTTAACGATAAGGTCGAAGTTCCATTACATCAGAGCGCCTCTAATGCTAGAGCAATGATTGAAGAGGCATTGGCTTGGGGAAAGCCTACGTTATGGATAGGTCAGATTCCGGTGGATGAAACCAACCAACCCCTTGATTCGATAATGGGTATAACATTCTGGTTTTCGAACAAAAGAATTAGGCAGACAAACGAGGTGTTTAAGGATATTGCAGATGATCTTGGCGTACCGTTTCTTGATCTGTTCTCGGTGCTTCATGGTGATTCTGTGTGGGAGCGGGAACATAAGCAAGGAGATTCGGTTCATCCAACAACTGAAGGTTACGCCATCATTGCCGAGCTCATTGGGCAGTGGGATGCTTGGCGCGCGTGGTTGGCCTAACGCGAAGGTTTGCGGCAGTTTTTACGGATTTTTTCTACATTGGTTTGCATAAACTCGTGTAATGCCCAAGCATCCACGTGATAGGCAAGAAATTCAAAGCCGTTGGAATAAGCAGAAGCCCCTAACTTCACATCTTGAACCATACGTCCCAACGATTTTTTATGTTTTTTCGCAGCTGATACCACGTTTTCGAACGCACGTTTGACTTGAGGACTTTTGTACTGCCCGGGAACGCCAAGAGATAGACTGAGGTCCATGTGGCCAACCCAGAGACAATCAATTCCCGTTACTGCCGCAATAGTTTCTGCATTTTCAGCGCCCTCCGCCGTCTCAATCTGAGCCCAAACCGACGTGTGACGGTTTATACGTCTCATTTTAGTTAGGGCAGGTCCAGGTTGATAACGATCATGAGCTACCTGTGGTGCGAATCCACGTTCTCCTTGTGGAACATATTTTGCACAAGATACGATATGTCGAGCCTGTTCAGCGCTACCTACCATCGGTACCATTAGCGCATCAGGGCCAAGGTCGAGAGCTCGTGCTATGTGATCATAACGATCTGAAGGAACTCGCACTAATGCTGGCAGTTCTGCTGATTGGGTGTAGCGCAAGGTCCGTTTTAGATCCGAAAAACTAAACCCGGAATGTTCCATGTCCAAGAATACAAAGTCCAGTCCGGCGGCCTTCAGAATCTGGCCTATGCCGGGCGTGTCGAATTCAAGTACGACCGTACCAATCTTAGGTCGGTTTGATTTTGCTAAATCTTTAAAGCTTGGGTGACTCATTATACAAATTCTCCCTCAGGCCATTGTCTCCGTGCTTGACTATGGCAGAATGTAACTCACAGTTTTCGTTAACTTTGAGAAATATTCAATGACTTGTTCCGATTATGTCGTAAAGGAGTTCGCATGAACATTAAGATAACGCCCGATGCAGCAGTTGAGATGTATCGCACGATGAAGCTAATTAGGCGTTTTGAAGAATGGGTTACCGTATTGGTGGAGGCGGACGAGATTGCTGGTGTAACGCATGAATCTGTGGGTCAGGAAGCGGTGCCTGTTGGCGTTTGTAGCGCGCTTCGAGATGATGACGTTATGACATCTACACATAGGGGACATGGTCATATAATCGCTAAGGGGGGTGCGGTGCCGTATATGTTCTCTGAGCTGATGGGCAGAGAGTCAGGCTATAATAAGGGACGGGGAGGCTCAATGCATATAGCGGACGTAAGTCTAGGAATTTATGGAGCAAATGGAATTGTGACAGCCGGTATGCCCATGGCTTGTGGTGCAGCTTTTGTATTTAAGTCTCGAGGAGAAGATCGTGTGGCTGTAAGTTTTTTTGGTGATGGTGGTGTGAATCATGGATTGTTCCATGAAGCGATGAATTTAGCAGCTATATGGGAATTACCCGCGGTATTTATATGTGAGAATAATCAATATGCGATCACGACTCCCATTGAGTCTGTAGTTAAAGTACCTATACACACCCGAGCAGATTCATATGGCATGTCAGGTGAATCAGTCGATGGTATGGACGTAGAGGCTGTATACACGGCGACCCGTCGCGCTGTTGAGCGCGCGCGCGATGGTGGTGGCCCCAGCTTTATAGAGTGCCAGACTTACCGTTATGTTGGCCATTATACAGCGGAGCGTCATATGAAACTGAATTACCGAAGCGAGGAAGAAATAGAACTGTGGCGGCAACGTGACGCTATTGAGGGATGGGCAGGTCGTCTCATAGGGCAAGGTATTTGGACAGAAGATGAGCGCGCAACGGTTGATGCAGCCGTTGAGAGGGAGCTAGATGAAGCAATAGCTATTGCAAGACAGGCACCTTGGCCAGAGACAGGGAGTTACCTTGATTACGTCTACGCTCGGGAATATCCAGGATTTCCTGCTCGAGGCTCAGATTTATGAGGCGGCTACGTTACCTGCAGGCTATGAATGAGGCCTATCACCAAGAAATGGAAAGAGATGAGGAAATCTTTATCCTTGGCGAAGATATTCGCGGTAATTTACGCGGCGAGACGTATGGTTTACTCGATCGCTTTGGACCAAATCGGGTTCTTGATACGCCAATTTCGGAGGCTGCTTTTGTTGGGTTTGGTACTGGTGCTGCCATGGCCGGTATGCGGCCAATTGTTCAGTTTCAAATTGCCACCTTGATATATTTGGCCTTTGATCAGCTGGTGAATAATGCTGCAAAGATGCGATTAATGATGGGAGGGCAGGTTAATATCCCTGTTACTTATACTGTTATGGCTACCGGTGCACGTAATGGTCTTGCAGGACAGCATGCAGATAATCCCTACCCGTTTTTTCTACATGCCGGTATCAAGACAATCTGTCCGTCTAATGCTTATGATGCTAAAGGGCTGCTTATAAGCGCAATTCGCGAGAATGATCCTGTTGGATATTTCGCTCCGGCTGGTTGTCTGTCCCAGCGTGGTGAGGTTCCTGAGGCGCCTTATGCAATACCGTTAGGTCAGGGACAAATTAAAAGAGAAGGCACCGATGTGACGGTAATAGCAGTTGGACAAATGGTTGGAGAAGCACTAAAGGTTGCGGAATCTATGTCTTCAGAGGGAATCAGTGTTCAAGTGTGGGATCCGCGTACACTGTTGCCACTGGATAAAGAAGGTGTTTGTTCGGCGGTAGCAAAAACGGGCCGCGCAGTGATCTACGATGATGCTAATAGGACCTGCGGTTTTGCCGCTGAGTTGTCATCGCTTCTTGTTGAACGGGTCTATGACGAGTTGGTGTCGCCAATTAAAAGAGTAACGAGAGCAGATGTGCCAATTGCTTTTAGTGCGCCGCTCGAACAAGCTGCATTGCCGTCGCAAGTTGGTTTGGCCAATGCAATACGTTCAATCTGTGGTTAGTGACCGATGATTATTGATATTAAAATACCTAAAATGGGTCAGGCAACTGTAGAGGTCGAAATTATAACTTGGCATGTATCGCCTGGTAGCGTAGTTACACCGGGGTCGATCCTTGCGGAGATTGAATCTGAAAAAACCACCATAGAGCTTGAGTCTGAGGTTTCTGGTGTGGTACAGGAGATTCTGGTTGAAGCGGATTGTGAAACGACTGTTGGAGCTGTTGTGTGTCGTATCAAAACCAATGACTCGTTGGTGGGTGGGTAATATTCAGAACTATTTGTTTGGGCTCGGCCAATTAAGTCAACGCAAGCTAGAATTACGTCTATTCGAATATCTATATGGCTGCACTTAAACTCTAGTGGACGGGTTATTATAGCAGTGGTCATGACATGTCTGGTAGATTTGTTGGCGTTTACGAAAGTGATGGTGACAATATGGAAAAGGCAACGTTTGCTGCTGGCTGTTTTTGGGGTGTAGAGGCGGCGTTTAGGCGCGTCGACGGTGTCTCCGCAACTACTGTTGGTTTTATGGGTGGAACAATAGCAAATCCTAGTTATGAAGACGTTTGTCACGGAAATACCGGTCATGCTGAGGTTGTACAAATAGAGTTTGATCCTGACCAAGTGACATATGGGGAGCTTTTGGAGCTTTTCTGGGACATTCACGATCCAACGACACTCAATCGCCAAGGCCCCGATGTGGGAACTCAGTACCGATCAGAAATTTTTGTTTATGGTTCGGCCCAAGACGCTGCTGCACGTCTTTCGAGAGAATCTCATAGTCAGAATGTACGTGATCCTATTGTTACGGAAGTAACGCCTGCCACAACGTTCTATCGGGCTGAAGAGTATCATCAATGTTACTTTGACAAACAGCGAAGTCGTCACAAACGAAGCTAAACTCAAAATATGGAATTAGGGGCTAGCGGCATAAATATTTAATCCCCTATGCGTCAGGAGACTTAAAACGTATCGTTTTTCAAAAGTGCTCCGCTATCCTTTGATTAGTAATCGGTTTGCCTTTGTAATCTGATCGAGAGACATACTGTAAACTAAGCTATAGTTAAATTAGGTGTTGCGTCTGGATTCTGTGTTTGTGTGAGGTTGGAATGATTGACCTGTATACTTGGCTAACCTCCAACGGCCGCAAGGCGACAATAATGCTTGAGGAGCTAGGCCTTCCCTACAATCTCCATCCTATCAATATCACAAACGGAGAGCAGTTTTCGTCAGAGTTTATGGCTATTAATCCTAATTCTAAAATCCCGGCAATAGTTGATAGGCAGGAGGGTGGACAGAGTTATTCTGTTTTTGAATCAGGTGCTATCTTGATGTATCTCGGTGACAAGACTGGTTGTTTTTTCCCAACTGGCCACAGAAATCGTTACATGGTCATTCAATGGCTTATGTTTCAGATGGGCGGAGTAGGGCCGATGTTTGGCCAACTTCACCACTTTCGCACTAGGCAAGACGAGGCTCCTTACGCGTACGACCGTTACCATAAAGAGACTAAGCGCCTTTACGGGGTACTAAATGAGCGCCTTGCTCACCACGAGTATCTTGCGGACGATTACTCAATTGCTGATATTGCAACTTTTCCTTGGGTATTTCGGAATGAATGGCACGATGTTGATTTCAAGGAATATCCTCATCTTAAGCGTTGGTACGACGATGTATACGAAAGACCCGCTGTGCAACGAGGACTTTGGCTACCAAAGCTAAAATAGAGCCCAATTGCTTGGCTCAGTTGCAAAACTGATAACGTTAGTATGAATGAATGTGTGTAGCACTGATGTAGCTTAGTGTAAGCCTGACCAAACTCGCCTTTTTACTGCGTAAAGTAGTCCTGTTAATATTATAAGAAATATCATGACCTTTAATCCAAGGCGTTTACGTTCTTCAAGTTTACTCTCAGCCGCCCAACTTAAGAATTGGGTGATATCTTGTGACATTTGTGGAATCGTCGCATTTGTCCCATCTATGTAGATCACCGCATCAGACACCAGAGGAGGCGGCATTGCGATCTGGTGACCTGGAAATGCTGAATTATAGCTCATGCCCTCTAGAAGACTTTCCCCCTCGGGTGGGTCAGAATACCCTGTTAACAACGAATAAAGATAATCAGGACCACCGGTTCGTGCTTTTGTAATAAGAGATAGATCGGGGGGAAGGGACCCATTATTGGATGCCCTTGCAGCGTTATCGTTAGGGAATGGTGAAACAAAATAATCTGAAAGTCGGCCAGGGCGCATGTACATATCGCCCTCTTCATTGGGCCCGTCCGAGACATCGTAGCTGGCTGCGATGGCCTTAGCTTCTTCCTCAGTAAAGCCAAGGTCAAGAAGATTACGAAATGCGACACGTTTGAGGCCATGGCAAGCGGCACAGACTTCTGTGTAGACTTGGAGCCCGCGCTGTAGGGAAGCGCGATCATATGTTCCTAGGACTCCGTAGAACGACCAACTGCGTTTTTCATATTTTGCGCTCTCTGTGGCAATGCTGGGCGAAGCGATGCTTGCTCCCAGCACTATTACTATAAGTGTTGCTCCAAGACCGACCGCGCGCCTGCTAACTTTCGTCAATATGTCTGTTAATGAGCACATTTTATCAAGTCCCCGTCTCGGAGCGCCCACTTGCTTCTTGGGTTGTACCAGCTTCCGATTCTGAAATTGAGCTCGGGATTGGCTTTGGCCGCTCCAGCCAGCCAACTATTGGGAGGATCAAAAGAAAATGTACGAAATAGTAGGCCGTTGCAATTCGCCCTAGGTGAATAAATATGCCCTCTGGTGGCTGGGAGCCCACGTAACCGAGAACGAGAACGTCCGCAACAAGAAGCCAGTAGAACTGTTTAAAGATAGGTCGGAAAGTGCCAGAACGTATACGTGAGGTGTCAAGCCATGGCACCAAGAAAAGAATTGCGAGAGAGGCTCCCATAGCGATGACACCCCCAAGTTTCGAGGGTATAGCTCGCAAAATTGCATAAAATGGGAGGAGGTACCATTCAGGAACAATATGCGGGGGAGTTTGTAATGGGTTGGCCGGAATATAGTTATCGGGATGGCCAAGGTAGTTGGGAAAATAGAACACCCAAAAACCGAAAATGGCGAGGAAGATTCCGAGGCTGAATAAGTCTTTAATAGTGTAGTAAGGATGGAAGGCAATAGTATCCTTCGGCCCCTTAACCTCTACCCCGAGAGGATTATTAGATTTGTGCACATGCAAAGCCCAGATATGAAGTATCACAAGGCCCGCTATGACAAACGGAATTAGGTAGTGAAGGCTATAGAACCTTGTAAGAGTTGGTGTGCCGACAACAAAGCCACCCCACAGCCACTCAGTGAGTGACTGACCTGCCCATGGTATTGCTGAAAATAGATTAGTTATTACTGTTGCAGCCCAATAACTCATCTGTCCCCACGGTAATACGTACCCCATGAATGCAGTTGCCATCATTAACACGAAGATGACCAGACCGAGCATCCACAGAAGTTCGCGTGGAAACTTATATGACCCATAATATAAACCACGGAATATATGAATATAGACTGCTGCAAAGAACATAGAGGCGCCATTTGCGTGAATATAGCGGATAAGCCATCCATAGTTCACATCACGCATAATCCTCTCAACACTATCGAAAGCCATATCGCCATGCGGAACATAGTGCATCGCAAGAACAATGCCGGTAACGATTTGAATAATAAGGGCTATTCCAGCTAGTGATCCAAAGTTCCAAAGATAATTGAGGTTTTTCGGTGCCTGGTATTGAGTTCCAACCTGTTGGTCAAGAAAACTGAATATAGGTAACCGGTACTCAATCCACTGGACGATTCTGTTACTTGATTTGAAGCCATTGTGTTGCATGGCAGTGCCCTAGCCAATTCTTATGGTCGTATCAGTAATGAATTTATATGGTGGCACGCTAAGGTTTTGAGGTGCCGGACCTTTACGAACGCGGCCTGATGTATCGTAGTGGGAGCCGTGGCAGGGACAGAACCACCCACCCCACTCGCCGCGCGGATGGGTGCCCTTTTGCCCAAGCGGAATGCACCCAAGATGTGTGCATATGCCTACGAGAACAAGCCATTCAGCTCTTTGGACCCGTTCAGAATCTAACTGTGGGTCGGGAAGTTCTTCCAGATCAGTATGAGCGGCTAACGCAATTTCTTCAGATGTTCGTCGTCTGACAAATACCGGTTTTCCGCGCCACACGATGGTTATTGCTTGGCCGATAGCAATTGAGGTTAAATCAATCTCTGTTGATGCTAGTGCAAGTACATCCTCGGATGGATTCATCTGATCGATCAAAGGCCATACGGCGAGCGCAGAGCCAACCGTTGCCGCTGTACCGGTAGCTACATAGAGAAAATCACGGCGGGATCCGTTACTCGTGTGGTTTTTGTCTGCAGCCAAAGTCGTCATATAGTATCCCTGCAGGGTTACATTAGTCCTGCTCAACGTAGCGTCGTGAACATTTTCCTCATAATCTAGGCTATGTCCAGTGTTCGAAATAAAATCTAGGCTAAAAGTTGTGTAAAGTTTCGGTGAATGTCATGAGATTAGTACTATATCAACCGGATATACCACCCAATACAGGAACTCTAATCCGACTTGGATCATGCTTTAACGTGCCGATCGATGTGATTGAACCATGCGGATTTCCATGGCAGGAACGCTCATTCCACCGTGCTGGTCTCGATTATTTAGAAATGGCGGAAATAACTCGGCATACCTCATGGAAGCTTTATCATCAGCATCATAGAATGCAGCCCGGTCGCTTAATTTTGATGACTACTAAGGCTGCACATGATTTTCAGTCATTTAAGTTCAGACCAGACGATTCAATAGTTTTGGGCCGTGAATCAGCTGGTGTTCCTGATGAATGCCACGATGCTGCTGATATGCGTCTTCGTATTCCTATGGCGGTGGGGCGGCGCTCTCTTAATGTGGCATTGGCAGGTGCAATTGCACTAAGCGAAGCTTTGCGACAGACATCGATGTTTCCCATGGATCCTGCACCATGACCAAAGACATGAGTAATGAACAGAAGATGGCAAGGCAATGGTTTGTCGAGCTAAGAGACTTGCTTTGTAACGTGTTTGAGAAAATTGAAGATGAGTGTACTCACCCAGAATTTTTAGGAGCGAGACCTGGTCGGTTTGAGCCCAAGAAGTGGGAACGTTCCGGAGGGGGTGGGGGTGTGATGTCTCTCATGCGAGGCCGTGTATTTGAAAAAGTGGGTGTTAATGTTTCCACCGTGAGTGGTGAGTTTTCTCCTGAATTTAGAACCCGTATTCCTGGAGCTGATAGAGATCCAAGTTTTTGGGCAAGCGGAATTTCGGTTGTGGCGCACATGCAGTCGCCATTTGTTCCTGCTGTTCACATGAATACTCGTTATATTTGCACTACTAAGGAGTGGTTTGGTGGTGGAAGTGATCTAACGCCGACCTATCCAGATGATGATGATACTAATACTTTCCACGATGCTCTCCGAGCAACATGTGATCGATACGATGCGAGTTATTACCCACGTTTTAAGAAATGGTGTGATGATTACTTTTTTTTACCCCATCGTGAAGAGTGTCGAGGCGTAGGCGGTATATTTTTTGATAACCTGAATACTGGTGACTGGGACAGCGATTTCTCTTTTACTCGCGATGTTGGGGTCGCTTTTCTACAAGTATTCCCTGAAATAGTTCGTCGTCATATGAACAACGTGTGGACCCAACAACAACGTGCAGAACAACTGAGAAAGCGCGGTCGTTATGTGGAGTTTAATTTGCTTTATGATCGAGGTACCCAGTTTGGGTTGCAAACCGGTGGCAATTCGGAGGCCATCCTGATGTCTATGCCACCGTTGGTAACGTGGCCCTAATGTAGTCATCACTAGAAAAAGGTGCGATCGATTCGTGCGATGGAATGTGTTAAGTATGGCAAATAGCTAGTAATGTGAGGGCAGAATGCGAATTGTGTTGCATGGACAGCAGGCATTTGGGAAAGCGGTGTTGGAGGCGCTTAAAGCACGTGGTGAAGAGGTTGTAGCGGTATATGTCGCTCCAGACAAAGGAGAACGATCGGATCCACTTAAAGAGGCTGCAAACGCTCACGGTATCCCAGTTTACCAACCTGATTCATATCGACAATCAGCAGTATGGGATCAGTTTAAGTCACTTGCGCCCGATCTTTGCGTTATGGCATTTGTCACTCTGATCGTTCCAGAGGAATTCTTAAACATCCCTACTAAAGGCTCCATTCAATATCACCCCTCGCTGCTTCCCAGGCATCGGGGTCCTAGCTCTATCAATTGGCCAATAATTCAAGGTGAGACTACAACGGGTTTGTCTATTTTTTGGCCTGACAACGGTCTAGACACTGGGCCAAACCTTCTTCAGAAAACTGTTAGTATTGACGCTGACGATACATTAGGCACGTTGTATTTTGATAAATTATTTCCCATGGGGGTTAAGGCAATAGAAGAGGCAGTTGACCTTGTTCGAGATGGTAAGGCTCCGAGAATTGCTCAAGATGAAAGCCAGGCGACATACGAAGGGTGGTGTAGAAGTGAAGATGTGGAGATTGATTGGACTCGTCCTGCAACCGATGTATATAACTTGATTCGGGGCGCCGATCCGCAGCCCGGTGCATGGACAACGTTCCAGGGTGAGAAGTTGCAGATATTTTCTGCGTCTAAAGACGTGAATGACAGTGAGGGTGTGCCGGGAGAGGTGATTCTCCTGAGCGATGAAGGGTTTTCGGTCTCAGTCAAAGATGGATCCATAACGGTAAAGCGAGTGCGCAGAGCTAGTGGCAGGAAGGTCTCAGCTCATGAATTTATGGAAGAGGCGGGACTCTTGCGGGGCGCTCAACTTGGATAAGGAAAGTCTAAATCTAGCTTAAACTAAACTGAAAGTGCGATCCTCAGCCAAATTGCAGTGTGAGGCCGTGTCGGTCGGTATTCGCTTATGGTTGCCGTATTATCGCAGAGTAACCCTCTAAGACTCGAAAGGTAGTTTTATATGTCACAACTTATTGCTCCTCACAGTGGCGGCAACTTGGTTTCCCGCTTACTTAATGAACGCCTCTCCGTTGATGCCAGAGAGAAAGCAAAGGATCTGCGTTGTATTCCGATGATGAGTCGTGAGGTCTCAGATTTGATTATGTTAGGAATAGGAGCTTATACGCCTCTTGAAGGTTTTATGGGTGAGGAGGCTTGGCGTCGAACTTGTATAGAGATGAGGTTGCCCGACGGAACATTTTGGCCCATCCCAATAACACTCTCATGCGCAATTGATCTTGCTGATAGTATATCTATGGGGGAAGAGGTTGCACTGACTGATAAGAATGGCGTCATCATGGGTACGCTTAATGTTGAAGAGAAATATCAAATAGATGTTGAACTTGAGTGTAGCTCTGTATTTTTGACTAATGAAATAACACACCCTGGTGTGGCCAAGGTTCATGCTCAAGGTCAAGTTAATCTTGCTGGGGCTATTCAGCTATTTGATGAGGGCATATATCCGATTCGTTACCCGAATCTCTACCAACGCCCCTTTGAAACTCGAGCTAAGTTCTCTGAGTTGGGTTGGAGCACAGTTGCAGCTTTTCAAACGCGTAATCCAATGCACCGAAGCCATGAATACCTTGTCAAAGTGGCGTCTGAAGTGTGTGATGGAGCATTAATCCATCAGGTGCTTGGTGAACTTAAACCAGGCGATATCCCGGCAGAGGTTCGAACGGAAGCTATTGATGCTCTTGTCAAAAATTACTTTGTTCCAGGGTCGTGTATACAAGCTGGATATCCTATCGAAATGCGGTATGCAGGACCCAGAGAGGCACTATTGCACGGCGTGATACGTCAGAACTTTGGTTGTACCCACTTAATTGTTGGTCGAGATCACGCGGGCGTTGGAGACTATTATGGGCCTTTTGATGCGCATAAGATATTTGACACACTTTGGCAGGATAGCTTGCTTCTTAAACCTCTTAAGCTTGATCTTACATTCTACTGTTACCGATGTGGTGGTATGGCAAGTACAAGAACGTGTCCGCACGATGAGGATGTAAGGCTCAACATTTCTGGTACGCGTCTGCGTGAAATGCTGTGTGACAATGAGGAGATTCCTTCGGAGTTTAGTCGACCTGAGGTATTGAGTGTACTGAGGGCGTACTATGCAAGTCTTACCTAAGACAATCATTCAGGCAGACTGAGGCTATCATGGTGCTGCCAATCGTTTTTCATCCATCCTACACTGTACAGCTTCCCAGCCAATACCGTTTTCCGATGGCGAAGTTTGGCCGAATATTTGAGCATTTAGTTTCTGAAGGTATCGTAACAACTGAAGCTGCAATCAAGCCAATTCCTGTGCCGCGTAAATGGTTAGAGTTAGTTCATTCGTCAACCTACGTGAGTAAGGTTTTTGGTTTTTGTCGTGAGTCAGAATCAGTTCGTCGGATCGGCCTGCCGCTTAGTAAATCTCTTGTATACCGATCCAGATTAGCGGTAGCGGGCACGATTCAGGCTGGGCGCCTAGCCTTGGATTCTAGCATTGCTTGCAATATCGCGGGCGGTAGTCATCACGCGTTTCGTGATCACGGGTCAGGATTTTGTATCTTTAACGATGTAGCGGTTGCAATAAAAGTGTTGCAAAGTGAAAGTTTGATCGAACGAGCACTTGTCCTTGATCTAGATGTTCACCAAGGAGATGGAACAGCAACAATTTTTTCTGATGATCCGAGCGTCTTTACTTTCTCGATGCACTGTTCTTCTAACTTTCCCCCTCGAAAGAAAAAGAGCGACCGTGATATTGGCCTTCCTCGTGGCACTGGGGACCATAAATATCTGGCAGTACTTAGGGCAGAGCTAGACTCAATAATCTCAAAGTGGACGCCGGACATTGTATTCTATAATGCCGGGGTGGATAGTCATGTGGAGGACAAGCTTGGCCGACTTTCTTTAACGGATAATGGCCTTGCCGACCGAGACCTTATGGTGCTTTCGACCTGTCACTCAGAAAATATTCCAATCGCTGCTGTCGTTGGAGGAGGGTATTCAGATGATATTGATCAACTTGCATACCGACATGCTATTCTTCAACGTACGGCATCCGCGCTCTTTGCGGCTAGTTGGTAGCAACAAGTTTTATCTGGTCGTCTAGGTAATCTTCTACGAAGCCTGAAACAATTTCGTCAATACTTGTGTCAGCAGCAATACCAAGGGCCTGTGCTTTGGTTGCGCACACACCTTTGGGCCATCCATCAACTAGGCTTTGGATCAGTGGGTCTTGTGCCCATTTTATAACCCCAAAGGGCCTATCTCCTTTGTGCCGTTCAGCCGATTCCGCCATTTCAGCAGCTGTGACTGTAAGGCCTGGCAATAGAACTGTCCGATAGGCCTCAAACGCTTCCGATTCGGCATCATGTAGCTTAATCAGAGCATCTATTACACGACGCGGAGAGAGACAGGGAAGTTGGGTATCTTGTGAAACAGGGCACTTTGACTCAACTCCTGCGAGTGGCTCACGAATGATACCAGAGCACCAAGAGGAGGCAGCCGTATTAGGTAGGCCAGGACGGACGACAATAACTGGCAGTCTGGCCGATCTGCCGTCGATAAATCCTTTTCGGGTGTAGTCGTTTATAAGGAGTTCTCCAATAACCTTGTGAACACCGTACGAAGATTCCGGCCATGCGGGCGTCTCATCTGAAACTATTGCTGGAAGTTTTCCACCGTAGGCAGCAATAGAACTTGTAAAAACCACCCTCGGATTGTGAGACAATCGACGACATGCTTCTAGTATAGAACGAGTGCCGTCAAGATTTGACTTGTATCCTATTTCGAATTGAGCCTCCGCACCACCACTGACAAGGGCTCCCAGGTGAAAGACGGTATCGGTCGTATCGCCGATCACGTCAAAAGCTTGAGCTTGTTCGCTCAGATCACCTTTAGTTAGAGTGACTTTCTTATCGATTGGTGCTGTTGGATTTACGATGTCGAATAGCACAATCTCATCTACTATTTCAGAATCGCCAGAACGACCGACAAGTTCGCCTCGGTGTAGGATCTCTTTACATAGTCTTTGCCCCAGGAACCCAGCACCGCCAGTTATTACTACCTTCATTCTGAAACTCCAGTTGTTAAGCTATTTGAGCACAGATTGTCATCGTAGTCTCTGCTAGATAGCGGAGCAATCTGCTATGAGAATCTTGCCCTAATTACTCAGAATCCTTCGTTTTAAGATTTAATGATGCAGAATTCATACAATAACGTAGGCCACTTGGGTCAGGGCCATCGGAGAAAACATGACCAAGGTGGGAACCGCAGTTTGAACAGAGTGCCTCTGTGCGAATCATACCGAGGCTTGTATCAGTTTCGGTATCAATTTTGTCCATTGCTAAAGGTTTGTAAAAACTTGGCCATCCAGTTCCTGAGTCATATTTTGTCTCTGAGCTGAACAGTGCCGTGCCGCAACAGATACAGTTGTATATGCCTGGAGTTTTGCAATCCCAATATTTTCCTGTGAACGGGGCTTCAGTACCCTTCTCTCTTGTTATGTTATATTGCTCAGGCGTCAGTATTTTGCGGTACTCTGCATCCGACTTTAGTTTCATTTACAATCCTCCTCACTTGCCGTATTCGTTCGGGCTCAAGACTTCTTGATGCGCCAATGATAGCATTGGGTCAAAATTAAGTCCTATTTCTGCCCCAGAACTTCTGGATTAACTACATAAGTGTAATCTAAGCAGCCATCAATAGCTGCAATGGCATGATTAGCGCAAATAATCCCCATGCGCGAAATGCATTCTTCCGTCAATCCAGCAGTATGCGGGGAAATAACGACATTATTGAAGGAAAAAAGACGCTCTTGATGACATGGGGGCTCGGTGGTGAAAACATCGATTCCAGCGCCAGCAAGTTGGCCTGCATGGAGCGCGTCGCAAAGTGCTGTCTCGTCGACAAGACTTCCCCGAGCTGTGTTTATCAGCAATGCACTATTTTTAAAAAGCTGAAGCCGTGAATTGTTGATAATTTGGTATGTGTCAGATGTAGCGGGAGCATGAAGACTAACTATATCAGACTTTGCTATTGCGTTATTTAGGTCTTCAACTGGGTTCGCTCCACGTCGAATTATCTCATCTGACGAGATATATGGGTCATATGCTAGTATATGCATTCCAAACGCTGCACATCTTTCTGCGACTTTCCGTCCTATCCGACCAAGGCCCACAATGAGAAGTGTCTTTTTCCAAAGCTCAAAAGTGTTAAGGTTTTCGCGGTATTTCCAATTTCCCGTGCGGCTAGCTTGATCGCAATTGATGCCCTTCTTTGCTAGCGCAAGCATCAGATATAGGGTGTGTTCTGCAACGGTTGTGGAGTTTGCATCTCCGACCGTAGCAAGTGGAATGCCCCTTTCTGTTAGGGCATCTACATCGATGTTATCAAAGCCAACGCCAACACGCACAACTACCTTAAGATGTTGTGCTAGTTTTATCGTCTCGCGGTCGAAAGGCAGGTAGCGTGCGATGACTGCTTGGGCTGATGCTACCTCGTGGTGTAGAGCGTTAAGATCTGCAACTGCAACCGTTACTAACTCTATGTCGCTACGCAGCTCAAGTACTTGAGTTCCTGGGGTGCCCAAAGGACCATAAGCTAATACTTTTGCCATCATGTATCTCCCAAGTTACTACTGCGCATAATGTCGTATAAGTTTCATCTATGATTTAACCATTTTAATTATGGCTTACCCTTAATTTATGGGGACATAGCTCCCAATAAATCAATTAACGTGGAAGGCGTATGTGCACCCGTAGTCCCCCGAGTGGCGAGTCGGTGAGGGTGATTTCACCCCCATGTCCGCGAACTATATCTCTGGCAATGGTGAGGCCAAGGCCGTAACTTTCTTGGTCAGGGCTACGTGCAGTGTCTAGGCGATGAAAGGCTTTGAATACTGTTTCCCGCTCTTTGAGTGGGATTCCGGGGCCATCATCATCAATAGTGACTTCCACGGAATCAGCGGATAGTTGGGCTATAATTGCTATTCGACTTGATACCCGTAGTGCATTATCGAGAAGGTTCTGGATACATCGTCGAAAAGCATTGGGTTTAATTATTGCGGGCAAAATGTCTGGGACGGTGAGGTCGATGTAAGAAATGCCATTCTTCTTTGTATCTGTCACTACCTGTTGTAGAAGATTTGCAACGTTGGTATTTGTTGCAACTTCACCGGCGTCGCCACGAGCAAAATTGAGATAGGTTTCCACCATTCGTTCCATGGCTGTAACGTCTTTCTCTAGCTCGTCTAGCTGGAGGTTCTTATCAAGTGAGTTATCTCTTAGCAGGGCAATCTGAAGTTTCATGCGCGTTAGCGGGGTTCGCAGGTCGTGTGAGACTCCAGCAAGCATTTCCGTACGTTGCTCCAATTGGCGATGAATGCGTTCCCGCATTGCTATAAACGCAGAAGTCGCTTGGCGGACTTCACTAGCCCCAGAAGGTTTAATTGGGTCGGTTTGGCGACTTTTTCCATATGCATCTGCCATCTCCGCCAATCGGCGGATCGGTCGCATCTGGTTACGCAAGAATATGATGGAGACAGACAAAACTATTAGGGATGAACCCACTAACCATAATATAAACACAACCGTCGTTGTGCTAGTTATGCGTTTACGTGACGTTAGTATCCGTAATACGGAGTTATCCATTTCCACCAATACTTCAATCTGATTCGTATGGTTTCTTGTGTTGACAAGAAAGGGTTTCGAAATGCGCTCGCGAAGGGCCTTTCCCAAGACTCTTTCATGATGTCGATCTTTGATACTTTTTGAATTGGGTATGTCTGCTAGTTTGGTTTCTAATAGCACCTCTATTGACAGGTTGTGGTTTTCGCGAACTGCGGAAAGGTAGTTATTGCGCTGTAAAGGAGTTATGTATTGCGGCAGCAGGTGGATGACCATGGATATATCACCAGCGACGCCTAGGGCGAGTCTCCGACTCACGGTTTCCCAGTGGTTTTCAAAGAAGACGTAAGTTGCTATTAGTTCAACTAGAACGAGGGGCGTTACAATCATTAATAGCGCCCGTCCAAATAGTGTGTTCGGCAACAGTCGCTTCAGAACCATAACAATATTTCGCTCATTTTGAGTAAACGTCAGTCAGCCCGAAGCATATATCCTTCACCCCAAACTGTAATGAGGTGACGGGGCATCCTCGGATCAGACTCTATCTTTCGTCTTAGTCGAGCAACATGTACATCAGTCGCTCGATCACTGGCGCCACTTTGAGATCTGAGTTGGTCTCGTGACATAGCTATTCCAGGATTTCGAGCAAAAATGCTGAGCATGGCTGCCTCTGCTGAAGTCAGGTGGATTCGTTCACCTCGACGTCGCAGTTCGTGGCGACCAATGTCGAAATGGAATTGGCCAAACGTAACTGTTGAATGTCTAGGTGCGGTTTGAAGTGTTCGACGTAAAATACTTTGTACCCGTAGGAGCAGTTCGCGTGGTTCGAAAGGTTTAGCTAAATAATCGTCTGCACCGTGTTCTAAACCGATTATTCGCTTATCGACTGTGTCCATTGCTGTTAGCATTAAGATGGGTATTTGACTGCGTTTGCGAACCCAAGTGGCGAACTCAAAGCCATCCTCTTTGGGCATCATGACGTCCAGAATTAAAAGATCAAATTCAATACCAGCCATCCTCGCGCGAGCATCCTCTGCACTTGATGCTGTTGTAACTCGCAATTCTTTCTCTGTAAGAAATCTAGAGATCAGCTTGCGCAAACGTTCATCATCATCAACGACCAGGAGGTGTGCACGACCCATTGGCAGCGATTGCTCACTTTTCTGTGTGGTTGACACTGTAAGTCAGGCGCCCAGAATAGAGCGAATTATTGTATGCCGATCTACCTCTTTTACGAGGTTAAGACGAATTTGACGGTATTCATAAGCGGCATTGGGTCCAGCTTTAAGGTATGTGTACGACACTCTTTCCCGATAAGGCTGAGACAGATGGTGTTCGAGTTTCTCTCCCGCTTTCCGTAGAGACAGAGAACGCTGCGGCCGATTGGCTCGGCCTCTATTTTGTTTAACAGATTTGTCCGAAACAAGCTGGTTGAAAATACGTGCTAGACTTTGCTTTGTAATACGCAAATTTGATAGTAATTGGGCTAATGACAGTTTTGGTTTGCGGAAGATGCAATAGGTAATTCTACGATGTGTAAAACCAAGGCCATACTTTTTAGCGCAAATGTCTGAATGACTGGTGAAGTTGCCATAGGCACAAAATAGAAGTTCTATGCCCTTACGGTTTACTTCGCCTGGAAGAAACAAAGTATTGGCACCGCTGCATGTTGCGTCAGCCATATTGACATATATGACCTACTATGTAAGCTGACGCAACAAAAAGGATAGAGTCGCGGTAGGGACGGACCCATATGTCTCTCATGCCCTTCGATGATCGGGAGGGGGTGATCTGGTACAACGGATCCCTTGTTCCGTGGCGGGATGCTAAATTCCATGTTTTGAGCCATGGCATGCACTATGCAAGTTGTGTGTTTGAAGGTGAGCGGGCTTATTCTGGAGAAATTTTCAAGATCAGGGAACATAGTGAGCGGTTGATACATTCAGCGCGCTGCCTTGACTTTGAGCTGCCATATACAGCAACAGATATTGATAAGGCGAAACGTGATCTTGTTGCGACTATGAAAATCTCAGATGGTTATGTTCGAGCTGTCGCATGGCGTGGTAGCGAAATGATGGGTATTTCAGCGCAAACGACAGCAATTAATGTGGCGATTGCAGCTTGGGCTTGGCCCTCCTATTTCTCTCCAGAGGCTCGGTTGAAGGGTATACGCCTAAAAACTGCCCCATGGAAACGGCCATCTCCCGAAACAGCTCCAGTAATGGCAAAAGCGGCGGGCCTATACATGATCTGTACGCTTAGCAAACACTCTGTCGAGCGGGAGGGTTACGACGATGCTCTTATGTTAGACTGGAAAGGTCGAATCGCAGAGGCTACGGGCGCCAATATTTTTTTTGTTATTGATGGGGTTTTACATACACCTACGCCCGATTGCTTCCTCAATGGAATAACACGCCGTACCGTAGTCGATCTAGCGCGTGCGCGTGGATTTAAAATCGTTGAGCGGCGAATTTTTCCAGATGAACTAGCAGGCGTGGATGAGGTTTTCCTGACTGGTACTGCAGCGGAAGTAACTCCTATTGGTGAAATTGATGCGCGTAATTTTCAGGTCGGTCCGATTACACGTGCTTTAATGGAAGACTATGAGGCTTTGGTTCGGCGGCAAGCGACCTAAAAATAATTATTAGCATATTAAAGAGGAAAGTTTGATGCCCTTTCTCATACTTACAACGGATAAGCCAGACTCCCTTGATCTCCGTAATGATTTGAGGCCAACTCATCTTGATTATCTTACCTCGCATCAGGATAAACTGTTAGCTGCGGGTGCCCTGTTGAATGATGACGGGTCTGGAGGCCACGGCGGCTGTATCATACTGGATACGGAAGATCGTACTGTGGCAGAGAGCTTCATAGAAAATGATCCGTTTACGATAAATGGCTTGTTCTCTGAGATAAAGTTGACGCGTTGGCGAAAAGGGTTCTTTGATAGCAAGAAATGTATCTGAATTAGTTTTCACTAATGATAATGGCACTCAGATGATGTAACCTTGATGAACCCAATTGCTAGAATTCTCGTTGAAGTAGGTCCGCTTGGCATTTTTTTCATTGTTAATGGAATCTATGGAATATTCGAGGCAACAGCTGCTTTTATGGTAGCAGTGATTGCTTCTCTCATTTGTTCATGGCTTTGGGAACGTCGTATTCCCCCAATGCCTTTGGTTAGCGGTTTAGTTGTGCTCGTGTTTGGTGGGCTAACGCTATATCTGCAAGATGAAACTTTTATCAAGGTAAAGCCAACAATCGTAAACGCAATGTTCGGGATTATTATTCTCGGAGGTTACGCATTAGGAAGATCGGTTCTAAAGCCCTTATTTGGGCACGCGTTTCAATTGACAGACGAGGGATGGACTAGGCTGTCTGTACGTTGGGGTGTGTTCTTCCTATTTCTTGCAGCACTTAATGAGCTTGTTTGGCGGAGTGTTGATACGGACACATGGGTAAGCTTCAAGGTTTTTGGCATATTACCTTTGACTCTAATTTTTGCTATTTCCCAGACGCCATTGCTGAATCGGTATCGGGTGGACAATAAGCAGCACGAGTAATACTGGGGTTTGGGATGGTGGTAGCGAATACAGAGAGTCCGACCCTACCCCAAAAGACACGAGATCCACTTTAATTAATGCCAACGTGTAAGTAACGATGGATCGATGATTATCAGTAATTCATTGGGAGGACCGATGTAGTATTGGTATTTGGCGGTGTTTGCCAAAGGGTCAGGTGTTTTCACGATTAATTATCGCAGAGGTGTCATCTGGTTGGGTAGCGGGTACAAGGATGGTCTGGTCTCGCACTTCGTTATGGCGGTTTAGTGCCCAAGTAACGCTTGGAAAAGCGATAGAACTCCAAGGGATCTGTGACCACTCCACTAGGCGTGCCTCTGAGCTTTCGGGGCCAGGATTAAGGTAAGGGTCTTTAAGGTAAGCTCGAAAAATGAGCTGGATCTGGCTTATGTGGCTCAAGGAGTACACGGCAAGAAGGCCGTCGATCGTGATGCGAACTCCTGCCTCTTCTAGGGCTTCGCGAGCTGCGCCTTGTTCTGCTCCTTCATAAAGCTCTAGATAGCCAGCAGGAACTGTCCAGTACCCCATACGTGGCTCAATAGCGCGACGACATAGAAGGATCTTATCGTGCCAGGTGCATACTGCACCTACGATTACCTTTGGGTTCACGTAGTTGATAAACCCGCAGTCACGGCAAACAAGCCGCTTCCGATTGTCACCTTCCGGCGTGTCTTCGTGGATGGGGCCGAGAGCGCTCGCCATATAGCAACTTATACTCGCCAACTGGAGTATCAACAACGTAATTTAAACAGATTCTAACAAGTCAACTATTCGGCATACGACAGGTAACGAGTAGACATATGAAACAGGCAATAGCACACTATACTATGGAGGGAAGAGGTTTCATTATTTTTTTGATTACTATTACCTGTTCCGCGGGCTAATTGATTCCATATATAATAGTATTGGCAATTGGATATGGTGATTATCTATGGGAATGGGCAATCATAATGGTTGACAAACTGGCCCGCTCTTTCTGTCTACTGTATGGATTTCGGATTCCTCAAAAGAGTCCTGGTTTTTCTGGAGGTTGGTGCATATCGAGTCGCCGGTGGGGGGCTCTAGTTTGTGTGGAACGGATTTTGTGATGTCAGACATAACCTCGCATAAAGTCAATATTAGGCTCCCGGACTCTAGTATCCGAACGTATGATGGACCGGTAACTGGTCACTCTATTGCAGCTGACATTGGTGCAGGACTTGCTAGGGCCGCACTTGCAGCAAAAGTGGACGGAAAAATTGTGGACCTCCAACTGCCAATAGAAAAGGACGCTTCGGTTTCTATAGTTACTCTTAAAGATCCTGATGTGCTTGAGCTTTTACGGCATGATGCTGCTCATGCACTTGCCGAGGCAGCTAAGGAACTATTTCCCAACATACAGGTGACGATTGGACCTGCAATCGACGACGGTTTTTATTACGACTTTTCACGAGAGGACCCCTTCACTCCCGACGATCTTGAGTCGATGGAAACGCGGATGAGAGAAATTGTGGATCGTGATGAGGTGATCAGCCGTGAGGTGTGGGAGAAAGATCAAGCCATTCAATACTTTGAATCGGTAGGTGAATATTATAAAGCTAAGATAGTGGCTGATCTTCCCAATAACGAACCAATTACTATTTATCGTCAGGGTGAATTCACTGACCTTTGTAGAGGGCCCCACCTTCCTTCCACTGGGCGATTAGGGAAAGCTTTCAAGTTGTTGAAGGTTTCAGGTGCGTATTGGAGAGGTGATTCTCGCAATGAGATGCTGCAACGGGTCTACGGCACGGCTTGGCGCGACAAAAAAGAGCTAGATGGTTATTTGCATCGTATCGCTGAAGCTGAACGTCGGGATCATCGGCGTTTGGGTCGAGAGATGGGCTTGTTTCATCAACAGGAAGAAGCGGCAGGCATGGTGTTTTGGCACCCCAATGGGTGGCAGCTGTACAGGACTATAGAAGCGTTTGTCCGGACGCGTCTTGAAGAAGGGGGGTACATAGAGGTTAAGACCCCACAATTAATTGACCGAAGCCTGTGGGAGGCATCAGGGCATTGGGATAAATTTCGAGAGAACATGTACAGTATGGAATCCGAGGAGAAGACGTTCGCTTTGAAGCCAATGAATTGTCCTGGTCACGTTCAGGTTTTTCGCCAGGAGTTAAAAAGCTACAGAGATTTGCCGTTGCGGATGGCGGAGTTTGGTTCATGTCATAGATATGAGCCGTCAGGGGCATTGCACGGGCTAATGCGTGTTAGAAACTTTAACCAAGATGATGCCCACATTTTCTGCACTGAAGATCAAATAAATGTTGAAACTGAGAAGTTTGTGCGGTTGCTGTTGAGAATATACAGCGACTTTGGATTTGATGATGTTAAGGCAAAATTTTCTGATCGGCCACAAGTCCGAGCTGGGACTGACGAAATATGGGATAGGGCGGAGAAGGCCTTGAAAGGAGCAATTGAGTCTATAGGACTTGATTGCGAATTGAATCCCGGTGATGGCGCGTTCTATGGTCCCAAGCTTGATTTTGTTCTTACGGACGCCATTGGTCGCCAATGGCAATGCGGAACACTTCAAGTGGACTTTGTTCTGCCGGAACGCTTAAATGCGAATTATATTGGTCAGGATGGTGATAAACACCGTCCGGTAATGCTGCACCGAACAGTGCTGGGATCATTTGAAAGGTTTATCGGTATCCTTATTGAACAGTATGCTGGTCACTTCCCACTTTGGCTTGGACCAGTTCAGGCCGTTGTGGCGACAATTACAAAAGAGGGTGATCAGTACGCTGAAATCGTTGCGGATCAGTTATCGAATGCGGGTTTGCGCGTGCGTACTGATCTTCGGAACGAAAAAATTGGCTACAAAGTGAGAGAACATTCTCTCGCAAAAATTCCGATTATTCTTGCGATTGGGAAGAAGGAAGCAGAAAACGGTACAGTCTCTTTGCGCCGACTTGGTTATAAAGAGCAAGAAAGCCTTGTTCTGGCGGACGCAGTGACTAGACTAAGGGCTGAAGCAAGCATACCTGTGTAATGGACCTTGTCCTACAGGGGGTGTATTTTGAAATGGGAAGATTAAGTTAAGGGAGCGGACTACATAGCACGACGACCATTTGCGGCACCGCCGCCAACTTTAAAGGGACCACGCGTAAACGAGACGATAGACGCGCCAGAGGTTCGCCTGATTGATAGTGAGGGTGAGCCTGTGGGAGTCGTCAGCGTTGACGAAGGGTTGAGGCGTGCTGAGGCTGTTGGGCTTGACCTTGTGGAGGTTGCCCCTAATTCCAGTCCTCCTGTGTGTAAGATTCTTGATTACGGAAAATACAAGTATGAGGCTCAAAAGAAGGCAAATATTGCACGAAAAAGGCAGAAGACGTTTGAAGTTAAAGAAATAAAGGTGCGGCCAAGTATCGACGTCCATGATTACGATGTAAAAATGCGATCGATGATCCGTTTTTTGAATGATGGTGATAAGGTTAAGGTAACTGTACGATTCAGAGGACGCGAGTTAGCCCATCAGAATTTAGGTCAGAGGGTATTAGAACGAATACGTGATGATCTTGATGAACTTGCTAAAGTTGAGCAATTTCCAAAAATGGAGGGGCGGTTGATGACAATGGTCATCTCTCCCCGCTAAAATTGCAGATCGATTAGGCCATTAGAGTGCCTAAATTACAGCCATACGATACGTCACACTTGCGCGCTAAACATCAAAGTAGCGCTGCCGTGTGCAGAGCTAGAATTGTTCAAGTGTAGGCTATTGTCACAGTATTCTGTTTAACTTTTTTTCCGATTACGCACTAATGAGGGGTCTAGTCGCTTAATCTCAGAGATCAAGTCTCGAACTGCGGCGGCAGATTTCTGAAATTGTCTTTTCTCGGTAGAGTTTAGCTTGACTTCTACAATGAGCTCGCATCCCTTAGCGCCAATTACAGTCGGCACGCCCACATAGAGGTTTCGAATGCCGTATTGTCCACTAAGATATGTTGCGCACGGCAATACTCTTCTCTTGTTCTTGAGGTAAGATTCGGCCATCTGGATAGCTGCTGCTGCGGGTGCATAAAAAGCGGATCCGGTTTTTAGTAGACCAACAATTTCCGCTCCGCCATCGCGGGTACGTTGGACTATCTGGTCAATACGCTCTTTGGTTGACCATCCCATCTTGATTAAGTCAGGGATTGGTATGCCAGCTACCGTAGAATAGCGTACTAATGGCACCATTGTGTCTCCATGACCTCCCAGAATTAGAGCGCTGACATCCTCGACGGACACTTCAAACTCTTGAGATAAAAACAAGCGAAAACGTGCCGAGTCAAGAATTCCTGCCATGCCGACTACCATATGGTGAGGCAGTCCACTTGCCTCTCTAAGCACCCAAACCATTGCGTCTAAGGGATTTGTTATACAGATTACAAATGCATTTGGAGCGTTATCACGAATTCCATATGCGACTGATTTGATTATTTCCGTATTTGTTGTTAGTAGGTCATCGCGACTCATTCCTGGTTTACGTGGAATGCCAGCTGTGACAATTACTACATCCGCGCCGCGAATGGCCGAATAATCGGCGGTACCGCAAAGATTAGAGTCAAAACCGTTGATCGGAGAAGATTGCGAGATGTCGAGAGCTTTTCCTTGCGGTAATCCTTGTGCTACATCAAATAATACCACGTCTCCTAAATCCCTCAGACCCGCAAGATGAGCAAGTGTGCCTCCAATATTGCCAGCCCCGACAAGGGCAATCTTATTTCTCGCCATCTACAACTCCCAGTGCATATTACTCTTGATCGCAATTATCTATCCAATATTGTGTAACTAGACCTATTTGCATCATGCTGCAAGTTTGGGTTTTAGTAATTGGGATAGCAAACTCCTCTTGAATGGGCGGAGCAAATGTCACATATGGTGTGATAGAGTTAACAAACAGGATACATAAACATGACCGAGGAAAGACATGAGTTTCAGGCTGAGGTCGGTCGTCTGCTTCAAATCGTTGCTAATTCCCTATACAGCGAGCAAGACATATTTCTTAGGGAGTTAATTTCAAATGCGTCTGACGCGTGTGAGCGACTCCGTTATGCAGCAATCACTCATCCTGATCTGATCGCTGAAGATCCAGAACTGTCTATTGTCATTAGTCTTGATAAGAAAAAGCGTAAGCTTGTGATAGCCGATAATGGCATTGGGATGAATCACGATGACCTGGTGGAGAGTTTGGGCACAATTGCTCGGTCCGGAACGATGGCTTTTCTTGACCAACTGCAAGATAAGACTGGCGTAAGTCAAATTGGCCAATTCGGTGTGGGTTTCTACTCTGCTTTTATGGTTGCGGACCAGGTGGAGGTGATGTCACGTAAAGCGGGTGATTCTAAGGCTTGGCGGTGGGTGTCAGATGGTGAAGGTGGCTATACGATAGCGGGAACGGAGGGACAAAATCGGGGTACGAGTGTTGTTCTGACTCTCAAGAAATCTGCAACAGAATTTCTCGAAGAGGATCGTTTAAGAAGTATTATTAAAACTTACTCTGACCATATTGCACTTCCAATCGTACTCGAAGGTAAAGAAGGTGGAATGGTCAATACTGCCTCAGCTCTGTGGACTCGGCCTAAGAAAGATATTGATTCTGAACAATATACTGAATTTTACCGTCACGTTGGCCATTCCTTTGATGACCCTTGGTTGACTATTCACCATCACGTAGAAGGAAAAATTGAGTACACACTTCTTTTGTTCATACCATCTACACCACCATTTGATTTGTTTGACCCGCAGAGACAACACCGTATTAAGCTCTATGTTAAGCGTGTTTTTATTACGGATCAGTGTGAAGAATTAGTTCCCCCGTACCTGCGGTTTCTGCGTGGAGTTGTTGATTCTGAGGATCTTTCGCTCAATGTCAGTCGCGAGATGTTGCAGAACAACCCCCTTTTAACAAAAATTCGAGCGGCGATTGTTAAGAGGGTATTTAGAGAGTTAACCAAGAGGGCAGATAAATCACCAGAGGAGTATTCTACTTTTTGGGGTAATTTTGGTGCGGTGCTAAAAGAAGCATTATACGAGGGTGGGGAACAAAGTGCGGATATTCTTAAGTTGGCCCGTTTTTACTCTACTGCCTCGACGGAAAAACTTGTTTCACTTGAAGAGTATCTCGACCGCGCGAAGGAGGGTCAGAAGGCAATTTATACCGCCAGCGGAGATGATTTAGGAAAATTAAGACAAAGTCCTCAACTTGAGGGGTTTATGGCACGAGGTATCGAGGTGATACTATTTACCGATCCGATCGACGATTTTTGGCCGGCCAGGGTGGGTAACTATAATGAGATACCGTTTCAGTCTGTTACCCATGGGATAGCTGACCTAGAGTCAGTTGCCAAGAACTCTGATGATGAAAAATTGGAAAGTGTGGATGATGTTGACCTAGACACATTGATCGCATTACTCAAACTTAATCTTGGGGACGCGGTAAAAGACGTTAGGTCTTCCTCTCGTTTGACTGACAGTCCGGTTTGCTTAGTTGCTGATGAAAGCCAACTTGATATCCATCTAGAAAGAGTGCTCAAGCAGCATAAGCATATTGATAACACTGCGGCAAGAATATTAGAAATTAATCCTAGACACCCCCTTATCGTAGCACTAGACAAGCGGGCGAAATTGGAGGGAGCCGCAACCGACTTAGAGGATGTCGCACATCTTTTACTTGACCAAGCCTGTATACTAGAGGGCGATCCTGTGACGAGTCCGGGCGATTTTGCTCGTCGTTTATCCTCAGTCATTTCCAAGTGTTTATAGCAACCTGTGGAAGACTGTGCTTGATTCAACACTTATTGTACTGAAAAGGGGCCATTCGTAGATTAATGATTAGTTTTCGCCATTAGGTTTCCTTGTCCATATGGCTAATGTCCTGACTTCTAACAATTGTACGCTTCTGGCAACACAAGGGGCGTGTTCCGAGTGGTGCGCAGCATCTTTCTCGTGACATGATTGCATGAAAACGTAACTAGGAGGGGTGCCGGAGTGGTCGAACGGGGCGGTCTCGAAAACCGTTGTGCGTTTTTCGCACCGTGGGTTCGAATCCCACCCCCTCCGCCATTCTTGGATAACTGATGGTTCCAGCACTCCCGACCGGACTTCAATTCCAACACTGGTGAATCACACCTGCAAGGCTCGTAGGTGGAGAAGGATGAAACCAGTTCTTGCCTGTACACTTTGATACGGGAAGCAGATATGTTGGTGCAACTAATCTTTGGTGGGGCGGACTAGTTTCTTCTAATCAGGATTCGGTGGGAGACTTGGTTTGGGATAAGACCCAGTCATGGATGCGTGCGGAAGATAACTGAGACGGTTTGAGTTTTGTCTGACAACGCCGCCAATCTAGTGTTAGTAGAATTTCTGGCCTTATTATCATTTATCTGTATTTACACAAGGTCCAAAATACTTTCAGGAGGACGCCCGATTACAGCTATGCCGTTAGCTAGTATGATTGGTCGTTGAATAAGTATTGGGTTGTCAACCATTGCGGAAATTAATTGTTCATCGCTGAGAGTTTTAGATCCAAGGTTAAGGTTGCTGTACGGTTCTTCATTAGTACGTATCACATCTCTAGGGGTCATATTTAGCTGTGTAATAATATCTTTCAGCTCGCCGTAGGTGGGCGGTGTTTGGAGGTATTCAATAATGGTTGGTTGGATGCCTGCGTTTAGCAATATTTCTAAACATCTCGTAGATTTACTACAGCTGGGATTGTGAAAAATCGTAATAGTCATGAAATACCCCCGAATGGTATTTGGTTGAGTTGGCGTGACCTAAGGTTTGTATTACGCCCGCGTTAGTAGGTGTACAGAAAATAATTGGTTTTCATCAACCCAAACGGCTGTCGGTGCAAAGGAGGCAGATTTAGCGAGCGCCTGAAACTCTTCCACGGTATATTTGTACGAATTTTCGGTATGTATGGTTTCATTAGGCTTTAAAGGAAAATGGTAATTGGATACCGTCAGCATTTGTTCACAAAGACTTACTAAATGCATTTCTATACGCCCTTTGTCCTCATTGTAAGGAGCGATGTGTTTAAACTGATCTAGCTGTGCATTACCTTTTAATTCTCTATTAATTCGATCCAATAAGTTCTTGTTGAACTTCTCTGAAATACCAGAAGCGTCATTGTAGGCTGCTTCAAGAACTGACTTATCCTTTTTTAAATCAACTCCAATTATGGCGGCACCGCCGTGACCAACTACATTATGCATGCTGCGGAGTAGTACCTCAGCATCATCGGGTTCAAAATTACCAATAGTCGAACCAGGAAAAAAGGCACATAGCCTTTTTCCAGCTGATGCCCATAAAGGTAGATCAAATGAGCTTGTGAAGTCTCCAACGATTGGGTGTACAGTGAGGTCGCTATACTCGACACCAAGCGTATCTGATGCTTGAAGAAGTTGTTCGTCCGCAACGTCTATTGCAATAAGTGCTTGAGGTTTATCTAAACTGTCCAGCAAGGTTCGTACTTTTGACATGGCTCCCGAACCGTACTCGATAAGTATTACCTCGGGCCCAAGGTATTCCGAAATTTCTACAGCTGCAGTTTCCAGTATGCTAGATTCGCTTCTAGTAAGGTAATACTCAGGCAGGTCGCAGATTTGTTCAAAAAGCTTCGCTCCTCTTTTGTCGTAGAACCACTTAGGCGTTAGCCTTTTAGGCCTGTTTGATAGACCTAATACAACTTCTTGAAGAAATGATGTCTTCTCTGCAGGAATAAAATTCAATTTTGGCCCCCTGTTTCTTTCCCACCTGAAGATAGTGATTAGCCATTAGGTATAGAATCGGCAAGTCGAACACCACTAAATTGCCAACGATTCTGGGGATAGAAAAAATTTCTATATGTCGAGCGTATATGGCCTTCCGGAGTTACACAGGATCCCCCTCTTAGGACCATCTGATTTGACATAAATTTACCATTATATTCCCCAACCGCTCCTTGTTCCGGAGAGTAACCTGGATAAGGGCGATAGGCACTTGCGGTCCACTCCCAAACGTCACCAAAGACTTGTTGTATTCCGTCTTTATAGGAGGACTCTGGATGGTACATACCGTTTCCAGAAAAATTGCCAGATCTTTTTAAAGGTGCTGCGATGACTTCCCACTCTTCTTCAGTAGGCAAACGTTTTCCGGCCCAACGAGCGTACGCGTCGGCCTCGAAAAAACTGATATGGCAGACAGATGAATGTGGATCGAGGGGGTAAAGACCTGAAAGCGTGAAGGCATTCCAATGTCTTCCATCGCTTGATTCCCAGTATAAGGGCGCTTGCCAATCGTTTTTCTGACATGCTGCCCAGCCATCAGAAAGCCATAGTTCTGGTCGCTTGTAACCACCGGCGAGTATGAACTCCAAAAATTCTTTGTTAGTTACGGGTCGGGTGGCGAGTTGGAAAGGTTCAAGCCACACGTTATGGCGCGGCTTTTCACAGTCAAACGCAAAGCTATTGCCCGAATGCCCTATTTCTTGGAGCCCGCCTTCATCCGTTACCCAGTCCAGCTTGGAGGCATTCTTGCTGCTACATAGCTCATATTCGTGGTATTGAGGTTTTAGGGGATTGCACGAAAAAACATGTTTGATATCTGTTAGAAGTAGTTCCTGATGTTGCTGTTCGTGATGGATTCCAAGTTCAATAAGGTCAAGAGCTTGTGGAAGATTAAGGCTCTGGGTCTTCAGAAACTTCTTTAACGCATCCTCAACATGTTGCCGATATCTATACACGTCACTAAGTGATGGTCGAGATAGAAGTCCGCGCTTCGAACGTTCGTGTCGGGGGCCCATTTGTTCGTAGTAGGAGTTGAATAAATATCCGTAATCTTCGTTAAACGCCGTATAGTCAAACACAAGGGGTTTTAAGACAAATGTTTCAAAGAACCAAGTGGTATGCGCTAAGTGCCATTTAGTGGGGCTTGCATCAGACATTGACTGAATGCATTGATCTTCCGCACTGAGAGGTTTTGAAAGTTCGTTGGTGATATTTCGAACTGCCCACAGATGATTGGAGATTGTTTCCATTCTTTCGCAAGAGTTTCGTGTTGACTGAATTGAATTATCACTCTTCATTGTTTCGATACCTGGTGGCAGATGGTGGTCATCGGCTAGTTGATCTCCAAATTGGCGGAGGGAGTGGGATTCGAACCCACGGGACGCTTGCGGCGCCCACACGCTTTCCAAGCGTGCGCCTTAAGCCACTCGGCCATCCCTCCTTCTCCATCAAAACGCTGCCAACTATAATGATAGGTGCGCCCACGAGCCAGCTCTGCAAGCACTCCATTTTGTAATAGATGAAATTGAATTATGACCGACATTAATTTCATAGCTTGGTGTTTTAGAACTGTGTCTGCTTCTATAGCTGTGGCGGATATAATATTTTTGGTGCTTGCTTACGACTTTGCAGTATCGCCCATTGGATTCTGCTGGTATCAAATTAATCCCGATAGCCTTGTATTGGCCCAAGCGCTAATTCAGCGTCATTTGTGGCCGTATTTGTGGGATCCCATTATTACCACTGTCCTAATATGGCCCTTTTGGGTTCTTCTCGCTTTACTGTCAGTACTGAGCTTCGCCGTTTCAATGTTAGTGGTGTTATGTTGGGGTCGAAATGTCAAACTATAGATAACCACGTTACGAAGAATGATTAGGAATCTACCCTTAGGGCTGCTATGAAGGCTTCCTGAGGAATACTCACAGTACCCACCGTACGCATACGCTTCTTTCCCGCTTTTTGTTTTTCTAACAGCTTGCGCTTTCGGGTTGCATCACCACCATAACACTTCGCAGTGACGTCTTTTCTGAGCGCTTTAACTGTTTCACGCGCAATAATTCGCCCTCCTAGAGTGGCTTGAATAGCGATTTGGAAAAGCTGTCGCGGAATTAGCATTTTGAGTCGTTCACATAGGGCACGCCCTCTAATCTCGGCTCGGTCGCGGTGAACAATGGCGGCGAGAGCGTCAACGGGTTCGCCATTAACCAAGATTGTCAATTTGACAAGATCGCCGGGTTCGTATCCGTCGATCTGGTAATCAAAACTTGCGTAGCCGCGGCTTATGGACTTAAGCCGATCATAAAAGTCATACACTACTTCACTAAGGGGAAGCCTATAGATAAGGAGTGCGCGCTTACCTACATACGAAAGTTCAAGCTGAGTGCCTCGACGCTCTTCACATAAACCAAGCACAGAACCAAGATGTTCATCAGGCATTAATATTGTTGCTCGAATCCAAGGCTCAGAGATGTAATCTATGCGCGTTATATCGGGCATATCGGCAGGGTTGTGAAGTTCTATATTATCTCCATTGGTTAGTACGATATGGTATACAACGCTAGGTGCCGTGGTAATGAGATCAAGATTGAATTCTCGTGAAAGGCGTTCCTGAATTATTTCCAAGTGTAAAAGACCTAAAAAACCGCACCTAAATCCCAGACCGATAGCGGCAGACGTTTCTGTCTCATAATGAAAACTTGAATCGTTCAGTCGTAACTTGGCCAAACTATCTTTCAGTCGCGGAAATTCATCTGCATCCTCTGGAAAGAGTCCACAAAACACGACGGGAACGCTTGGTTTAAATCCTGGTAGCGGCTCACCTGTGGGTTGCAGGTGATCTGTAATAGTGTCACCGATATTGGTTTCTGAAACGGTCTTGATCCCAGCAGTGATAAAACCAATTTCTCCCGGTCCAAGTTGTTCAATTAAATCAGGCTTAGGTGTGAAAACCCCAACACGTTCTACAGAATGCGTAGCGCCTGAGGACATCATCTGAATTTTGGTGTTCTTTTTTAAACTTCCGTCGTGAATTCGCACTAAAATGACTACACCGAGATATGCGTCATACCAGCTGTCTATTAACAACGCTTTCAGAGGTGCCTCAACTTGTCCTTGTGGACACGGGAGTTTGTCAACTACCTTTTCAAGCACCTCATCAATGCCAACGCCCATCTTTGCTGACACAGGGGTGCTTTCTGAGGTATCTAGTCCAATAACGTCCTCTATTTGTTGACACACGCGTTTAGGCTCAGAGGCGGGGAGATCGATTTTGTTGAGAACAATTACTATTTCGTGATTTACATCTACGGCATGGTAAACATTGGCAAGGGTCTGGGCCTCCACTCCCTGACTTGCGTCGACAATTAGCACTGACCCTTCACAAGCTGCGAGAGAGCGGTTGACTTCGTACGAAAAGTCCACATGGCCCGGCGTATCCATTAGGTTAAGTTGATACGTTCTTCCATCTTTGGCTGTGTAATTAAGGCGCACAGTTTGTGCTTTAATGGTTATGCCACGTTCACGCTCAAGATCCATAGAGTCAAGAATTTGCTCACGCATCTCTCGTGACGACATGCCACCGCATCGTTCAATGAGTCGATCGGCGAGAGTTGATTTGCCATGATCAATATGAGCAATAATAGCAAAGTTTCTAATATGGGAGAGCATCTCTACTTCGTTTTCTGCCCTATTCTCGCAGGTGTCCACCAGTTGCTTTGCAAACTGCAGCAACGATGTTGTCTACTATGTGGGCAATTTCTGCATCTGTTAATGTTTTGTCGTGCGGCTGCAGGCGAACAGATAGAGCAACAGACTTCATATTTTTACCTACAGATTCTCCAACAAACACATCAAACACTTGAACTGAATCTATAAGTTGTCGTTCGGCACTCTTGGCAGCGTGCTCCAGTGCGGTGGCTGGAAGACTATTGTCGACAACGAAAGCAAGATCTCGACTGACCGAGGGTAAATCGGATGCTGATAGGGGTGGTTTGGTAGTCCTTGCGCGAGCCTTTAATTCTGGCAGCGAATCGAGAAATAATTCAAATGCGGCTACAGGGCCATCAATTTTTAACTCATCTAGCAAAGTCGGGTGTACGGTCCCAAAAGAACCTAATGTTCTTTTGGGTCCTAATTTAACAATGCCTGAAAGGCCAGGATGATACCATTGTGGTGCTGAGTTTATAATTTCTAGCCTGTCAGTAGGTATGCCGCAGGAGTCTAGGGCTCGCAATATGTCTGCTTTTGCATCAAACGTATCCACTCTTCGCGGTTCTGTTAGCCAGTGGCGTTCCCCATTGTTGTTCCAACGGATTCCAGCAGCCACGTTGGCTTGACCAGTGGATGAGGTATCTCTGTAGACAGGACCGAGTTCGAAGAGTCGAATACTGTCGTGGCCGCGGTCAATATTCTGCCGACAAGCTGCTAGGAGATTTGGCAGCAAACTGGGTCTCATGTTTTCAAAGCCAGCGCTTATTGGGTTGGAAATTATAAGAGTCGGGTCAGCGCCACCAAAAAATTCTGCCATTTGGTGAGGTATAAATGACCATGTTACCGTTTCAATTAAACCGTTGGCAGCTAATACTCTTCTAACTAAGTTGATTCGGCGCTGCGTAGCTGTGATTGCTGGGTGTGCTATTGAAGTTGTTCGAGTAAGAGGGATAGGGTCAATTTTATCGTAACCGTGGACTCGCGTGATCTCTTCAACAATATCTGCTGCACCAAAGATATCACTTCGCCAGGAAGGCGGCGAAATCTGCATGGTTTTCCCGTTATTTTGGAACTCAAAACCAAGGGATTTAAGCGTCTGGCATATTTTAGGCTTGGTTGCCTTTAGACCGCCAAGGCTAAAGACCTGAGAAGGGCTGAAGTCTATGGTGCGCTGCCACCGTGGCGGTTCTCCGGAAATTACGAGATCACTTGGCTCTCCACCGCAAAGGTCAAGCACTAGTTTGGTGCCGACTTCTAGACCCTCTATAACTGACTCTGGATCCACTCCACGCTCAAATCGGTAGCGAGCATCGCTCTCAATGTTCAGTTCGCGCCCCGATTTAGCTGTGCGTACTGGATCGAAAAGTGCTGATTCAATGAAAACATTAACTGTGTCGGGGGTGCAACTTGATGCAACACCCCCAACAATACCTCCGAGCGCTAGTGGGCCATTCTCATCTGCAACCACCGTAGTATAGTTTTCCAGCTTATGTGTTCGTCCATCTAGGGCGGGTAGAACTTCACCGACCTGAGATAAGCGCACTAGGATATTGCCGGACAGAGCGTCTGCATCAAACACGTGTAGTGGACGAGCGATATCGTGTGTTACAAGGTTAGTCATATCAACGAGCGCTGATATTGGCCGCAAGCCAATGGCACGTAATCGATTCTGGAGCCATCTTGGGCTTGGACCGTTATGGACATTTCTTATAAGACGGCCGCCAAACATTGGGCATGCGTCACTGGTCTCAGGCGAAAACTCTAAGTTAACTTTAATTGGGCATTCGTATCGACCAGGGATGGGAGTAATCGAATTTTTCCTAAATTTTCCGAAACCAGCTGCAGATAGATCGCGAGCAATTCCTCGAACTCCCAGACAGTCTTGGCGGTTTGGAGTAATGGCAATTTCGATTATCGGGTCATCAAGTCCCATCACCGTCGCATACGGAACTCCTATTTGAGTGTTCTGGTCGAGTTCGATAATACCAGTATGATCTTCCCCCACACCTAGTTCGAGTTCAGAAACCAGCATCCCGTTGCTCTCAATACCGCGAATCTTCGCAGTTTTCAGTTGTATACCAGTGCCTGGTATCTTCGATCCTGTTGGAGCAAAAACCCCGATCATACCAGAGTGTGCGTTGGGTGCCCCACACACCACTTGGTACGCTCCGGATAAAGTCTCTACATTACATACCTTTAGATGATCGGCGTTTGGGTGGGGAGAAGTGTCAATTACTTTTGCCGTAGTGAAAGCGTTTAGGGTCTTGGCGGAGTCAGTGACGCTCTCTACTTCGAGGCCAAGCGCTGTTAAGGCAGAACTTAACTCGTCGATACTTATATTCGTTTCGAGGTGTTCGTGGAGCCAGTTTTCAGTGAATTTCATACCGACTGATCCGCCAGAAATTTGTGGAAATTAAAGAGCTAAACCACTCGCAAGATTTGGCATGTTAAATGGCCTAAATCCATAGTGTCGAAGCCATCGCAAGTCAGAATCGAAAAATGCTCTTAGGTCGGGTATTCCATATTTTAACATTGCCGCCCGATCAATTCCCAGTCCAAACGCAAATCCTTGATATTTTTCGGAATCTAGACCGACGTGCTGCAGAACACGAGGGTTTACCATCCCACATCCGAGAATCTCCAACCAGTCGTTTCCCTCACCAATCACTATGGAATCCTTACCGCGGGAACAACCAATATCCATTTCAGCTGACGGCTCAGTGAACGGAAAGTAACTTGGTCGGAAACGCATTCGCAACGAACTACTCTCAAAAAACGTGCGAGCAAATGTCTCAAGACACCCCTTTAAATGCCCCATATGAACAGCAGTATCAATGGCTAGGCCTTCCACCTGATGAAACATTGGCGTGTGCGTTTGGTCCGAATCACAGCGGTAGGTGCGACCTGGTGCAATAATTCGATACGGCGGTTTAGTTGATAGCATGTGACGAATCTGAACAGGGGATGTATGAGTCCTTAGCAGCATCCTTTCATCGTTATTCATGGGAGCAAAATAAAATGTGTCATGCATTTGTCGAGCAGGATGTTCGGCTGGGATATTGAGAGCAGTAAAATTGTGAAAATCATCTTCAATATCTGGTCCAGTGGCAACTGTGAACCCCATATCCGCAAATATGGCAATTATTTCCTCAGTTACTTGGCTGACTGGGTGAATACGCCCCTCTTGCATCGGTCTCGGTGCTAACGTCACGTCAACCGATTCTCCAGAGACTTGGCCAGCAACAGATTCATGGCGCAACTCACGCTCTTTTGTCCCTATTGCCGCGACAACCACAGTTTTGAGTTTATTCAGTATAGGCCCTGTTCGTTTTCGATCTTCCGGCGCCATGGGTCCAAGAGTGCGCATCAATCCAGTAATTTGGCCTTTGCGACCGATTGCTGAGACCCGCAATCTGTCGAGTTCCTCTTTATCTTTGGCCGATGCGATATCAGACAAAAGCCTTTCTTGAAGATTCTCTAGATCCGGCATTAGTCACCCCCCACAGGGGCCAAGCCATTGTTTGTCGTCACAAAATTACCTGTAGTCAGGTCGATTCGGCATCTAGGGCCGCTTTTGCTTGCTTTACTAACGCATCAAAAGCTGCGGGTTCACGTACTGCTAAGTCGGCCAGGACTTTGCGGTCAACATTAATGTTAGCAAGTCGTAAGCCATTCATGAAGCGACCATATGTCATACCAGCTTGGCGTGCAGCTGCGTTAATACGTTGTATCCACAGAGATCGAAAATTACGTTTGCGATTACGGCGATCACGATACGAGTATTGAAGCCCTTTTTCGACTTTTTCAAGTGCAATACGAAACGCTGTATGATTGCGACCGCGATAACCGCGAGCCAATTTTAAGACTTTCTTATGGCGCGAGTGTGCTGTAACTCCACGTCTGACGCGTGCCATACTTTTAATCCTTATCCGTAGGGCATAAACGGCTTAACAATCTTGGCATCCGAACTTGCCATAATCGTTGAGCCTCGTTTGTCGCGGATCTGTTTCTGAGTTCGCTTCATCATCCCATGCCGCTTACCGGCGTAGTGTCTACGCACCTTACCTTTAGCGGTTAGGCTGAACCGTCCCTTGGTGCTACTTTTTGTCTTCAACTTTGGCATAGTGGCTCACCTGCACCTGCCCGACTTGTTCAGGCTGAGGCGCGGTTATAGCGACCACTAGCCCGGAACGCAAGTAATCGGTGAGTACTTGGTACTATGTTAAATGCAGTTAAGTCTAAAAAATTATTGTGATGGGGTTTCGGCGATGACTGTTGTACGGTGAAGGTAACGGGAATCTTCGTAGTCCACTACTGCATAATGCATAAGCGACCTGTTATCCCATACAGTCAAATCACCTACTTCCCAGCGATGTCGATAAATGAATTCATGACGTAGCGCATGATTATATAACATATTCAATAGGGGCTCACTCTCGGCTGAGGCAAAGCCGTCTATCGCAGCAGTGAATCCCGGATTGACATATAGTGCTTGGCGTTTCGTTTCAGGGTGTGTAATGACCACTGGGTGTATGTGCCTATTTTGTCCATCGAAGTCCGTTTGTAGCAATTGGTCTGCTGTGTAGGTGCCGCTGTTTTCAGCGGCGACAGCAAAGTCGTGGATAGCACGCAGATTTCCGATCATATCTTTCATTCCGGAAGATAGTTCGGAATATGCTGCGTACATGTTGACAAATAGTGTATCACCTCCGCTTGCTGGCACTTCGATGGCGTAGAGAAGAGAGGCTTGGGCAGGTTTTGCGCGAAATGAAACGTCTGAATGCCAGTAGTTACCCGCTTTAGGTCGACCTTGGGGCTCGCCATCCTTTAACTTATTGGACACACGAAATATTGCTGGTTGTCCTGGTAGCAGATACTTCAGAACAGTTTCCTGAAACTGATCCGCTTCACCAAAGAGAGGTCCGAAGCGACGGCTGAAAGCCACTTGCTGATCAGGAGTTAAGCATTGGTTCTTAAATACTAAAAGGCCATCGTTATCGAGCCAAGCTTTGTACAAGGATGCGAACGTTTCGTCGTCTATGGAATTAGAAAGGTCTATACCGTGCACCTCAGCTCCAAGAATCGGGCAAAGCTTCTGAATATGGAATTGTGTCAATGTTCTATCCTTGTTTATAAGAGTTCACGGTAGACATCTAGGGTGCTTGAGCACATCTGGCTTATGGAGAAATTCATTTCAATATGGGCTCGGGCATTAGCTGCAATATCGGAGCGAGCAGTGGCGTCAAGCGCAAGAGCCTCTTTAAGGGCTTTTGCTAAAGCTGGTGGATTGTTCGGAGGCACCAACCAACCAGTGCGGCCGGGGAGCACAGTTTCTCTTGCACCTCCATGATCGGTAGCTATGACGGGGCGCCCCATGGCTTGGGCTTCAGCTGCAATGCGCCCGAATGCTTCTGGTTCAACGGATGCCGAGACGACGACATCAGCCATCATATATGCGGCAGCCATGTCATCGCATTGATCTATCACGGCAACTTGTGAATCAACCCCCCGGGTTACAATATGCCTTTTTAATTCTGAGCTGTAGCGTCTGTCCTTTGCGCTGGCACCTACTAGCAAACACCTCAAGTTGGGAATACTCAGTTGTGCAATAGCATCAATCAACACTTTGTGGCCCTTCCATCTGGCCATTCGTCCGGGAAGCATGACAACTGGCATTCCATCGGGCAGGCGCCACTTTTCTGCTAAGCGAATCATTCGAGCAGAAGTAACTAAGTTTGCGTCGTAAGCATCAAGGTCTATACCGCGACGAACCGTTCTTAATTTATGATCTTGAACCTTATAATTTCTCTGGGCGTAGTTGGCCATAAATTCGGAGATAGCGATTACGCGGTCCCCCTTCGCCATGATGTTGTTATACCAGAGTTTGGCTGAATTTGAGGCACCATAGGCGCCGTGAAATCCGGTTACCAACCTCTTGCCGGTAAGGCTTACTGCTGCACGAGCACACCACGCCGGTGCGCGACTGCTGGCATGTACTATGTCTACATCCTGTGTCCGTATAAGAGATGCCATCTTTTGGACGTTATAGAGCATCACCATTGGGTTTTTGCTGTGCATTGGCAGTGTAATATGTGTTGCGCCAGCCCGCTCTATGTCCCTAACCATCGGGCCGCCGCTTGAGGCAACAAGAGATGTCCAGCCGGCGGAGCTTATGGCCGCGGCGATATCTACGGTGCCACGCTCTACGCCACCGGTAAACAATGCTGGAATAACCTGAAGCACCACAGGGTGCCGTCTAGGCGGATTCGATGTAGAGGTGATAGAGTAATCAAGTTTGCTCATACAGATTCTTTTTGGTCAATATAATACTATCAAGTTTTAGCATAGTGACTCAGTTGAATAACATAACGGGACAAATTAAGCGCCCCGATGGTGAAACCATCGCTTATTGTGCTTCACCAGGCAACACCCCCGGTGTCATCTTCTGTGGTGGATTTGCATCGGACATGTCAGGCACTAAAGCAAATGCGCTCGATATCGAGTGTCGGAAAACCGGGCGTGCGTTTGTACGTTTTGATTACAGAGGCCATGGTGCATCATCTGGTGAATTCGTGGATGGAACTATTGGCGCGTGGGTAGAGGATGCGATTGCGGTTTTTGATTCTGTAACAGACGGACCACAATTAGTTGTGGGTTCTAGCATGGGCGGATGGATTATGGTTTTGCTTGCTCTTGCCCGTCCGTCTCGGATTAAAGGCCTTATTGGTTTGGCGGCAGCACCTGATTTTACGGAAGAGCTACTGTGGGGTCGTTATGATGAGGTAAAGCGCAATGCTATTCAAAGTCAGGGCTTCGTTATCGAACCGTCAGATTATGGAGATTCGCCATACATAGTTACTAAACAATTGATTGAAGAGGGAAGAAATCATCTTGTTCTGCAGAAGTATATTTCTTTGAATTGTCCCGTGAGGCTAATTCATGGCATGCAAGATCAGGACGTGCCATTTGAATATTCAATTCGTTTAGCCGAGCGACTGCAAAGCACAGATGTAAACGTCACGCTTGTAAAAGATGGAAATCACCGATTGTCAGATCCTAGTGACATCCAACGAATGACAAAAACCTTGAATACGCTGTGTCAGGAAGTGTCTTGATGTTTATGCAGGGCATCAAGGCCAGCGCGGTAGTTAGGGTACCGAAGGTTTACACCAAGTCTTTTCTTTATTCGATCGTTACGTACCCGTTTATTGTCATTGTAGAAACTGCGGGCCATTGGAGATAGTTCAGCACTTTCTATCGGCAAGAGGGGTGGAGGAGTTACGTCCAATAGGTTGCATGCGTATTCAGTTACTTCCGTTGGAGAGGTAGGCTCATCATCGCAAACGTTGTAGGTGGTACCGGGGGCCGGCTGTAGCATTGATGCAAATAATACTTCCACAATGTCATCGATGTGAATTCGTGAAAATACCTGGCCTGGTTTGTCGATACGCCGAGCAGTATGACGTTGGATGGCCAACAGTTGATTGCGATTCGGGCCATAAATACCCGCAAGCCTGAATACATGAACCGGCACATCGTTCTTATCCCATAACTCTAACCAGGCATCTTCTGCTTCTGCTCGACGGTGTCCGCGATTGCTTGTGGGGCGCCTTTCGGATTCCTCATCTACCCAGTCACCGGAGCGGTTCCCATATACTGCGGTAGTTGAAAGGTATCCAACCCAAACAAGGTTGGGCATCTGTGTAATGTATTTTCTATAGTGCCTTAGAACAGGATCTCCTTTTTCGCTGGGCGGCACCGAAGTTAATAGGTGGGTGATATTGGACAGGATCTCTAACCCAAATGATGCGGTGCTGCCGTCGAATATATAAGCTTGTATTCCACGCTTAAGCAGCTCTTCATGCTTATCCTGATTTCGGCAAGTGCCTGCTATTGACCAGTTAAGGGAGACGATCTTTTCTGCAAGTGCTGTTGCTGAGTAACCCATACCAAAACAAAATAAACTCTTCATTCCAGCCACTCCGCGCGGACCGATTCCTCATTTTCTTCAAGTAAATGGTCTTGTCGATGACGGGTGATCGTTTCTTTATCAGCAAGTTGTTTTAAGGCCCAAACTGCCATGGCACGTACCAGATGGGAAGGATCTGATAATAGTTTTTCTATTAATGGCAGGGCGTTCAAATCGCCAGAGTTACCAAGAGCAATAAGAACGTTACGAACAAACCGATTGCGACCGGTTCGTTTGATTGCTGTTCCAGAAAAGAGTTGACGAAAGCTATTGTCGTCTAGGCTCGCAAGTTCTATCAAGCGAGGTCCAACCAGAGAATCTCGTGGTTCAAAAGCAGACTCACGTGCCGTGTGAGCAAATTTGTTCCAAGGACATACAGCAAGGCAATCATCACATCCATAGATCCTGTTTGCCATTGGCCGCCGAAATTCCCTAGGAATATGATCTTTGTGTTCAATTGTTAGGTACGAGAGACATCTATTTGCGTCTAATTTGTATGGCTCTGGAAATGCCTTGGTAGGGCATGCGTCAAGACATGCATGGCAGGAGCCGCAATAGTCATTATGCCCATTACCGTCCGACACTAGATCAAGAGTTGTAAATAGTGCGCCAAGGAAAAGCCAGGACCCGTGCTTTCGCGAGACGAGGTTTGTATGTTTACCTTGCCAGCCAAGGCTAGCGCTCATAGCCAAAGGTTTTTCCATTACAGGAGCAGTATCCACGAAGACTTTGACTTGACATTCCATCGTGTCGACTATCCATTGCCCTAGCATTTTCAGCCGATCCTTTATTACGGTATGGTAGTCTTTTCCTTGTGCATATATAGATATTGCTCCCTGTGTTTGGGACTTAAGCAGCTCAAGTGGATCACTACGGGGGCCATAGTTCATGCTAACCATTACTATGCTGCGAACCTCTGGCCAAAGATTGTTGGGGTTAGATCGTCTTTCTGGATTGGATGCTAGCCATTCCATGTTTGCGTGCCAGCCATTTGATATATAGCTCTTGAAGGATTCTTGATCAGATTTAGCTATTATTGGTTTGGTGAAACCGAGGTCGTCGAAGCCCAAGGCTTTAGCCTTGTTTCGTATCTGCACTTCAGTGGAGGGCTTATCTGTAGTGTTAGAAATCAAGGTTTGCATAGGATTTAGGTGGTGGTAACCCAGGTATGTGATCCGCAAGGATCGGGCGTAAACTGGGCCGAGATTTGATGCGAGCATACCAATCTCGCGCTCCTGGATGATCGTCCCAAGGCACATCGCCAAGGTAGTCAAGTGCAGAGAGGTGAGCAGCTGCGGTGATATCGGCAAGACTTATATTATCGCCACTAAGCCAACGCCGGCGCTCACATAAATAGCCAATATATTCGAGGTGGTAGCCAATATTTGTCTTGCCGGCACGAATAGCGTGTGTGTTTGGGGAGCCTCTGCCAAGAAATCGCTTATCAAATTTCTCACTGAGCAAATTTTCTGTCACCTCTACATTAAATTTTGTGCTGAACCACATTATTAATCGTCGCGTTTCGGCACGAGCTAGAGCTGTATCACCCAGTAAACTTGGTTCAGGGTATGCCTCATCGAGATATTCACAGATGACAGTACTGCCGGGTAATACTGTGCCGTCAGCCTCCAGCAATACCGGTACTTCTCCCGCAGGATTTAGTTTGAGGAAACTCTCACGTCGTTCCCATTCCTTTTCGATAATTAGTTCAAACTCGAGTTGTTTCTCAGCAAGCATTATTCGAACTTGACGGCAAGCCGGTGATAACCACAAATGATATAACTCACGCATAACACGGCACTCTACACGAATGACCCGAACGCCCACCAGGTGTTGATATCTGAAATGTGAAGTTTTTCTGTAATGCTGTACGGTTAGGGGCCAAATATTGTAATTTGTTTATTCTATGAGCTTTATTCATCTCATTGTCTTGGCGGTGATCCAAGGTATCACCGAATTTCTGCCCATAAGTTCATCGGGGCATCTTGTTCTTGTTCCTAGAGTAATAGGTTGGCCGGATCAGGGTTTAGCAATAGATGTGGCTGTGCACGTTGGCAGTTTATTGGCTGTGATGACCTATTTCTTTCGAGACATTCTTTCCATATTGAAAGGTGTGCCTATCCTTTTTGTAGACGTCCATCACAAGGATTCGCGTCTCGTTCTGAATTTGCTCATTGCGACTGCTCCTATCCTTGTGGTCGGTGGCGCGTTCCAACTGATTGGAATAATGGATGCGTTTCGAAGTATTTCTGTCATTGGGGCGACAATGCTTGGTTTCGGGATACTACTTTATGTGGCAGATAAATTTGGAATGACCGTAAATAAACTTGAAAACATGAGGTATCGAACTTCAGTACTTATTGGTTTGAGCCAAGTTCTAGCACTTATACCTGGAACCAGCCGTGCGGGTATATCTATCACAGCTGCAAGGCTGCTGGGTTATGAGCGCTATGATGCCGCCCGTTTTTCTATGTTGATGGCTATACCGGCAATAACTGGTGCTGGAACAGTGCAGGGCTATGCTCTTTGGCAGAGCGGCGACACAATACTGGGTTATCAGGCCGCGATTGCCGCATTGTTGGCGTTTGTGTCAGCTTTGGTGGCTATATCGGCGATGATGGCATGGTTGCGTCGCGCAAGTTTTACACCTTTTGCAATTTATCGAGTTATTCTGGGGAGTATACTTCTTGTGTGGGCATGCTGTTAATTGTTACGCCATGGCAATTTATCCGGCGTTTCCAGGTTGGCAGAATCGGCTTATATACGTAGGCAATATGCCTTCGACTGGGGTAGATAAGATGCCTAAATCATCGAGCGTGTGAGAAGTTATTGATGCAATATTGTCGAACTCTAGAGACCGCACTTGGTCGTCAGTAAGAGGAGGTACAGGCAAAAACTTACATAATTGTCCAATGATTCGCGCTTGCCAAAAGGGCAACGGCACAAGAAGCCTTTGTCGTTTAGTCGTTATCAGGACTAATTGCATCAGTTCCCTGAAGGTGTATACGCGTGGGCCACCCAATTCGTATATATGCTCCGATTGCGTGTCACGGTAAAGGCAGTGAAATATTGCATCTGCAACATCACCTACATAAACAGGTTGGATGCGAGTTTTACCGCCACCAATTAGCGGTATAAATGGTGAAATTCGAGCAAGCGCGGCAAACCGGTTAAAGAAGTTGTCTTCAGGTCCAAACACAATACTAGGACGAACAACTATTGCGTTTTGATAAATATTTTTAACAGCCTGCTCACCTAAAGCCTTAGAACGTAAGTATTTTGATGTCGAATGTCTTGTTGCTCCCATTGCAGAGATGTGAATTAATCGAGATACTCCTGCCTTGTGGGCGGCGGTCGCAATATTTGCAGCACCTTCCACATGGACGGATTGGAATGTTTGACGTCTTTTTTCGTAAAGAATGCCAACTAGATTGACCACGCTATCAGCACCATTGATAGCATGTTCTACAGAACGCTGGTCTCGGATGTTTGTGAGAATTGGGGCAATCTGCCCCACATTACCCATAGTTTGTAAATGGCGTATCGACTCAGGGTGCCGTGTTGCTACGCGAATGCGGGCATGAGCTTGGGCAAGTCGTTGAATCAGATGTCGACCGATAAAACCATGGCCACCAAATACAGTAATTGTGTGTGTCGACATTGGCACCTCAAACTGAAAGATATTTTACGATTTTCCGAAGATTTTTCATATGCAACTATTGATAAACTAGTACCATGATAGAGTGTTGTTCGAGGACAGCAAGCGGGGATTGAGTGAGTAACCAGCTATATGGCCGTTGACACAGGACTGATACCACCGTACCAGTTTTGGGAAAATTATGGAGTTCTGAAATCGTACCTATCGTTAGTCGAAGCCCAGGTGGCGGAATTGGTAGACGCGCTAGCTTCAGGTGCTAGTGACCTTTTGGTCGTGGAAGTTCGAGTCTTCTCCTGGGCACCAGTGCTTCGATTTGAGTGCTATAATAGGATAGAGAACAATAGAATACACTACAGGTTGAAATATGAACGTAGAACTACATAAAGGAGACTTGAGTAGCGGGGTTAACTTTGGTGACTCTGTGGCAGTAGATACTGAAACAATGGGGCTTAATCCGCTTCGTGATCGTCTGTGCCTTGTTCAATTATCGGATTCCCGAGGAAATTGTCATATTGTGCAATTCATTCGCAGTTCTGCGCACGAATCCAATTACACAGCGCCTAATTTGAAAGCACTTCTTGGTAATCAAAACGTAGTGAAACTCTTTCACTATGCACGCTTTGACGTAGCTACCATCGCGCATCATTTGGGTGTTTGGTGTGAACCAATATACTGTACCAAGATTGCATCAAAAATAGCGCGCACTAATTCCGATAGTCACGGTCTTAAGGATCTATGCAAGAATCTCCTGGGCGTGGAGCTTTCAAAAAGGATGCAGTTGTCGGACTGGGGTAACGATATATTAACAGAAGAACAGATTGATTATGCAGCAGATGATGTGCTCTATCTTCACAGTTTGCGTGAGAAATTGGATGCTTTACTTCTAAGAGAAGGACGTGTGGATCTGGCACGGTTTTGTATGGACTTTGTTCCGACTAGGGCGCGATTAGACCTCGAGGGATGGCAGGGGATAGATATACTTGGGCACTGACTCAATAAACAAGTCGTTGCATGGAGAGCAACAGGGGACCGTTCCACCGGATATTGGTGTGGCGCGCACGGTGTTGGCTATTGAATCGGAAGGCCTAAGAAAACTAGCAGTGGCATTGGATCAACGGTTTGTTGATGCTGTAGACACTCTTTTTCGCGCCGAAGGGCGGGTAGTGGTGAGCGGCATGGGTAAGAGCGGTCATGTGGCTCGAAAAATAGCAGCTACAATGGCGTCAACAGGAACGCCAGCGTTTTATCTGCATCCCGCTGAAGCGAGCCACGGCGATCTCGGCATGATCGACCGAGTTGATGATGTGGTGCTGATTCTTTCTAATTCTGGTGAAACTCCCGAACTGGCGGCGGTTGTCTCTCATTGTAAACGTTTCGGACGCCCTTTGGTCGCCATTGTAGGTAAGTCGCATAGTACCCTCGCTGATGCAGCAACTACTGCTCTGGTTATTCCATCGACACCGGAAGCAGGTCCTATTGGTCTCGCTCCCACTACTTCAACGACGGTGATGATCGCCCTGGGCGACTGTCTGGCACTGGCATTAATGCGTCGCCGTGGTTTTACTGCTGATGATTTTCGACAGTTACACCCAGGAGGGCGTATTGGGAGTTCTCTAATCAGGGTTACTGATATTATGCATACTGGTGGCGCATTGCCTCTAGTGGATTCAGATGCAGTCGTGTCGGATGCACTTCTTATCATGACTGCCAAGGCATTTGGGTGCGTCGGGGTCATAGGTGATGGACGGCTTGTAGGAGTTATTACTGATGGTGATCTGCGTAGGCATATGAATGATGCGCTTCTAGAAAAGTTAGTAGTAGATATTATGACGCCAACACCAAAAACAATCATGCCCCAAGCACTTGCTGTAGAGGCACTTGGCATGATGAATAAGAACTCCATTACTAGTTTGTTCGCTTGTGAAAACGGTGAGGTAAAGGGGATTCTACACATCCATGATTGCCTTCGGGCAGGTTTGGTGTGAGGTCCACTAGTTCTTTTCGTACAGTAAGGTTTTCAGAACCACATGGACGCCAGTCGTTTAGTGAACTGAGCAACTACAGCCGATTTGTTGGTTTAATGAAATTTGGGCTTGTTACACTGGCCGTTGCGCTTTTGGGAGTATTCGTGGCTTGGCCAGGCGCTAACGATGATCCGCACGAATTTCGGCTCTCGTATGCAAAAATTGATGCTAGTGATTTAAACCAACTTGGTATGGTAAATGCACGTTACGTTGGGACCGATGAGGAGAATAGGCAATACATGGTAACCGCTGATTCTGCTAGGGCGGACCCCGGGGATCAAACCCTTGTTCGTCTCAAGACTCTTCAAGCCGAAATGACACAGGTTGATCAAACATGGGTTACTTTACTTGCAGACCATGGCATTTATGACATTGATGATAAAACGTTGGTTCTTTCTAAGAAGGTAAATTTATTCTCAGATAGTGGTTATGAATTTCATACGCAAGATACACGCGTTGATCTAGAGTCGGGTAGTGCTTCAAGTGATTCTCCCATTACAGGGCAGGGACCGTTTGGTACTCTTCGTGCCGATAGTTTTCGTTTGGCAGATAGAGGCTCAAGGATGTTTTTTGAGGGTGGTGTCCACGTAACTATTTATATCAAATCTGAGCGAACAGATGGAAGTTAGGTGGTCGGCTTGGGTCTAAAAAAGGCTATGTTAGTCGCTGTTCCAGCTTTGGTAATGAGTACCTATGTTGTTCACATGCCAACTCAAGCGGATTCATTTACTGCAGTAGACTCGTCTGAGCCTATAGAAATAACCTCTGATGCTTTGGAGATAGAACAGAAGAGAGGATTAGCTATTTTTACGGGAAGCGTTGTGGCTTCTCAGGGAAATTTAATTCTGCGTGCCGAAGTCGTTACAGTATACTATGGAGACCATCTTGATAATCAAACAGGAGAGCCTCTCCAAGGGCAAATTTCAAAAATTGAGGCAAGTGGTGATGTGTTCTTTTCAACTCTTGAGGAGACGGCGAGGAGCGAAAAAGGTATCTATAATGTAGAAGGGGAAAAAATAACCTTGTCTGGTGGGGTTGTGCTAACGCGAAGAGACAATGTGCTGCGTGGCGAACTCTTGGAGCTAGACCTCAAGACGGGGCGAAGCAGGCTCTATGGCGGTCAAAAGAAATCTGATCGTGTTAAGGCTTTGTTTTCGTCGGACGAATCAGAATGATAACGGTGACTATTCTGTAATTTTCGGTGATATAGTGATTCTATGGGGACGACGAAGGCAATGCCAAAAGACGATGTAGACCATAGACACGTGCAGCCTGAAGAGAGTGACCTCGCTGGAGGTCCGCGTTTGGTTTCCGAGAACAATGGGCTGGCAGTGCACCAAGTCAGTAAGCAGTTCAAGAGGCGGCCCGTACTAAGGGGAATTAGTTTATCAGTACAGCGAGGAGAGGTGGTAGGTTTATTAGGCCCCAATGGGGCTGGAAAAACTACATGCTTCTGCATCATGTCTGGACTGGTGTCGCCTGATTCCGGTGAGATTGTTCTTGATGGGCGTGATATCACTGAACTACCAATGTATCGACGGGCTCGTCTTGGCGTTGGTTATCTTCCACAGGAAGCTTCAATTTTTAGAGGTCTTTCGGTAGAAAATAATCTAAGGGCAGTGCTCGAAATTACAGAATCAGCTCATGACCGCCGCGAAGCTCTGTTGGAAGAACTTCTGGCTGAGTTCTCAATATCTCATCTTCGCCGTGCACCCGCACTCGCTCTGTCGGGTGGTGAGAGGAGGAGAGTGGAGATAGCTCGTGCATTGGCGTCAAACCCTAGTTTTATGCTATTGGATGAGCCTTTAGCTGGCATTGATCCAATAGCAGTGAGCGAGATTCGTGAGCTTGTATTGCATCTAAAGGACCGGGGTATCGGCGTGCTTATCACAGATCATAACGTGCAAGCGACGCTTGATATTGTTGATCGAGCATCTATCTTGCATGATGGAGCTGTGATGATGGAGGGCTCTCCGTCTGAGATCGTTGCTCATGAGGATGTACGGCGGGTTTACCTCGGCGAAAAATTTAGTCTTTGAGCATGGCTAGAAAGTTTCTGTAAAGTTTTGGGTCAACGTGTCATAAAACGGTTGATCGATAGGTGAATTCAAGTGGTGCTAACATTAACACCTTGCGAGCTTTAATAGATTGCAGATTGGGTTTACCTAACGGATGGTGAATCTTCATATAAGTTGCGGATTAGGATGAGGTATTAGAAGTGCCTTTTGGACTAATTAAACATGGATTAGCAAAGACATACCCATTTCGGCGTGACATTCCAGCGCCACATGAACTTAAGGATTCATATGATGTCGTTATTATTGGCGGTGGCGGGCACGGTCTTGCGACGGCATATTATCTTGCCCAGAAGTTCGGGATAGACAATGTCGCAGTCCTTGAGAAGGGTTATTTAGGGGGAGGTAATACTGGCCGAAATACGGCTATTATTCGCTCGAATTATCTGACTACCGAAGGTGTCCGATTTTATGATGAGTCGGTTCGTCTGTACCGAGAGCTAAGCAATGAACTCGATTTTAATATCCTTTATTCGGAGCGTGGGCACCTAACTTTAGCACACACAGATTCAGCACTGCGAAGCATGCGTTGGCGTGCTGAGGTTAACAAGCATCTGGGAGTGGAATCTGAATTGGTTTTTCCGGATGATATCGCCAAATTGTGTTCCTGTCTTAATCTTTCTGACGATGTCCGATACCCCATTCTTGGGGCACTTTACCATGCACCGGGTGCGATTGCTCGACACGACGCTGTAGCTTGGGGGTATGCCGCTGGAGCTTCGCGTCACGGAGTGGAACTTCATCAAGAGACAGAAGTTCTATCAATGGACATTTCAGACAATGCAGTGACAGGCATTGTTACCAATCGCGGGCGAATTAAGTGCGGGTATATTGTTCAGGCTGTCGCGGGCTTCAGTTCCTTACTTTCTAAGATGGCAGGGTTTCAGCTTCCAATAAGAACAATTCCATTGCAGGCATGCGTCTCTCAGCCGCTCAAACCTATTCTTGACCCGATCGTGGTTTCGGGCAGTCTTCACGTATATGTATCCCAAAGTGACCGTGGCGAATTTGTGATGGGAGGGTCCACTGACCCATACCCACTTTATTCAACTCGTTCAAGCCTGGAGTTTATGGAAGGACTGATGGCGCACATTCTGGAATTGTTTCCTTTTCTGTCCGAAACAAAGGTTTTAAGGCAATGGGCTGGCATGGCAGATATGACGCCGGACTTTGCACCCATAATGGGGCTGAGTCCGGTTAGCAATTACTACATAGATGCGGGTTGGGGGACGTGGGGATTCAAGGCAACTCCCGTGTGTGGTTTGAGGATGGCAGAGTTGGTAGCGACCGGCATAGTTCCTGATGTATTGCGTCCTTTTGCCCTTGGTAGGTTTTCCGCGTTTGACCTCGTTGGAGAGAAGGGTGCGGCATCAGTTGGGCATTAAGTAAGAGATATAGACGATGAAGATTATGAATTGCCCTCTTAATGGGCCGAGAAATATTTCAGAGTTTATCTTTGGAGGTGAGGTAATAAATGAACCGGATCCTACTGCTTGTTCCGATGAAGATTGGGCCAATTATGTATTTATTGAAAATAATACGGCTGGCGTTGTACAGGAATGGTGGTTCCATGTAGCAACGGCTTTCTGGTTTATAGCAGAACGTGACACACGAACTGACGAAATTATTTGTACCTATTCTCCAAAACGGGTTCATGATAAACAGGAAGAGAGGGGTGTCTGACCGTGACCGGGGTTAATCGTTTGGATGCGCCCGTTGGTCTTTTGATAGATCGGACTCAGCAAATTAATTTTCGATTTGAGGGTCAAGACTACCAGGGGTTTAAAGGTGACAGCATTGCTAGTGCTTTGTGCGCGAATGATCGTTGGGTGATCTCGCGATCATTTAAGTACCATCGGCCACGCGGTGTTCTAACAATGGCGGGTTATGATAGTAACACGCTTGTCCAATTGGATCATGAGCCTAATGTTCATGCGGACAAGATGATGCTCAGTGAAGGGTTGAATGTCTTAGGGCAGAACTACAGTGGTAGTCTTGACCAGGATCGGCGATCTTGGCTCGGTCATCTTAGTGCGTTCTTACCAGTAGGTTTTTACTACAAAGCTTTTTATAAGCCGCGGGGTGCGTGGCGTCTTTGGTCATCTCTTATACGGAACTATGCGGGGCTTGGAAAGGTATCGCTGGCTACTACACAGGAATACAGCGACAAATCATATGCATTCTGTGATGTTGCTGTAATAGGAGGTGGCTGTGCCGGCTTGAGGGCAGCGATCCAGGCGGCGAATCAGGGCGCAGAGGTCACTTTGATCGATGAGAACACTGCGCTGGGGGGAGCATTATGTTACGCGCGTACTAACTCTGCCGAGTCGGAGAGCAAAGAGATACGACAAACTCTTCTGGCAAAGGTTGCTGAGCAAGAGAATATTTTGGTTCTAACGAATGCAGTAGCCAACGGGATTTATTCTGACAACTGGGTTGCCGTAATTCATGGTCGCCGTCTTGTAAAATTAAGGGCAAAGGCAATTGTCGTTGCAACTGGTGCGATGGAACAGCCTGCAGTCTTTCGGAACAACGATTTGCCTGGTGTAATGATGGGGAGTGCAGCGCAGCGTCTTATCCGACTTTATGGCGTACGTCCCGGCCGCAGTGCTGTCGTATTTACTTCGAATAATTTTGGTTATGGCGTTGCTTTAGATTTGCTGGAGTGTGGAACAACAGTTGAAGCTGTGGTTGATACAAGAGAAAATCCAACTAATTCACTGACTCCACTACTTAAGGAATATGATGTAAAACTTGTTACGGGTGCCAACGTTATAGCAGGAATTTCTACACCCAAGGGTGATCACGTTATGGGTGTTGAAGTGGTGGCGCAAAACAGGCCTCTAACTGAGGCTTTTCGGATAAGTTGCGATCTTTTATGCGTTAGCACTGGATTTGTTCCATCTTCGCAGCTTCTTAGTCACGTAGGGGCTAATGTAGCTTATGATCGAAGTCTTGCAACATTTGCTGTTTCAGATATTCCGTCGGGTATTTTTGCTGCGGGCTCCGTACTTAATCGTCATAACCTGCGCACAGTAGGGGACGATGGAACTTACGCTGGTTCAGCGGCAGCTACTTTTGCTGGGTACAAGGCCGCTGGGAATATTCAGCCGCCGGATCCACCGGACGCTGCGGAATACAATCACCGATCTCCTATTTTTGAGCATCCCAGCGGTAGAGAGTTTGTTGATTTTGACGAAGATCTTGAAGTGCATGATTTGCGCGATGCAGTCTCAGACGGGTACGAGCAAATAGAGTTATTGAAACGTTACTCTACTTTGGGCATGGGGCCTTCTCAGGGCCGACATTCATCTCTTCCTGGTGTGTTGATCGCTTCAGAATCTACTGGTCGCGATCCATCGATACTGGGGCGTACAACTGTTCGTCCACCATACACCGGGGTAAAATTTGGAACCTTAGCTGGGCGTAGCTTTGAGCCAGTGCGACTTTCTCCAATGCACTATCGGCATCTCGAAGCGGGAGCCAAGATGATGCCTGCAGGCCTATGGATGCGTCCTGCATACTATGGGTCAGGTAATAGAGATTCAATCATTAGAGAAGAAGCATTGAGTGTGCGAAATGGTGTGGGTTTGATCGATGTTTCAACTCTAGGGGGCCTAGAGATTAGAGGGCCCGATTCAGTTGAATTTCTTAATCGCATGTATACGTTCTCTTACGCCAAGCAGCAAGTGGGCCGATCGCGATATGTTCTGATGACCGATCGTTCCGGTGTTATTGTGGATGATGGTGTTGCTTGCCGACTTAGTGATAATCACTTCTACGTAACTGCTACAACTTCGGGAGTGCAAGGCGTTTATCAGGAGATGCTTTGGTATAATGCGCAATGGCAGCTTTCGGTGGATGTAACGAACGTAACTGCTGCGTGGTGTGGCGTTAATATAGCTGGTCCACTATCTCGAGATGTTATTAAAGCGCTTACCAACGTAGATGTGTCTTCCAGTTCATTTCCGTACATGGCCGTTAGGGAAGGTTTTATAGCCGACATACCGGCGCGTTTCATGCGCGTGGGGTTTGTTGGAGAACTAGGATTCGAAATTCATGTTCCATCGACTTATGGAGAGGCGTTGTGGGATGTGCTCATGGATGCGGGAAAAGCCATTGGCATAACACCGTTTGGTGTGGAGGCCCAGAGACTGCTGCGGCTAGAGAAAGGTCATATTATCATAGGTCAAGATACAGACGGTCTTACACACCCTTATGAGGCAGATATGGCCTGGGCGATTTCACGCAAAAAGCCGTATTTTGTAGGGTCACGATCCATAGAGATCCAGGCTAAACGAAGTACTGCGCGAAAGCTTGTAGGTTTCGTCATGCCAGATGCTGACAAAGATTCGGTTCCTGAAGAATGTCAGTTGGTTGTGCGAGATGGAGATATCTCTGGGCGAGTGACGTCAGCAGCTTTTTCTCCAATATTGGAGAAGGTGATAGGCCTCGCTTATGTAGAGTTCGATCAAGCTAAGGTTGAAAATACTTTCACTATCAAGTTTGCGGATGGCCGATTTGGTATTGCGCATGTAACGGCGTTACCCTTTTTCGACCCTGAGGGGAAGAGGCAGGAGGTTTAGGATGACCGACTTAGACCCTGCAATGCACATTCGTCGAAGCCCCATTTACAGAAAACTGTTGGAAATTGGAGCTTGCTTTGTTGAGACTGAGTCAGGTGTTGTAGCCACACGTACGTCTGAGACAGCTACGATAGAGGCTGAGCAGGCAAGACACCTTGGCTTGAGCGACCTTACCTTGTGCCCACGTGCGGGGTATAAAGGTTGGGCGGCAATCGATTGGGCTCGGGAACTTGGTATAATAATTGGTGAGCAGAATAATCGAACATATTCGCAATCGGACAGTACGCGCGTTGTGCGTTTATCAGACAACGAGTTTCTGATTCCAGGGGAGCTTTCTGGGTCTTCACCAGCAATTGATATGCTGTCTTCTGCTCGTCGACTGGAGGGTGTGTATTCGGTTCCGAGGGCCGATAATAACTGTCGTTTTGTAATCTGTGGAAATCAAACACCAGCAATGGTTGCTAAGCTTTGCGGTGTGGATTTAAGAGTACATCGATTCCATGAGGGGAATGTTGCCCAGACATCAGTCGCGCGCCTAAACGCGATTATTATTCGTAGTGACTTTCGTGATGTGCCAGCTTACGAGTTGATAGCTGACATTGCATCAGCAGGTTATATGTGGAATTGCTTGATGGACGCAATGTCAGAATTTGGGGGCTGTATTGTTGGAACGTCCGCCCTCTGTGTGTTGAAGGGTACCTGATGAGACCGCCTTCGGGTAAACACCCGTGAATCTGACATCGCTATTACAGAACGATTATTCTGGCGATTTTACGTGAATACTACATTTAATTAGAATGAATTATATCTCAGGATCTCAAGTGGCCTTTATGTCATATTGCCTGCTTGAGCGAAAAAACGGCCCCATCTGATTGTGTCTAGGGGCCGTTTTTAGCATTCCAAGGATTCCTCGAGAGCGCTATTCAGCTGCCACTGACCTCCGCCGCTGCGCAAGCTTACGAGCGTCCGGTGCCCGATGCATCTCTCCATTTTTCATTACCATCAATATCTTATCGATATCCTGCAATATGCTGACGTCCTTTATCGGGTCGCCATCGATCATGAGGATATCTGCCAGGTACCCTGCCTTAATCTGGCCGAGCTCGTCGCCCATACCCATCAGTTGGCCACCATACATAGTTCCAGCCCGTAGCGTATCGGCTACAGGTATGCCATAAAAATCACGGAATAGTTCGTAATCGCGCGAGTTCTGTCCGTGGGGTGTCCACGCAAATCCCCAGTCGCCGCCAGGCAATGTCTTTATGCCGCGGCGATGAATTTCCTTAATTGTTTTTTTGCTGATTGCCATTTTTCGCGGCAAATTCATGTATTCTACAACGTCAGGGGTGAATCCCCATTCCTCAGATTCCGTTGCTGTGATATATGTGCTTGATGGAGTGGGGACAACAAAAATTTCTTTTTTCTTTGCCTCCAGCATATCAAGTGCTTCTTCATCAGCAAAATCACAGTGGTAAAAAACACGAACACCATGCTTGAGTCCAATCTTGATAGCTTCAGCGGCTCGTGCGTGCGCTACTACTTCCTTGCCACGACTGTGAGCTACCGCGCACGCCTCGCGGACTTCGTCTTCAAAAGTTGTTAGCATTTCTGCACGGGCGTGAGGTGTGCCAAACTCATCGCCTGAAATTGTCAACTTAATATGGTCTACACCTTCTCGAATCATCTCGCGACATCTACGGCGCATCTCAATCGGACCGTCAACAAATATTGTAACTGAGTCATGGTACATATGCATTTGGCGGGCATCGGTAAAATCTCCAGTTACCGCCATTATAGGTGAACTTGCTAGCAATCGCGGACCAGGTATGCGACCTGCCTCGATCTCATTTCGGATAACGACATCTACCCTTGGTTTCGAGGAAAAACCAGAATAGACGCTGGTATATCCATAATCGAGAACGGTCTTCGCATTGTGCATCGTTCCGTAAATCATTTCCTCGACAGGAGTATCTCCGGGGTGCGTTAATGTCGTAGCACCCATGAGACTTAGATGAGCATGTGCGTCCGTAAGCCCTGGCATAATAGTTGCGCCACCACAGTCTATCACTTTAGCGTTTGATGCTCTTATTTTGGCTCCTTTACCATTCCAAACCTTTTTAATTCGGTTTCCCTGAAGCAGCACTTCCCCAGCGTAAGTCCGTTTCTTGGAACCATCAAAAATTCTACAATTTGAAAAGAGTGTCTGAGCCATTATTGCCTCCGCTCAATTAGCTATGTTCACACATCACCCTTACTAGGGCTATAAATTCTATCACAAGAGTTCATGCTACGGCTTTGATAGGATTGGGTCAACCTAGCGCGGTCTTAGCCAATTTAACGCTTTGGTGGTGGTGGCACGCGAACAACCAAATTATCTTTAAGTCTCTCTGGTCTCATGTCACTTGTAACATCACCCGTTTTGCTGTCGTAGTACATTTCAGCAAAATCGAGTAACGCCTGGGCATCATCAGGGGTTAACTTGTTAAATCTCAGGAAGAATTTGCCGGGCGACCGAAACCCTACGTCGCACGGGTTCTTGCATCCTCCAAGACAATACACGATACGCATTGTAACTTTGTCACTGTAAGACCATTTTTTCAGGCGCTTTTTCATCTCATCGATTAAGAAAACCCCTTGACGTTTACCATCGATCTCCCGTTGGGCTTCAGTCCAAACACAAGAACGACAGACATACATGGTATGCTGGAGTTTGTGCTCAGCACCGGCGCCGACTCGGCGGCTTGTTCTTTTTGACTTTGCAGTGGCACGTTGCTTTGCTGCTTGTTTGGGTTTTTGTACACGAGAGCTAGTCATCTCTTTTAACGTTCCTTTGCGGGCTACACTTTCAGTGCGCCGTCGGTTCCCGCTGTTGGATTGCGGATTGCGCTTGCTTCGCTTTGTAGTCGCACGTGCCATGAGCTGCTCCAGGGTTACAATCGTTGCAGCGGAAAAAACATTACTAGTACAGAAATCATGGCGAAGCCTTGGAATAGTGTCAATGTACAGTTAGCCTATTTGAGTTTTTAAATCTGTTGTGTAACGTTATGTGATGGCAGTGACGAGTAGATTCTGTCTGTTTTTATTACACTGCGCAGTGACTTGAACGGGAGAACGTTGGTTAGGCTGGGTTGATAATGTGTGGAATTGCAGGGCTTCTTTTTAAGAATTCGGATTATCACAGCGGTTTGGGCCGGTCTTTGATTGATATGCTCGATGGTTGTCAGCACCGTGGACCAGACTCAACAGGATTTGCCCTATATGGGCCTTCTCAGAGGGGGCGCCTTGTCCTGCGGTTCCTAGTGGGAGAAGGTAGAGGCGCTGAAAAGGCCATCTCGCGCATTCGTTCGGTGTTGTCTGAACAGCAAGCACGCATAGATGAAGAGTACAATGTGGGGGGGCATTTTCGTGTTAAAGTTAGTGTTGACCACGATATTCGTGCTTTCTCTTATGCTATGGAACAAGCAGCTCAAGTGTTTTCGATTGGTGAGAGTCTTGAAATTATAAAAGATGTGGGCGGAGCTCACGATGTTGACGCGCTTTACAGAGTCCATGAATTTGAGGGAACTCATGGCTTAGGCCATGTTCGCCTTGCCACAGAATCAGACGTCAAGCCGGAGGCCGCACATCCGTTTTGGGCGACAGGTTTCAGTGATGTAGCTATTGTACACAATGGTCAGATTACGAACTACTGGAAGATGCGCAGGCGTTTAGAGAGACGCGATTTTGAATTCCGTACCGACAATGATAGTGAGTTAATAGCAGTCTATCTTGCTGAGAAATTGTCCGAGGGGGTTTCCTTAGATGAAGCGTTAGAGACTTCTATTCAAGATCTAGATGGTACATTTTCATTTCTTGTCTCTACCATGGATGAGATTGGATATGCCAAGGATAAATTGGCGGCGAAACCAATGATTATGTATGAGACCGAGAATCTGGTTGCTATTGCTTCTGAAGAGGTTTCGCTCAATCGTCTTTTTCCCGGGCGTGCTCTTGATACGCACGAGCCACCTCCTGGTACTTATGCCACGTGGCGCAGAGATAATCGACCGGTTGGCCCCAATCGCAGAGCTGCCTAGCGTTTTTTATGAAGCCTTTCCAATGGCACTTATAGATCTAAAGGAAACCCCTGTTCGTGAAGCGAACGAGCTGATTCGCCAATATGGAGCTGTTGGTGAAGACGTCGAAATTGTGAACCCGGATGCGCGTCACCACTTAGGTGTTGGCCTTACGGAGGAGATATCAGTTCGTATCAGAGGTTCTGCCGGGTATTTCTGTGCTGGCTTGACTGACGGAGCATATTTCGAAGTCGATAATAATGTTGGTTGGGGTGTTGGAGACAACATTTATCGGGGAACGGTTGTGGTGCGTGGCAATGCTGGGGCAATACCAGGAGTTGCAATACGCGGCGCTGAAATAATCATACATGGTAACATGGGCTCCCGTGCGGGTCAGGTCATGAAGTCTGGAACCTTATGTTGTGCTGGTAATGCAAACTTTATGGCTGGGTACATGATGTATGGCGGTCGCATTATCATTCTTGGGGATTCGGGTGAAAATGTAGGCGAGGACATGAGTGCTGGCGATATTTATGTAGCTGGTAAATTGCTGTCGGTTGGGTCAGATGCGGTTCAGGTCGATGTCTTGCCTTCGGAACTGGATAGTATCATGGAGTTTCTGGATAGGTATGAGCTTAAGGCAAAAAGAGGAGACTTTAAGAAGGTCAACAACGCTGGAAAGAAACTGCGATATGGTAAGACAGAGCAACAGGTGCGAAGCATCCCTTTCCATACTTTCTCCGGTAAGTGCGATTATTGGGGGCCAAAGGTGCAGGAGGATGTATGGGTCAAATCACAGATTGGCCGATATCGTATTCGTGGTTACGGTGGTGCTCGCACCTTACCACACCTATCCGATTTAGCATTTCGTAGTGATCTTTCTACTATTGGGGATGATCCTCACGTTGTGTCTAAGGTGAGTATGAACACGCGAATTGGGGGCAAACATGGCGCTAACCCGCTTGACTTGTCGATGCCAGTATTGATAGCCCCAATGAGCTACGGAGCGTTAAGTCGCTCCACTAAACAGGCCATTGGCATTGCTTCAAGCCTCTCGGGTATTGCGGAGAATACGGGAGAGGGTGGCATGAGTGATGCTCAACGTGATGCCGCTGACCAACTTATTTTTCAATGTTTAGGGGGGCGTTTAGGCTGGAATATTCATGACATGAAACGAGCAAATGCTCTTGAAATATATATTTCTCAAGGTGCGAAACCAGGCTTTGGCGGCCAACTAATGGCTAAGAAGGTGACTAAGGAGTTGGCGGAAATTCGCGGTATCCCAGAAGGGATTGATCTCCGTTCTCCTTCTCGTCATCCTGATATTCTCGGTGCAGATGATCTTGTCATTAAGGTCCAGGAATTCCGAGAAGCTACTGGATATCGGCTTCCGATAAGCATCAAGCTTGGCGCAGGTCGTATTCACGATGACATCAAGATTGCGCTTAAGGATGGATTTGATTTTGTCGAGCTGGATGGCATGCAGGGCTCGACAGGCGCGGGTGGTGCAGAGGTCATGGAATATGTCGGTATACCCACAATTTCTGCTATAGTTGGTGCCCTCGATGGGCTCGCTGAGATTGACTGTGCAGGGGAAATTCAGATTGTATTAATGGGTGGGTTACGAGACGGTATCGATGCCGTAAAGGCACTATGCCTTGGTGCGGATGCTGTCGCATTTGGCACCTCAGCAATCATTGCTGGCGGGTGTATTGCTTGTATGCAGTGTCATGTTGGACAGTGTGTAACGGGCATCGCGACTCAGGACCCTGATCATGAGAAGCGCTATAATGTTTCAGTGGAAGCACGGAACATTCATCGTTTTCTTGAGGTTGTGCGTTGGCAGATTGCAGCAATAACAAATGCACTAGGCTATAAGAATGTTACTAGTTTGTGCAGAGATGACCTTGTAGCTTTGACTCCTGAGGCAGCAGAAATCACTCGGTTGGCATATGAGCCTGGTTATCGTGATAGTGACCGGAATTTTTCTGAAAGTGTGGGCCTAGGATGAATAAGGTCGATGGTGCTGCAGTATTGCCGCCTGATCTCAGGGACGATACTGATGATACTCACTTTGTACCAGCACCGTGTCAGATTGCCTGTCCTGTAGGTACTGACGCACCATCATACATTGCTCACATTTGGGAAGGGGACTTTAAGGCAGCATTTGAAGCCATTTATGCCACCAATCCGTTTAGCTCAATCTGCGGGAGAGTGTGTGATGCCCCGTGTGAGCCAGCCTGTCGCCGCACTTCGAGCGATGGACCAATAGCTATCCGCAATCTCAAGCGTTTTGTCATGGATGAGCTTGGCCGCGATATGCATTTGCCGGTAGTTAAAGTTACCCGTTCACAAACCATAGCAATCGTTGGCTCGGGTCCAGCCGGCCTGACCGCGGCGCAAGATCTGGCTGAGGCAGGATTTGAGGTGCACGTATACGAAATGACTGATCGCTTGGGTGGGATGATGGTATGGGGCATTCCGGCATTCCGATTGCCGCCTGGTATCATACATGAAGATATCGATCGTATGCTCAAACACTGTCCTGGAATAAAGATTCACTTTAACACCGAGCTGGGTCGCGACATAACGCTTGAAGAACTCAAAGCACGTCATAATGCAGTCCTGCTAACTATAGGAGCATGGTGGGGAAAACCAATGAATATCCCTGGAGAGGACGACGAGCGGGTAGTTGATGGGGTCAGTTTTTTACGCCGAATCAATGAAGGTGCCAGGCCGAATCTTCCTGAAACAGTAGTTGTTGTAGGCGGCGGCGATGTGGCAATGGATGCGTGCCGGGTGGCTAAACGTTTGTCGGGGTGTAAGGAAGTTAAGGTAATTTACCGACGCGGCCCCGATGAAATTCCCGCGCGCCGCGATGAGTTGGAGGGTGCCCTTAAGGAGGGCATAGAATTTCTCTACTACACACAGCAAGTGTCGATAAAACCAACTTACAACGGCTTGGCGGTTGGTTGTATTCAAACTAGCTTGGGAGAGCGAGAGGATGATGGTCGGCTAGCGCCAGTTGCTCTCCCGGGAACCGAACATGACATTAATTGCGGAATGGTTATAGCTGCTGTCGGTCAAGTTGGGGCCTGTGAAGAACTTCAACGATGCGGGATGATGGCGGGTGATCGAGTGCGTGCCGAATACTCAAACATGCGTACAGATGACCATCGGGTTTTCGCTGCGGGGGATGGGGCGTTTGGGGGCTCTACGATAGTCATCGCCATGCAACATGGGCATCGCGCCGCGTATTATGTTAAAGCTTTTCTCGAAGGGCAGCAGAGTCCTATGCCCTATAGGACTCCATTTCGCACGCGTCGTGTGCCTGTCGCGCAAGATTTGATGTGGGAAAAATTAGCTCGATTTGAACATGTTTTTCACGGATTAGGTCATGATCCGATAGCTTTTCCTGAGATAGAAAGCACATATGACTACGAGACGGCTCGGCAGGAGGCGGCACGGTGTTATAGGTGTGACGCGGAGACAGGCTCCGCTGATTATGGGGTGCAGCATCGTGAAGATATTTTTGCAATGGCGCGCACTGACACCAAGGATCACGTTGGTAATCAGTTTATGCTGAAAAAGAGACTTGGTCCCCGAGAAAATCCATTTCCAGAGGGTCGTCCAGGATGTTTAGATGATCTGGTTTTTCTACCAGCCAACCTGTCCCGTTTAGTTATTGACCCGTATCGAGAGGCATGTTCAGTAAACACTGATCTTGCAGGGAGGCTTTCTCTCCAACAATCTATTATTTCAACCGGTTTTGATGAGGTTCATGAAGTTGTGCGGCACGCAGTTTCACTCGGCCTTGAGGACCGTAACTGTCCTTATCTTGGAGTTAGTCCCATTGGGAATAGAATAGATTGGCTACAAGTTTTATCCGAAGACAGTGACTGTCCCAGTGCCGAAGCCGCTGGATTTTTTCGGTTATTTGGGGACAACTGCCAGGAAGTATCAGCTAAACCGGCGTACGAAAATCAAATATCCGGAATTATTTTATCCTCTACCCGTGTTTTGCATGATTCAATTCCATTTGCTCTACGTGCAGGGTTTGATGCGCTCTTGCTTGATGGGAGCGGGGCATTTGGACTGCCCTGGTCTGAGATTGGGCGTGCACCGGATCTCACAATGTTGCGTGATACGGTTAATATTTTGCGGGACCTTGGCGCAGAGGAACAAATTGAGCTGATCTATTTTGGTGGTATTCGATCCGGTACCGATGTGGCCAAAATAATTGGTTTAGGCGCAAATGCTGTCGTTCTAGGAGTTCCAATAGGGCTCGCAGCGGGTGGTGAAATCATTGACAACAATACATTAGGTTTTGTCGCTGATCGTGACACTGAAGATCGTAGGCAGGCAGTGTCAAATATTTTAGACGCCACGGCTGGCGAAGCATCAATGATGGCACGTTGCACAGGGAAGACTAATTTGCATAACGTGGAACCTGAGGATTTGAGCGCATTGACTCTAGCTACTCGTGACGCCACTGGAGTGGCGTTGGTAGGTACAGATTAGAAGAGGTAGCTAGGCACGCAACTCGTTCGCATATCTGATTTTGACGTTGGCACGACAGGTTGGCCGAATGTGGAATCGGTAATTGCCTCAAGTCGACACTTTCTGTCATGCCTCGTCTAGTGTGACACGTCTTGATAGTACTTCTCATTGTTGGAGCTAGCGACGTTGCACCGTACGGCAGGCAAGGTCATACTAGGTGACCATTCCCTGTTTGATCTCTACGGAGGATCGGATGGCAGTAGACCTTGCCGACGTCGCGAAGCGACAAAAAATCAAGTATTTTCTTATCAGTTTTGTAGATTTGTTTGGCGTTTTGCGCTCTAAGCTAGTACCAGCACGAGCAATTTCTGATATGCAGAAAGAAGGTGCTGGCTTTGCAGGTTTTGCCGCTTGGTTGGATATGACACCGGCACACCCTGACATGTTTGCAATCCCAGATTCGGGTAGCTTAATTCAATTGCCGTGGCAGCGTGAAGTTGGCTGGCTGGCTGGGGACCTTTGGATGGATGGTGCCCCAGTACAACAGGCACCTCGTGTCGCGCTAAAACGTCAAATAGAGTCTGCGGCAACTGCTGGGTTTAGAATGAAGAGTGGTGTGGAATGTGAATACTTCCTCATTAGCGCAGATGGTTCAGGTATCTCAGATTCTCGAGATACTCAGACAAAGCCTTGTTATGACCAGTCTGCCCTTATGCGACGTTATGATGTCATCAGTGAGATCTGCGATTCAATGATCGAGTTGGGCTGGAATCCATATCAAAACGATCACGAAGACGCCAATGGTCAGTTTGAGATGAACTGGGACTATGCGGATTGTTTGGTTACTGCTGATCGACACACATTTTTCAAATTTATGGTTAAGGCGATTGCTGAAAAACATGGGTTTAGGGCGACTTTTATGCCTAAGCCGTTTGCGAATTTGACAGGAAATGGCTGTCATGCGCACGTGTCGATGTGGAACATGTCGGGACGTCGCAATTTGTTTAATGACTCCAAGGGTGACCTTGGTCTTTCTAAGCTGGCCTACGACTTTCTAGGTGGTATTATCCACTCTGCTGACAGTTTAGCAGCTCTCTTCAATCCGAGTGTTAATAGTTATAAGAGGTTAGACGCCCCAATCACCCGTTCCGGTGCCACATGGTCTCCGAACGCTATCACCTACGGGGGAAATAATCGTACTCATATGGTGAGGATTCCTGATAAGGGGCGTTTTGAACTTCGACTTATGGATGGATCTGCCAATCCCTATCTTCTACAGGCTGGCATATTAGCGGCTGGGCTTGATGGAATTGCCAACACTCGTGATCCGGGACGTCGGCTTGATGTTAATATGTATGAAGAAGGTCACCGATTACGGGGTGTTCGACGCTTGCCTCTGAATCTTTTGGACGCTGTAAGGTTATTTGACAAGAGTAAGGTTTTAAGAACTGCTTTTGGCGATGAGTTGGTTGGCGCATACGTAAAGCTGAAGCTTGATCAGTGGAGAGAGTACACAGGAACGCTTTCTCAGTGGGAACTCGATAACACTCTGGACTGTTAAGGAGATTAAGATGCAGTTAGCTGCATTTCCGCGAGCACCACTCGCGCATTTACCTACTCCACTCGAGCCAATGGCGTCTCTTAGCAAACATTTGGGTGGTCCCAATTTATATATCAAGAGGGATGACTGCACCGGACTTGCGACTGGGGGCAACAAGACCAGAAAGCTTGAGTTTCTGATTGGAGATGCACTGGAGGCTGGAGCTGATACCGTTATTACTGCTGGAGCAATCCAGTCCAATCATACCCGTCAGACAGCAGCTGCTGCTGCAAAAATGAGATTAAAGTGTGAGCACATTTTGGTGCATCCGGAAAAGGAGCATGGCTCGGAATATATCTTTGGGGGTAATGTGCTGCTAAATCGTATTCTTGGCGCTGAGCTAAACTACCTCGATCCAGGAGACGATGTGCTGAGCGCGATGCAGAAGAGGGCAGAGTCGGTTCGTGCAAGTGGCGGTGTTCCGTATATTATCCCTATTGGAGGGTCAAACCCCATTGGTGCTCTGGGATACGTTGGGGCGGCGCATGAGCTAGAGATGCAAGCTGATTTGCTTGGCTTTAAAATAGATTGCGTAGTGACTGCGACTGCTAGCGGGTCATCTCAGAGTGGGTTGGTAGTCGGGTTCCTCGGCTCTAGTAGAGCTCCTCGCATTATAGGTTTCAACGTTTACTTGGATGATTCGGTAGTTCAAGCTCATGTGCTTGAGGTTGCTGTTGCTGCTGCTGAGTTAGTGGGCATACGTGGTGGCGTTCCAGATGATACAGTTGTCGTTGATGGAGCATATCGTGGTACGGGGTACGGAGAACCGACCGATGAGATGGTTGAGGCACTTGGCCTGCTTGCCCGTTTCGAAGGTATTGTGCTTGACCCCGTTTATACTGGCAAAGCGTTTGCTGGTCTTATAAATCGGATACGCGAAGGTTTTTTCCGTGCATCTGATAATGTTGTATTTTTGCATACTGGGGGAATACCTGAGTTATTTGTTTATAGGTCAAGTTTTGAGAAGTTGACAGGTGTTCCCTCTACTTGATGTATCAGCAGGTGTTGATACTGCTAGAATGATCACTGCAGCTCGTTATTAAAGCGACGCAATCGGACATTTAGTATGAACATTGCAGTTCCAATCCAAGGAATAACTAGCCACCAATTATGCCACGCTCCGAAGCTCACTAGAGAAAAAAATGCCCAGCTGACAATTGTAGCAGCGCCCATGGCTATAACGGCTGGCTGCTCCTGACGAAGTTTAATGCATATCAGCAGCGCTAAAGGAATAAACAACAGCACACCAATCGCTCCCAGTTCCAGCCATAACTGAAGAGCTCCATTGTGTGGATGTAGCGGCAGGGCTTGGGCTCCTTCATAAAAGAACTCATCATTTCCGGGGATTGCTCTAGCCGAGTCAAATCCCCAGCCAAAAAACGGCTTCTCAGCGATACGGTCCGCTACAAAGTTCCAGATATATATTCGATGAAGCCAAGGACTGGGCAGAGTATTGATATCAAAAGATTTTGCGATGCTGGCCAAGAAAAAAGACGGTAGAAGCGGAGCAATCATAATACCTATACAGAAAAAGCATGTGAGAGTGGTGAATAAGAAACGGCCCCAAGCCATTGCCAATACAAAAGACAATAATGCTGCCACCAATGCTGCGCTTGCAGCTTCCATAGGAGCAAACCAAAGGACTGCCAACATCAAAACGGCAACACCATAGCAGCAGAGCTTGTTGCTGTGGGCACGTACTGCCGCAAGAATTGGTATAGCGAGGACGGCAGCGATAGTGGTTGCACCATTAACATTATTGGCTGTCACTTCGCTGCCCTGATAGTTAACAAAGCTACGAACGACACGTACGAGAACGTTGTCAAATGAGAGCTCTACCGTAATTAAAACTATTAACAATAGTCCAGATACGGCGAGTGCTGCCGAGGCAATTCGTGCCTCCTCATGGCTTAAGTGTCTCGCCGCAGCTATTAGCAACAAGCCGCCAATAAATATGGTAGACACACTAAACCAAAGCTTTAGGCTTTCAAGGAGGTTTGGTGCCCATAAAGTTGAGCACAGCATCCATATGAGGATGAACCCAAGGATGTAGCCTAAGGGCTGCTTTAAAGAGGTCAAAGCTGATCTGCGAATTGGTGTGCTAAGTGCTGCAAACAATGCAGTTATGGCAAATAAGACCACTAGGCCGTGGGGTGCGAGCACTGCTACCGGCGGTAGAAATAATGCCACTAAGGATATAAGAGATTTTCGGGTACTAATATTCAATGGATCGTCCGTCACGCGTCAAATGGTGGTAGCCCTTGAAGGACTGTATGTATGGATAGCTGGCTGAGTATGGGACATCTAATCACATTTACGTTAGTTCCAACTGGTGCGGTTCGGATGGGATTGGAAATCGTTGAAAAAAGAACTGAAGTTATACAGCCAGTAGCAGCAATGACATGCATAGGTCCCGTATCATTGCCTATCGCGAATTTGGCATTTCGGGCTAACGATGCAAGTTGTTTGAAACATGTCTTGTTGCAAAGGTCTATAGCTTGAGGGACTGCAGCAGCCACTTGGGTCAAAACATCCCGTTCCGCTTCAGTTCCAATCAATACCGGGGTAATTTGATGACTTGCGATATGTTGAGCCAGTTTGATGACCTGATTCGTTGGCCAGCGTTTTAGCGGCCTGTGGGCAGAACTGCCGGGTACCATAAGTGCAAACGGACCCTTTAAACCAAACTGGCTAATGTCTGTCTTTGCCCAACTAACATCAGGTAAAGGCACCGACTGTATCCCTGCCAATGCTAGTTGTTCAGCTTGGCGCATGAGAGTATGTATTTTATCGCGATTCGGACTGTTGTGTGGCATTGAGCTGCCACGAGCAATTCCGGACCAAGGTGGCCGTGGCTTGGGCCAAAGTCGAAAGTACGTACAGGTGCGGTCGGAGTTCTGAAGATCGTAAACTCTTTCGAAACCGTGTTCGTATAGTCGTCGCGTCACACGTAGCCAGGATCTAAATTGCCAAACTTTGGGACGTTCGTCGACCCATACGTCGTCAAACCATCCAGTGGATTGCGCTATTAGGCCAAGAGGCGGTGTTGTTAGCAGGATGACATGAGCTTCAGGGTGATGGTTGCGGATGGCTTTAAATGGACCAGTGGCAAGAACAAAGTCTCCGAGAGCACCATGCTTTATCACGAGAATCTGTTCAGAAGTGCTGGCGGGCATTAGTGGTTTGTTGCTTATGGAGGCAGATGGATCTAACTCTGACTGCGGGTCGCTCATACTGCGCCTTTTCGAGGTGGTTTTTGTATACACTGTTCGGTTCAATATACCATCATGGGCTAAACACCATCACATATTTAACTCTTTGGGGGGGCCTTGTAACATGTCAAACTACGTTAGTGCATCTTGCCCATATCGTTTGAAGTCGCTGTCAGCAGTTGCAATATGTTTGAATGGTGACATCTTGTGGAGCGATGATGGATCCAATACGGTTTAATTCGGCCACTTGCCGACGCGGTAGGGCATCAATATACTCCGCGCCTTTGTATGAAAACAGCATTTGCTGTGGAGGTTAGATGCCATCGCGTTTACCCAAGGGCTATCGCCCATCTGAAGACGAACCTTTTATGGGGAAAAGACAGCGAGAGTTTTTTCGTCGCAAATTGATTGGTTGGCGAAGTAAACTGTTAAGAGAGTCCACGTTGACGTTGGACGAATTGAAGGAAAGCGAAAACAACCAACCGGATTGTGCTGATAGAGCATCTGTTGAAACAGGAAGATTTCTTGAGCTGCGAACACGTGACCGTGAAAGGAAGCTCATTAGCAAGATTGACTCAGCATTAGAGCGGCTGGCGGGAAAGACATATGGCTATTGTGAGGAGACAGGAGAGCCAATAGGTTTGAAGAGACTATTAGCGCGTCCCGTCGCAACAATGAGTGTTGAGGCACAGGAGCGTCATGAACGTCTAGAAAAGACGCATAATAACCAGTGATTGATTGTTGAAGCTTTAACGCAAGTACGGTGCGCAATATTAACCATATTTGTTTGACGGATATATCCTAGAGTTACTGGGACTAAAGGAGTACACGAATGGCTGAAATATCGGGTGGTCGTTTAGTGGCTAAGGCCCTAAAATCCGAAGGCGTCGAGGTAATCTTTACTCTATGCGGTGGCCATATTATTGATATCTATGACGGCTGCATCGACGAGGGGATCAAGATTGTTGATGTTCGGCATGAGCAGGTGGCGGCACATGCCGCCGATGGTTATGCTCGTGTTACCGGCTCACCAGGATGTGCTGTAGTGACTGCTGGTCCAGGCACTACCGATGCAATAACCGGTGTTGCCAACGCATATCGAGCAGAAAGTCCAATGCTGCTTATTGGTGGGCAAGGGGCGCTAAGTCAGCATCAAATGGGATCTCTGCAAGACCTTCCACATGTCGACATTATGCGGCCTATTACCAAGTTTGCTTCAACAGTACCTAGCACCGAACGGGTTGCTGATATGGTGAGCATGGCTTTTCGTGAGTGTTTTAATGGTGCCCCAGGACCAAGCTTTCTGGAAATTCCCCGCGATATCCTTGATGCCAAGGTTGATGAGTCGAAAGCCCGTATCCCAAAAGCAGGAGGATATCGCGCCTCCACTAGGCTTCAGGCCGATCCAGGCGATATAGATAAATTAGCGGAGCTTTTGGTACGTTCAAGTAAGCCATGCATTCTACTGGGCACGCAAACATGGACTTGTCGTGCCGCTTCAGCAGCTCGGATATTTGCTGAGTCGTTGGGACTTCCCGTCTTTATGAATGGTGCTGGTCGGGGCACATTTCCCTCCGATCACCCGAACGCCTATCAGCTTGCTCGCAGGTACGCATTTAATAATGCCGACCTAATTGTCATAGTTGGTACGCCTTTTGATTTTCGTATGGGCTATGGGCGACGGTTGCGCGATGAGGCAACAGTGGTGCAGATAGACCTAGACTATCGAACCGTTGGGAAGAATAGAGATATTGATCTAGGGTTGGTGGGCGACGTGGGCGTTATAATGTCGTCTGTATCGCAAAGCGCGAGCGCAGGAAATACGGGTGCTAACCAAAGGAAATCATGGTTGAAAGAACTTCGTGATGAAGAAGACCGACTGTATGCCGAGCGACTCCCTAAAATCCAGTCTGATGCGCAACCGATACATCCGTTGAGATTATGTTATGAGATCAATGAGTTTCTCAACGAGGATTCAGTTTATATTGGAGATGGCGGAGACATAGTTACTTTTTCGGGTGGAGTAGTTAAGCCGCATCAACCAGGACACTGGATGGACCCAGGCCCTCTTGGCACGTTAGGCGTCGGAATACCGTTTGCAATGGCTTCCAAGCTGATGCAGCCAGAGAAAGAGGTGGTGACGCTTTTTGGAGACGGGGCCTTCAGCTTAACAGGGTGGGACTTTGATACGATGGTCCGCTTTAACCTCCCATTTGTTGGCGTTATTGGCAATAATTCGGCGTGGAACCAGATAAGATTTGGTCAGATCGCAAAGTATGGTGATAACAGAGGTGACGTTGCCAACGTTCTAAGTGATATCGGTTTTGATCGTTTTGCCCAGATGTTAGGCGGGTATGGAGAGGAAGTAAGGGAAGCTGCCGATATTCGGCCTGCACTTCAGCGGGCTCGAGAATCAGGTAAACCCTCCCTTATAAACGTGTGGATAGACCCTAATGCATATAGTCCCGGCACAATGAACCAAACGATGTATAAATAGGTCCTTTTTCTGATTAGTGGAGACCAGTAATGAGCAAGGCGTTAAGTGGGGTGCGGATTCTCGATATGACTCACGTACAGTCAGGTCCGTCGTGTACACAGGTTTTGGCCTGGCTTGGCGCTGATGTCATCAAAGTTGAGCTTCCCGGCCGCGGAGACATTACCCGCAGCCAGCTTAGGGATTTACCTGATGTAGATAGCCTTTATTTTACCATGTTAAATTGTAATAAGCGCAGTGTTACGGTGAACACTAAGACTGATGGAGGTAAAGAGGTGTTCTCGTCACTGATCAAGCACTGTGATGTGTTGGTTGAGAATTTTGCTCCTGGTGCTTTGGATCGTCAGGGATTTGATTGGGATACCATCCACTCTATTAATCCACGTATTATTTACGCTTCCATTAAAGGCTTTGGGCCGGGTCCATATTTTGACTTCAAGGCTTATGAAACGGTTGCTCAAGCAATGGGTGGCGCAATGAGTACTACCGGATTTGAAGATGGGCCACCCACCTCAACTGGAGCTCAAATTGGTGATTCGGGAACTGGCATTCATCTGGTGGCGGCTATTCTTGCTGCGTTGTTTCAGCGCACTAATACCGGTCGGGGGCAGAGGGTCGAAGTGGCTATGCAGGATGCAGTATTAAACCTGTGTAGAGTCAAGATGCGCGATCAGCAACGCCTTAGCCACGGCGCACTTGACGAATACCCTAATAATGAGTTTGGAGACACAGTGCCGCGCTCGGGTAATGCCTCCGGCGGTGGGCAGCCCGGTTGGGCCCTTCGTTGTAGTCCTGGTGGGCCCAATGATTACATATATTGTATTATTCAACCGCAGGGCTGGAAACCATGGATGGAGCTCATTGGTCGTGAGGATTTAATTGAAGATCAAGGCTATGCTACGCCAAAGGCCCGTCTGGATAAACTTACTGAAATTTTTTCCATGCTTGAGGAGTGGACACTCAAACATACTAAAGCCGAAGTAATGTCCATGCTCAATAAGCATGATATACCCTGTGGACCAATCCTAGATATGAAGGAATTGATTGAGGACGAAGCTTTGAATGGACGGGAGGTAGTGGTAGAGGTGCCGCATCCCCAGCGTGGATCATTTATTACGGTGGGCTGTCCGCTTCGGCTTTCGGATTCTCCTGTTGATGTTAAGAGTTCGCCGTTATTGGGAGAACACACTCAGGAGGTTCTCGCTGAGGTAATGGGCCTTGATGATAAAGCCGTACAGAAATTGCGTGATGATGGAGCAGTATAAGTTTATGCAAGCGTCAATTATCTGATTACTCTAGGGTGTATAAGGCTATGGTTAAGCGTCACTCTGGCTTTGTTACCGTATATTGCGGTTAGGTTATTTGGTGCTTACTGGAGCTTTGTGGGCATGTCAGATAGTGGAGAACATGTTCTCGTGGATTGGCCGATTGCTGTATATGAGGAGCTAACTTCTCTAGAGGTATCTCAGGTCTCTTTTGTACCAGATGCAGGACTGACACAACTGATTAACCTCTGTAATGCTGATCCTGCTATTCATACTATACCGCTAACTTCGGAGGAGGAAGGGATTGCTCTTTCTGCTGGCGCCTGGCTTGGAGGTGTGCGGTCTGCGGTCCTTATGCAAAGCAGTGGCGTTGGGAACATAGTAAATATGCTATCACTTTCCCGGACTTGTCGCTTTCCTTTATTCATTTTGGTGACCATGCGTGGGGAGAGTGGGGAAGTTAATGAATGGCAGGTGCCAATGGGAAAAGGAGCTCCAACGATTCTTGACGTTTCGGGGGTTAACGTGAGGCGTGCCGAAAAGGAAGATCAGGTTGCGAGGTTAGTCGGGCAGGCAGCCCGTACCGCATTTACCTGCGGAAAGCGTGAGGCAGTTCTCATTTCTCAATCTGTTATTGGTGTAAAGAGCTTTAACAAATAATGGAACCTGTACTTAATAGACGAGATGTTGTTGCTGAACTTCTCAGTAACCGTGGCGAGGCTGCAGCTATAGTGGGTCTAGGTGCTTGCGTATGGGATGCTGCCGCTTCAGGGGATCATCCGTTAAATTTTGGTCTTTGGGGTGCTATGGGTGGCGCTGTCCCTATGGGGCTAGGATTAGCGCTGGCCCAACCTCGTCGTCGCATTTATGTGATTACAGGTGATGGTGAAATGTTAATGGGGCTTGGGTCATTAGCTACCGTTATTGTCAAGCGGCCGCACAACCTGGCTATCGCTGTAATCGATAATGAAAAGTACGGTGAGACTGGAATGCAGCGAACTCATACAGCGTATGGCGTTGATCTGTCATCCGTAGCGCTAGGTATGGGTTTTTCTGTAGCTCGTCAGGTAAATCATAGCGAGGAACTGAGGGCGTCTTTGAAAACGTGGCAGGAGTCGTCAGGCCCAGTATTCTTAAACATTAAAGTAAAAGCAGACCCTTTGCCGTTAGTGTTGCCACCACGAAATGGAGTGTATTTGAGAGACCGTTTCGTGAAAGCATTGAAGTCGAACGATTAGCTTAACTTTATTTACGGTTAATCTTACGAATATGGGCTCCAACCTCTGCTGCTAGCACCTGAGAGAGTTGCGGCATGTGGCATTCGCCATAGCCACGAGTTTTAGCGAGGTCAAAGATTCTTATGGCCGTTTTGGCCATAGACGTGGGGGCACCTTTCTTCTCAGCGGTGCGAATAAACATATCGAGATCCTTGATTCCAATTGAAAGAGCGGCTTGGTGCAAGCTTGCGTTACCTTCTAATGCCCAAGGAAGCATGACGCGAAAACTACGACTGTCGCCACCCCCAACTGATACGACATCATAAAAAGTTTGAAGGTCAATGCCGCACTTTGCGGCCGCCGCCGTCGCTTCGGCAACAAGTGCTGTGCCGCACATTGAGAGGAGGTTATTGAAGAGCTTTAGTTGGTGACCTGCCCCGATTGGGCCAACATGAAATATATTTTCGCAAAAAGTAGATAAGATTGGCTGCAGTTGATTAAAGTGGTTGCGGTCTCCGCCTACCATGCAATTCAATCTGCCTTCTTCAGCCTCTTTTGGGGTTCGGCTAAATGGTGCATCAAGCATAACCGATCCACGTGCAGCTAAGTCTTTAGCCATATCAATTGTTGCTGCGGGTTCAGAAGTTGTGCAATCAACAAAAGTTAGTCCTGGCCTTGCCGCTTCGATCAAGCCTTTCGGTCCGTATACCACTTGTTTAACTACTGATGTTGAGGGCAGGCAGGAAAAAACCGTATCGCACTTTTGGGCAATATCTTTTGGGTCGTTTGCTTCTCTGGCACCGTGTGCACACAGATCGTTGATGGGGCCACGGTTCTTATTGCCTAAAATATAGACCTCGTAACCAGAATTGACGAGATTTTTGGCCGCCCCATGGCCCATCAGTCCCACTCCAATCCAGCCGATTCTAATTTTGTTGACCATACAGAAAGCACTCCGTTTCGAAATAGCTAGGATGATCAGGCGCGCCGTGGTTTCTGTGGTTTATATGGCGCACCCTCGTCGTTGGTAAAGTCGGTAACAGAAATAAGATTTGTTAGGGCTGTTGTCTCAACCACCGTGTTTTCTTCTCATTTATGGTGTACTCTACTCCATTACTGGCAAGGATTACGATAACACGATATATCTCTTCGGCCATTTTTGGGCTTAGCCAGCCTCGATTGACACTAGCCAAAACCGCGTCAGGGTTCCGCAGTAGTGGATTTCCATAACCACCTCCACCACAGCTTCGGAATACGAGAGCTTCCGTTTCTAGGCACGAAACACCATGAAAGGATGGAAGTTTGATGTGGTTCCCATTACTGCTACGTTTCCAGTTACAGGATGGCGCTGCATTATTGCCGCCGAGGACCCCGCGGGGCGCATTGGTATCTCCGTCACTGCCATAAATTGCAATAAGTTCTCCACAATGAGCGCGGTACGCTCCAGTCATTCCAGGAGCGCCGTCCCATTCCCCATGTCCAATTGAGTCGCAAGCAGCCTTCCGACTTTCTACCAGGATCGGATACATCGCCTCGTTAATTTCAATGGAATCGAGGGCCATTTGACCACCGTCGCATGCAGCACCAGTTGTTAGCCACCCGTCGACTCCGTGGCTTGCTGGACCTCCGGAATACCCAAGGAATACCTGGTTTACATAGGGGTGGCCATCGTGTTGGTTGCCGGATATTACTGCTTCACCAAGGCACATAGAATAACCAAATTCGGCCCGTCCGTGAGGGGTTCCCATTTCCGCGAAACAACTTGAGACCGCAGTAATAAGACGAGAGTTGACATTAGTGGTCGCCACCGATGTGCCTGCTGGATAAACAGGGCGTCCGACAACACAGCCATCGCGTAATTGAGTACGTATGCAGCTTGCACTGCCCTGGTTATGGGGAATGGTAGAATCCAAATTATAGAAGACACCAATCCTGCACGCAGCAATTGCACAGGCTTCGGAAAGGTTCAGTCCTCCCTTGACGCAATCTCCATTGTCACGCGCGTCAACCGTAATCTCTCCAGCATCTGGGTCAACGCTAACGCTAACGTGTACCGGAATTCCTTGTTCTGCCACATTTGGGACCTGGTCGTGGATTGTTTGGTATGTCCACGTACCAGCAGGAAGGCGTGCGATTTCGGCTTTAGTTCGTTTTATCCCATAGTCCATCCATGATTCAATGAAGTTATGCACGGTTTCTCTTCCGTACTGAGTTACCATTTTACATAGACGTTTTTCCGCAAGTCGGCATGCGGCTACTTGTGCTAAATAGTCCCCGTACCAAAGATGGCTAGAGCGAATTTTCATTTGGCAAATACGGACAATATCGCGTAGGTCAGTGTAATTTCTTTGAATCCGAACACATGGGAAGTGCAGGCCTTCCTCATAGATGGTTGCTGCTTCCGTAAGGTAAGTGGTCGGTATTGGAGCACCTATGTCGGCATGGTGCGCTCTGCAAAGGGTCCAGAACAAGGGTTCGCCATCAACAAAAACTGGCACACAAATCGTCATGTCTGCGTGATGGGTGCCTCCAGTGTATGGGCAGTTGTTTAGAAATGCATCTCCTGGTTCAACGTCATCGAAAAACTTGTCGATAGGCTGTGTTGTATATTCCAGTGCTGCAACATGAATGGGTAAAGATTCTTCCGCGCCAAGTAAACGATGATCGTAGGTAAGTAACCCACACGAAAAATCTCGAGAGTTCTTTATGACAGCAGAACGCGACGTTTTGACTACCGTATTGGTCATTTCGCGAATCACTGCTAATAGGCGGTTCGAGAGAATGGATAATAGGAAGGGGTCAATGGTCGGAAGGTCTGTTATGCGTTTGTCCATAATGATTAGTAGCTTTGGTCCAGCCCCATCTGCCAGAATTGTGCCTCAAGTTTCGTAGCTTGTCGAAAGATCTCAACTAATGCTGGGAGGCGTTCCTTTCCACCACGTTTCGCAGAAAGAGAGTCTAACTGAGAGCAAGCTGTGGCAGCCAGTTTCTGATAGTTCAAGCCACCGTATTCTTCGATCCAGTGGCGAAAAGGATTGAGGGAAAGGTCAGTTGTTGGCTTATTAATTAGTTTGTCTCCAATTACTCCGTATCCAATGACACAAGGTGCTAATGCAACGTGAAGGTCCAGCAGGTCGCCTGACATGCCAATTTCGAGAAAGAAACGCGTGTAAGCAACAGTTGCAGTGGCTTCTTGTGTTTCTTCGAGCACCTCCGAACTGATTCCCCAGTCATCACAGAATCGTAAGTGCAGATTCATTTCCTTGTCTAGAATGTTAGTCACGAGGTGCGACGCTTGCCTCATTTCAGAAAGCTCGTCCGATTTGTATACGCATATCGCATATGCCCGAGCCAATTGTATGAGAAATAGGTAGTCCTGCATGAGGTAGTGTTGAAAGGAGCTTTCTGAAAGGGTTCCACGGTCAAGTGCACGAACAAATTCGTGCTGGGTATATGCATGCCATTCTTTACGGCACGAGTTTTGAAGACGCTTAAACAACGTAGTCATGGGATCGTCATAATAGATTGTGAGATTAATATACGGCAATAACGTCGTAGACAATTGTTTGGCTGAAAGCTTACTGCAATTATAGTCCTAATATTAATATTTTATTAAATGTTTAGGGTTTCAGGATGAGTTGGGGGATCTAGGCACTTAAGTCTATGTTGGACATCTCCAGTTAATTTAGCACTGGTTTTCAGCTGTTAGGCGGAATTAAACAAGGACCTAAAGACAATTTGACAGCTAACGAAGGGAAAATGACGGGAAAGAGGGCATAATAGTCTAGAGTGACATCAGAGCGTGTAGAAGTCTCATGCCAGGCGATACAATGCATTGAAACTATCATGAAAATTCTTGGATACAGTGATAAGGTAAGTGTTTTTAAAGGAGGGACGATTCGCTTCCATGTGAGTTGTGATGGGCCTAAACGGTTCCGTTCCGACATTGTTCGGATTATCTGTGGCGATGAGAATCCTAAGGGGCCTGGTTATAAGGAAGAATTGATCTCCAGCGAGGCCAATGGTTTTTACCCGGCTAAAAAGCAGGACACGCATGCTGGTTCATACGGAATAATTCGTTCTGTTGCTTCGGTTGTCAGCCTTTCCAGCTTTACGGTTCAGGCAATGATCTGGCCCACTACGCCGCAAAAGGGAAAGCAAGTCATTTTGGGGCTGGGAACGAGGGGTGAACAGCATAGTTTCCAACTGATGATTGATGATGTTGGTGGTCTTGCACTGTCTGTAGCCGACCAATCAGGGTTGCCAGAAGTGGTAAGCACAGGCGTGCCACTAGACGCTCGGGAATGGTATTTCGTATCTGGAAGCTATGATGCATCTGCGGGGCGATTAAGAGTGATGCAGGAGTCTTTGGGTCGCCATGCTTTTGAGGAAAGCACAGTGAGAGCCGAGCGTGGGATGAATTCATCAGTAGGAAGATTCGGCAATGCTCCGCTCATTCTTGCGGCGTGTATCATTGATGATAAAGGGCGCAGGTTGGTTACTGACAGCCATTATAATGGAAAGATAGACGGCCCTCATCTCGTTAAAGGTGCTCTTGATTTTCACGAGATGAGGGAAATTTGGAATGCGCGGCCTTCTTTTGGCACAAATGCCCCAACGGTTGGGGCATGGGACTTCTCTCTGGATATTGAGAGCCAGAAGCTCACGGACATTTCAAGAAATCAGCTTCATGGAGAAACTGTCAATCTGCCAACGCGTGCTATGACGGGGCACAACTGGAAACGGAGAAACATGTGTTGGACCCAAGTTCCAGCGGAATATGGTGCGATACATTTTCATGACGATGATCTGTACGACGCCGACTGGGAGACAGCTTTTAAACTTACTATACCGGAAACCATGAAGAGCGGTTGCTATGCAGCACGTTTACGTGCAGACGGGGATGAGGACTATGTGCCGTTCTACGTACGTCCTTCACCTGGCTGTCCGACATCTAAAATTGCCTACCTGGCTTCCACAGCATCGTACATGGCTTACGGTAATTACCTTTTTGTATTTGATTTTCCAACAGTGGAGTTGTTAACCAATCGAGTCTTAACCATTTATCCATGGGAGCAATATCTTAAGGGTCATCCTGAGTTAGCTGGTTCCATGTATGAGTGTCATTCGGACGGAAGCGGCATCTGCTATTCGTCAAGACTGCGCCCATTAATCAATCAAAGACCTAAGGCCAAGCTTTCCCTTGCAGCATCAGGATCAGAGTTGTGGGGCTATAATGCTGACACTCACCTCACGGATTGGTTAGAGGCTGGAGGATTTGATTTTGACGTTATTACTGACGAGGATTTGGAATCAGAAGGAGTAAAACTTTTGGATCCTTATCGTGTAGTGTTGACCGGTACGCACCCAGAGTATTCGACGGTTGCAATGTGGGATGCAATTAAAGAATACACCAAGAGTGGTGGACGGCTAATGTATATGGGTGGGAATGGATTTTATTGGCATATAGCATATCACCGAAAGCTGCCTGGTGTGATTGAGGTGCGACGAACCGACGGTTCAACACGGGCCTGGAGTGCTGATCCAGGAGAGAGTTACCATAGTTTTACCGGCCAATATGGCGGACTGCTTCGTCAGCAAGGGCGAACTCCGAACATGTTAACGGGGGCTGGATTCACGGCACAGGGATTTGATTTTTCTGTTGGTTTTAGACGAACCCAGGAAAGCCTTGATCCAAGGGTATCGTGGGCCTTCGAGGGGATTGATTTTGACGAAGTTATAGGTGACTTTGGCTTGATTGGTTCAGGTGCGGCAGGTTTAGAGGTTGATTGTGCTGAGAGGTCTTTGGGGACACCAAAGCACGCGTTGGTAGTTGCTCGGGCCGATAGTCTCAGTGATACCTTTATGCTCGTTCCAGAGCAGAGTTTGGTGCCAATGCCTAATCAAATGGGTACTATGCACAGTCAAATCCGTGCGGATCTTGTGTTTCATGAAACTGATAATGGTGGGGCTGTTTTTGCGTTCAGCTCTATTGCCTGGTCTGGCAGTCTGGCACATAACAATTATAGGAATAATGTATCACGTCTTACGGAGAACGTTCTCCGCCGATTCGTTTCCAAGGCCTCCTTTTGATTATTCTATATACTCGACACGAGTGCCTGGCTATTGAATAATCATAATCAAAACTCGTTAGTATAGGATTGAATCAATGAGAATTGCTGAGCGTATGCATAGCATTCCGCGTATAGGCCTCGATATAATGGGGGACTTGGCGGACGAACGGGATCTGGCCGCGGAGGCAAGTCAAACCTACAGACTGGAGAATGCAGATAGCAATATACCGCCCCCAAATATTGCAACGAGTTCAACCAAGGATGCCGTAGGAAGGGATGAATACAATAGTTGGCTACCTCTTGTTGGCTTAAGCGAACTGCGCTCTCTTGTGTGCGAGCGTATCAAAAGAGAGGATAATTTAAATTATGACTGGCGCAGTGAAATAATTATAACAAACGGTGTTCAGGAAGGGCTGTTATCAACCTTTCTCGCATTACTAAACCCGGGCGATGGAGTAATTACCCCAGAGCCAGCATATTCCGGAATAATTAACCGCATACGCCTCGCCCATGGAATCCCTCAATTTGTATCGTTAAATGAAGATAAAGGTTGGAAACTTGATTTGCAGGAGCTGGAGCAACGAGTTGAGCCTTCTACCAAAATGATTGTCTTCAATTCTACGAATATGCCGACGGGTATTACATACACGCGTGAGGAGCTTGGTTTTATAGCTGATTTAGCTGTGCGACGGGATTTATGGGTCGTGTACGATGCTCCGACGTCGCATCTTACATTTAACATGGATAGAGCTCTGAATATTGCCTCGTGGCCTGGAATGAGGGAACGCACCATTATTCTCGACGGTGTCTCTAAGGATTTTAATATGACGGCTTGGCGGATTGGTTGGGCGGTCGCTGATAAGCCAGTCATCGAGCATATTGGGAAAGCTCACATGTATAATGGGACTTTGACTAGCGCTTTTGCTCAGGCCGGAGTTATCGAACTATTGAAAAATCCAAAGGTTGTCGATACCTACACAAAAGAGTGCGTTCGTATACTTTCAGAGCGGGCAGAGGTAGCATCTAAAGGTCTGAATGCTATCCCGGGTTTAACGTGTGTTCCACCGGATGGCGGGTGGTGGTTTCTTGTAGATCACCGCGAAATTGATGCAGACGATGAAAGTTTTTCTCATTACTTGCTCGATGAAGCTAACGTTGCGGTAACCCCAATGGGTACTTGGGGGCCTGCTACAGCTGTCGGCCATTTTCGCGTAATATTTGCAAATGAGTCGGTTGAGCGTTTGAGGGAGGCAGTACATCGAATTACTCAGGCTTTAGGGAAAAGGGTGGGGTAAAGACCTTTCAGATTAGATCAATCACATTAAGCAGGTTATATATCAATAACACCATCTGACAGAAGAATCCCTATCTGCATCTTCTTGGTATGTGCTTATCATATATCCTACTAGGCAAGCTATCTTACATAAGTTACTGACCGATGTGTTTGGTCTTTGTTTTCTTTTTGATGAGTTTGGGGGCCTAAGGACGGCGATATAAATTTTCTGTTGTGGTTCCAAAAAATTCCGTTAGGTCGCAAACTTTAACAACAACGGTTGCGTATTAGATGTATATTGAGAGCGGGGCCTTTCTACGCTTGCGATCTATACGCTGTAGTGTTTTGAGGTATTTGGAAAAAGTTGGGGCGTTATCTGAAGGTTCCGACCAAATCAAGGCAGGTGAAATGATGTGGAGTTCCGCATTGTGAGGGGGCCTATAGGATATTTCTCGTCAAGCTATGTAGAGGCACGTCAGAAATTTCTTGATACATGCACCAGTGTCGGTGCGCCAGTGACGCACTATTTGAATCCCAATGGGGTTGGGCCACACAACGAAGATTTAGTCACAGATGTAGCGTGCATTGGGCCTTCAAATGCAGAGCTGCTTTACATAGTTGCTTCTGCTACTCATGGAGTTGAGGGTTTCTTAGGATCGGGATGTCAAGTGGGGTTCCTGCGCGAAAGGTTATTCGAAGAGCGTCCTCGCAATAGTAGTATATTGTTCGTTCATGCAATGAATCCATTTGGGTTTGCCCATGTTCGTCGTGTAAATGAAGACAACGTTGATCTGAATCGGAACTTTGTTAATCATACAGAACCATATCCTATAAAAGCTGAATACGAGTTAGTTCACCCGTTGTTGGTACCAGAAGAGTGGGATGGTCCATCTCGGGCGTCCGCGGATGGCAAGATATCCTCCCTTATAGAGACACACGGACTCGCCTGGTACCAATCTGCAGTGAGTAGTGGGCAGTATTTGCATTCGGATGGAGTGTTTTATGGTGGCCAGGTGCCTGTTTGGTCCAATCAAAACTGGAGAAAGATTTTGGCCAAATTCGCGCCTGGCCGTCTAAGGATTGGGTTTCTGGATTTGCATACTGGACTAGGGCCATATGGGTATGGAGAACCAATGTTTTTGAGCTGGCCTGATATGATTCAATACGAACGGGCACGACAATGGTACGGGGATGATGTTACTGCCCCGGAGGCAGGTGATTCAACATCTGCGGCAGTGCAGGGAGTGGTTGCAGCATCCTTTAAAGACGTTGATGTTAATGCCGAGATCACTGCAATTGCTCTTGAATTTGGCACGGTTCCAGTGCTTGAGGTGCTGGATGCTGTGCGTGCTGACAACTGGCTGTACGTTCATGGTAATCCTTTGTCTAGCATGGGAAAGACTATTAAACGTCAAATTCGTGATGCGTTTTACTGCGATGAGGACGATTGGAAACATTTAGTTTGGGATCGTTCTGTTGATATTTTCCGAAAGGGCCTGTCCGGTCTCGGTGGCTAACATAAAGGGTTCATTTTAAATATTAAGGCGGGTCGTGTAGATTAATACTTTCTTAAATTGACCCAGTGTAGGGTAAAAAAGAACGCAAAGACCTTACTTGTGGATAGGTGCATACATAGATAACCTTCTGCACAATGTCTTTAAGCTTAGTTTATTCAGGGAGAGATAAATGAGAATCGTGTCCTTATCGTCTGGGCGTTGGCGACGTGCATTTGCCGCTGGTGTTGCTGCGTTAACACTTGCCATCAGTCCTGTTTTTAATTCTGATACTGCAATAGCGCAGCAGGTTGGCGGAACTCTAAAATTGGCCTTTGACCATGACGCTGGAGGGTTTGACCCTGCAAAGGCGACCTACGGAATGTCCCACGCGGTTATTGAGCAGGTATTTTCGGGTTTAACGGCCCTTGATAGTAACGCAAATCCATACCCTGATCTTGCCGCAACGATTGATGTTTCGGATGATGGTTTGGTGTACACGTTCAATCTCAAGAAACATGTAACGTTTCATGATGGGACACCGTTCACCGCTGATGACGTCAAATACACTTTGGATCACTTGAAAAACCCAGATACGGGTTACCCATATGCATCAAAGCTGGCGTCTATTGAAAGTGTGAATGTAGTTGATACACACACTGTTCAGGTTCGTCTTACAGTATCAGATGGTCCGTTTCTAGTGAATCTTGCGTTTCCTGGAAATGCAATAGTTTCCAAGACGATTGCTGAAACCGAACATGATATTAATGTCACCCCCATTGGGACAGGTCCATATACGTTTGTAGAGTATCAGCCAGGCACCGTAATAAAGCTGGCGAGAAATACAGATTATTATGAGGGTAACAAGCCTTACATTGAGAATCTTGAATATCGGGTAATCTCTGACCAAACTGCTATAACGAATGCGCTTCAGTCGGGTGTTGTGAATTTCTCTAATGTAATTCCAGCAAAGGACTGGGCTGCCATAGAGGCTAATGCTGATCTAACCACTAACCCCGTTGAGGGTAGTCGATGGTTTTGGATTCCAATCAATAATCAGGCTGCACCTTTGGACAACGCCTTGGTCCGTAAGGCTATAGGTCACGCAGTTGATCGGCAGGCTATAGTGGACGCAGTCTTTTACGGATTGGCTAAACCAATCCAGGGTGGCGTAGTGCCTTCTTGGAGTTGGGGTCACGTTGCCGATCTCAAAGTATTCTCAACGGGTGCTGATCCTGATAAGGCAAAAGCACTTCTTGCCGAGGCAGGTTACGCTGACGGTCTGGATTTATCCTTTAAAATTGGTACTGAATGGCCACGCCTGATGGCTATGGGGCCGATAATACAGGCTAATCTGGCGGCTGTCGGTATCAACGCAGAGATTTCGACCATGGGTACCACCCAGTGGCTTGATGAGGTTTTCACTGCTCGGGATTACCATATCAGCGATATGTACTGGTTGAGTCCACTTGCTGATCCAGATGACTTTACAACATTAAATTATCTCTGTGACAGCGCCATGAACTTCCAGGGTTCATGTAGTGAAGAGATGGATGCAGTTCTTGATGAAGCTCGTGAAGCAACCACGAGGGATGCACGTAAAGATGCATATAGGCGGATGCAAGAACTCTCGATGGAACAAATGACACTTGTACCATTGGTTAATGCATTGATTCTTCATGCTCACACCAACAAACTTCAAAACTTTAGGCCTATGCGTACTGGCTTCTTGAAGACGCTTAAGGATGCTTGGTTAGAAGAGTAAAGCTGTATTGAAGAGCAAAGCCCTGGGGGGGGTCCCCCAGGGCTTTATCTTGACTTTGGAATGCTACTCCATAAACGCGCGTTAATACTATGATCCGTTTTATCTCAATGCGTTTGTTGGCTTTTGTTCCTACGCTTCTTGCTATATCAGCGGTACTCTTTGTTGCGATTAACGTGATCCCCGGTGGGGCAGCTCAGGCATCTCTCGGAATTAAGGCAACACCAGAGGCAATTGCCAGATTTAATCGTGAGCACGGCCTTGACCGACCTTTGCCGGAACAATATGTAGCGTGGCTAGGGAAGGTTTTGAATGGTGATTTTGGCAAATCTCTACAATCCGGGACACCGGTAGGTCCTGAACTTTTGAAGCGGCTGTCCCTGACGCTAGAATTAGCCGTACTTGCCTTTATTGTTGCCAATCTTATAGCTGTTCCTCTTGGGTGCTTAGCGGCCTACTATCATCAGCGGCCTGCCGATAATGCTTTTATAGTATTGTCAACCGTTATGGGAGCATTACCCAACTTCTGGTTGGCAACATTATTGATTTTGCTTTTTACCGTGACACTTAAATGGTTGCCGCCCGGCGGTTATGTCCCGATTATGGAGGCACCACTTCAGAATCTTAGCCTAATGATTATGCCCGCGATATCGCTAGGTGTGGTATCTTCAGCTTTGCTTCTGAGAATTATGCGCACGAGCATGCTGGAAGTTACGGCTTCTGATTACATTAGGACAGCTCGTGCCAAAGGAGCTGGTCGGGGAGTTGTTATATGGCGTCACGCTCTACGAAATGCATTGATACCGTATCTTACGGTCGGTGGTGTTGAGTTTAGTCTTCTTTTTGGTGGAGTTGTGATTGTTGAGAATATTTTTCTTTTGCCAGGCGTTGGCCAATTGGCTTTGATTGGAATCACCCAGAGGGATTATCCTTTGCTTCTGGCGAGCGTGCTCTTGATTGCCGTCGTCGTATTGACGGCAAATTTGATAGTGGATGTTATAGGTGCTTGGCTTGATCCGAGACGGGTTCGTACTGTTGGTATTAGCTAACACAGGGAAGTAATTATGTTGGCTTATATTCCTTGGCGGAGATTTGCACTTTTGTCCATCGGTGCTTCTGTCACTATGTGCCTCATTATTGTTGCGCTTTTTGCCCCGCTGATAGCGCCGTTCTCACCCTACGAAATTAATGTACCGGAGCGTCTCCAACCGCCTAGCGCGATACATTGGTTGGGTACTGATGAGTTGGGACGAGATACTTTTTCGCGAACGGTGTTTGCGGCTCGGATTTCGATTCAAGTCGCAGCAGTGGCGGTTGGAATTGGGCTTATAGGTGGAATCTTAGTCGGTCTTAGTTCTGCTTATTTTGGCGGTGCTTGGGACATGATATTTATGCGAAATATGGACATGCTGTACGCCTTTCCGGCAATGCTCTTGGCGATTGTTATTATGGCTGGCTTAGGTACGAGCATGGTCAATGCGATGATTGCAATCGGAATTATCTTTATTCCTGGCTACGCTCGATTATCAAGGGCGACTGCGCAAATTGTATTACGTCAACAGTATATAGAGGCGGCGTTCAGCATAGGTATGTCAACACCCCGTATCCTCTTTCGCGAAATATTGCCCAATATTGCTACCCCGATGATGGTCGCTGGTGCCATTGGTTTTGCTTATGCTGTACTTGTTGAATCTGCCCTTAGCTTTCTGGGTCTTGGAGCGCAACCACCAGAACCGACCTGGGGAGAAATGATCAATTCTGGGCGGGGGCAGATGGCAGCAGCTCCGTGGCTTGGCATTGTTCCTGGGGCAGCTATTTTTATCAGCGTCTTAGGCTTCAATCTTCTTGGAGACGGGCTTCGAGATTTCTTTGATCCTCACCTTAGGGACTAAATTAAAGCGGCCACGGGATATTATTGGGAGGGAAGGCTAAGTATGGAAATTAATACATTCTCGATTGTGGGCCGGTGTGAGAGGACGGGACAATTAGGAGGTGCGGTAGCTTCTGCTGGTCCAGGGGTAGGCCCGATGTGTTTATTTGCCCGTGCAGGCGTAGGTATAGTGACTTCCCAATCATGGTGTAACCCATATCTTGCCTATGATGGGCTTGATCTTATGGAGCAAGGACTGGGTGCTGAAGAGATATGCGAGAAACTGCTATCTGAGGATCCAGGGCGCGATATTAGGCAGGTTGGATATGTTGATGCAAAAGGTGGCAGTGCAGCGTTTACGGGCAGTCAGTGTGCAGAGTGGAACGGACATGTCACAGGAAACAACTTTTCCTCTCAGGGCAATCTTCTGGTTGGCGGTGAGACAGTAACCGCTATGGCTGAAGCTTTCCAACGCCTTGAAGCATTAGATCTTGCGGAGCGCTTGATCGCATCGCTTGAGGCTGGTGATGCGGCGGGTGGGGATGCGCGCGGGCGCCAGGGTGCAGCGGTTTTAGTGATGTATAAGGAGCGCTATCCTTTGGTTGATCTACGCGCGGATGAACATCGGTATCCGGTAACTGAACTAAGGCGAATTTACGAAGTTGCAAAATACCAAAGTTTACCATTTGTTGCTCAGATGCCCACCCGAAACAATCCGCTGGGAAGCTTTGGTGAGGATATGCGGACGAGTATGAGTGTTGCACCGGCATATAGACCGGGTGGTGGTGGCGGTGAAAGTGCGTGAGGAGGGTATGTAGATGGAGTTTAATACGTTTTCTATAGTTGGTCGTTGTGAGCGGACCGGGCAACTTGGCGTTGCTGTATCTACTGCTGCACCGGCCGTTGGCGCCTACTGTCCTTTTGCTCGTGCGGGTGTTGGTGCGGTGTCATCTCAGTCTTGGTGTAATCCGTATCTTGCTTACGACGGCTTAGACCTTATGGAGCAGGGTCTGAGCGCTCAGGAGGCATGCGACAAACTCTTAGAAGAGGATCCGGGGCGTGAGACAAGGCAAATTGGTTACGTCGATGCAAATGGAGGTAGCGCTGCTTTTACTGGAAAGGAGTGCCCGGACTGGAATGGGCATATTACAGGGACTAACTTTGCTACGCAGGGCAACCTGTTAATGGGGAGCGGGTGTGTTTCTGAAATGGCAGAAACGTTTGAGAAAGCAGAACAATTAGACTTGGTAGAGAGGCTTATTGCTGCGCTTGAGGCGGGCCAGGCAGCTGGTGGTGATGCTCGGGGTAAGCAGTCAGCGGCTGTGCTGGTGGTGCATAAAGAGAGGTATCCGTTAGTGGATCTACGTTCTGACGAACATAGGTTTCCCGTCGCTGATCTGCGCAGAATCTATGGAATATCAAAGCTGCAGGGATTGCCGTTTATTGCTCAAATGCCTACTCGGGATAACCCACTCGGTGGCTTTGCTGAGGATATGCAATTCAGCATGAGCATTGGTCCATCTTTGCGACCCGGTGGTGGCGGTGGAAAAATTGGATAAAAACGGGAGTTTATTAAGATGCGCCTGAACACCTTCACTATTGTCGGACGCTGCGAACGTACTGGCATGCTTGGTGTAGCTGTATGCACGGCTGCTCCTGGTGTGGGCGGTTATTGTCCTTTTGTGCGTGCTAAAGCGGGCGCGGTTGCTACTATGTCTTGGGTCAATCCTTACCTGGCCATTGATGGCCTGTCTTATATGGCGGAAGGTATGTCGGCGCAGGATACTCTTGATAAACTGATTTCTTCAGATCCGGGACGCGCGGTTCGTCAAGTTGGGATGGTTGATAATCAAGGGGGAAGCGCGGCTTTTACGGGTGACGATTGTGGGCATTGGTGTGGGCACCTTCATGGGCCTAATTTTTCAGCCCAAGGAAATATATTAATGGGAGAGGGAACTGTTACGGCAATGGCGGAGGCATTCAAGAGGACCGATGCGTTGGACCTGTCCGAAAGGTTACTCTTATCCTTGGAGGCTGGTATGGCTCAGGGAGGGGATGCTCGTGGTAAACAATCTGCTGGCCTTCTAGTGCATTGGAAAGAGGAATACCCCTATATTGATCTGCGCGTCGACGAACACCGTAATCCTGTGCCGGAACTACGTCGGATATACCAAGTAGCACTTCACCAAAGTATTCCCTTCGTTGCCCAGATGCCTACCCGAGCCAATCCGCTTGGCAGTTTCAGTGAAGAGGTTGAGGAGAGTATGAGTGTGGCACCAGCATATCGTCGTGGTGGTGGTGGTGGTGAGAGTGCGTGATGTGTTAAGCGCGTTTTTCGGAGAGAGGGCAGTACGTGCACATTGAGCCAGCAGCGCTCGCTGCGCTTTGTCAGGAGGTGTTCGGTATAAATCTTGATCGGCAACGTGTTTCTGTGTTGGCACCACGTCTGAGGGAACTGCTTTTGGAGATTCGAGCTGTTCGTGAGCTAGACCTTTCTGCAGTATCACCAGCAGTCATATTTGATCCGCTCTGTGTATACCGTGACGGTGAGGATGAAGACTGAAGACTTGGCGACCTTGCCTATAGAGGTTTTGGCTCCACGACTTCGCAAACGTGAATTCTCTGTCACTGAATTGTTCGACTCAGTAATGGCTCGGATAGCGAGATTTGATCCTAGCCTGCGGGCATACCGCGAAATTGCACAGAGTGCGAGAACAGTTGCTCAAGATTTGGATCGGGAGTTTTTAGCGGGCGGTTGTCGAGGTCCACTGCACGGAATACCAATCGCGGTAAAGGATAATTATCTAACCGCAGATATGCCAACTCGGCTAGGAGTTGATTTGCCAATTGAGACCTTTCCTTGCCGTGACGCCGAGGTTGTATCTCGCCTGCGAAAGGCAGGGGCGATTATAATCGGTAAAACGCAGATGCATGGGTTTGCGTGGGGTGTGGAAACACCGCTTGCCCGCAATCCGTGGAATCTAGATTGCGTTTCAGGTGGCTCTAGTGGTGGGTCGGCGGTGGCTGCGGCGGCAGCATTATGTAGTGCTGCCCTGGGTACCGATACGGGGGGTTCGGTCCGAATTCCCGCAAGTCTTTGTGGGTGTGTAGGAATGAAACCAACTGCTGGGTTAGTGAGTAAAGACGGAATTGTTACTCATAGCTGGTCGCTAGATGTTGCCGGCTCTTTGTCTCGTACGGTAGGAGATGCAGCAATAATTTTAGAGGCATTAACGGGACAGTGCCGTATAGAGGGTGCAACTGCACCGACTGACAAGTTTCGTATTGGCTATTGCCCCGCACACTTTTTTGATCGTAATGCGCTGGAGGTGCAAAATATAGTGAACGTAGCTATTGATTACTTGGCTAACCGCCATGGCGATGTAATTGAAATAGAACTTCCACATTTAAAATACGGGCTTGGCTCAATTTTGGCTATTGAATTGGTATCGTGCAATGCAGGCCACGCTGAATTGCTGTATCGCGGATTGCAAGATCAACTGCCGACGGATGTGCGGGATATGCTGGAGTTAGGTGCGTTTGTATCAGGCGCCGATTATCTACGGGCTGAACAGGTCAGAAGGCTCATTATGGAGGATTTTAAATCTGCGTTTGAGCAGGTTGACGTGGTTGTTAGCCCTACAGTGCCGATGGTCGCCTGGCCAGTCGGGCAAACAAGTGTACGCATTTCTGAGGAAAAGTCGCACGATACAGAAAGCATTCTCTCTGCTGCGTGGCGGCTGACGTATCCCTTTAACTTGGCTGGTCTGCCAGCAATAACAATTCCTTGCGGGTTTGATGCCCAGGCTTTGCCGATCGGACTTCAGTTTGCCGCTAAGCCTTTTGCAGAACAGACATTGCTCACGGTAGCCCAAGACTACGAGCGCGCTCATGGATGGAGTGATTGTCAGCCTAGACTTTTATGAAGTCTTATTTAACAAGCGTATAAGCGTTAGTTTTCAGGCTGTGTAGTTGTTGTGGTTTGCCCGTGCCGTATATAGCTTCACACTGAAGTTCTTTTATGATGACATCTCCAGCATCAAAAATGGGTATTAATAAAGAAACTGGTCTGAAGCTCAGTTCAGCAGAACGTCGCCGAGGTATCATCGGTGCGATTTCATGCATCGCTATATTTGCTTTTACTATCGGTCTTACGTTACCTCTTATTTCATTGATTCTTGATCGCGATGGTTGGGACACGACTATAGTTGGTCTTCACGCCGCGACGTACGCTTTCGCAATGGTAATAGTCTCGCCCTTTACTCCACGGTTGGCTCAAAAATTTGGATCGGCGAAGTTGATGGGTGTCTGTCTCGCAAGTATCGCGATTAGTGTTCTTTTATTCCCTGTTGTTCCAGACATCATTGTGTGGTTAGGGCTACGCGTCGTAATAGGAGCGGCGGCTACTGTGTTATTCATATTAGGCGAGGCTTGGATCAATGATATTGCTGACGAGCTAAGGCGTGGGCGTACAGTGGGTATCTATATGGCGGTTTTATCTGCTGGGTACGGTGCAGGGCCATTAGTTATTCCTCTCACCGGTATTGATGGGTATCTTCCATTCATAATTGCGGGTGTTGGGGTTGCAGCAGCGGGCGTGCCACTAATGTGGGCGGCTAATACTGGCCCCAGATTTGACGCACGTTTGACTTTGCCAGTTTTCCGTTTTGTTCAACAGGTTTCACATTTGCTAGTTGCCGTTCTCGTCTTGGGGGTGATTTTCGGTGCTGCCGAGTCTTTGCTTCCGGTGTATGCAACACATGAGGGATATAGCACATCATTTGCTGCAGTAATCCTTTCTGTATTGGTGTTTGGCAATATCGTATTACAGTTTCCGCTTGGCATGTATGCTGATAAGATTAGCCGTGAGACTCTATTTCTTCTCTGTGGTATCGGCACGCTAATTGGATCCGTGCTGCTGCCTATTTTTATTCACACCATCTATCTTTTGTTGCCGGTTCTTTTCATATGGGGCGGTTGTACGCTCGGACTGTTTACTCTTGCCATGACGTTATTAGGGCAACGGTTTTCAGGGTCTGATCTTGTGCTTGGTAGCGCACTGTTTGGCATGGCTTTTGGTGCCGGAAGCATTTTCGGGCCAGTGCTTGCCGGTGGCGCTATGGACATATGGGGGACCATTGGTCTTCCCATAATTATGGTTGGTGCGAGCACGCTCTTTGTTGTTGTTGCTTTAGCTCGCTACCATGCACATTTTGTTCGGTTTCGGTGATTGTCTAGGTCAGGAACCATTTATAGCCCACAATATCTGGTATTGGGTTATGATTCCATGGCCAGTTGGGCTGGTGCTTAATTGCGTTTAAGCTGAGTCAGTGCTGGTTTAATTCGGAGGTGAGGATAGATGCGTGATGAAACATTTACCAAATTAGGACAAACTACAAAGCTACCGACATCTCCGGACGATGCGCATCTGGACCAGATTCCAAACACTAACACGGACACTCGATACTTGGTTCGGTTTACGTGTCCGGAGTTTACGACCGTTTGTCCTGTGACTAGTCAACCAGATTTCGCGCACCTCGTCATCGACTTTGTTCCAAATGCGTATCTTGTGGAAAGCAAATCCCTGAAGCTTTATCTTGGCTCATTTCGAAACCACGCCGCATTTCACGAAGACTGTACGGTAGCAATTGCCAAGCGGTTAATTGATGTGCTTGAGCCGTACTGGTTACGAATTGGGGGGTATTGGTATCCTCGAGGTGGTATTCCGATTGATATATTCTTTCAAACAGGAATGCCCCCAAAGGGAGTATGGATACCTGAACAAGGCGTACCAGGATACAGGGGGCGTGGTTAAGAGGTATTAAAATGCGACCCTGTCTTTGATACTAAGTTGGCGTGACCGAACCTACTAGCAGGGTCAATGTCGCTTCTTTATTAACTTGTGTCGTGGGTTGGTTGCTATAAGTTTACGCGGGAATCAGTTTTAACGGGGTAGAAATGAGATTTTTGGCAACGTTTAAAAAGTCATGCAGTTTTGAAAGATGGCTCCAACTGGTTGATGATCTAAAGCCTCACATGGAGAAACATGGGTTAAAACTTATTGTGGCCATGCAGAATGATGATGGGACAAGGATTTATGATCTAGGCGAAGCGGAAAACATGGAAGGCATTGAAGCATTTATTTCTGATCCAGATGTAATTCGAATGAGAGCAGAAGCGGGTGTGGATATTGATAGTCAGGAGGTAGTCAGCTCGGTCGGTGAATATCACATCTTCCAGAATTAAAGAGTTCGTAGCATTTTGTTATCTATTGTGTGCGAGCGATGTATGAATCTTCTTACAAGACATTTGTACGAATAAGGTCGAGCAGCCTTCGCGTTGCTCCCATGAGTCAATAGCAGGGCACACATAAAGTAGACACTTTATGGTCCCTCTATAGAAATGCTGCCGACCCAACCTATTGAGAAACAGGCATACCAACGGAACGTCGGTAAATCTGAAGAAAATAAAATTTTTACAGTGCGTCGGGTGGAGGAATATCTACTTCAGCGACTTTGTCGGGTCTTATTCTCACGATGAGCCGTTTTTCCCCTGGTGCGCGGTAGGGATATTCATCAAGCCCAAGGTATTTTTTAGTCATTTCGTTTACATGTGCATCCGCACCTTCCTCGGTGATTTCGACCACATGACCTTGAATCATCGCAATTTGATACGGGTTATCCGCCTTTGATATTGTGATAGCAACGCGAGGATCCCGACGCATATTTCGCGGTTTAAGACGTCCCTCAGCAGTATTGAAAATTAGCAACTCGCCGTCAGTATCAATCCAAATTAAACTTGATTGCGGAGAACCATCCGGCATTAGTGTCGATATGGTTGCGAAGTTATTACCCTCCAAGAGCTCTTTCGCCAGTGGTGGCAATGCCATTGTTCTGCCTCCCGGTTAGTTAGACTATTCAAGTTACAGGCCCCAAAGTTATGCTATGAGGCTCTATCTGGCCAGCTGAGATTAATATTTTTCCAATAACTTGCTGCAAGATCGTCTTTGGCAGGCTCCTGATCGCCCTATCGGTCAAATGGCATGAGTGTAGTAGGCAGCGTCTGCGTATGAGTTTATTCCATTTGTCTTTTGGTAGGTCGAGTTAGTCGTGTTGCGTGTGACGGACAGTATTTTTGTGCTTATCATTATCCGAGTAACTGGTGCTTGTAACCCGCACCTGCACGTGGATATCGGATGAGTGTGCAAATTGCAGTCTTACGACAAATATTTGTCCCGTTACAAGTGGCTTCATCAGCTGTTTTAGCATTAAGTGCATTTTTTCTGGAGCTAGCAAGACCATTTGTCTCGCTGGAAGTTCAATCTCAGTAATGTGCCTCATTCGAGCAACGCCATCTTGGACACTGGTTTGATGGATTTCGGTCTCTCCAGCAACATTTGTGGATGCGCCGGTTAGACGGTCATCGATGTCGCTGTGGTTCTGTATCGTGAGATAGATGGCGCCAGTACGGGATTTTGGGGCAGTTGGCCTTGACCATGCATCTTTGATGACCAGACCGTCTGCCATGGCGTTAGGAATGAAAATGATATTGAAAAGTACAAAAATAACTAAGTTTTTCATTGCAATAATTTCTTGTTCATTTGGCGCTTCTCACGCAACTATATTGTTTTGTGCGTCATAAGGCGCAAAAATGCAATCTGCACTTGGGCACCCACGTTTGGCTGAAGTGTTTTTTAGTCGTAGCGGACGTGCTGACAGAGTTTTTGATATTTGAAAATATGAGCATATTGAAGGGTGGTTCTAAGCGTCACTTCCCGTTGGTGTTAGTGATGGTCGTTGTAGTGCTTGCATCAATAGTGATTTGGCGATCACAGAATATGGTTACAAGTTCTCCTGATGGTATCGTGCCAATAGGGGGTAGCTTTGAGTTAACTGATCATCACGGACAGATGGTTACAGAACATTCGTACTCTGGGAAGTATCTTCTTGTGTTTTTTGGGTACACATACTGTCCTGACGTATGCCCAATGACCCTAGAGAGGGTGGCGGCGACGCTTAATAGTCTGGGAGCCAGTGCGTCTAAGGTACAGTCTCTGTTCGTGTCAGTTGATGTTGGTCGCGATACACCAGAAGGCCTTGCTGAATTTCTGGAATTATTCCATGTAGACATAATTGGCCTCACGGGAACTGAGGAGCAGATTCGGCGCATGGCAAACGCTTATCGTATCTACTTTGCTCGCATCGAAGAGAAAGGTTCGGGCCAGGACGACTACATAATGGATCATACCTCCCTTCTATACTTCATGTCGCCCGATGGTTCGTACATTACGCACTTCCAAGGTAATGCTAACCCTGCGGTAATGACAGAGTTTATCCTTAAAGCTATTGATGAGGCCTAGGGATCTTGGATAGAGCTCAATGCAGGATGTGGAAAAGTCATACGAATTCTAAAAGGATATTAAGTTTTTGACCTAAATTTGGGCTGCTTTTTTTCCACCTAGTATCTTTGGATACGCGGGGTCTCGTCTTTTCGTTGGTTATGTCCATTATGTACTTGAGGCTGTGTCAGTGTTTTAGGATATATAGCATTTTGATCTAACGCGTTATCGTGATAGGTTTCAATCGGTTTTGGACCCATGGTGACGGTTTGTAAAACGTGGTTCTCTGTGTGTGAATGCGGAGAGATTAACGGTTTCGCCAAGGGGTGATAGTTGGTTGGTGGTGGCCCTCTTATGGAGGGGAGATGTTGATGGGGTTATATAGAGGAATATCAAAGGGTGATATATTCGTTCTTGGGTTGGAGGTTTTCTTCCAGGTTCCATGGAAATTTTAATGTGCCATTAGGGGCATTAGTTATGAAAATCAGTCTATCGAGGTCTTTTACAGCTGCGTCTCTTGTGTTTGCACTAGTGCTGCTGTGTTCTCAACAGTTGTTGGCGGAGACGCTCAAGTCCAAATTAGAGGTTTTACTCCAAGATCATCGGCGTATCGTTGCTTCGGAGTATAACGTAAGCAGTAGAGAGAAAGCTTTATCAAGTGTTAAGGCTCTTCGGTTTCCCAGTCTGAGTGCCACAAGCAGTTTGGGTCGTGAGCATCAGGTGAACCCGGGTGCAAACAATACTAGTCTTACCCCACGTGATCTAAATCTCACTGTTACCCAGTTGATTACAGACTTTGGGGCGCTGAAGTCAAATATCGAACAGATTCGAACTTCAAAAACGCAATCGCAAGAGGGTTTGCGATCAACACGTATGGGGGTTCTACTTGAAGCTATTTCTGCGCATATAGGTTTATATACCGCTCAGATATTGGTTGGGTATTCAGAGGACTCAGTATTTAATATTCGACGACAGACAGAGTTGGAGAGTGCAAGGGTTAGCAAGGGCTCTGGTTTTTCCACTGACGTTCTTCAGGCGAAAGCGCAGCTCGCCGGTGCAGAGGCGCGACTCCTTCAAACAATGAATAATTTGTATAGGGCACGTAATCGTTATGTTGCCGTATTCGGTACTTTGCCGGAGAAAGAGTCAAAGATGGAACAAGTGCTTGTTCCAGTGGCAGCATTACCGGAGAGTCTTGTGGAGGCACTAGCTACGGCGCGTTCCGAGAACCCGCAACTTCGTTCTCAGCAGCTCAATATTGATATTGCAAGGCAGTCAATATCTTCAGCTCGGGCCACTGGTTTTTTTCCAACACTTAACCTGGTGGTGGATCATAAAATGAAGCGTAGCGTTGCTAGTGTGGATGACTTTGAGCGAGAAAGCATAATAAAGCTGGAGCTGGTTTATAACTTCAATTTGGGTGGATCGACTATCCATAATTACCGCTCACAAAAAGACCTTCATACTTCATCGCTCAATCAGTATCACGATGCGCTGAACTTAGTTAATGAGCAAGTTAAGAACGCGTGGTACCAATACGACACTGCGCGTCGGAATGCCGTAACACTCGAGAATCAGGCAAATATTGCGGGCGAGTTTGCTCGACTTGCTGTTGAGGAACGGCAATTAGGTCGGAGATCGCTTCTAGAGGTTCTTGCGGCAGAGACAGCGCGTATAAATGCGGTCTCGGATGCCGTTGCTTCTCTAGCTGATGTGCGACTCTCTGCGTTTGGTCTTTTGTCTGCTATTGGAACATTAAGTCTCGATGTTATTGAGTAGCTGGTTTGGTTAGCTCAGAATTGGTTGAGTACAGATGCTTCAGCACAACACGACATTTGGACCGGAACTAGGAACAGGTAATTTTTCTAATGCGGTGGTGGTGGATGCTGCTGTGCCGGCCGGTCCTGTTTTAATTCCCGGCCATACGTTTCTTCTTGGTGCCCAGTTTGACCGGCTTGGCCCGGATCTCCTTTTGTCGGGGGATGGGGATGCGGTTCTGGTCCGCGATTTTTTTACCCATGAGAGTTTACCGGATCTTTTGACCGAGGATGGGTCGGCGGTGATCCGGGGTGCGCTGGCGGGCAGGTTGTCGGGGTCTGCGGCGCCGGGTCAGTTTGCCCAACAGACGGAAGGGATGACGTTTTCTGGTCCGGTGATTGGATCGGTGGATGCAATCAGTGGCCGTGTTCTTCTGGTGCGCAGTGATAACAGTCAAGTGGTGGCGGAGGAAGGCACGGAGGTATATAGCGGCGATATCGTTATCACTGATCCTGAGTCAAGCGTCGGTATCATTTTTGAAGATAAGACGACGTTTGCACTGGGCGAATCAGGGCGCATGGTTCTGGATACCTTTATCTATGATCCCGGCGAGGGGAGTGGTGAGTCATCATTCAGTGTTGTGGAGGGAGTCTTTTCCTTTGTTTCGGGGGAGATTGCCAAGGATGACCCTGATGCCATGATTGTGGAAACCCCGGTTGCAACGATTGGTATCCGAGGAACGAAGGTAGCAGGTCGGGCGGCAGCTGAGGGAGAGGTTAATACGATCACATTGCTTCCTGAGGACGGGGGTGCTGTTGGTGCAATTAGCGTATCAAATGATGCTGGCACCCAGGTTTTGGATCAACCTTTTCAAACGACCCAGATTGCAAGCATCGTAGCGGCGCCCAGTCAGCCGGTTATTGCTACGTCTGATCAGCTGAGCCAGCTGTACGGGGACATATCGAGTACGCTTCCGGCCCAGCCGGTTCTCCGACAACGGACAGATGACGGACAGGCGACCGAGGCCAGTGATACGAGTGATGATGGGGGTGCTGCAGCTGAGGAGGCAGTGGAGGAAGGTGAGGAAGAGGGTGACGAGGAAGGTGGGGAAAGCGAAGAGGAGTTAGAGGAAGGCGAAGAGGAGTTAGAGGAAGGCGAAGAGGAGTTAGAGGAAGGCGAAGCTCCTCCCGAAGGTGAAGGTCCTCCTGACGGCGAAGCTCCTCCCGAAGATGGTGAAGCTCCTCCTGACGGCGAAGCTCCTCCCGAAGATGGTGAAGCTCCTCCTGACGGCGAAGCTCCTCCCGAAGATGGTGAAGCTCCTCCTGACGGCGAA
>CAJWJK010000002.1 GCA_913041535.1 uncultured Alphaproteobacteria bacterium
TTATCATGGTGTTATTGTCGGAATGCAGAAATGCTTCCCGTTAAATCCTATTGTGTCTTTATCGATTTTCTTTTCTATATTTGCAAGTTTAATAGTGAGTTGAAGTTTAGGAGGTGATTTGAATAAGGAATCAACCGTTGACAATCCATTAGTTGTAGGTATGTCTGGTGCAAGCGGTTCCATAATAGCATCTAAACTAGTAGACGCTTTGATAGAGCGAGATATTCAAGTTGCCCTAATAGCCTCACATGCTTCAAGGATAGTTTGGAAACAAGAGATGGATGAATCTTTTGGTGAGTTTATAGAAAGGACGATTCAAACCGGCAAAGTTAAAAATTATCAAATTGGTGATATCCAGGCGCCAATGGCAAGTGGAACTTACAGCGAACTCTATCGCTAAACATTTTGTAAAGCAGTATGGGCCATCTGTACGTTGGACTGTGTGCTATCAAAGTCGCGTGGGTCCACTGGAGTGGATTACACCATCAACAGAAGAAGAGTTAAAGAAAGCGGGGCAACGGGGCGAAAGTGTTATTATTGCCCCGATAGCTTTTGTGTCTGAGCATTCGGAAACACTAGTTGAATTGGATATTACATGTCAGAAACTAGCGATTAAATTTGGCGTACAAGAATATAAGCGAGTACCCACACTTAGTTTGTCTGATGTTTTTATTTCTTCCCTTGTAGAACTTATACATTCGGCCGAGTCTGTAGGAATAAATTCACAAGATCACGTCCGAATATGCCCGCGTGAGTACAATAAATGCCCTTATATTGTGTAAAAGATGTTTGAATTTCTGATAGACATTTATCCATGGCTAAAGGCATTACATATTATTGCAGTCATTTCTTGGATGGCTGGCATGCTCTATTTACCACGTTTATTTGTTTATCATGCAAACAGTGCGGTTGGTTCAGATCAGGCTGAGACGTTTAAAATTATGGAGCGTCGTCTGAGTAATGTGATCCTAACGCCAGCGATGGTATTATCTATACTTCTTGGTATCACATTGCTTTTAGTCCCCGATGTCATTGATTGGGCTATGGTGTGGGTATGGGGAAAGCTGTTGTTTGTATTTGCCTTGCTTCTATCGCATGGGGCATTGATGCGGTGGCGCAAGGCGTTTGAAGCCGATAGAAACCAGCATACTGCTAAATTTTTCCGGATTTTTAACGAAGTACCAACTGTGATAATGATAATTATCGTTATTCTTGCTGTCGTAAAACCGTTCTAGTATTGGACAAACAAAAATCAGAAAAACATTGACTAATGCATAATTGTTGCTTCATGTTGTAGCCGATTTTCTACGGGGCTTAGTAATTCAAGTCCCATCAATCCAAAAATTGCTACTGGCTGTCCAACTTGGACGAAGTATTAGCTGTTAAATCTATAGCCCGATGTTGGCACCCCCATTCTCATTTTCACGTTTTTAACTGGACCCTGATCGGATATGAATTTACTTGAGCTGAAGAGCAAATCCCCAACGGAACTTCTCAATTACGCAGAGGAATTGGAAATCGAGAATGCAAGCACCTTGCGCAAGCAAGATATGATGTTTGCCATTCTCAAACAATTAGCAGAAAAGGACATTGAAATCTCTGGTGGGGGAGTTCTGGAGATTCTTCACGATGGCTTTGGTTTCCTGCGTTCTCCCGAATCGAATTATTTGCCTGGGCCTGACGATATTTATGTTTCACCAAGTCAGATAAGGCGTTTTGGTCTCCGAACCGGTGACACTGTTGACGGCCAGATTCGTGCACCCAAAGAAGGGGAGCGATACTTTGCTCTGTTGCGAACCAACAAGATCAACTTTGAGGAGCCAGAAAGTATTAGACACAAGGTAAACTTTGATAATCTAACGCCGCTTTATCCAGAAGAAATGGTTCGCCTTGAGCTGGAAGACCCGACGGAGGCTGATGTGAGTGCGCGGGTGATAGATCTTATTACACCTCTTGGTAAGGGTCAGAGAGCTTTGATTGTTGCCCCCCCAAGAACGGGGAAAACAATGCTGTTGCAAACTATAGCTCATTCCATTGCAGTGAATTGGCCTGACGTCTACTTGATAGTTCTGCTTATAGATGAGCGACCAGAAGAAGTGACTGATATGCAACGTTCAGTGAAGGGTGAGGTCATAAGCTCAACTTTTGATGAGCCAGCAGCTCGCCACGTTCAGGTCGCAGATATGGTTAGCGAGAAAGCTAAACGGCTGGTGGAGCATAAGCGTGACGTAGTAATTTTATTGGATTCAATTACGCGGTTAGCACGGGCATATAATACGGTTGTTCCTTCGTCAGGTAAGGTTTTAACAGGTGGCGTGGATTCAAATGCGCTTCAAAGGCCAAAAAGGTTTTTTGGAGCTGCTCGTAACATCGAAGAAGGTGGATCATTGACCATTATTTCAACGGCTTTGATTGATACCGGTAGCCGCATGGATGAAGTAATTTTTGAAGAATTCAAAGGGACTGGAAACTCTGAAATCGTACTTGACCGAAAATTGGCTGACAAACGCACATGGCCAGCCATCGACATCACAAAATCGGGCACCCGTAAGGAGGAATTGCTAGTTGATAAGGGGACTCTGGCCAAGATGTGGGTGTTACGTCGTATACTCTCGCCGATGGGTGTGGTTGATGCCATGGAGTTTTTGCTAGATAAGCTAAAACATACAAAGACCAACGATGAGTTTTTCGACTCTATGAATACATAAGGCGAATAAATTATTTTACGGGCGATTCCAGCGTATAAAACGAAGAAAAAACGAATTCGGCAGTAAAACCGAAAAAAATTTATGGAATGAGAACCGTTGATCCCGTAGTACGACGCGACTGTAAATCCCGGTGAGCTTGTGCGGCCTTATCAAGAGGATAAGTTTGATGGATCTCTATTTTAATTGCACCACAACGAACAACATTGAATAGCGCGTTTGCTGTTTCAAGGAGATCACTTCGTGTTGCCACATAGTTGAATAGGCTAGGGCGAGTTAGGAAGAGAGAACCCTTAGAGGCAAGGAGATTTATATCAAAGGGTGTTACCGGACCAGATGCATAACCAAATAGAACCATTGTGCCAAGAGGACTAAGGCAATCCAAAGATTCATAAAATGTCTCTTTACCGACGCTATCGTAGACAACTGGTACGCCAGCACCATTTGTAATTTCTTTAACCCGATCCACAAAGGTATCCTTACCGTAGATAATGGCGTGCTCACACCCATGCGACGAAGCAATCTCCGCTTTTTCAGGGCTACTTACTGTACCAATTACCTTGACGCCAAGGTGTTTAGCCCATTGGGATGCTATCAGGCCAACGCCACCAGCTGCAGCGTGAAAAAGAACTGTTTGGCCGGATTGAACTTGGAAAGTGCGGTGTAAGAGATAATGGGCAGTCATTCCCTGCAGCAACATTGCAGCAGCACGGGTATCATCAATGTCGTCAGGGATTGGCACAAGTTTATCTGCAGGAATGAGTCGTGACTCGCAATAGGCCCCAATAGGGGCCGTGCCGTATACCACGCGATCACCAACAGCTACCTCATTAACGGCACCACCTACAGCCTCAACAACACCGGCAGCTTCAAAGCCAGGAATTACAGGTAACTGTGGTGATGGATAGGTGCCGTCGCGGAAGTAGCAGTCAATGAAATTCAGGCCAATAGCTGTATGTCTAATGAGAGCTTCTTCAGGACCAGGGTCTGATATTTGCACGTCCTCCCAACGAAGAACGTCAGGACCTCCAGTTTCATGAAATTGTATTGCTTTGGCCATATACCACCTCAACCGACTAGATTCGTTGACAAGAAATTGCTTGTGCGTTTGTTAGCGAGCTCTGCAGCAGCGTGATCATAGTGTTCGCCACCTATACGGGCGAAAGCATGGTTAACTTTGGCATAAGTGTGGATAGTGACATTATTATTCTTAGATAGCCGATCCCTTATCTGAAGTTGGGCTTGTTTGGGGACAAATTGGTCCTCTTCCGCAACGTGGAGAAGCAGTTTGCCGTTGATATTGTTCGATTCATCAAGCTTTTCTTCTATACCGACCCCATAATAACTAACTGCGCAATCGGCTACAGAGGAAGTTGAAGTGAGATAAGCTAGAAATCCACCAAGACAGTATCCAACACAACCTACCTTTTCGATATCGTCTGAAATGTTACGGATATGATTAATTGATGCGACTATGTCCCCCATACCTTTCTTTGTATCAAAACCCTGATAAAGCTCAAAGGCTCTCTCCCAGTTTTCCTCGGTTTCATCCGTTAGTTGAATGCCAGGCTCCTGTCTCCAAAAAAGATCCGGGCAAAGAGCGGTATAACCGTCGCCCGCTAATTGATCCGTTATTTTTCTCATGACTATATTAACGCCAAATATTTCCTGAATAACAATTACCCCTGGACCAAAACCGGACTCTGGTGTTGCAAGGTACCCAGTGAACCGGCCGTCAGCACATGCGATCGTGACTTCAGCGCCCATTATGGCTTCTTCCTTTATGTTGACCTAGCAGTATTACTGTTGCTAATTACGTTAACTGTTGAACATGTCGTAGGCAATCCAAGGTCTCTTAATCTGGACACCGGAAACTGTCACGTCTACACTTAGATTACTGAGTTCTTAGGTTTTAAACATTCCGATTTCTAGCATTTGACCTGTTGCCATAACATAGAGGTCTTTTTCTTTGTGGATGCCCAATTGGGCGAGTGCCCTTGGGTTTATAAAGTTGATGCTTTAGTCAGAAGAAGGTTTCACGCTATTATCTTGAAGACGTACTTTTTGAAAACGGTTAAACGGAAGTAAGTAAAGCTGCCGTGGACCTGACATTGTGGGCGCAATTAATAGGGCTCGTGGCTTTGCTGGGCCTCTCCGCTTTTTTCTCAAGTTGTGAGACTAGCTTGTTTTCGCTTGGTCGTTCGCAAATCGAGCGGATGAAAAGGGACAAACATCCTCGATCTGCTCTTATTGAAGAACTCCTCAGCCGACCACGACAGCTAATTGTCACTATTCTTATAGGAAACGAGCTCGTCAATGTCTCGGCTTCAGTGCTCTCAGCAGTCATCATTGTACAGATTTTTGGTGTGGAAATGAGTTGGCTCAACATTGTTGTAATGGTTCCAATTCTGCTGTTGGTTGGGGAGATAACGCCTAAGACCCTAGCAATTGGACATAACGTAGCTTTTGCTGGCTTTCAAAGCATTTGGATTTACCGTTTTTCAAGGTTGATCTCACCGATACGCTGGTTAGTCAGGAAAATTTCAGATTTCTTTATAACTCAGATAGTCGGGGAAGAAAGAACGGCAGCAAATATTGCAACCGAGGACATGGTTCGAACATTAGCATCGGAGGCTGTTGGAGATGGTACGATTGACCCTCGCGAAGCTAAGTATATTCACCAAGTATTTGATTTTGGTGACAAGAGTGTTCGCGATATCGCAACGCCCCGCTCCCGTATATTTATGCTGCCTACCAATATGCCGCTTGTTGAAATGGCCACAGAAATTGATCGGACCCGCCATACAAAAGTTCCAATTTATGAGGATGGAAACAGGGATGGTATTATTGGGGTGCTTTTTGCGCGGGATTTACTTGGCATAGATTTTGAAGATTTGGATCAGGAAGCTGTCCTTAAGATACTTAGAGATCCATATTTTATTCCTGAAACACTTTCGGCAGCATCGCTGTTCGTTACTTTTCGTAGCCGAAAACTTTCTATGGCCATCACTGTTGATGAATTTGGTGGCATTACGGGCCTGGTGACAGCGGAAGATCTTTTGGAGTGTATTTTTGGCGAAATTGAAAGTGGATCCGAATATAGGCGTCGGCTCAGGGTGAGTTATGAGGTGATGGAAGAAGGTCGTTACCGAATGGATGCTCGCATGACGGTGTCACAGTTTAACGAATTGCTGGGTTGCAGCATTGATGATGAACAATTTGAGACTATAGGAGGGGTGCTTTTAAGCGAGTTTGGTCAATTACCAGAAGAGGGGACAGCAATTCACATAGAGGGCCTCAAGTTTACGGTAGCATCGGTTTCTGGCCAGCGTATTGCAAACATCATAGTCGACACTTCAGACACAGTTATATCATGAAGATGACGATAATTACCCTATTGACTAAGTAATGGACATTTTTCTCGTAGTTCTTCTTATCGTTATCTGCCTCGGGGTTGAGGCATTCTTTTCTGGATCGGAGATAGCAGTAGTAAGTGCAGATCGTGTCAAGCTGCGCCATGCTGCAGCCTCGGGATCACGCGGAGCAGCATTAGCACTTAAGATGCTGAAAGCGCCCGAATGGCTGCTTTCAACGACTCTTGCTGGCACAAATTTAGCATTAGTTACAAGTACAACGGCTGCCACCATGCTTGTGATCTGGATGTTCGGGGAGGTCTATAGTTGGCTAGCTGTCGTGGCTCTTGCACCACTGACTTGGATCTTTGGGGAAATCGTTCCCAAGAGCGTATTTCAACAACGGGCTGATACAACAACGCCAATCGCTATATTTGTATTGCGGTTTTTCTCAATTGTATTTGGGCCGATATTGTGGATTTTTGCATTATTTTCTATTGCCCTTAAGCGTTGGACAGGTGGTGGTGAACGTAACCCATTCACTTTGAGGGAGGAAATTCAAACACTAGTTGAGATGTCAGAGAGTGAAGGGGATATCCGTCCGGAAGAACAGACAATGATACGGAGGATATTTGATTTCAGCGAGACTAATGCTGGGGAAATTATGGTGCCTTTAATTGATGTCATAGGCGTTGAAGGTGGAACAAGCTGTGGCGAAGCAATGAGGATAGCAATTCAAACCGGACACAAACGTTTACCAGTCTACGAGCAACGAGTTGATCGGATTCTAGGGACGCTGAATACACTTGATATTTTGCTTCAGGACAAGCACAAGGCAATCAGTCAATTTGTCCAGCCGGTAGTTTATGTTTCTGCATCTAAGAGCATTAGGGATCTTTTACTCGCATTTAGTAAAGAAGATGTCGTCGTGGTTGTCGTTGACGAGTTTGGAGGTGCAGATGGAATTGTTATGCTTGAGGACGTACTCGAGGAGATTGTAGGAGAGCTTGATGACGAGTTAGATGTTGAACGGGGAAGCGAACCCATGATTCGTCAGATAGATCGTAGGCACGTTATCATGAGTGCAAGAGTTCAGATTGATACGATAAACGATACATTTGATCTTAGTCTGCCGGAGGGGGATTATGAAACTATTGCTGGTTTCTTGATTGGCCTTGTGGGTGAAATACCCGAGATAGGCGAAATGATCAGATACGGGGAAGTTTCCTTCACGGTGGTTAAAGCAACTCGCCAAGCTATTCATGAAGTACGAGTTCGCTGGTGAGTTAATGCTTTATGAAGGAAATGTGAATTGCTGGTTTGAATAGGAAAGTTGAAGCCTTATGAGTAAACCCATTCAAAATCAAGGGATAACACCGTCGCTTCTGCGTTCTAAAAAAGGAGTTTCGCCTATCGTGTGTCTAACCGCGTATTCCACACAGATGGCTAAAACATTGGATCCCCACGTGGACATGTTATTGGTTGGGGACTCGTTGGGAATGGTTCTATACGGTTTTAAAACCACAATTGGAGTCACACTAGATATGATGATCGCGCATGGTGCGGCCGTGACTCGTGGTGTCACGAAAGCGTGCGTAATAGTCGATCTTCCTTTTGGCTCATACGAGGAATCACCCGCAAAAGCTTTTAATAGCAGCGCTCGTGTCATGCGGAAGACTGGGTGTTCGGGTGTCAAATTGGAAGGCGGGTCTGAAATGGTGGAAACTGTTAGATACCTTACTTCCAGAGGAATCCCAGTCTTAGGTCATGTGGGGTTAATGCCGCAATCTGTTCATTCATCGGGCGGATTTCGCACCCATGGAAAGAGTGATGAGGAAGCAGAGAGAATTCGAGCCGATGCGATAGAAATTGCTGATGCAGGGGCTTTCGCTATAGTCATTGAGGGAACTGTAGAATCGGTAGCACGACAAATCACTTTAGACGTAGGAGTTCCTACAATAGGAATTGGAGCTTCTCCGGCATGTGATGGGCAGATTCTTGTAACCGATGACCTTCTGGGTTTGTTCTCTGATTTTACTCCTCGGTTTGTTAAGAGATATGCGGAACTGGAAGAAACAATTTCTGAAGCTGCGGCATCTTATGCCGATGATGTGCGGCTTAGACGGTTTCCTGCTAAGGAGCACTGTGTTGACTCTGGACCGAACCTCTAGTGGTTGCTAAGTGCGGCCCTCTTTCCACCGTTCGAGAGGCTTCCGGCTTGCGAGAAACCATCTCTAGCTGGCGGTCTGCGAACTATAAGATTGGCTTGGTGCCAACAATGGGCGCGCTGCACGAAGGACACATTTCATTAATTCGACGGTCTCTCAGTGAAACGGACCGTACATGCGTTACTCTATTTGTAAATCCCCGTCAATTTGGCCCGAGCGAAGACTTTAGTCTCTACCCGCGTGATGAGCTTTCTGATGTGAAGGTTCTCACTGACGTGGGTGCGCACTTACTATTTGCGCCAGAACAAGCTGAGATGTACCCAAGTGACTTTGCTACAAATGTGACCATTTCTGGCTTGGGAGATCGCCTTGAGGGGGAGTTCAGACCCGGCTTTCTGGCGGGTGTAGCTACTGTTGTTGCAAAACTGCTGATACAAGCAATGCCTGACGTTGCTTATTTTGGTGAAAAGGACTACCAGCAGTTGCTAGTAATTAGACAAATGGTTGCAGACCTTGGTATTCCGGTAGCAATTCGGGCAATGCCTACGGTACGAGAAGCGGATGGTCTTGCACTATCCTCTCGCAATTCTTACCTCACCCCAGAACGCCGCGAACTAGCACCGATTCTCTACCGTACTCTCTGTAAGATGGTGGAGGGTGTTGTTGCAGGGAAGCAGGTCAAGTCATTGGAGCAATGCGCTGAAAACGAATTGCTGGAAGCAGGTTTTGATCGGATTGATTACATTACTATACGCGATTCTCAATCTTTGGAGCAGTTAAATAAAGTGGAAAAGCCGTCGAGGGCGCTAGCAGCGGTATGGCTGGGTAAGACAAGGCTTATAGACAATATTTCGATTAGTGACTCTGTTTAAAACAAGATATGTTTAGCAGAATAGGAAACAAAGGCAGCCTTTGTAATGATGTGGTGTTCGTTACTGTCAATTGACATGCCAGTTCCGATACCGTCGAGACACTCGACATCTTGGAGCATGATACTCTTAATACAGGATAACAAACAGAAAGCAGGCTTGGCCTTTGGTAAGGCCAAGCCTAAGCGAATGTAGTATTTTAGCTATAATAACCAGCATCTCCTAGAACTTGGGTGATGCCAGCCTGCATTCTCTTGAGTGCTTCTTCGATACTTTGTTCACCATTGACAGCATCGGCCACTTCAATGCCGTTCTGTGAGGATATAGGAAACCCCTCGGGAATCATAAGAGCATTGGTAATGCCGTAGGGCATACTAGCCATAAGGCCCTCAAAGAATAATTTTTTATCCTTGTGTCGGTCGAGGATAGAGATTCTGCCTGGTTGTCCACCGGCAGCGACGATTGCTTCACCAATAGCTGGGTCCACTGAATCTCCGGAAGCTAAGAACTTCGCAAATGCAATTCCAGCCTCCTTATTGGTCGAATAGGTTGAAACAAATGCGCCGAATCCCCCAGTGCTTACCCTATGTGCGCCAGTAGCGTTATCTCCCTTAGGGGGTAGATCTGCGTTAAAAACATCGCAATATTCGGTAAAACTGCAATCATTCAAAGTGGCTGTGCCCCATGTCAAGGGACCGTAAACCGCACTCCCATTGCCAAAAGCATTGTTGCAATCGTCCTCTGCGGCATTACTAGTCACAGGGTGAGCATATTTTTGTATGTCAACCAGTGCCTTCAAGGCCAAGTACCCTTCCTCGGACTCAACGGTTGCGTTCCAATAGCCGGGCTCTTGGCGGTCTACCAGATGGCCGCCAAAAGACCGTAGTATCCCAAAAAACTGATAACCAGCCCAGAAGCTGCGCTGCATTGCTCCAACATAACCATACTGTTCTGTATTGGGTGAATGCAGTTCTTTGGCGGTCTCTATTGCATCGTTCCAGTTTCTTGGGACTGAGAGACCGGCTTTATCAAAAATGTCCTTTCGGTAGAATGTCATCTGGCAATTAGCGTCGTGGCATAGTCCGAACAGTGTTCCAGTATCTGTCGCTAACGGTATACGGTAGAGGTTCTGTAATGCCACAGGGACATCATCTCGATAGTCCGCAAACCAGTCAGGGTCAGCATCCATATATGGCTGTAGAGGCACCATTGCACCCATGGATTCAAGAGTGGGATATTGACCGTAATCCTGTGTTATTGAATCGAAAGCATCGGACTTGGATTGCATGGCAACATTAATCTTAGGGAGCATTTCGGAGGCTGGAACAGTTACTATGTTAAGGGCTACGTTAGGGTATGCTTTTTCGAACAACGGTTTTAAAGCTCGCGCGACACCATCGAATCGCTTTCCAGTAGCTGTTAGGTGAACAACTTCACCGCTTATTTCTGCATTAACTTCACGTGGCGAAAAACTAGCGGCGATTGCAGCAATGGCCGCGGCAGAGCTTGCTTTCAATAAACTCCTACGTGAAAGTGCGCTACGCTGATGTCGAATGCCATGAATTAGCGTCTTATGTACGGTTTCATGAGCTCTATCGTCCATTAGATTCCTCCATTTCTTATATTTTTTTCAGCATTAGGGTATGATCCGCATAAAAGAGGGTAGAGCCATAAGGCTCCTCATGCAAAGTTTACGTTTGTACGATCTCGAGAAATGGTGCGCCCGGCAGGATTCGAACCTGCGACCCCAGGATTAGGAATCCTGTGCTCTATCCGACTGAGCTACGGGCGCTTGCTATCTTCATTGGCTACAAACAGCAATAAAAAACATCGCACTTTAGACAATTGGGCCGACTCGTCACAAACTAACGATCACAATAATCTAATCAGCAAGGCTTTTTGGCTAGTGCTGCTGTTCTAACATCACTAAGACTAAGGCGTGTCGAGATTGCTTCTGGATTAATACGAAGATCTATAACAGCTGCGCACTTCGATGAAAGCGCTTCGTCAAGAGCTGGCGCAAAGTCTTCTGTTCGTGTGACTGTTGCACCAAACGCACCGAAAGCCCTAGCCATCACGGCAAAGTTTGGGTTGGTTAATTCTGTACCGGTGATCCGGCCTGGATACTCTCGTTCTTGGTGCATCCGAATAGTCCCGTAGAGGCCGTTATTGATGACGAGAATGACAGGGTTTAGGCTGTAGTGCATGGCTGTTGCAAGTTCTTGTCCTGTCATCAAAAACCCACCATCGCCTACAAAGCAAACGGTTTCACGATTAGGTTTAGCTACTTTAGCCGCAAGGGCAGCTGGTACACCGTAACCCATAGCACCATTGGTTGGTCCAAGTTGGGTGCGAAAGTTCTGGAATTGATAAAAACGTTGTGGCCAGCCTGAAAAGTTACCTGCATCGGTGGTGATAATTGTATCTTTTGGCATTCGCGCCGCGAGAGTTTTAATAATCTGGTACATATCAACATCGCCGGGACAGCGAACAGGCTCTAAAGAGCGAAGATAATCTGCTCTTGCCTCATTTTTCCAGCTGTTCCATGAAATTTTAGCGAGAGGGGGCAGAAGCCGAGCCGCGGCTGTAAACTCTACCATGCTGCTATTTATAGAAAGGTCGGGCTGAAATACACGACCGAGTTCCTCTATGCCAGGGTACACGTGGACAAGTTTCTGCGTGCTACGTGGTGGTTTAATATTAATGTAATTCCCTGTAGTGACCTCACCAAGTCTTGTGCCAACTGCTATTAATAAATCAGCTTGGCGAACGCGTGCTCTTAAAGCGGGATCAAGAGCATAACCAAGGTCCCCAATATATAGGTCGTGGGTATTATCAAAAATATCCTGGCAGCGAAAGGTACAACAGGTTGGAAGTTGGTACGACTCAGCAAAAGCGACGATGTCAGATGTCGCCTGTTCACTCCATCCTCCGCCACCAACAATCATTAGTGGTTGTCGAGATGTAACAAGTTGTTCGTGCAGTGCTCTAAGATCGCGTGGGTCAGGTGCTATTCGCACTGGATTATATCGTTTTACAACGTCGACAATTCCGCAGTCCGTCAGCATATCCTCAGGAAGAGACAGAACAACCGGGCCCGGTCGACCAGAAGTAGCTACATGAAAAGCTCGACTCACCAACTCCGGTATGCGTTCGATGCTTTGGATTTCGGCTGCCCATTTCGTTGTCCAACCAAACATTCCTTTCACATCAACTTCTTGAAAGGCTTCTCGCCCAAGTGAAGATCTTTCAGCTTGGCCAACGAGTAAAATCATTGGAGAGGAATCTTGAAATGCAGTATGCACGGCGATACTAACATTGCATGCTCCAGGACCGCGAGTGACAAACGCTACACCAGGGTTGCCTGTCAACTTACCCCAGGCTTCTGCCATGAAACCAGCACCCTCCTCGTGGCGGCAGCTTATTAAGCGAATCTGAGGAGTATCATGAAAAGCGTCTAAAGCAGCGAGATAGCTTTCTCCAGGTACACAGAAGACGGCGTTAACGTCATGCGTAAGGAGCTGATCAATGAGGATTTGGCCACCAGTATGTGTGTTTGCTGTCATTGGCGTAAAACCCTTCCTACCTGTGAAGCAAAGTAGCAAATGGTATTATGTAAGAAAGGACAATTGATTCGGTTCCTGGATTCTTGTCATCGATGCCAGCATTAGACATGTGCCCTAAGCTTAAGGCGAGTCTGGTTTGATCTTCAAAGCGATATGACATTTCAATCTGAGACCGAAATTCAACTGCTGAGCCCAAGTCTTTGCTGGAACCATAGTAATAAAGACCGGCCGCAAAACTGGGAGAAAACAGGATTCGTCGGCTAAAGTGATAATCAAGAAGCAATCCTCCGTAACCATAAACTGCAGAATCATGATTAAGCATTACGCCACTTATGGGACGAAGACCTAAAGCTATTGGCTGTGCTCGGTATTCCAAACGGATCTCGGCAGCCGTCTCATTATCGTTGATATCAAAACCACCTACAGAGAAAGAAAAATAGTCGGAGACATCGCTTGCAACCGCACGGACTGGATTAGCCATGACTGCTAAAAGAGATAAAATTATTACTGGAATTCTGAGGGTGGTGTGACTTTTCATTGGACGGAGAGCATTCTAGGGCAAAAGTAGGAGAGCACCAAGCGTGATACTAGTTTGGGAGCAATATAGATGTTGGTCCAGCTAATAGGGAATTCTTCTGTAGTGGGTAATTGGTGTTGGGTAAAATCGAAATGGGTATTGGTCTGTACTATTCTTGCATTAGCGTTAGCCATTGGTTGCGCGCGGAATTCAGTGCGAAGCGAGGCAACATTTGCCCCATTTATGTCCCCAGCACAGGAATCGCGAATTGGAGCAGAGGAACACCCCAAAATGTTAGCGCGCTTTGGTGGAGTGTACAAAGATCATAATGTTTCTGGCTATGTCGCCGAGATTGGTGGACGCCTTGTTCATCACGCACAGCTGTCTAATAGGCGTTTCACATTTACAGTCCTTAACACACCGGAGGTTAATGCTTTTGCTCTGCCGGGTGGGTACGTTTATGTAACCCGTGGTTTACTTGCATTGGCCAACTCAGAGGCGGAGCTGGCGGGTGTTCTGGCTCACGAAATTGGGCATGTCGTGGCCCGCCATTCGGCACAGCGTTATAGTCGCGCAATGTTGGCAAGGTTGGGAGGTGCATTACTAAATACCCTGACCAATAACGACCAAGTTGATCGTTTTGTTCGTTTAGGGAGCGATCTATATCTAAGTAGCTATTCTCGCGAGCAAGAACATGAAGCCGATTTACTTGGGATAGGTTATTTGAGTCGCGTTGGCTACGATCCGCGCGCTCAGGCTGATTTTTTGGAAAACTTATCTCGATATACAGCTCTGAAAAACCGCATAGATGGTAATAACAGAAAGAAATGGAGCCCACTGAATCTGTTCTCAACTCACCCGCGCACAGCCGATCGTGTTCAGCGTACAATTGATCAAGCGGGCACGGTTCATTTGACATCAAATGGACTTCGTCGTCGTGTTGAGTTTCTGCAAAATATAAAGGGCTTGATTTACGGAGACAATCCGAGTCAAGGAGTTGTTCGCGGACAAACTTTTTTTCACCCAAGTCTTCACTTTACATTTAGTGTGCCACCAGGTTTTCGACTAACCAATCTATCGAGAGCGGTTGTTGCTGATCGGCCGGATGGAGTTCGGATTATTCTCGATTCAGCGACCGTGAAAGACATCGATGATCCATTAAGTTATTTAACAAAACGCTGGATGTCAGGCACTAACCTTCACAAGATAGAGAGGATTAACATTAATGGATTGGATGCTGCTACTGCGCATGCTCACATCAGACGACGCGATGGGTTCCTAGATGCTCGCTGTGTTGCAATACGTTTTGATACAAGCACTATTTACCGACTACTATTCATATCAGAACCCTCTAAAACAGCCAATCTAGAAGTTGATTTCAGGAGTACGACATATAGCTTCCGTCGGCTTAGAGCTGAGGAGGCCGCTTCACTTAGACCTTTTCGTATTCGTATAGTGGCTATCCGTGAAGGGGATGATTTGGATTCATTGGTGGCCCGCATGCCGTCGAAATCATACGCTAAAGAGTGGTTTTTAGTATTAAACGGTTTGACGGACACCACGCCGCTACAAGTTGGTCGTCTCGTTAAGTTACTTGAAGACTAGCTGGAAATTAGCGCTAGATTTCCAAAGTAGAGTTTTTATCGGGGAATGCTGATGTTTGGAAGACGAATTAACTGAGGCCGATTGTTGAGGGTCCAAACTGTGTCGATTATTGTGTGGGAGACCGTTAATCGACGCAGGGTATGGCTATCCAATCAACAGCGTTACCATTAGTTGTGAAACAACCGGCTGTCAATTGTCCACCAAATCCACAGCCTCCATCCACTGTTGCTGAGAACGTTCCGTCGACAACGCCTTGATGGGATCTATCGTAGCCACGAATCACTTTTCTAAAACCGTTATACTGATTTGTTATTTCAGAGAAATGTCCACTACCCCACCAAAAAGTATCACCTTGCTCGGTTACTGGTCTAGCAGGGTCAACGCCAGCGTGTACAAAGAGAAGTTCACCACCAGATGTGTAAGCTGCCCGTCGCAGAGTTGTTAATAATTCATCATGCCCTTCTTTAGAATGGACTGAATTCCGTATAGCGTTGGTCCAGCGTGTGATAGCCATGGCACCATCGCGGACAATTGAACGTGCTACCTGTTCATCTCCGCCATAGGCCTTGAGGGTTGATTGAAGTCCTTGGTGTAGCATCCAATCCAGAACCTCATTTGGGTTTGGGGCAAACTGGATCTCAAAGAGCTTGTTCCACATCTCTTCTTGTGCACCACGAAGATATGCTATATCCCAAGGTTCCAAACCTGAGCGGCAAAGTAACTCTGAACGAAAACGTAATAATTCATCAACAGTTCCAATGGCATCAGCACCGATACCATAGTAATTGCCCAAATATACTAGCCGATCACCAACAACGAAGCGTTTTGAAAGCTCCGTGTGCAGCGCACGTAACGAACCTGAGTGAGCGTTTACAGCACCTACCGCCCAAACGCGTTTAGCGAGAGCTAACTGAGCAAAACGATCAGGGTTGAGAGATGTAGGATTCACTGACGACTAAGCCTGATTTTCATACGAGACGTATCGTTACCGTTTTTCTTTCACGCTGCTTTTAGAACTTCTTCAAGGCGAAGCACCGCAGTCTTCTCATCAGTTTTTTCCACTGCTGCTAGCTCACGAGACAGTCGTTCAAGGGCTGCTTCATAGATCTGTCGCTCACTGTAAGATTGGTCAGGTTGGTCTGCGTTGCGATGAAGATCGCGAATAACTTCTGCAATCGACATTGGATCACCAGAGTTAATTTTCTCCTCGTACTCTTGGGCGCGCCGACTCCACATGGTCCGACGTACTCTAGCTCGGCCCTTCAGTAACTTTAATGCTGCTTTCATTTGATTCGGTGTAGACAATTCTCTCATTCCCGTTGAATCAGCTTTGTCCAAGGGAACGCGCAATATCATTTTATCTTTTTCAAAAGAGATAACAAAAACCTCAAAGCGAACTCCGGCAACTTCTTGATCTTCAACACCAAGAATTTTACCAACACCATGAGTGGGATAGACGACGTAGTCGTTCGGTGAATACTTTGGCACTGCCTTCGTCTCAGTTTTTGCCCTTTTTCTTGTCTTAGTTTTTTCTTTAGCCATATGTCCTGTCCGTAAAAATCTGAAGAGGGGAGTGACAATACTATCTTCTCAATACAATCAACTAAAGATTGGGAACAAGCCTGCACCGCCCTATTTGATTGCGGGAGGCCTATCTGGAGAGCGCCAGCATTGAGAATGGTAGCACAAATTGAAGGGGAATCCCAACGAACGCACATCAAACCATCGATTGGATGAAGTCACTTATTGGCTTCTAAGCGTGCGAGAACCCGCTTTCGTGCTCTTCCTCGATCTTGGTCAGACACATACAGAAGGCCACCAACGCGCCGCATGAGATTAAGCTCAAACTCGTGCAATATGCCGTCAGAGTAAATAATCTCCCATAACATTTCGATAAGTTCTATGCGTTCGCTCTCAGTAAAACTATCCTTAATTTTTCGGGTAAATTGTATAAGGTCGTTGGCCTCATCTTGCGTACTCTGTGCTAATTCAAGTAAATGTGAAACTTCGTCATCGTTGAGTTCAAAACCGGTACGCAGAGCATTCTCAATCGCTATTTTCTCGGCCTCGTCAAATGTTCCATCAGTACAGGCTGCTTCCACTAGAATTACCGCAGCTGCAAGATGTCTGTTGTCGGAAGAATGTTCCTGAAGCACCTCTCTATCTTTAGTGCGGAGAAATAAACTGCTAATTCTATTGATCACGAGATTGTCTCCCTACTGGAGCGCTTCCTAACTCCACAAGATAAGAACCGCTCAATTGCGCGACGGTTAGATTTTGTCGGCCGAGGACCATGCTGCGTCTTTGGCACGGCATGTGTATTGATGACGTTAGCACAAGAGAGGTCATCATATAGCAATGCGGCCTTCGGCGCCTGCTGTCGCCGATCGGCCATCGCCATTACCTTTATAACACGTACACTAGAACCTTGGGAGAAGGTTAGGATGTCCCCCACTTTAACAGCAACACTAGGTTTTCGGGCGATAGCGCGATTGATGCGTATTCTTCCATTAGCACACTGACGCTTTGCGAACGATCGGCTCTTAAAAAAGCGAGCGTGCCATAGCCATTTGTCTATGCGTTGCAATTCGTTCATTTGGTTACAAGTTTATCAGGAAGTCGTTTAGCTAGAACTGCGAATGGGGAAGTTTGTAGTTGTTTGGTTGAAACAGTTGGCCTCTGCGGTGTTCTGGCGAACGATAGCAAACCACAGCCCGTATAGTGGTAGCCGAGGTTACGAAGTATCTCGTCGAATTCGGTTCGTCGACAGCCAACCAGTGACAATAAACGGCTGTCGATACATGGTTTTTTGGCAATAATGCACCGCCGTAGCTCCTTGGCTAGTCGTTCTAGCATGTCGATACGAATAGCCCGCTGTCCACAAACTCGAAATCCAGAAGCCTCGTAATGGTCAATAGAGATTCTATTGTCGGTCAGCACAGAAACTCTGCCCGGCTCGGGCGGTGGAATCCCAAGTCCAGATCCAGAGTGCAGAGACCATAACATCCAACGAGCGGCAATGCGGGGCGGCTTGATCATACTAGGAAGGTAAATACTTGTTTCACCGAATTTAACACCAAGCTTTTTAAGAGCAATTCGAGACGTGCGATCAAGTGATTTGATTTGAGGTGCAGCCGTATTTCTTGGTAGAGATCCAAGGTATTGATGTATCTGAAACAACAAACCTCGGGCAGCTGGTGATAGTGGGTATTCTCTATTTAAGTCGTACAACGGTGCGAGCGTTATTCGAAGATAGCGGTTAAGCCAGTCCGCTAGGTGCTGCTGTATATTTTCACGAGCTTGGCCATCCTCTACGTCGTTGGGTTGAAGTCGTATAAAAGGAGAAAGTGGCGATACACCGCGTGTAAGCTTTGCAACCGATGCACCCTTCCAGAGTATTGACCCTTGACAGCTCATCGATAAGTCTGAGTCCGATGCACTAGAGAGCATTTTTGCTCTTAACCGTATCTCTCGCGACAGTACGCTACTAGCAGCGTTGCGAAATGCCCGCTCTTTTCTGTTTGTGTGATCGTTCTTGAAGTGGAATCGCAAGCCCTGAAAGTGCCCCACTTTATGATCCTCGATAAAAACATCACCACCTACTTCAATGTGCACCAAGGGTTCTGAGTTGGTCCTAATTTTTTTCGAAAGAGCAGAGGTTCGCTGGTCTACAAATCGCTGGGTAAGGCGATCATGAAGAGCATCAGATAGGCGGTCCTCTATAGAGCGTATTCGCTGTTGCCAGTACTTTGAATCGTCTATCCATTGGCGACGATTCGATATGTAACTCCATGTTCTAACGTGAGAAATGCGCATGGCAAGTGTGTCGATATCACCATCTGTCCGATCGAGTCTGGCAACTTGTTTGGATACCCAGTCGGTTGGTATCGTACCGTTAGTGCTCATCAAATGGCTGTAGATCCGAGCTAGAAGACGGACATGAGTTTCGACCATCGTTTTACAGAAATCAGGTACGCGACAAACCTCCCATAGCAACTTAATCGCGCTTGGAGATTGGGCAAGCATAGCAATATTTGGTAAGCCCGACAGGATCTTCAGGGCGGTTTCATCGTTAGCCTCCCTAGCGCGCACCAGTCCTGGGTGCGATGGAGGTTTCTTTAAAGTATTAAGCAATGAATGTACTGTAGAGTAATCTAAGCCTGTATTTCTAAAATAAAGCGTTTTCAACGGTTCAAATCGGTGGTTTTCAATGCGTTCAACAAGTTCTGGTGAAAAAGAAGGAACGTTACCAGTAACCCCAAATGTTCCGTCAGTGGTATGCCGTCCAGCTCTTCCAGCAATTTGTGCCAGTTCTGCAGATGTTAGATAGCGAGTTGACTGACCATCAAATTTGCAAGTACCCGCAAAAGCTACATGATTGAGATCAAGGTTTAATCCCATACCTATTGCATCAGTGGCTACAATGTAGTCGACCTCACCGGTTTCAAACATTGCAACCTGGGCGTTTCTTGACCTTGGACTCAATGCGCCGAGAACTACAGCAGCGCCACCTCTTTCCCTCCGAATCAGTTCAGCTAGTCCGTACACCTCAGATGACGAAAAGGCAATAATTGCAGTACGCGGAGGTAGCCGTCGTAGCTTGCAACTACCAGCGTAAGAAAGTGAAGAAAAACGTGGCCTACTCACAAAATGGGTATCAGGAATAAAACGTTGAAGATGTGGCTTCATTGAGCGTGAGCCAAGCAGAAGAGTTTCTTCACTGCCCCGCGCCCTAAGCAATCGATCGGTAAAAATGTGTCCGCGTTCTTCATCTGCAGCTAACTGTATTTCATCGACGGCCACGAATGGTGTGGGGCGGTCTAGTGACATCGATTCTACGGTGCATACTGTGTAAGCGGGTGAGGCAGGAACAATGCGTTCTTCTCCAGTGATAAGGGCAGCAGCATTCGGTCCGCGTAGTCGGACTACGTGATCATAAACTTCGCGAGCTAACAAACGTAGTGGCAAACCGATGGTGCCTTTCCCGTGACCAAGCATCCTTTCAACTGCTAAATGAGTTTTCCCTGTGTTAGTTGGACCAAGGACTGCCGTGACACTACCAGTGCGTCGTTCCTGAATTCTGTAGCTCATATCCAACCATCAATTCTTGTCGAATAAATTTTAGGGTGTAGTTGAAAGAAATGGAAACTTAGTGGGCGGAGGTTGGTATATTTTGACAGAAGCGAAGAGAATTAGTCTTTTAATAAACTAATCGTTCCGTCTCACGGGTACATTTGTTCATAAAAAGAAATCAAAGCCTGCTAATGAACTTATCTCTTGGGTTTGACTTGCTGCATCTAGCCTGCCAATAGTCAGGAATTATGGGAGAGTTTCGTAAAAGGACATTTGACGATTGGCGTAACCTCGTTAAAGAGGAGCTTCGTGGCGTAGATTCGGAATCTCTCGCATGGCGCACCCCAGAGGGAATTGACGTAAAGCCGTTGTACACAGCTAACGATCTAGAAGGTATTGAGCTCGAGAGCTTGCCTGGGTTTCCTCCTTATCTGCGTGGTCCGCGTGCAACGATGTACGCGGGTAGACCTTGGACTATCCGACAGTACGCTGGCTTTTCGACTGCTGCGGAATCGAACGCATTTTATCGTAAAGCACTTGCTTCGGGACAAACTGGATTATCAATAGCATTCGATCTTGCAACTCATCGAGGCTATGATTCTGATCATCCCAGAGTGCTAGGTGACGTTGGAAGCGCTGGGGTGCCAATTGACTCAATTTTGGATATGAAAATCCTATTTGACTCAATTCCGCTCGATCAGATGAGCGTTTCCATGACCATGAATGGTGCAGTCCTGCCGATACTTGCCAGTTACATAGTAGCGGCGGAAGAGCAAGGTGTTAGCCGTAATAAGCTTACTGGGACAATACAAAACGATATTCTAAAAGAGTTTATGGTTCGAAACACTTATATTTATCCACCCCAACCAAGCATGAGAATCGTCGGCGATGTAATCGAATATACGGCGAAAGAGATGCCAAAATTTAATTCGATCTCGATTTCGGGGTATCATATGCATGAGGCTGGAGCTACAGCTGTTCAGGAGCTTGGGTACACTCTGGCTGATGGATTGGAATATGTAAGAGTGTCTTGTGCACGCGGTCTTAACATTGATTCGTTTGCGCCACGGCTTTCATTCTTTTTTGGAATTGGCATGAATTTTTTCATGGAAATCGCCAAACTTAGGGCGGCTCGGTTTCTGTGGGCTAAAATAATGCAAGATTTTGATCCGAAGGATCCTCGGTCGCTCATGTTGCGCACGCATTGCCAAACTTCAGGAGTTTCGTTGACGGAACAGGATCCGTACAACAACATAGTACGAACGGCATTTGAGGCGCTAGCAGCAACGCTTGGTGGAACCCAATCTCTCCACACTAATGCGTTTGATGAGGCACTTGCTCTGCCGAGTGAAACTTCGTCCCGAGTTGCAAGAAACACACAACTGATTTTGGCCAATGAAACAGGTGTATCGCACGTTGTAGATCCACTGGGAGGTAGCTACTACATTGAGTCGCTTACAAATAGTCTGGTGAAAGAAGCGTCTATAGTAATGGATGAGATTGAGGCTATGGGAGGCATGACGCGGGCAGTTGAAGAGGGTCTGCCAAAGCTTAGGATTGAAGAGAGCGCTGCCCGTCGACAGGCGAGGATTGATAGTGATGAAGACACTATTGTTGGTGTTAACCAATATAGGGTTTCAGACTCAGCGGTAGAGGATGTCGATATTTTGTCGGTCAATCATGAGAAAGTCCGAGAAGAACAAATTGCAAGATTAGAGGATCTACGTAGCAACCGTGACGATAAAGAGTGTAAGACAGTTCTTGCAGAGCTTTCTGAGGGAGCAAAAGGAAATGGCAATCTGCTTTCTTTAGCTGTAGATGCAGTTCGCGCTCGCTGTAGCGTGGGTGAAATTTCAGATGCATTAGAATCAGTTTTTGGCCGCCACCGCGCCGTTGTTCGAGGGGTATCTGGGATCTATGGCTCAAAATTAAGCGGAGAAGAGGACTTTGATAGGGCTCGCCGAGAAGTTTCAGCCTTTGCTGAGAATGAAGGCCGAAGGCCACGGATGCTAGTCGTAAAAATGGGTCAAGATGGTCACGATCGTGGTGCCAAAGTTATTGCCTCAGCTTTTGTAGATATGGGTTTTGATGTAGATCTTGGGCCACTTTTTCAGACTCCGCTCGAGGCGGCTTCCCAAGCGATTGATAATGATGTTCACGTGGTAGGTGTATCCAGTCAAGCTGCAGCTCATAGAACTCTTGTTCCGGAACTTTTAGAGCATTTAGAACGTGAGGCGGCGAATGAAATCATTGTTGTTTGTGGTGGTGTGGTGCCGCCCCAGGATTATGAGTTTTTAATAAACTGTGGAGTCAAAGCAATCTATGGGCCGGGCTCCAACATATCAAAATCAGCGACTGAAATAGTCCGTCTCCTACGCCGTCGTCAGCGCGCCACTTGATATGAATAGAATCTAAAAGTGTTGGCTTTGGCGAAGACTATAAAATCTCTCTCCCTGTCCAAGATTTTCTTTATTATATGTTCCTATGCACAGAGTGCTGATGAGGCATGTAGGCCCCGATTTGTATATTTGGATTGGCGGTGATGTGGGACATTTTTTCTATCTACTGGGTCTCAAAAGTGATCTTTGTTGACCGATATTAACCATGTGGTAGCAGCATATTTGTGCTTAGGACAGTCAATCATTGGTTAATAATTTGAGCAAGCATTATACTTCAAGATTCCTAGAAGTAGCTTTTTCTAGAATTGTTCTTATTGAGGTAGAAATTGCTCCCAATCGGGCAGCTGTAGTGAGGTGTAAACGAAATAACCACTTCTGCGAGGATAAAAATAAATGACACGCAAGGGCGAGCAATATGATGGGGCATTTGACCTAGAGTCGCTTGAGAGTAGCTTGTGCTCCGGTGATCGTCGTGCTCTAGCTCGTGCTATAACATTGATTGAATCGAAACGTGCGGATCATCAAGCTCAGGGTACTGAGTTGCTAGAGCGACTATATCCCAAAAGTGGACATGCTTTTCGGTTAGCTGTGACTGGTGCCCCTGGAGTCGGCAAGTCAACTCTCATAGAAGCCCTTGGTCTCCATCTGGTGGACCTTGGATATCGTCCCGCCGTATTAGCTATTGACCCGAGTTCTTCCAACACTGGCGGAGCGTTGTTGGGTGATAAAACGAGAATGGAAGTTCTTTCGAGGAGTGAGAGTGCGTTCATACGGCCTTCTCCGTCGGGCGATGCTGTGGGGGGCGTAGCGCCCAGGACTCGTGAAGCAATGCTTCTCTGTGAGGCATCGGGTTTCGATCCGATCATAGTGGAAACAGTTGGTGTGGGTCAGACAGAGACAGCGGTTGCGGAATTGGCTGATTCAGTTCTTCTTCTATTGGCACCTGGTGGGGGTGATGAGCTGCAAGGACTAAAACGTGGCATTGTTGAGCTTGCTGATTTCGTTTTGATAAACAAGGCAGATGGTCGCACGAAATCTACGGCAAATATACTCGCAGCTGATTATAGCGCAGCACTAAGTATATTAGGCCGCGCAAATGATGAAGAGAGAGTGCAAGTGCAGACTTGTTCTGCATTGGAAGGAGAGGGTGTGGCTGAAGCTTGGCGAGTTATTGAGCAGAACATGCAATATTTCGTTGATAGTGGTGAGCGTGTCATGGCGCGCGCTAATCAGGCTAGGCAATGGTTTTGGATTGAGGTTAAGGAACTTCTGAGCTCGGATATTGCTCAAGAATCAGCTTTAGCTATTGTGATGTCAGAATTGGAAAATGATGTAGCTAAGGGCAAGCTTTTGCCAGTTGTTGCAGCGCGCCGTTTGCTTAAAGAATATAGAGCGGCTCACAAGTTAGGTTGACAAAGAGGAGCTGGCTGTCCTACAAGCCCCAAGTTTTAAAATTGAGCTGTTACTGTAGAGTTTGGGGGTTGAAATGTCGCGCCGTTGTGAATTGACTGGAAAAGGTGTGCTTTCTGGCAATAACGTAAGCCATGCCCACAACAAGACTCGACGCCGCTTTTTGCCTAATTTGCAGAACGTCACTCTGATGAGCACAGCTCTTGGTCGAATGGTGAAATTGCGGGTGTCGGTGCACGCTCTAAGATGTGTAGAGCGCGTGGGAGGGTTAGATTCTTATCTAATAAAAGCCGATGATAGAGTTCTGTCCCAGAACGCTAGGCGGGTTAAGCGCGCTATAAAGAAGTCAGCACCAGAAGCTTCTTCTCTCGCGGGTTAGAGTAACAATTGGTCACTGCTGAAGTCGGTTCCGAATCGGGCTGACCGTTACACAAACGTATTATTTACAAATAAAGTGATTGGCGTTTACGCTAGACGGTAGTCCGCGATTGCTTTTGTGCGTCGATCATGTCCTCCTCAAATAATTCAGCAAGCTGATCAGTCATTGCACCGCCCAGCTGGTCTACATCCAAAATGGTAACGGCCCTTCTGTAGTAGCGGGCTACGTCGTGCCCGATTCCTACTGCAATCAATTCCACCTCGGAACGAGTCTCAATCCACTTTATTATAGTGTGTAGATGGTGATCGAGATAGTTACCGCGGTTCACTGATAGCGTACTATCATCAACAGGCGCACCGTCCGAAATAACCATTAGGATACGGCGATGTTCGTGACGGGAAAGTAGGCGGTTATGGGCCCACAAGAGAGCTTCACCATCAATATTTTCTTTTAGCAGACCTTCCCGCATCATGAGACCAAGGTTTTTTCGAGTACGCCGCCAAGGCGCGTCAGCGGCTTTGTAAATGATGTGGCGAAGATCGTTAAGACGACCGGGATTGGTCGGTTTGCCTGCACCAATCCACTTTTCGCGAGCCTGACCACCCTTCCATGCTGTGGTCGTGAAGCCAAGTATTTCAACGCGTACACCACAACGTTCAAGAGTTCTAGCTAATATATCGGCACACATGGCAGCGACGCATATTGGTCGTCCCCGCATTGATCCAGAGTTGTCTAGAAGTAACGTAACTACGGTATCGCGAAATTCTATTTCTCGTTCAATTTTGTATGATAACGGGTAAAGAGGATTCGTCACGATGCGGGAAAGTCTGCCGGCATCGAGGATTCCCTCATCAAGGTCAAATTCCCAAGAACGGTTTTGGCGTGCGAGTAACCGCCTTTGTAGGCGGTTTGCGAGTCGGGCTACTACACCATGCAAATGATGAATTTGTTGGTCAAGATGATTACGCAGTTGTGTAAGTTCATCGGCACTGCAAAGGTCAGAAGCCGCGATAATTTCATCATATTCGCTAGTGAATGCTTGATAAGGGGGGTCTTGGGAGGCGCCATCAGGAGGTCCATCGGGCCACATGGGCTGCTTTGAGCCGCCAGATTTCTCGTCTTCCTCTGTTCCGTTTGGCTGTTGGTCGCTGGCCATGCCGTCATCAGAGGTTCCATCATCATCCGATAGCATTTGCGTGAGATCGCGAGAATCATCAGTTGCTTCCATACCGGTTTGTGAGCCTTCAGATGAAGTGCCGTCGCCATCGGTTTCAGTATCATCTTGGCTATCATCGCCGGTTTCAGTCTCTGGAGAATCATCTGCATCGTCCCAGATTTCCAAATTCTTGATTACCTGACGTGCCAATATGCCAAAACTTTCTTGATCATTAACGTTTTTTTCGAGGGCATCTAATTTGGGTCCCGCTTTCTTTTTCACGGTCGCACGCCACATCTCGACCATCGGTTGTGCGGGTTTTGGAGTTAAGGCTCCGGTCAGTTGTTCTCGTATGATAAGACCAACAACATCAGCAATAGGTGCGTCTGACTTGTTTTTGATATAAGCATAACCACGACGGTTACAATGGTCTTCGAGCGCAGCACGGAGGTTTATTGCCATACCTTTCATCCGTAATGATCCTATTGCCTCCACTCTGGCTTGTTCGATTGCATCATATACGGCGCGCGCCTTCCCTCCTTTGGGGCTAAGTGCCTTGTGGACTTGTTCGTCGTGATAGCGACGATGTAGAGAAAAACTATCTGCAGCTCCTCGTGCCTTTAGGGCGGATTGTGACGGCAGCTCACGTGACGGAAGAGGCAGGCGGATGGTTTGTCCTTGCATGGTCGGAAGATCAGACCCAAAGGCGATATTAATTTCAGCTTCGCTGGAGATTGCGCGTGAAGCAGCTGTGAGAGCTCTTTTAAATAGGTCTAGGGGACTGTCTGTCTCGGCCATGAGTGAGCTTAACTCATATCAATTTCGATTGCGGATTCAGGAAGTTCTTCACCGAAACAGCGTTGGTAAAGTTCGGCTACATTAGCTCGTTCGTATTCGTCACATTTGTTTAGAAACGTAAGTCTAAAGGCCAGACCAATATCGTTGAAGATACAAAAGTTCTCTGCCCACGTAATAACCGTTCGCGGAGACATAACAGTTGACAGGTCGCCGGAGACAAAAGATGAACGAGTGAGGTTGGCCAATTCGACCATAGCATTTATGTTCTTTCGGCCCTTCTTGTTGTCCATAGATGGGACCTTCGCGGAAACAATAGCAGCCTCATCATCATGAGGCAGGTAATTGAGTGTCGCAACGATATTCCAGCGATCCATTTGACCTTGATTTAGCTGTTGTGTGCCGTGATATAGGCCTGTTGTATCGCCTAAACCAATAGTGTTGGTGGTAGCGAAGAGGCGAAAGCACTCGTGAGGTTGAATCACTCGATTTTGATCAAGAAGCGTAAGTTTTCCCTCGGATTCCAAGACTCGTTGAATGACAAACATCACGTCGGGTCGTCCGACATCATATTCGTCAAAAACCAAGGCAGTAGTAGTTTGTAGTGCCCATGGCAAAATGCCCTCTCGAAACTCGGTAACCTGTTTTCCATCTCTGATGACGATAGCATCTTTGCCGATCAGATCGATTCGACTTATATGGCTGTCAAGATTGATCCGAATGCAAGGCCAGTTTAGTCGCGCTGCTACTTGTTCTATATGCGTGGATTTTCCAGTCCCATGGTAACCTTGAATAATCACACGTCGGTTGTGTGCAAATCCCGAAAGAATAGCTAGTGTGGTGTTGCGTTCAAACTGGTAAGCCTCATCAATTTTTGGGACTAACTCAGTAGGCTTTGAAAAAGCGGAGACTTGCAAATCGGTATCAATTCCAAATAATGCCTGTACTGATATCTTAGTGTCGGGGAGCGAGCTCTCCGATCCATCGCGATTCTGAATTTCTTTTGCAGTCATAACAGCACTTTTTCTGGGCGCATTTGCAGCAAACTCTCGATATTAGCTTACTGATAGCCGCTGGTTAACAGAAGAGTATAGGCCTGATTAACAATCTTTAACTGTTCCTCCGAATCTCGACAGCCACCATTAGTGTCGGGATGAAAACGTTTTGCTAGCGTCTTATATCGACTTTTTACATCTTGCAAGCTTGCTGTCGGCTCTAAATTAAGAACCTCTAGTGCACGACGCATTGGCGCACTTACGGTACGAGTACGAGTCGCTAATACTTCTGGCTCTGCATGATTATTAAGAACATTAAATTCATCATTAAACGCGGTCTGTTGGTTACCTCGGTCTCTCGTATTCATCTGCCATGTAGGCCTGTGCCATGTGGTTGCACTTTGCTGGTACGCTTGTATATCTTCTTGACTCATACCATCAAAATAATCCCATGACGCGTTATAGGCTCGCGCATGGTCAAGACAGAACCAATAATGACTGTTTAGGTCTTCCCGTGAACGTGGAGCTCGGTGGACTCCCGATTCAGTGCAATCTGGATAGTCACAAACTTTGGACTCCGTTTCGGTTTCCGGCTCTAAAGGAGGCAGTTTTACTCGGCGCATGGCGCCAATTATGGAAGCCCAGAGATAACGACGCAAGTCTAGGGTTGAAGGTAGTTATAAGACTAAAAGAAGCAACAGGGGCAAAGTTGTGAAAGAAATTATTGTTGAAATCAGAACCAGTCCAGCTACTTCTTCAGGGCGACAGCCGTCACGTTGTGCAAAGAGATAGTTAAAAACAGCTACTGGCATTGTACACTGAATTATGAATACACCCTTCATGGCACCCTCGAGCCCTAGTATGCTGGAGAGCAGGTACCCGATAATAAAGCCCATACCTATACGAAGCATTGACAACAAAAGTGCCCGCTTTAACGCATTAATACGAAGGTTGTGTAGTGAAACGCCAAGTGTGATCAGCATTAATGGTATGGTAAGTTGACCAATCAAATCGATTGGATTAGTCACCCAGCTGGGAAGCTGAACATCGATGACCATACATAGGATCGACAATATTACAGCGTGATTTAGAGGTGACAGAGCTAACTCTCTTGGTCTCATGCGACCTGATGAGAGAGTGCTGCCAAATGTAAAAGTACCAATAGCAGCAACTGTAAAATATACAATCGCTAGTCCCAGCCCCAGATCGCCAAAAGCGAAAAGGCTAAGAGGAAGTCCCATATTGCCAGTGTTGCCGAATATCAGCGATGGTAGGTATACGCGCTGAGGTAGCTGTGACCAAGAAAGAATAAGCGCGCTGATAGCTGCGAAACAGATGATTGATGCAATTGCTGCAAAAGCCATTGTCACGAACACTTTCGTGTCCGTCACCGTAGCGGTTAGAGTGGAGAACACGAGACACGGTGTGCCAACATTAACCACCAATGTTGTAATAAATTTAGTCTCGTAGTTTGGCCCCCATCGTGACCAGGCTACGCCTATCGCTGCGCAAGCGAACACGGGGGTTATTACAGCTAATAGTCCCCCAACTATGTTCATAAAGGCAGGGTCATAGGTTTTTTAGAAATTAAACATTTGATTTCTGCGCGGCTTTCTCGAGCTCGCTTTCTGCAAACGAATCAGTGAGCACACTGTTTAGAACTCCTGTTCTTACATCAGTACACAAGAATGCATCACCGATCGATCGGACCAGCACAAATGAAAGTTTGCCGTCTACAATCTTCTTGTCTTGTTGCATGTGGTTGATCAAAGCTTTAACCGACCATGAAGGTCGTAAAACCTCTCGAATCCTAGTGGGCAGCCCAATAGAAGCAAAATGACTTTTCACACGCGCTAGTTCGGATGAGGGGCAGTAGCCGAGTCGCACAGAAAGATCGAATGCGAGAACAATTCCAATTGCGACAGCTTCGCCATGCAAAAGTGTTTCATTATGGCCCGACTCAGTTTCTAGCGCGTGGGCAAATGTATGTCCGAGGTTTAGAAGTTGGCGAGATCCCGATTCGAATACGTCCTGCTCAATAATCTGAGCTTTCGCCCGAACACTCTCAATTACCGCTTCCGTAAGGTGGGCTTTGTTTCCTGAAAGAATTGTAGTGCCGTGATTTTCCAACCAGTTAAAAAAGGATCGATTTCCTAGAGCTCCGTATTTTACGACTTCAGCATAACCAGCTCGAAGATTCCTAGATCCCAGCGTGTCAAGAAAATCAGTGTCCGCCAGTACCAGTTTGGGTTGGTGAAAGGTGCCCACTAAATTCTTGCCATGGGGTGTATTAATGCCAGTCTTGCCACCTATAGCGCTGTCGACCTGAGCAAGGAGAGTGGTCGGCAGATGGATAATTCCTACGCCACGGCGCAGAACACTAGCTGCAAAACCACAAATATCTCCGATAACCCCACCGCCGAAGGCAATAATCGTATCATGTCGTTCGATTTTAGATTCTAACAGGTGATTTAATAGCCCCTGCAGCTGTTCGAAACTTTTGGTCTGTTCGCCCGCCTGGAGAACAATAGTTTGATGTTTGATGTCGTGCTTGTTGAAGGTGGCAGTTAGTTCATCACGATAAAGGTCGGCCACATGGGTGTCCATTACTATGGCGGTATGTTTACGATTAAGGAGTGGTGTAACCCAAACGCCGATATCTTTCATCAGTTGGTTGCCGATAACGACGTCATAACTGGCTTGACCCAATTTAATCTGCACCGTTGTAGGTTTTTTACTCACGATTTAGGCTTTACCTGTGGTCAGACTTCGGTATTCCTTAGTTAACATATCGAAGACTTTGTCGACCACCCAGGTTTGGGAACGGTCGCTTGTTTTTACTGTCAAGTTAGCCTTGGCATAAATCGGGTATCGCTCATTCATGAGTTGCTGCATTATATTTTGAGGGTTGCCATGCCTTAGCAGCGGGCGATCACTTGTTACGTGAACTCTATCAAGAAGCGCACGAAGGTTAGCGTGTAACCATACTGATATAGCCTTTGATAAGATGTGCTTTCTTGTACAAGGATCCAGAAATGCACCACCTCCTGTGGCTAAGACATGCGGAGAATTGTTCAAAAGGCTAATAATGATGCGTCTTTCTTCCTTTCTGAATGCCTCCTCTCCGTCGTGGGCGAACATTTCCGCAATAGAGGTGCCTGTATGCCGCCTAACTTCATCGTCCGAGTCTACAAAGACCCGTCCGGTGCGATTAGCTAGACTTCTCCCGATGGCAGTCTTACCTGAGCCCATGAGACCAACTAAAACTATTGTCTTGTCTGGCAAAATACTATTTCTGTTGGACATTGAGTAAAATGGTTAACGCAACACGTTGCTGCCACGACTGCCAGCGGATAAACTGCCTAATCTTCGCCATATTCGAATCCTAGCATAGGTAATTAAGTCCTGTCCCAGCACCAACATATAGGAGCTGTTACCTGATATACATGTCCAAATTGACGACCTACATATTATTTACCTTGTTAGCCGCTATTGTGTGTGGAGCTGTGTTTCTCCTTTCATGGGATATTCCTGCTCCTACGCGAAGCATTGAGAGGACAATTTCGCATGAATATTTTGATGACTAGAAACATACCATGTTTTCTGAAGTTCGGTGCAAAGCTTAGCCCAAAACAGATATTTTAGTGTTTCTATCGTGTCGATTGTCTTCAATGGCATCAATGCCCGTCCAAGTCATGCAATTGTCTGTGATCAAGAGAGTGGTTATAGAGGGCAATAAGTGTCGTGTTCAAGTGGGTGTTTTTCGTGAGATATGGGTAGATTGTATAAATTCATAGAGACGAGGTCGTTAGTAGTGCTGAGCATGTTAATGATTGCTCAGATAGCTTGGGCTGACCAGGATGAAGCATCTGGCCCACCAATCGACTTATTTGACGCGCCATCAGGAGAGTCTTCGCTAAATAGTGAAGAGTTATATCTAGGCGATAGGGACAATGTGTCCGCCGATGGGCAGAATTCTGAACAGGAGATTGTTGTTGATACTCTTGATCGTGCTGACCCAGCTAGCATTGGTCTTTTATCCTATGATAACGGCGGATTTGGAATTGAGATGTGGTCCGACACGAGCCGTTCGGTGGTTAGAACCCTTCTCTCTCTTCTTCCAGTAGGCACTTCATCAAGAGTAATGCAAGACCTGGCAAGACGACTTCTGCTTTCAGAAGCTCAAATGCCATCCGATGATGAGAGCATTAAGGACATACTCCAGATAAGATTTGAAAAATTGGCTGCGGCGGGAGAAACAGATGCTATTTTGCGTCTCGTTCGTATTGTTCCCATCGATGCGATTAGTCCCACGATTGAACTAATAACTGCTGATGCCCTTTATCTCACGGGAGATTATTCTGGTGCGTGCGCTCGCTCCGAGAACGCTGTTGGACGCAGTGGCGACCCGTACTGGTTAAAGTCGGTAGCCTTCTGTCGAGCGTTGCATGAGGAAAAGGAAGCAGAAGCATGGCTGGCCGTGGGGCTGCTGCGCGAACTTGACTCGAATCGGGATCAAGTATTTAACGCCCTATTTTCTGCTTTGGTTGATGGTCGAGATGTCTCGGTAAAGAGTTTGCCTGAGCCAAGCGGCCTCCACCTAGCAATGTTGCGTGCCGCAAATATCCCTATTCCTAGTGATGCACTTGAGAATGCATCACCCGCTACACTGAAAAGTATTGCTATTGCCCCTAACGCGTCTGAATCATTGAGAGTAGATGCCGCTACGCGTGCTGAGGTTTTAGGTGCAATTGATTCCAAATCGGTTCGGAGAATATTTGCCAACGTCGTGTTTAAGCCTGATGCACATCGTTCGGTAGAGGCTCTTTACCAACCAGAAGAAGTTTATTCCTTAGATTCTATGGTTGATGCAATCTTTCAGCCAATCACGCCAGCATTATTGTACCAACACGGAGAAGCGCAGACCGATTTAAACGAGCTCACACAATCCTTAAGATTGACACTAGATGTGGGTCGCTATCGCGAGCAGTATAATTCATTCGCGCGCACTAATCTTTTGGCAGCGCTGCGTCTTATCCCGCGTTCAGAACCCAAAGACTTAGCTCCGGAGATGGTTAGATCATTGTTGACTGCCGGGGCTACGACGGCAGCAATGCAATGGTTTGAGTTTTTATCTGAAACTGATGCTGACGTACTCAGGCCCATCATTCATTTCGCTGCATGGCAGGACCAACAGATTCTTGAGGATAAATCGATTTTGCGTTGGTGGAAAGTGATGTCAAACAGGGAGCAACGCATACAGAAAACCTATGGTGAGACACTCTTCGCTCTTCTACAGGGGCTCGATATTGAGGTGCCTGATGAGAAGTGGATTGACTTAATTGCCATGAAATTTCCTAAAAAGGGCACCATGCCTTCCGCGTCTGTTTGGCGAAATTTAACTAGGGCTGTAGATGATGGTAAGGTAGGAGAAACCGTAGCGTTAGTATTGATCGCGCTTGGTGATGAGGGATTAGCGGAAGTTCATCCGATGGTTCTCAGCAAAGCTGTTAACGCATTAAACAGAATTGGTTTGACAGCAGAAGCATATGCTCTTGCGTTGGAGGCTGCACTAGCTAAGGGTCTTTAACAGTGACTAGAGCGGAAAATCAACATCTGTTGGAGCTGTTTATTGAAATGCTTTCAGCTGAACGTGGGGTAGCGACTGCTACAATGCAAGCTTATGCGCGCGATTTGTATGGCTTATGCGCGCACCTTTCTGCCCGCCAAACAGCTATAGAGGCAGCTGAGACGAAGCAACTTCGTGGCTATCTCGCAAGCCTTTCGGAGAAAGGATTATCGTTGTCTACGGTGGCTCGTAAGCGTTCATCCATTAAGCAGTTCTATCTTTTCCTAAAAGCAGAACAGATTCGTGAAGATGATCCAGCGTCTGACCTGGTATCGATACGCGCCAAGAGGAGCTTGCCAAACGTGCTAGGCGAGGTTGAAGTCGATGCATTGCTGGCCGCCGCAAGAAATCGACGAGACGCCAAAGGAACTCGGCTTTTGACCATTGTGGAGATGCTTTACGCTACTGGTCTAAGAGTCTCAGAATTACTAGAGCTTCGGATGACGGCTATTGATACTACTATGCAGTTTGTTGCGGTTAAAGGTAAGGGGGGGCGAGAGAGAGTCATACCGGTTGGCGAGATGGCCCGTATTGCAGTTCAGGACTATTTAGCTGTTAGGCACATTTTCTTGTGTTCAAGCAAGGATAACATCTGGCTGTTTCCGGGGGGTCGGGCGACAGGACATCTCACTCGTCAGAGATTGGGGCAAATGCTCAAGACGCTTGCTTTGGAGGCCGGTATAGATTCATCACGTGTTTCTCCACACGCGCTGAGACATGCTTTTGCAACCCATTTGCTTAATAACGGCGCGGATCTACGGGCTGTGCAAACAATGCTGGGGCATGCTGACATTGCGACAACGCAGATATATACACACGTGTTAGGAGAGCGCCTCAAGAAACTGGTAAAGGATCATCACCCACTTGCGAGGAGCTCGATGCTGAGGGACTATCGTTGACAGAGCTTCGTCCCGTTGTCATTTTCGGTAATTAGTTGTGATGGTTAAATTCAAACAATTAGGGAGCAATTAAGCTATGAGTTTTAAAATAATCGAACAAGCGCAAGCACGTTTGAACCGTTCGGAACTTGCGGTTCCGGGGAGTTCTCCTCGTTTTTTTGAGCGTGCCGCGAAGTCGGATGCGGATGTCATTTTCTTAGACCTTGAAGATGCTGTTGCCCCTGATGACAAGCCAAAAGCGCGAAAGAACATCATTAAGGCGCTTAACGAAATAGATTGGGGCGACAAAACGATGTCTGTTCGTATCAATGGTTTGGACACGCACTACATGTATAGAGATGTGGTTGATGTTGTTGAGCAGGCTGGAGAGCGTTTGGACTTAATAATGATTCCTAAGGTTGGAACAGCGGCTGACGTCTACGCGATTGATATGCTGGTAACTCAGATTGAGGACGCAAAAGGGTATAAAAAACGTATTGGATTTGAACATATTATTGAAACCGCTCTTGGGATGCAGAATGTGCATGAGATCGCATCAGCTAGTAATAGAAATGAATCCCTTCACTTTGGAGTGGCTGATTATGCTGCATCAACACGCGCGCGTACTACTAACATTGGCGGTGTCAATTCGGACTATGCAGTTCTTACAGATCCAGATGAATCGGGTAGCCGAGATATCCACTGGGGAGATATGTGGCATTATGCAATTGCGAGAATGGTTGTTGCGGCGCGAGCCAATGGTCTTCGGCCTATCGATGGACCGTTTGGAGATTTTTCGGATCCGGAGGGTTATAAAGCATCGGGTCGTCGGGCCGCCGCTCTAGGTATAGAGGGTAAGTGGGCCATTCATCCCAGTCAGATCGAACTTGCTAGTGAGATATTTAGTCCGACAAAGGAGGAAACTACCAAGGCAAAACGTATTATCGCGGCTATGAAACAGGCAGAACGAGAAGGTAAAGGGGCTGTAGCTCTTGATGGCAGATTGATTGACATTGCATCTGTGAGACAGGCCGAGGTAATGGTTACCAAGGCAAAGTTAATCTCTGGGCGCAACCGTACGCGTGGTCGAGATTCAAAATAGCGTTGGATTTAGTGAATATGATGAAAGGGTCGGCTGCAGCTAATGGACAGTTTTCTTGATTTTGAGAAGGACATCTCTGACCTCAACGGAAAGATCAAGGAATTACGGCATCTCGTGAGTAGCGGAGATACAAACGTTGCTGAGGAGTTGGTTCGCTTAGAGGCTAGCGCGGCGCAACTGCTGCGTCAAACTTATGACAAACTGACTCCTTGGCAAAAAGCCCAAGTTGCTCGTCATCCGGAACGTCCCCATTTTAGTGACTATGCGAGAGTTCTTCTGTCAGAATTTACGCCTTTGGCTGGGGACCGTACGTATGCAGAGGATGCTGCTATTTTGGGGGGTCTTGGGCGATTTGAAGGACGAACTGTTGTCGCCATTGGTCACGAGAAGGGGGAAGGAACCGAGGGCCGAGTCGATCACAATTTTGGCATGGCTCATCCAGAAGGTTATCGTAAAGCGGTTCGTCTTTTTGAGCTTGCAGATCGATTTGGCATTCCTGTGCTCACTTTTATTGACACGCCGGGTGCCTATCCTGGCGTTGAGGCTGAGGAACGAGGGCAGGCTGAGGCTATAGCTCGTGCAATAGAGACCTGCTTAGGGATTGATGTTCCTGTTATAAGCATCATTATTGGTGAAGGTGGTTCAGGTGGTGCAATTGCACTAGGAGTAGCCGATCGTATTCTAATGCTAGGGTATGCAATCTATTCTGTGATATCTCCTGAAGGATGTGCGTCAATTCTTTGGCGGAGCTCAGAGCGGTCCCGTGACGCAGCCGAAATGCTTCGAATGACCTCTCAGGACATGCTCGAATTAGGTATAATTGATGAAGCAGTTGAGGAGCCAATCGGTGGAGCACATCGCTTTCCTGAGGAGACAATCGAATTAGTTGGAAGGTCTATTGGCCGACATCTTCTAGAGTTGGAAGGAGAAGGTCGCAGCAGTGATCGACGTGTAAAGCGGCGTCAAAAGTTTATAGACATGGGGACTAGTCTTTAGGCTAACGCGAACCAATACCGTCTAAAAATACTTTCTTCACCCCTGTTTAAACATCAGTAATCATGGTGCCGCACGGCAAACCCTGAAATTACCCACTTTTGCCGTGACATTGCTTGTATTTCTTCCCCGAGTCACAAGGGCATGGTGCATTTCGGGGCACCTTACCCCAAGTTGACGGGTTGCCAGGGTCCAACGCTTGCGAGGTGCGTCTTGGCGGAGGGTGTGGCTTTGGCTGGGTTTCCTCTGGTTTCGCATCAAAAGGGTTCACACGCGACTCGACGATATTACCGCTAGTAGGCTGACGAATTTTTGGTTCTTCATCTAGACGAAGTTGCACGTGACACAATGCCGTTGTCACTTGTTCTCGTAGGGACGAGAGCATAGCTTCAAACATTGAAAATGCCTCGCCTTGATATTCCCGTAACGGGTCGCGCTGACCGTAAGCACGAAGACCTATTCCGGATCGCAGGTGATCAAGTTGAAGCAAGTGATCTTTCCAGTGTTGGTCAAGAAGTTGAAGCAGCAGCGTTTTTTCGACCATGCGCATTACTTCAGGACCGTAGTTAGCAACTTTTTCCGCTATGGCGCGGTCGCTAGCATTAATAACGCGCTGGCGGACCTCCTCGTCAGCAATACCTTCTTCTTTCGCCCACTGGCTAATTGGCAACTCGAGACCCAAAATGCGATTAATTTCCGCACGTAATCCATCGGCGTCCCACTGTTCGGGGTAGGCTTTCTCTGGCATGTGTCGGGAAACCGTTTCATCAAGTATTTCGTGCCGCATATCTGCTACGGTTTCCGAAACATCTTCTACACTCATCAACTCAATGCGCTGGGAATAAATCACTTTACGCTGATCGTTCATTACGTTGTCAAACTTTAGGAGATTCTTACGAACATCGAAATTTCGAGCTTCAACTTTGGATTGGGCTTTTTCGATTGCCTTGTTTATCCACGTATGAATTATTGCCTCTCCCTCCTGCAGACCTAACTTGCGCAACATGGTATCCATACGTTTCGAACCAAAAATGCGCATCAAATCATCCTCGAGGGAAAGGAAGAACTTGGATGCTCCAGGATCACCTTGGCGACCTGAACGTCCACGGAGCTGGTTGTCAATGCGTCGACTTTCGTGACGCTCCGTACCGATAATGTAGAGGCCGCCAGCCTCAATGACCTGCTTCTTCTCCTCTTTCACTTCGGCTTCAATCTTGCTTTGTGCATCTTTTAGGATAGCTGGATCGGTAATTTTGTTTAGTTCATCTAGACTCCGCATTTCCGCGTTACCACCAAGCTGTATATCGGTTCCGCGCCCAGCCATATTAGTGGCTATGGTAACTGCCCCAAGGCGGCCAGCCTGTGCGATGATGAGAGCTTCTTCTTCGTGGTATCGGGCATTAAGAACATTGTGCGGAATCTTTTCCTCTTTTAGGAGGGAAGCTAATTCTTCAGATTTTTCGATGCTAACCGTACCGACCAGGACAGGCTGTCCTCGAGTACGACATTCGCGGATTTCTGAAAGGATTGCCTTATGCTTTTCACCAGAGGTTCTGTAGACTTGATCATCATTGTCCAAACGGATCATTGGGAGGTTTGTGGGAATCTCTGCAACGGCCAGGCCATAAATGTCGGCAAATTCAGAGGCTTCGGTTGCGGCAGTTCCTGTCATACCCGCAAGTTTTGGGTAAAGTCTGAAGAAGTTCTGAAAAGTAATTGACGCAAGTGTTTGATTTTCGTTTTGAATTGTGACGTTTTCCTTGGCCTCGAGAGCTTGGTGCAAACCTTCTGAGTAACGTCTGCCTTCCATCATTCGGCCCGTAAATTCATCGATGATGATTATCTTGTCATTTTTTACGAGGTAGTCGACGTCACTGGAAAACATTAGATGTGCGCGTAGAGCTTGGTTGACATGATGCACTAACGAAACATTGTCGACGTCATATAGACTGTCACTAGTCATCAATTGTGCTTCACGAAGGCGCTTTTCGATTCGCTCAACACCAATATCCGTAAGTGTTACGGTTCGGCTCTTCTCGTCCTTTTCGTACTCATTTTCATTGAGGCTCGGAATAAATTCATTAACGCTCTTGTAGAGTTCTGATTTATCTTCTGTGGGGCCTGAAATGATGAGAGGTGTTCGTGCTTCGTCCACGAGAATGGAATCTACCTCGTCGACAATTGCATAGTTGAATGGTCGCTGTACCATGGCGTCAAGTCGGAACTTCATATTATCTCTTAAATAGTCGAAACCGAGCTCGTTGTTTGTTCCGTAGGTGACGTCCTTGCTATATGCCTCGCGGCGATGATCATCACTGAGGCCATGAACGATGCAGGCTGCTTCAAGGCCAAGAAAATTATATATGGCACTCATCCATTTGGCATCACGTTGGGCTAAGTAATCGTTAACCGTAACGACATGGACACCTGTGCCTTGGAGAGCATTTAGGTAAACGGGCAAGGTTGCCGCGAGCGTCTTACCTTCTCCCGTTTTCATTTCTGCAATATTCCCTTGATGAAGCACCAAACCGCCTACAATCTGGGCGTTGAAATGGCGCTGACCAAGAGTGCGCTTTCCAGCTTCACGCACACAGGAGAAAGCTTCAGGAAGTATGTTGTCGAGGGATTCACCATTTCCAAGTCGATCTCGAAACTCGTCGGTTCGTGCCATGATTTGATCGTTTGTGAGACGTTCTATATCTGGTTCTAAATTATTGATGGTTTGCAGCGTTCTCTCCATACCTTTGAGAAGCCGCTGGTTGGCTGTGCCGAATATGCGTTTGGTGATCTTATCCAACATTTGAAACAGCTAACTCATGATTTATTGATTCAGATAACTCGATGTAGGCTGCTGTGGCGGTTCTGTCAACGCGCCCTTAAGCTGGTATGTGGTTGAGGCCTTATCTGTGTGGCGTGTAACATCTGTAGGTTCCTATTCTTAAAGAGTGATAACTATGTCTACAGCTCGTATTTCTCCACTTGCTCCGTCATCTTTTCCAGACCTTTGTCCGATAGACGGCGTAAGCATGTCTACGGCCGCTGTTGGCATTAGTTATAGCAAGAGAACGGATGTAATGATGGCGGCTTTTGATGAAGGCACAAAGGTTGCTGGAGTATTTACCAAGTCCCGCACCTCAGCTGCACCGGTGGCTTGGTGTCGCAGCATCCTTGATAGAGGGGTTGCCCGTGGGTTAATTGTAAACGCTGGAAACGCCAACGTATTTACTGGAAGAGAGGGCGCTGTAGCTGTTAGGGAAACAGCAGAAGCTGGAGCTAATGCCTTAGGCTGTTTGCCGAAGGAAGTGTTTGTGTCGTCAACTGGGATAATAGGCGTTAGGCTGCCTTATGAACGAATCATAGAGGCGTTGCCGAGCATGTCGCAAGCTTTGGCTCCAGGGGGATGGAATAAAGCAGCAGATGCAATTCGCACAACAGACACTTATGCAAAGGGTTCGGGTGCAATAGCAAGAATCGGCGACGTTCCAGTAGTAATTACGGGAATTTGTAAAGGGTCTGGCATGATTGCTCCTGATATGGCGACAATGCACGCGTATCTTTTCACCAATGCCAAACTCCCAACTTCTGTGCTGCAACCCTTACTTGCTAAGATAACTGAGACTACTTTCAATTGCATTACAGTTGACAGTGACACGTCAACTAGTGACACGGTGCTGCTATTTGCGACAGGAAAAAGTGCGCCCCATCCGACTATCACCCAACACACAGATAGGAAACTGTCCGATTTCAGATCCAAGCTTACAAGTGTTATGACCAATTTAGCTCATCAAATCGTCCGTGATGGCGAAGGTGCAAGTAAATTCATTTCAATCACGGTAAGTGGAGCTAATAATCAACGATCGGCTCGGAAGATTGGTCTCTCAATCGCTAATTCACCTCTGGTGAAAACGGCAATAGCAGGCTCAGACCCTAACTGGGGGAGGATAATTGCTGCCATTGGCAAGGCGGGCGAGAACGCAGATCGGGATAGAATCAGTATCTGTTTTGGAGACACCGTTGTTGCAAGGGATGGCGGACCGGTGGGATACGATGAGTCTGCTCTAATTGTCTATATGCAAGGGGCAGAAGTATCGATTGCGGTTGACGTGGGCGTGGGGAATGGCAGGGCCACCGTGTGGACTTGTGACCTAACCCAAGGCTACCTCGATATTAACACGGCATATCGGAGCTAATGTCGAAAAGGCCCCTTACGTTAGTTGTCTCTGCAGCGTTAGTTGATGCGGACGGACGAGTATTGATATCTAGACGTCCATCGTGGCTGCCTATGCCAGGTTTATGGGAGTTTCCTGGTGGAAAAATTGAGTCGGGGGAAACACCAGAGCAGGCTCTGATACGGGAGCTTAAAGAGGAGCTATCAATCGATGTGTCTACTGCATGTTTGGCGCCGTTTACTTTCGCTTCGCATAGTTATGATCATTTTCATCTTTTGATGCCGCTATATGTTTGTAGGGTATGGGCGGGCACGGTCGTTCCGAAGGAAGGTCAGGAACTTTCATGGTCAGTTTCAAAGGACCTTGGCAACTATAGAATGTTGCCCGCAGACGAGCCGTTAGTAGCAATGCTTAGGGACCTTCTCTAACAGGACTGCTTATCTATTCCTGGCTTTATCTGCGCCGTCGGGAACTTTTTATTCAACAAATTTTACTGGCTGTTGAGAGAGGTTTTGGCTGAGAGGTGTCGGAAGCCCAGCCGACCATGTAGATGATTTGAAAAGTGGCTTGAACACGGCCATCGCTAGTGCCGAATTGATCTGCGTAGATTGCGGAAGCTCTAGTTAAAGTGGACCGTCGAGAAAAGTTACGACGTCGATCGGCTGCGGCATTCGTTTCCCCCATTCCCTGGAGGTCATTCATCAGGGATATAGCATTCGGGTATGTAACAGACAGGGTATCAATGTCAGAGACTGGCAGTGTAAACCCGGCCCTTGCAAGAAGGTCTCCAGCCTGTGCAACATCTATAAATGGAGAAACGCGAGGGCTGGCGCCGCCCTCTACCTCACATTCTGCTTGAACTAGAGCTTGGCGTAGCTCAGTTAATGTCTCCCCACCTAACAGAACCCCAATGAACAGGCCGCTCGACCTAAGCGCTCTTCGGATTTGTATAAGCGCTCCAGGAAGGTCATTTGCCCAATGCAAGCTCAAAACACTTACGATAAGGTCGACTTTGCCCTTTCCTAGAGGCAAGAATTCTTCGTCTGCAATTATGTTTAGTTCCTTAACGGGCGGGGGTGTAAAGATGTTGGGATTGGTCGAGATTGTGTTAAGTGTCTCACAGGTGACGACCCATGTCTGAACACAAGACAACGTTCGCAATATATCGGTGGCAGAGGGTGATCGTCGGTTAATATCAACAGCAAGCGCAAAGTCCCTATCGATATCCCCAATACGTTCAACTACCTGAGAAGAAGTTTCTCTGAAGAGGAAGTCATGCTTGCTTAGTTGATTGGCCGAACGGAAACGATGTTGTGCGACAGCGGTCCGATCAAATAGTTTCTTTATAGCCATAAGCCGCACCGTTTGGAATGCTGTAAATTTTCTTCAGAAGTTAATAGAAATTCGTTAAGTGGCTTATGTTGCAAATGGGACTCGGATAGTATTTTTTAAACTACAACTGAGACTGTGAGGTTATGTTGTAAACCGATAAAGTTCTACCATTTATCTAATTGTAGGATGGTTTTGGCCAGGGTGGTTTTGGCCAGGGTGGTTTTGGCCAGGGTGGTGATGGCAAGAGATAATGAGATATGTAAGTATGTGGTTAAGAAACTATAAGTGACCGCCTTTGAACATACTGCAATATCGCTGGTTGAAAGGTTTTCCCTGAAGAGTGGTCAATGAATAGAGACATCGGCCCAAAAGGACATATACTGGTTAGCCTATGACACATAGCTTCACTGTTGCGTGTGTGCAAGTTAATGCTGGAAACAGTATTGATGAAAATGTATTGCACACTCAAGGATTGATTCGTGAAGCCAGCACGGCAGGTGCGGACCTGATATTGACTCCCGAGAATGTCGTTATGATGGCTGGAAGCGCCGCTGAAGTCCATGCAAATGCTGTAGAAGAAGAAAGGCATCCCGGACTATCCGCGTTTCGGAAGCTTGCAATAGAGACAAGCGCTTGGCTGCTAATCGGATCTTTAACTATTCGGTTGGATTATGAGGAACGAGTGGTGAATCGGTCCTTTCTGCTAAACCCGGCTGGTCACATTGTTGCTCGTTATGACAAAATTCACATGTATGATGTCGATGTTCCGGGTGGCGAAAGCCATCGAGAGTCGAAGAATTTTCGACCAGGATCAAAAGCGGTTGTTGCTCCCACCCCGTGGGGGTGCATTGGGATGACAGTGTGTTACGATCTCCGCTTTCCTCATCTTTACAGAATGCTAGCCCAGGGCGGAGCCGCTTATCTGGTTGTCCCGTCTGCGTTTACCCGCGTTACGGGAATTGCGCATTGGCATGTTTTGCTACGAGCAAGGGCAATAGAGACTGGCTCATACGTATTTGCTCCAGCACAAACCGGCGACCATCCCGGTGGCCGTAAAACCTTCGGTCACTCCATGATTGTTGATCCTTGGGGAAAAATTTTAGCTGAGGCGAGTGAACACCCCGAATTCATACTGTCTACAATTGAACCAATCAAGGTTGACAAAGCCAGGTCCGCTGTGCCGGCAATTAATAAGGACCAAGTCTTTGTGTTGCCGGAATATCGCAATGATAAAACTTAGCCAAATGAATCGGGTGAATACAGCTGTCTCACTCATCCAGTGGGAACGCTGGCGTTATATCCGTTTCACGCAAGCGCACGGCGCATATGCGCTGAATTACGGCGGGACGTGGTGAGTTAACCTTCCCGTGTTGGTAAGCCACAACGTGGAGATGCTTCATGACTGCTGACAACAGTTCGCCCTCCACTAGAAGGTGTTTGGGGTTGCGTGGTCGCCCCAAACTTTCATTGCCGGAAGCAAAAGTTTCATAAAGGAGGATTCCTCCAGGTGCCAATGCCTCAATAATGGTCGGGAAGAGGGGTCTATAGAGATAATTGGTAACAATGATGGCACTGAAACGGTCTCCAGCAAATGGCCACTGTGACCTATTCTCAAGGTCAAGAGCATGCACGGTTAGTTTGGCACGATCGTTAAGGTCAGAAACCCCACTGATATCCTGATCGATAGCAGTAACTGAACAGCCATGTTCTAGGAAGATGCGTGTATGCCGCCCATTACCACAGGCAAGATCAAGGACTGTTCCACTGTTGGGTATCAAGCCAATGTGTTTTATTATCCAGCAGCTAGGCTTTGTCTTCATTGTCATTGGTACGATAACATATGTTCTCGGTTGAAAAATTCTCTTGACGGGCGTTGGGTTTATCTTATGAGGTACATCCGTAGGTTTTTAATAAATCGAACGTTAGATGATAATTAGGGACACGCACGTATGATTGCGTTTGATTTGAAATGTGACGATGGCCATGAGTTTGAAGCCTGGTTTCGTGACGGATCTGCATACGACTCTCTCCGCAAGGTCCGCCGAGTAACATGCCCTGAATGCGGCAGTGCGAAGGTCGAAAAAGCATTAATGACGCCCAACGTTACGGCAGGTCGGGATCGAGATCAAACGCAGAGGCAGGTTGCCCAACAGGCACGACAGCATTTACAGAATCTAAGAACCTTTATTGAAAAGAATGCGGATAATGTGGGTGACGGATTTGCTGAAGAGGCGCGGAAAATTCACTATGGGGAAGCTGATGCGCGAAACATATACGGTAGCGCTACCACCGAGGAGTCAACAGAACTAACGGAAGAAGGTATAGAGGTTCAGAAGGTGCCATGGCTTCCTCGCGATTCGTAAAAGGCAGAGATTTCTAGTCTTTTATTGCAATTGCTAGGTAATTAACGCCAATATCGGTCGTTACCTCCCATTCCCCATCGGTCAATGTTAGTCCAGAAACGTTAGCAAGACGAAGGCCTGCATCGCGGACATGTTGAGCTAGTTCAGATGGCTTTACAAAGCGATGCCAACGGTGAGTGCCAACTGGCAACCAGCCCAGAATGTATTCTGCTGCAACGATCGCTGTAATAAAGGAGCGAAAATTACGGTTTAGTGTGGACAATACCATTATTCCACCAGGGGCAAGGAGTTGGGCGCAGGCCTGGGTATGGCTAAAGGGGTCAGAGACATGTTCGATGACTTCAAGGTTGAGAACAATATTGTAGTGGTTATTCGACGATACCAATTCATTGGGCGTTGCTATACGGTAATCAATCTCCAGCTCCATTTGCGCCGCGTGAGCTCTAGCGACATGGATAGTTTCAGGTGTTGGGTCTATACCTATCACGCTTGCGCCTAGCCGAGTCAGTGGTTCGCAAAGGAGACCACCACCACATCCAACATCAAGTACAGTTAAACCTGTAAATGGGTTACGAATATTTGGATCGCGTGAAAAATGAGCACAACACCAATCATGAATGTAGGAAAGACGAGCAGGATTTATATGGTGGAGCTCAGAGGTTTCTCCAGATGGGTCCCACCACCGCTCAGCAATAGCGGCGAAGCGATTCACCTCTGAAGGGTCTGCAATTTCGTGCGTTACGTTGCTGCGCTTCATAAACGCGAGTATGAATAGACATGCCAAAGGGTACAAGGAAATTGAGAACCAGCTCGGAGGGGCACTCTTGTCTCGTTTAGTGAAAAAGTTTGGCGGAACGTCAGTCGCTGATATCGATAGTATCATAAATATTGCTGATCGTGTCGCAAACACGGTTTCAGAGGGTCACAAGTTAGTGGTAGTGGTTTCTGCCATGGGGAGTATGACAGACGAGTTGATTCGCCTTGTGCGCAATGTCGGAAAATGTTCGGATGCTAGAGAATATGATGCAGCTATTTCGGCGGGAGAGCAGATCAGCTCCGCTATTCTTTCTGCAGCGTTGCGAAACAGAGGGGTACCCGCTCGATCCTTTTTAGGCTTGCAGGTTCCCATTAAAACTGACGGGCAACATGGAAATGCAAGAATTATCCGCATTGGGACAAAACAGCTACATGATTGCATGGAACGCGGTGAGGTTCCTGTAGTGGCAGGGTTTCAGGGCGTCAGTCCAGATGGAAGTATTACCACTTTGGGGCGCGGTGGATCAGACGTTACAGCGGTTGCTTTGGCAGCCGCACTTAATGTTGATAGGTGTGATATTCATACGGATGTAAGTGGTGTTTATACGGCTGATCCACATGTAGTGCCTCAAGCGCGTCAACTTGAAACAATATCGTTTGACGAGATGATGGAACTTGCCTCTTCCGGGGCGAGGGTTTTGCATATTAGGTCGGTTGAATTGGCAAAGAATTTCAAGATTAAAGTACGCGTTGCATCAAGCTTTAACAATAATCCGGGGACATTAATTGTGAGTGAAAACGAGGTTGTGGAGAAACAGACCGTTAGTGCAATATCATCATCTCACGATGAGGCCAAAATAACTTTGTTTGGCCTTGTTGATGGAGCTTCCGCAGCTGCGAGGGTTTTTGAACCTCTTGCTGAGGCTAACATTAACGTCGATATGATCGTTCAGAATCTTTCGGTAGAGGGCAATGAAGCAAGTGTTACTTTCACTGTTCCTCGTGGTGATTTAAATTATGCCCTTGAGACTCTTGAGAATTTGAAAACCCAAGTGGGATATGAGTCCGTGGCACATGACGCTGGGATAGCAAAGGTATCCGCAATTGGAGTTGGTATGAGAAGTCACGCGGGTGTAGCGCAACAGATGTTTTCTGCGCTTGCGTCGAAGGGCATTGCTATTGAAGCTATATCAACTTCAGAGATAAAGATTAGTGTTCTTATTCCGGAAGCTTATACAGAGTTAGCGGTTCGTACATTACATGAAGCATATGAGCTCCATAACAGAAAATAGGCCAACTGAGTATGAATCACTAGATCGGCTGTGGCGTCGAGGCCGGGATTTTCTTGGCAGTAAGCTGGCTATACTTGGCGGCGCAATGACATGGGTATCTGAGAGAAACTTGGTTTCTGCATTGTCCAATAGTGGTGCTTTTGGCGTGGTTGCTTGTGGCTCAATGGACTCTAATACGCTGGACACTGAAATCGCTGCTACTCAAGATCTGACGGATCAGCCATTTGGAGTTAACTTGATTGTTATGCATCCGCAACTAGATGCATTGATATCAGTTTGTAGTGCACGGAAGGTAACCCACGTATTTCTGGCAGGTGGAATGCCAAGAGAGAGAATTGTTAAAATGGTGCACGATGGTGGGGCCAAAGTTATTGCTTTTGCTCCCACACTATCCATTGTTAAGAAGTTCATTCGGTCTGGTGTGGACGCCATTGTGATAGAGGGGATGGAAGCTGGCGGGCATACGGGGCCAGTTGCTACAAGCGTATTAGCTCAGGAAATATTGCCCAATGTAAGGGAGGTGCCGATATTTGTGGCTGGAGGAATCGGCCGAGGGGACGCCATGGTAAGCTATCTAGAGATGGGCGCATCGGGGTGCCAAATCGGTACCAGGTTTGTCTGCACACGTGAATCCGTTGCTCACTCAAACTTTAAAGCAGCTTTTCTTCGAGCTGGTGCTCGTGATGCTCAACTCTCGATTCAAGCAGATCCTGATTTTCCAGTGATTCCGGTGCGAGCGATTACAAATGCTGCGACACAACGGTTTATTGAAACACAGCGATCTGTCATCGCTCGGTACCGCCAAGGCGAGATAAGCCAATCCGATGCCCAACTGGAGATAGAACATTTCTGGGCCGGGGCATTGAGGCGAGCGGTGATCGAAGGAGATATAGAGAATGGTTCTCTCATGGCAGGGCAGAGCGTTGGGCTAGTAACTTCAGAACAGACTGTATCTGAGCTTCTTGAAGAAATGCTTGGTCAAGCATTGGATCATATACAGTTAAATAATTATTAGAAAAACTTTTGGATACGGCCGAAACTTTTGCGCAACTAACGCCAAAATACCCTCGCCAAAGAGAAAATGTTTGCTACACTTGCGGCCACATTAAGGCTGTTATCGCCTGTTACTATCGGATGCAGCGTAGTTGCGAATTATAAGGGAGTATCCAGCGAGGGGCTTTCGTATGGAGGAACAACAATCGGACAGCTTGGATCGCGATGGTTCACGCAGCAGAAGGCGCTTGCACCTTAGGGGCGTTGAATCGGCCGATAGTGACTCAGTGTATGATGGCATTGGTTCTCATTTGAAGAAGTCTAGGGAACACCAGGGTATCAGACTGGCAGAAGTATCAAGCCAAATTCGCATTTCTGAGTTTAATCTTCGTGCCATCGAGGGCGGGCGTTTTGATGATCTGCCGGGAACTGTTTATGCAATTGGCTTTCTGCGCACTTATGCAAAATACCTTGGGCTGGATGAAGGTATAGTTGTAGATTCCTATAGAGGTGAAATTGATTTACAGGGTAGTCAGGCGCAACTTTCTTTTCCATCGCTTACAACTGACAGTCGAATTCCGGGACAGTGGTTAATTGCTGGTTCGTTGGCCCTTGTGGTGGTGGTTTATGCTGGTTGGTACTACATTTCTGATGAGGACCGCGTTGCTGTAGAGCTAGTTCCAGAAGTATCAGAGACAGAGGTTAGCAACAATGATGTGTCCGATGGTGCACTAGAAAGGCTTGATTCTGATAGTGTTATTCAGAGCAGTCGTCTGGATAATAACGGAAGCGAAACCTTACCACATGAGGTAGATAATAAGCAGCTGAAAACGGTGCTTACTGAATCGAGCAATGGAGGCATTTCATCGATTGATGGTGAAGACAAATTTCTAAGCCCTAGACAGAGACCTAGTACAAAAGAAACTTCGCCTATAGTAGCGATTGTAAGGCAAGACGAAAATCGCGTAGATTTGGAAACAGAAGCGCTGCAATCGGGAGAAGCAGACGGGTTGGAATCGGCGGAAGCCATGCCTGACCAAGATAGGATGAAGCAGGAAAGTGTTCCTGCAGAAGTTTCTGGAAGTAACGCATCTGCGGTTTATGGTGCAGATACAACTGACGCCAGAGTTGTAATTTCTGCCCGCAGAGACAGTTGGATTCAAGTATACGATTCTAATGGTGAAATACTTTTCAAAAGAGTTTTACTGCCCGGCGATAGCTTTGTTGTTCCGAATCGAGTGGATATTTGGTTGATGACTAGTAATGCCGGGGCTCTTGAATTTGTCGTTGACGGAGCAACCTTGCCGCCAGTAGGGGGCGACGGAGAGGTGCTACGAGAGTTGGCACTTGATGCGAAGTCTTTGCTGGAAGTTCAGTCTGTTGAACCTTGAGCTAATCCATTTGTGCAAGATGTTTGCAATATTGCTGGTTAGACAGAGCCAAGGATTTGTTCTTGATTACTGAGTCGGAGAAAGAAAAAAAGTTGCTCAATGAACCCCCGTCCGTATAGAAAAATACATCGCCGTTTATCGCGCAAGATAAACGTTGGAAATGTGCCTGTAGGTGGTGAATCCCCTATCGCTGTGCAATCAATGACGAACACTCTTACGACCGACATTAAAGCTACAGTAGCTCAGGTAAAAGCCCTGGCTGATGCTGGCGCTGATATAGTTCGCGTTTCATGCCCAGATCAAGAATCAGGTCGAGCTTTGAAAAAAATCATAAGTGCTGTTGATGTGCCAATTGTTGCAGATATTCATTTTCACTATCAACGTGCAATTGAGGCAGCGCAGGCAGGTGCTGCTTGCCTGCGCATTAATCCGGGCAATATTGGCTCGAAAGAAAGAGTGCAAGAGGTGATAGCTGCTGCAAAGGACAATGGGTGTTCTATGAGGATTGGGGTTAATGCAGGCTCCTTAGGGCGCTCTTTGCTTGAAAAATATGGAGAACCTTGTCCCGAGGCGATGGTAGAAAGTGCTCTTGCACAGGCAAGAATTCTTGAAGATAACGGTTTCACCGAATTTAAAATTAGCGTTAAGGCTTCTGATGTTTTTCTCGCTGTTGCCTCTTATAGACAGCTTGCTGAAGCGTGCGAATATCCTCTGCATCTTGGAATTACAGAGGCAGGGGGGTTGCGTACGGGTACTATTAAGTCGGCTATTGGTATCGGGGATCTACTTTGGTCGGGGATTGGCGATACAATCCGTGTTTCTTTAGCTGCTGATCCCATAGAAGAGGTGATTGCTGGATATGAGATTCTTAAGGCGCTTGGACTACGCCACAGGGGCGTAACAATAATCTCATGCCCTTCGTGTGCCCGACAAGGGTTTCCAGTGATTGATACTGTTAGAGTTCTTGAACAACGGCTTTCGCATATAACCACGCCTGTTACGCTTTCAGTAATTGGCTGCGTCGTTAACGGACCAGGAGAGGCAAGAGAGACAAATGTTGGGCTTACAGGTGGCGGAGCTGGAGAACACATGGTCTACATTGAGGGAATCGCCAGTCACAAGACTGCCAGCTCCGATTTAATTGAAGAGCTTGTATCTCTAGTTGAGGAAAAGGCTGTCCAGATAGAGGCTGACAAGTCTTCATCTGATTCTAAATCAATCTAATTCATTGAGGGTTTATGCAGTCACTAAAATCGGTACGCGGAACAAGAGATATTGCTCCGGCTGAGGCGCTTAAGTATAGACATGTTGTGGATGTGGCTAGAGAGGTTTCTTTACTCTATGGCTTTGAAGAAATTGCAACACCAATTTTTGAGTTCAGCGAAGTTTTCAAGCGTACCCTTGGGGAAACCTCAGACATCGTATCCAAGGAAATGTATAATTTTCGTGACCGTGGTGGTGAAGAGCTGACTCTGCGCCCAGAATATACCGCTGGTATAGCGCGGGCTTTCATGTCGGGTGGAATTCCCAATGCCTTACCACTTAAACTCTTTGCCTCGGGGCCGATGTTTCGTTACGAACGGCCCCAGAAAGGTCGGCTTCGACAATTTCATCAGATTGACATCGAAATTCTTGGAGTCAGTTCCTTTAAGGCAGACGTAGAGCTGTTAGCGCTTGGTGCTCAGATATTGCGGGAGTTAGGAATTACAAAGCAGGTTAGGTTAGAGATAAATAGCCTCGGTGATGTTGAGAGTCGAAACCGTTATCGTAACGAGCTTGTAAGTTACTTTCGCGATCACTCCAGCTTTTTGTCTGAAGATAGCCTTGTGCGACTCGAGCGTAATCCTCTTAGAATCTTGGATTCAAAAGACGAAAGCGACAAGAAAATTGTCGCTAATGCACCGCTTATGTCGCAATCGCTTAATGATGAATCAACGGCTTTTTTTGATTCAGTGCTTGGCGGTCTTGATGATCTGAAAATTGATTATCATCGGAACGAGCGTTTGGTCCGTGGGTTGGATTATTACAATCATACGGCATTTGAATTTGTTACAGATGCACTCGGTGCACAAGGGGCATTGATCGCGGGTGGGCGTTATGACAGGTTAATAGAAACGATGGGCGGGCCTGCAACGGCAGGTATCGGTTGGGCAGGTGGCGTAGAACGACTATCTATGCTTGCAAACGATCCACCCGTTTCAGAAAGGCCAATCGCTGTCATTCCTGTTAGTGATAAGGAATGTGCCATTGCGACGAGAGTCTCGCATGATCTAAGACAGGCTGGGCGCGTGGTTGAATACGCATTTCGGGGAAACCTATCTCGCCGTCTTAAACGTGCTAATAGGCTAAATGCTAGAGTGGCTGTCGTGATTGGCCCTGATGAACTGAAACGCGAGATGGTCATGCTACGTGACCTTGACAGCGGCAGCCAGACAGAGGCTACGCTTGACGCCCTCATTGAAAAGTTAACTTTCTACCGATGACAGTGATACCTCAAGAGAAAATCGACGCTCTTTTGGCCAGGTTTGAAACGATAGAGTCAGATTTAGCCAATGCAGCTAAGTTAGATCGAGAGGAGTATGCTCTATTGTCTAGAGAGCACTCTGAGCTTAGTCCTGTTATTGACGTAGCGAGGGAATTTTTAAGGGTTAATGATGAAGTGATGGAGTTAACCGTATTGGCTGAAGATGAGTCTTCTGAGACAGAAATGAGAGCCCTTGCGAGGGAGGAGATTGTAGCGATGCGAGAGAGGCTTCCGCAGCTTGAAAACAGCTTGAAGGCTCTTCTGCTTCCTTCGGACAAGGCTGACTCTAGGAATGTTATAGTGGAGATTCGCGCGGGTACAGGTGGTGACGAAGCTGCGCTTTTTGCGGCTGATCTGTGTCGTATGTATCAGCGGTATGCAGAGCATCAGGGCTGGAAATTTTCGTTGCTTAACCTTAGCGAAACGGGTTTGGGTGGGGTTAAAGAGGCGGCATGTGAGATCACGGGAAAGGGTGTTTTTTCTCGTTTAAAGTTTGAATCGGGTGTTCATCGTGTCCAAAGGGTGCCGGTCACAGAATCTAGTGGGCGTATCCATACTTCGGCCGCCACAGTTGCAGTGTTGCCTGAGGCGGAAGAAATTGATGTGGATATAGACGACAGAGATTTACGAATTGATGTCTTCAGGGCTAGTGGGCCTGGAGGTCAATCCGTAAATACGACGGACAGCGCAGTTCGTGTCACACACCTACCGACTGGGCTAATTGTTCAGCAACAAGACGAGAAATCACAACACAAGAACAGAGCTAAGGCTATGAAGGTGTTGCGTGCAAGACTTTACGATCGCATGCGTACGGAGAGCCAAGAGAAGAGGGCTGCGTTTAGGAAAACGCAAGTTGGTACGGGTGATCGGTCTGAGCGGGTAAGAACCTATAACTTTCCACAGGGCAGGGTGTCGGATCACAGAATTAACCTAACAATTCATAAGCTAGAACAAGTACTGGAAGGTACGGCCCTTAATGAAATTGTTGATGCTCTCGTTGCAGAGGATCAGGCAAGTCGATTATCTGAGTTGGAGAATAATAATGCCGAATCATGAGTCAGAGTCCAGGAAAGAAGAGTCATGGTCACCTGATGTGCAGTTACCATCGCTTGAGGGAATTCGAGATGCATCTCTGCGCATAAGGAAGCACCAAATAGTCACGCCCTTGGTGCGTTCTGAATTGTTGTCTAATGCTTTTGGGGCCGATGTTTGGCTTAAGAATGAGACCGTGAGCCCCGTCGCTTCATTTAAACTGCGAGGGGCGTTAACCGCCTTGCTCCGATCGAAAGAGAGAGGCTTGCTAACAGGGGCGGTTAGTTCATCTACAGGCAACCATGGTCAAGGTGTTGCATATGCCGCTCGATTGTTGGATGTGCCGTGTACGATATTTTTGCCTGAGAAAGCCAACCCTGTGAAACGAGCAATGATTGAGGCACTAGGAGCTTCTGTTCATGAAGTGGGTCGTGATGTTGATGAGGCAAAGGATGAAGCTATGACTTTTTGTGACAAACACGAATATGTGTTTGTAGACGATGGTGAAAATGTGGATGTAATTGAGGGAGCCGGCACAGTGGGGCTTGAAGTTGCCGAATCATTAAATTCGGTTGATTACCTTGTTGTGCCCATGGGTGCAGCGACATTTGTTTCAGGCTGTGGTGCAGCTATGAAAACATTGCAACCGAAAGCTAAGGTTGTTGCAGTACAAGCAAAAGGCTCAGCTGCATTGCATGATAGCTTTCACGCCGGTCGGCCCATCGCGCGCGATGTCGACACCATTGCGGAAGGCCTTACTACTAGGATACCGCCGACGCATGCTCTAACGGCAATGTTAAAGTTTGTTGATGATGCTTGGTTAACTGATGATGAAGCGATGTTATCATCGGTTCGGACTCTCATGGAATGTGCTCACGTACTAGTTGAACCTGCCGGAGCCGCGACAACAGCAGCAGCTTGGAAACGTAGGGCGGAACTAGTTGGGAAGCGGGTAGTTCTTGTATTGTCTGGTGCGAATATTGCTCCTAAACATTTGCAAGCTGCCATTAGTTCCCCACCTACATTTTCCTTGGGTGAATTAAGCAGTGAATGATGAAACATATGTCAATTTCCTCGATGAATCTTGATACCGTTCTCAACCAAGCGTCCCAGCAGTTGCAACAGAACGGCATTTCTAATGCTCGGCATGTTGCGCAGATCCTTCTTCGCAATTGTTTGGACTTGGATCGGGAGGAGGTTCTAAGAAGCCCCAAGCAGTTGGTGCGATCGGGATCGGTAGCCAAGTTTTATAGGGCAGTGTCGCGTCGATGTCACCACGAACCGGTATCGAGAATTATCGGGTTTCGTGAGTTTTGGAGCTTACCCTTTAAGGTCACATCAGCCGTACTTGACCCCCGTTCGGATAGCGAAACTGTTGTTGCTGCTGCGTTAGATTTTTCAGAACATCGTAAGTATGAATCACTCCGAGTGTTGGACTTAGGAACAGGAACAGGCTGTCTTGTAATGGCATTTTTGTCAGAACGGCATAATGCCACAGCAATAGCGACAGACATTAGTGTTGAGGCCTTATCGGTAGCGAGGAGCAACGCTGTATCGCTGGGCCTTGCTCAACGCTGTACCTTTGTATCAGCGAATTGGTGTGCTGGGATTTCAGATCGTTTCGATGTTGTGCTGGCAAATCCCCCCTACATCCCGACGGCAGTTATACCAACGCTTGAAGCGGATGTTTATAGGTATGATCCGCATGTCGCGATTGATGGGGGTGTAGATGGAGGTGCTTGCTACCAGCAGTTAATCCCTCTTCTTTCCAAAGTTCTAAGGAGGGGTGCGAGGGTATTTTTAGAAATTGGCGTAGAGCAATCAGAATTAGTCACTAATATTCTGCGTGCTAATATGCTGTCAGTAATAGAAATCAGAAAGGACCTTTCTGGAAACGCAAGATGTATTGTGGCTGAGGCGGAAACTGATAAAAAAAAGGGCTAGTAAAGAATGCCCTGGGGGATTAGGCTCTAGTTGGAGCAGGGTTGCGCCGCTGATGAGAGGCGTGCGAGCCGCGCCTCCTCCGCCAACGTATCTTGGTTTAGTTTCCGCTTTGGGTGGTATGTGGCTAAATAGGAGCCGTAGCGGGGTTTTTGCATCGAAATGGAAGGAAGGATGAAACAGGGTCAAAATAATAGAAGACAGCGTGCGGGAAGGTCTGGAGGCCGTAGGTCGTATCATTCTGGAAACAGTCGCAGCCTAGAAAGCTCTGGACCCAATGTTAAATTGCGTGGTACTGCCAACCAAATCTGGGATAAGTATCTCGCTCTTGCTCGCGATGCCGGAAGCTCTGGAGACCGTATTTCGGCGGAGAGTTACTATCAGCATGCAGAGCATTATTACAGGCTTATGACCGCTAACGGGCAAGGCAACAATAAATTGCAAGATGGGACCGACGCTTCTACATCTGCACCTACACCCGCAGAACGTGACAGTGATTCATCGTCACCGGAGAGTGGAAATGGTTCGCCCCCACAGAATAGTAGTGAAGACGTGGGAGAAGAGGGGACTTCCGTCTCTTAGCACCTGCAACTTGAAATTGATGACGGATAAGGTGGTATCTAAGACGGCCTTGTGACGTTCTTAAAACACCCCATATAAAAGCAAGTGACTACGCCTTTATTTAATTGGCATGTAGTTTTGTGCTGGGTATCTAGGCGTTCTGATTCTGGATGTTCTAGCAGTCTGATGTGTGAAAAGGGGTGAAGATGAACCTTGAAAAGTATACGGAGCGTTCTCGTGATGTGGTTCTTAGTGCTCAGGCCTTTGCCACCGATTCTAGACATCAGTATTTGTTGCCAGAGCACTTAATGAGGGTTCTGTTAGATGATGATAAGGGGTTGCCGATTGCATTGTTGACCTCGTCAGGCGGAGATGTAAAACAGATACTAGAAAGTGTCGAGCGTGAACTTGGCAAGGTTCCGGAAGTAGAGGGGAGCGAGTCATGCCGATTACATTTAAGCAAAGAAATTGTGCAGGTATTTGAGCTAGCAGAACGAGAAGCAAAGCGTTCTGGTGATCAATTTGTTGCAGTAGAGAAACTACTTCTTGCTCTGTCACTTTGTATGGACTCTTCCATATGCAGCGCTCTGGCGAATGCCGGCGTCTCTTCTGAAGGCCTTAGGCGAGCGATTAATAATTTAAGAAAAGGTCGTGTTGCTGATCATGTCCTTGCTGAAGATAAGTATGAGGCACTAAAAAAATATGCGAGAGATTTAACGCTCGCAGCGAGAGAGGGACAGCTAGACCCAGTGATTGGTCGCGATGAGGAGATTCGGCGGACAATCCAGGTTCTTTCTCGGCGCACAAAGAATAATCCTGTGCTTATTGGAGAACCAGGTGTAGGAAAAACAGCTATTGTTGAGGGGTTAGCGTTGCGGATTGTTAACAAAGATGTTCCGGAAAGTTTGAGCAATAAACGTCTGATGTCCCTCGACCTTGGATCGTTGGTAGCCGGCGCAAAATTCAGGGGAGAATTTGAGGAGCGTCTGAAATCAGTGCTTTTTGAAATTACCAAGGCTGAGGGCAAGATTATTCTATTTATCGATGAACTTCACACCCTGGTAGGTGCCGGTGCAGCAGAGGGAGCAATGGATGCTTCAAACTTGCTTAAGCCTGCCTTGGCTCGTGGGGATTTGCACTGCGTAGGGGCAACCACACTTGATGAATATCGGAAACGTATAGAGAAGGATGCACCTCTAGCACGGCGGTTTCAGTCAGTTTATGTAGCAGAACCGAGTGTTGAAGATACTATTTCAATTTTACGTGGATTGAAGAATAAGTACGAGTTGCATCACGGTGTGCGCATCTCCGACTCCGCTATTACTTCAGCAGCAATGTTATCTAGCCGATATATCAATGATCGATTTCTGCCTGATAAGGCTATTGACTTGATGGATGAAGCTGCGAGTCGACTGCGAATCGAAATCGACTCTAAGCCGGAGAACATTGATGAACTTGATCGGCGAATCGTTCAACTCAAGATTGAAAGGGAAGCTTTAAAGGCCGAGGATAATTCGGAGATATATCCGCGCACAGAGTTAATTGAGCAAGAATTGTCAAAGCTTGAAGAGGACTCATCAGAGCTGACCGTTCGTTGGGAATCTGAAAAGAAGAATCTCGCTAATGTGCGCAGAATCAAAGAAAGGATTGATTCTTTGCAAAATGAGCTTGAGTTGGCTCAGAGGGAGGGAAAGCTAGCTCGTGCTGGAGAGTTGGTTTACGGGACCATTCCAGAACTGGAGCAACGGCTGAGGGAACTGGAAAGCACAAGTGGCCAAATATTGCCCCAAGAGGTGGTCAGTGCCCATGGAATAGCTTCTATAATTTCTCGGTGGACTGGTGTTCCAGTTGAAAAAATGCTCGTGGAGGAGAAGAAAAAATTGCTCGACATGGAGCACGAGCTTCATGCTCGAGTGATTGGACAGGATGAAGCCTGTGAAGCAATTTCTAATGCCGTTCGGCGTGCTAGGGCGGGCATTCAGGACGAAGCGAGACCGCTTGGATCTTTCTTGTTCTTAGGGCCAACTGGAGTGGGAAAGACAGAGCTTTGCAAGGCAGTTGCAGCATTTTTGTTTGATGATGAAGCCGCATTAACACGTATTGATATGTCCGAATACATGGAAAAGCATGCTGTTGCGCGCCTTGTTGGCGCTCCCCCAGGGTACATTGGCTATGAGGAAGGTGGAACACTAACCGAAACGGTAAGGAGGCGCCCTTACCAGATAATTCTGTTCGATGAAATAGAGAAGGCCCATGCTGAGGTGTTTAATCTTTTGCTACAAGTACTCGACGATGGGCGCCTTACTGATGGACAAGGTCGAACAGTCGACTTCCGCAATACCTTAATAGTGCTCACTTCGAATCTCGGTTCGGAATTGTTTATTAGCGAATCTGAAGAAGTAGGTATTGATGTGGCACAGACAGAAATTATGGATGTGGTAAGAGCCACCTTTCGGCCAGAGTTTCTGAATCGGCTCGACGAAACAATCCTTTTTCAAAAACTTAGCCGAGTAGATATGGATGGCGTGGTTGATATACAGATAAAACGTTTAAGGGAGCGTCTTGAACGTAACGATATACATATTGAGGTAGATGCGAGAGCGCGGGCGTGGCTGTCAGATATGGGATATGATCCTTCCTACGGAGCAAGACCTTTAAAGAGAGTATTGCGAAGACATGTAGAAGATCATCTAGCTACTATGATTCTGGACAGCTCTATCTCATCAGAAGACATTATCGCTATCTCGGCCCACGACACTGGCCTGACCATAAATAAGAGAGAAATCAAAGCAGCCTAACGGCCATTATGTAGCTCACGGGCTACAGTGGCCTTTCTACAGTCGCATTTGGCATTTAGTGGTCACTAGTTTGTGTTCTATAACAAGGATCAACGCAGGCGTATCAAGCGCGCAAGCTACAAGCGGGTGTGTGTCCATATAACTAATTTTGCGCAGTAGTCAAAGGAGAGGAAGTTAATTGTGCAATTGCAGTGTCAATTCCCATTCGATAGGAATGGTATACTGCAAGTTCTTCACCCGAAAGTTTCCGACCGCTGGGGAGTTTTACGCTCATTGGATCTACTTGTCGCCCATTACGGTGAATTTCATAGTGCAAATGGGGGCCAGTGGATCGCCCTGTGGAGCCTACGTATCCGATGGTATCACCTTGACGAACTCTAACACCCTTCCTTATTCCTTTTTTGAATGACTTTAGGTGCCCATATGCAGTTTTGTACTCTTGATTATGACGTATACGGATATATTTCCCGTATGCACCGTTACGTGCTGCGACATCAATAACTCCATCTCCAGCTGCCATAATTGGAGTTCCACGGGGTGCGGCAAAGTCGATCCCCCGATGCATCTTATTGTAGCCAAGCACCGGATGTTTCCGTTTACCATAACGGGAGGATAAACGTGCACCGTCGACGGGGGTCTTCAATAAAGCTTTACGAACACTAGCTCCATGCGCATCAAAATAATCTGTAGTGCCATCACCCAATTCATATCGATAGAGTCGAAGTTGAGTGCCACTCAAGGTCATGCTTGCGCAGATAATTTCGCCCTCACCTACCAAAGTGCCGTCATCGTTATAGAGTCTTTCAAAAAAAATTTCAAAATCATCACCGGCTTGGATATCCCTCTGAAAGTCAACATCCCAACTGTAGAGGCGGATAAGACGCATTATGATCTCAACCGGAGTGTTTTGTTTCGTAGCGGCTTCGTACAAACTTGTTTTTATGCTGCCGTGAACATGCATATTTTTTCGGATCAACTGTCTTTCTGTTTTACGTGAGACAAAGGTCCCGTCAGATTTTCGTTCTGTTATCAAGTTGAGATCAACGCTCGTATGCACTGTTACTGAACTTAATTGCAACGAAGATTCGGACTCGCTCGTCGGCTGGAAATTGAGGGTTATTTTCTGTTCAGGCCTTAGGCGTTTTGGATCGAGAAAAGTTTTTAGGGATGCGATCGCTTGGTGCGCGTCCATCCTTGTAGCTCCACCGCGTACCAATGCACCCATCAAAGTTCCACCAGGCCGTATACCAATAGTTTTAATAATTGGCGGCGCTGGTTTTTCGTTTAGTTTAGTATGGTTGCGGAACTCAGGTTTCTTAAGAAGTGCAATCTCTGGGTTGCTCCAGATTGCAACTCTAACTTCCTCTGTCATATTCTGTGTTTTTGAATCTAGCGCTGTGTATGCAGTGGTAAAAGTCAAGCCAGTGGCTATTGCCCCAGCCAGCGCAAGTATTAATAGCGCCAATACAAATGGTTTTGCGGTGAGGGCGCTAAAGATGGAACGCGTTCTCCGACTGTTGTAGTAGAGGATTGAGTTAGTCAAAAGCACCGCCATAGTTTTTTGCTGACAACACAACGATGGTAGGCTCATTATTGTATGTCAATCATTGTTGATTTTGAATGGCAACTTGACAGAGGCGTCGTGTCAATTCTGACCACACTTCTATGGCATTCGTTGCGAATTTATCCTTACATAGCTAAAAAATAACGAAACTCCCTTAATTATAAGAAAAAAGTTTCGATACTATATATAATGGAGCAATCAAATTTTAAAAAAAGAGTTACTACAGGTTAAAATTTATGCTTGGCATCACAAGGTATTTATGCCATATGTAGTAGCACGATGCCGTCTGGTGTCTACCGGCGGTGTCGTAGACCATACCCGTCCTGGGTATTTCCTCCCTGAACTCGGGCCATGCTTCGTAGCATGGCCCCTTTTTTGTCCTTAGTAGAATTATCGCGTTTAAAGAGCCAGCTTGAGTCTGGCAAGAGTTTCAATAAGGCATTTCATGTTGCGACTTGTGCGGGCAATGCCGCGATGTTTTCGCAGCCGTTTTTGATCCATGTATAGGCTTCGGTTTATTTCCAGTTGGATTGCGTGAACGTTCTCGTTTGGACATCCGTAATGCTCCGTAGTGTATCCGCCAGCATACGGAATGTTACGAGTAACGTGGTATCCAAGATTTATTAGACAATCCTCAATCGTGTCTATGAGATTTGCAGAGCAGCTAGTACCAAATCTATCGCCAAGAATAATGTCAGTGCTTTGCTTTCCACGGCTTCTATCGTTTGTACGGTCTATTGATGGCATAGAATGGCAATCGATTAGCACGGCATAACCAAAACGGGCCTTAGTGTTTGTGATTAGAGTTTTCAGCGCTTGGTGAAATGGGCGGTGGTATGATTCAATTCTGTATTCTGCTTCCGTGACGGTAAGCTTTTGCCCATAAATCTCTTCTCCTGTCGTGGTCAATCGGGCAATGGTGCCCAACCCTACAGCAACTCGCGCTGAGGTAGTATTAGCATGATCCGGCAAATCCTCATCAAACATCTCGGGATCAAGTTCGTAAGGTTCCCTATTGGGGTCTATATAGGCGCGCGGAAATAGTGCACGCAACATTGGCGCACCTAGTTCGGGTGCGGAAGAAAATAACTCGTCAACAAAACAATCCTCTAATTGGCGTAGGGTAGCCAGGTCAATATTTAACGTAGAGAGGAAAGACTCGGTGTAATGTTTGCCGCTATGAGGAGAAGAAAAAACGACGGGCATCAATTGATCAGCCGGACGTATTACTTCGTGGGGTTGCTGAGGTGTGTTGCGTTTGGGGTCACGCATTAATGTCATAAACCAAATAATAGTGTGAATAAAAAGTTAACGATCTACTGCCTGTGTATACACCCATAATAGCAGTGACCTTGTAATGTGGTCGAGAGTTCCCACCTACACGATATAACCTAACCATTGATGCCCTTGTATTGCCTTCGGGTTACGCTATAAACCACGCTTGAGGGCGCGTAGCTCAGCGGGAGAGCACTACGTTGACATCGTAGGGGTCGCTGGTTCAATCCCAGCCGCGCCCACCATTTGATAGCGTTCGCAGGGTTCGGTGATTGATCTTAAAGGGATATATGGGTTCGATCTGGCTTCTTCGGAGTCATGACTTCTGGTCGATTTAGGCGCTGACAGCTTTGTCCTCGCCATCCAAAATGGCCCTTGGTCTTTCGGTGCCGCGAAAATTTACCTCTATCATTATACCCTGAGGGTCATAAAAAAATACCTGATATATTTCGATTTCAGGGAGATGGCTTCCTCTGAAAGAGATCCCATGTGTGTCTAGGCGCCTTAAGAACTTGTCACAATCTCGTGCATTGAATGCGAAATGGTTTACTGCCGCACTTCCTTGAGGGAGGATATCTTCGCTAACAATAATGTGAAGACGAGGTTTGTCGTCAGACGTATAAAGCCATAACCCAGGCACACGGGCAGCAATAGTTTCGGGTCGAAAGCCTTTTTTCATTCCTAGAACATCACAATAGAATTGGCGTGTAGCCTCAAGGTTGTTGGTTGATATAGTCACATGATCAAGCGTTTCCATTGATATAGGCATCCTCTGTTGGCTTTCTAGGCTCATCGAATCTGCAAGCAGGCTCTTTCATCGAGCGGTCAAGGCAAGCACAATTGCTTTGCGAAATGTAACTAATTCCTTGGGTCACTGTAGATCAACCTTAGATAGATAGTTTAGCGCTGCCTGCACCCCAGAAGGGTTATGTGGAACACCCATGCGTCCAAGCCCGAGCTCGACCCCGCCTAGCGTGCCAATTAACATTAAATCGTTAAAATCACCCAAGTGGCCAATACGAAATACAATACCAGAAAGTTTTCCAAGACCTCCACCAAGAGAAAGATTGAAAGTATCAAGTACGATTTTGCGAAATTGGTCAGCATCGTAACCAGTTGGCATGTTTACGGCGGTAAGCGAATTAGAGTGTTGAGATGTTTCTCGTCCTACGAGGGTGAGGCCCCAAGAATCTATCGCTAGCCGTGTCGCTGTTCCATAACGGGTGTGCCGCGCAATGACTGCATCAAGACCCTCATCCAGGATCATAGTGAGTGCTTCGTTAAGGCCGAAGAGAAGGTTTGTCCCGGGCGTGTAAGGAAATATTCCGTCCTTGTTAAAATGCAACATATTTTCCCAGTCCCAGTAGGAGCGAGGCATTCGACAACTTTGGGACACGGATAATGCTTTTCTGCTAACTGCATTGAAGCCAAGGCCAGGGGGCAGCATTAAACCCTTCTGGGAGCAACAAATCGTAACGTCTACATTCCACTCTTCGTGCTGGTAATTTATAGAACCAAGCGATGATACGGTGTCAACCAATAGCAATGCTGGATGCTTGGAATCATCGAGTGCTTGGCGTATGGGGGGGATGGCGCTCGTTATACCCGTTGATGTTTCGTTATGTACGACGCAGACGGCGCGAATCTTGTGCTGATGGTCATTTTCAAGCACATCTTGGATTAAAGAGGGGTCAACGCCTGAATGCCAATCACCGACGATGGCAACAACATCTAGACCCAGTCGCTTAGCCATTTCTTGCCATTGTGACGCAAAGTATCCAGCTTCGAAAATTATCACACGATCACCAGGGGAGAGCGTGTTTACCAACGCCGCTTCCCATGCACCGGTACCTGAAGAGGGAAATACAAAAACTGGACTTGCGGTTTGGAATACAATCTGAAGTTTTTCCAATATCTCAAATACCATCGTGCGAAAAGTTGGCCCGCGGTGGTCGATGGTGGGGCGTGCAATTGCACGCAATACGCGCTCTGGTACGTTGGTTGGACCTGGTACTTGAAGAAAGTGACGGCCATTATGATGGTTATTGGGCATGGAGATAAATTGATCCAATTTTAGCTACCGTGACTCTGTCAGTTTTAGTAGGGTGTTTGCAACTCACTCTGACTTCTATACGCCACTATGAGTCATGAATTATTATTCCTATATCCCTAGTATCATCACCCAAACGTTTACCTTTCGTGCTAGCATAGCTTTCATTGATGCTAGATCAATAAAATGTGTCGTCCCATTGTTATCGCGTGTGCTTCTGGACAAATGAAACAAAGTTTGTGCCACCACATTAACGTCCGGCAGCATAGCATTGCCTGCGTCGTGAGCTCGCTCCCGCCTTTAACAATCCTTGATCCCGTGTGGCTGCGGTTACATACCCAAGAGTGTAATCGTCATAGACAGAGACAGTATGGCCACGTTTCGTTGCAGCATTAATCATATCCTCTCCGAAGCGCTTTTCCAGTGCAAGATGCCCTGGCTCACACTCTCGGGGAAAAAAGGAACTAGGCGCGTGATTTGTATGAAATTCTGGCGCATCAATAGCGTCCTGTAGGTCAAGGTTACAATGGACGTGACGAAGGAATGCATGTATGGCCCACTGATCCTGTTTGTCACCGCCGGGTGTTCCAAAAGCCATGTAAGGTTCCTGGTTCTTCAATGCGATACTCGGGGAAAGTGTTGTGCGGGGTCTTTTGCCAGGGGCTAAACCGTTTGGCGCAGACTCATCCAGCCAGAACATTTGGCAGCGCGTTGTTAACGGAAAACCAAGGCCGGGTATCACTGGAGATCCTCCAAGTCTTCCTCCGCTCGGTGTGCCCGAAACCATGTTCCCGCGAGAATCAATTATGTCGAAATGGGTAGTATCACCATCTGAATCTCCTGGCTCAGGAATGTTGCTCCCAATGCGATGCAAGGGAGTTGGTTCCGACACTGAAGTGGCGGCCATGGCTTCTAGGATATTCTTCGTTGAGCCTTTAGGTTTAATCTTAATATTGGTTTCGTAGCCGCTTACTTGGCCCGGTTGCACTTCATACGATGCTCCATTTCCTATGAGCTTGCGGCGGCTCATATTATACTCATCGCTGAGTAAGGATTGGATCGGCACGTCAACAAAGGCAGGGTCTCCATAGAATGCTTCACGATCAGCAAGGGCTAACTTTGTGCATTCAATTATTGGATGGACGAATTCGATACTTGTTGGGGATGATGCTCCAAGATCTAGGGCCTTTAACAGTGCAAGCTGTTGTAGCGCAACTGGTCCCTGGCCCCAGGGGCCAGTTTTACACAAGGTATAGTTGTGATAGTCGTATTTAAGCGGCTCTTCGATTGTTGCACGCCAGCGAGCCAGGTCCTCTCCAGTGAGGAAACCACGATGGCGTTGGCCGCTGGTGTCCATGGCTTCCGAGTGGAGAAAGTGGTGGTCAATAGCCTCTGCCACAAAGCCCTCGTACCAGGTCTGACGGGCCTTCTCAATCTGTGCGTCACGATTGTTTCCTACCGACTCAGCTTCTGCAAGTACTCGTCTATATGTGCCAGCGATCGCTGTTGCTTTAAATAATGTTCCGGGTGGAGGGACATTGCCACCAGGTAAAAATACTTCGGCTGACGATGGCCACTCACGCATAAAGAGACTTTTGCCTGCCGAAATTGCCTCGCTTACGTGTGGTGTAATTGTGTATCCTTTTAGGGCGTACTCAATGGCGGGGCTGAGCACGGTCCTCAGGGACATGGTGCCATACTCAAGTAACAGCAACATCCATGCGCCAAAGGATCCAGGAACGACGGCGGACAGTGGCCCACTACCAGGAATTGCATCCAATCCGAGATCACGATAGGCGCTGACCGTGGCTGCCATTGGTGCTGGCCCTTGACCACAGATAACCTTGACTTCGTTTGTTTCGGCCTTGCATATGATCAGTGGAGTTTCACCGCCTGGGCCGTTCTGGTCGGGCTCGACAATGTGTAGTGATAGACCTGTTGCTACAGCGGCGTCAAAAGCATTGCCTCCTTTCTCGAGTATTGACATACCGGCAGCGGTAGCTAGCCAATGGGTTGAGGTCACTACCCCGAAAGTTCCCGAAATTTCGGGACGGTGAGAAAACATTGCACATTCTCCTTTTTCTCTTAACGGTATTGTGCCGCTGATAGTTCCGTCTTCCATCTGGGTAATCCAGGTGCGCGTTTCTTAAAAGGCGTTCAACCACAGTAGACACAATGTTATCATGTGGAGTCTAGGTTCGATTTGGGAGGACAATTATGTCCAGAACTATATTTACCAATGTGCGGATCTTCGATGGTACCGGTGAGCAGTCTTTTCCAGGAGAGGTGTCGATCCAGGGCAATCAGATAGGAGAGGTGGTTAAAGGATCGGAGCATCTTTTGCGGGATGGAGCTATTGTAGTAGACGGCAAGGGGGCTACACTCATGCCCGGTTTAGTCAACTGCCACGGTCATGTAGCGTACACCGACTTTGCTAATCTCACTGAACCAGGCGATGTGCCACCCGAAGAGAATATGCTGATAGCAGCGCGTAATGCGCGAACTGTCCTTGACCATGGGTTTACCTCGATTGTCAGCGGTTCGACGCAGAAAGCGCGTGTTGACATTACGCTACGCAATGAAATTAACGCTGGCAGGATTCCTGGGCCACGAATGCGTGCTTGCAGCCCACAATTCAACCCTACAGGTGGGCCGTGGGATGCACGACAGTTACACATGCACCACGAATCCATAACAGTGATTGCGGATGGAGGTGATGACGCGCAGGCGAGCGCAAGGGAGTTTATTCGGGAAGGCGTTGATATCGTTAAATTAACGATATCGGGTGATGAATTTTCGAGTAATGAGAAAGAGACTGTGATGGAGGAAGATGAAGTTGCAGCGGTGTCCCAAGTTGTACGTTCTCGAGGAAAGAGGTTGGCAGCACACGCTCGTAGTGATGGAGCCGTGCTGCTGTGTATGAGGTACGGTGTCACGTTCATCTACCATGGTACCTTTGCGAGTGAATCTAATTTTGGATCGTCTTGAGAGTCGGAGGGATAAGCACGTTGTTTGTCCAGCGATGGGCGCAATCTATGCAACTCTTTATGAAGCAGATGATTGGGGAATGAGCAATGAATGGGCACAGCAACATCACTTTGACCTCGAGTTAGAGAAATCCTGCGAAGTCACAAAGAAGATGTTTAATAGAGGAATACGGGTGCTTCCCTTTGGCGACTATGGCTTTGCATGGAATCCCCACGGTACGGACTCGCGTGATCTGGAGCACTTTGTCCAGTTACTGGGTTTCACACCGGCTCAAGTTTTGACGATGGCAACAAGCTGGGGGGCACAGGCTTTTGCTGGGGATGAACCGCTTCTTCTTGGAAAGATAAAGGTCAATTATCTTGCGGACCTTCTGTTAGTAGATGGAGACCCATTAGATGACATAACGGTTCTCCAGGATAGCGATAACATATTGATGGTCATGAAAGATGGACAGTATCATAAAGAGCCTGCAAAAAGGCTTCTTAAACAGCAACTAACTGCAGCACAATGGAGGTTTCAGGGGCCGGAATACGACCAAATGATGCGCGAACAACACTGATTAGATAATGCGGAAAGGTGTAATAATCAGTGTACAAAGTGCGAGTGGATTGTCTAAAGGTCTCGGAATCTTAATGATAAGTCTGAGGTACGATCGTTTAAACGGCTAGCGCAACGCCCTGCTTTCTGATTACCGCAGCTGTACGCACCATTTCCCCAAGAACATAGGTTGCTATTCACTCCAATTTACAGAGCTCGGGCCAAATTCTCTAGAGTCGGCTCTCTCTATACGCGATATAAAGACCACTACCGATAATGACTGCGGCACCTAACCATGTCCATCTGTCCGGAAAATCACCAAATACGAAGTAACCAAAGATTGTGGCACCAATAAGCTGGACGTACCCGAACGGTGCTATGACCGCCGCGGGACCTCGCTCATATGCCTTGATTACAAGGTAATGCCCGAATCCGCCCGTTATACCTAGACTTAAGAGGAGACCCCAATGCAACCAGCCGGACGGCATTTCCCAGTAAAATGGCAAGAGTGCGCTCATTACAACCACTCCCACCAAAGCTGAGTAGATGCCTGTGGTTTCTGCTTCATCATGAGAGGCTAATGCTCGTGTCATTATCTGGTACATTGCGTAGCATGCCGCGGTGCCGAGAACGAGGAAAACGGACCAATGCGTAGCGTCGCTCGAGGGCCGAATAATAATAAGGGCGCCGATGAATCCAATAATGACTGCTATCCACCGATGGATTCCCACGCGTTCTCCAAGAATTGGCGTTGAGAGTGCGAGTACCATTAAGGGTGAAGTAAAGCTAATGATGGCGGCTGTGGTTAGAGGTATGTAACTAATAGCAACGACGTAAAGGTATGTAGCAAGCAACAGCAGCATGGAACGCACGATTTGGGTTTTTGGTCGGGCACTTGTAAATAAACGGCGAATACCTCTTCCTGGCGTAAAGGCCGCAGTTATATAAACAAAATGGCTCGCATAACGGAACCAGATAATGGTAATGAGTGTAAGTTCAGCGCTTAGATACTTTACCGCTGTGTTAAGCAATGGAAAAAGTGATACAGCAATGCACATGAATAGAATACCGCGCAAAACTTCTGGCGTCATAGACGTTCTCGTGGGGTTTGGCGTCATCATGTCGACAGAGGTTTCAAAGAGGTCAAGAGTTTTTCGGGCGTCGGGCGACACTAGCATTGTTCATATTGAACCCACCAACCCCCGTTACGCGATTGTATGTGGGGGTGACTGATGACAGAACAGGTAACGGCTGTGTTGGCAGCTTCCCTAATACTTATTCGTGACGGGTCCAGCGGGTTGGAAATACTTATGGTTGTGAGGAGTGAGCAGGCATCTTTTGCCCCTGGAGCCCTGGTATTCACAGGTGGAAAAGTTGATGCTGGAGATCAATCAACAAAACTGTTGGAAAGATGTGATGGTTCTTCCTTGCTATTTCCGCAGGAATTGGCGTTTCGTGTGGCTGCAATTCGAGAGGCCTTTGAAGAGGGCGGTGTCATTCTAGCACGGGAATCCTCTAAAACTCACTTACTTGATGGTAGCGCTTCCGCCCGTCTACAGAAATATCGGCGTTGCCTTGCTGGAGGCTCTCTCGCTCTGAGTGACTTTCTCTGCGCTAAGGAATTGGTGCTCGCGTGTGACCGGCTCACTGCCTTTGCACATTGGATAACGCCGAGTTCTAGACCAATGAGGTTCGACACTCATTTTTTTCTAGCAGAGGCTCCGTCAGGCCAGAAGCCGACACACGATGGAATTGAGTCGATGAATGCGTTATGGCTTACACCAGCAAGTGCTCTAGAAAATGCTCGGGAGGGACGGTGGAACTTAATGTTGCCCACACGATTAAATTTGGAGCGGTTGTCACATGCAGTGAATGTATCCGAGGCTCTTGAGAGCGCGAGAAACACAAGGGTAGTGACAGTAACACCGTGGATTGAAAAGCGATCTGGGGTATCGATAATGCGAATCCCCGATGATGCTGGTTATGGCTATATTGCTGAACCCATCAATGACGTTTCGGATTAGTGGAGACTACGATTTTATCTTTTTACTGACGAAGGGCGTTTGTGATGTTATTTAAATCTGCTATATCCACTGGGTGGAAACTGTGATCATTTCAGATTGGAGAGGAAGGAAGCGCGGACTTTATAATGAGCAATGATAAGTCTTCAAATACTACCAGAAAAAAAGCTAAGTCTGCGGGCGGAGAAAAAAAATCAACTGCTTCTACCAGCGCTACTAAAGACAAAGAGACTAAGTCAGTCAGTGACGAAAATGAAAACAATAGCGGTAAGAAGGCGGTAAATCCGCCTAGACCAGCCAGCTTTTTTTCAAGTGTTCGTTCAGACGAATATAGGTCTGGGTGGGACTCTGTTTTTGGAAAATCCAGAAAAAAATCAACGCGGGAGAACAAGTTTGAGATCTCCCTATCAAACGAGGACTTGTCTGTTCGGGAACAACAGGTGCTTCTTAAGGCATTTCGTCGTAAGGCAGAATCTGAGGGAATAAGTGTGGATAAATTGGCCAAGGACAAGGCTGCAGAGTGGCATCTTACATGTCGTTTTAAGCGATAAGGAGCACTGGACTATTTTTAAACGCTGTTATTACAAAACTTTTGTTGTTGATAAGCCGTAGTGCTGAAATGATGTTTGTAGAAAAACTTAACGTGCAGTGGTACCGCCGTCGATTGGAAGCGATGCTCCTGTTACAAAGCGTGCAGCGTCGGAGGCCAAGTACATTGCGCTAAACGCAATATCGCAAGGGTGACCAACCATAGCTAATGGCACGTGGTTCTTGACGCTATCTCGTATAGCCTTCCGGGAATTTGCACGATCATGCCAAGCGTAATCCATCATCGGTGTGTCTATATCCCCCGGGCATATAGTGTTGATACGAATGCCCTCATTGGCACAATCCAGAGCCATTACCTGTGTCATTGTTACAATTGCACCCTTTGTGGCGCTATATGCCGCAGTGTTAGCTATACCTCTTAAGGCGGCTTCAGAGGCGATATTGATGATTGATCCTTTACGTTGTTTTTTCATGACGCGTAGGGCAGCACGTGACATAAAGAAAACGCTACTCAAATTTGTGTCGAGGAGTCGATGCCAATCATCATTTGACATCAGATCAATGGGGCCGTGAAAGGCTATGCCTGCATTATTAACAAGAATATCAAGGCTTCCCAAGCGCTCTACTGTTTGGGCCACAAGATAGTCACAAAATGTAGAATCAGTGATTTCGCCAAGGATTAGCTCAACATTTCCGCCTTGGCTGCGAATTTCATCGACAACTGCATTGCCGCGGCTTTGATTTCTACCAGAAATCACTACGTTGGCACCGTGGGCAGCAAATTCAATTGCGGTGCGGCGACCGATTCCTGAGGTGCCCCCGGTTACTAGAGTTGTTTGCCCAGAAAATGCATCTATAGAAAAAAAATTATCCATAGCTGCTAAACCTTTCTCGGTCGAGTCACGATTCTTCAAGGCTAACACGATGCCGAGCCTAATAGAAATTTGTCCTTGTGTTGAATAGTGTGGCCCATATGGTATCACTTTAGTCCCAACAACGCTGGTGCGGTTATTGCATTGTCACTTCAGCAGTTTTTAATGAAACCATTGAGTGTACATGAGGTAAGGAGCAGGGGTATATCGAAGCTTGATCATGTCAAGGTATGAAAATGGACAGAAAGTTCTTATCGCGGGCGGGGGAATAGTTGGACTCTGCTGTGCATACCATCTAACGAAGCTGGGTTATAAGGTGACCGTAGTTGATCGGGATTCAGGTTATGACGGAGCATCGTACGGTAATGCTGGGGCAATAGCGGCAGCAGAGGTCTTGCCTTTTGCAGGGCCAGGGTTGTTGCTGAAGGTGCCTAGGTGGCTTTTCGACCCCGTGGGACCACTCAGCATCCGATGGACTCATCTACATCACCTTTTGCCATGGCTGTATCTGTTCTTACGGTCAGGAACCAGAATTCGTAGTGAAGCCGGGGCTAGAGCACTTGCTAGCCTTCTGGTATCCGCGATAGATGACCACCAACATATTCTCCAACAAGCTGGTTTGACTGATTTATTACAGTCAAAAGGGGCATTGTACGTTTATCGCTCAAAAAGAGGCCAGGAGGCAGAAGAAAGTGGATGGAATCTTCGTAATCGTCTTGGAGTAAGATTCACAAAACTGGATCGAGCTGCACTACAGGAATACGAACCAGATTTAGGCCCTTTGGCTAATGGGGGGTATTACGTAGAGAGTTTTGCCCATTACAGCGACCCACGCGCACTGGTCGTCGGCCTTTTGGAGATGGTTGAACGGATGGGGGTTCGCCTGATCGCTGATACTGTCAAGGAGTTGGACCAGGTTGGCACAAGAGTGACGCGGGTGCGTACTAACAAAGGTGCCATATTTGAGACCGATAACCTCATTATTGCAGCTGGAGCGTGGTCTAGCGCATTGTCCAAGCGTTTGGGTGAGCCTTTTCCATTAGAATCTGAACGAGGTTATAACACCACCATTTCAAATCCGGGTGTCGACATATCTAATTATGTTGCTTTTGTTGAAGATCACTTTGTTATGTCACCATTATCAGTAGGTTTGCGAATTGGGGGTGCCGTAGAACTTGCGGGTTTAAAACCTCCGCCAAACTATGACCGTTGTCGAGCTTTGGTAAAGCTAGGTCAACGTTATGTACCAAACCTAAAAATTGAGAACGGACGGCAATGGATGGGACACCGACCCTCGACACCAGATTCCTTGCCTGTAATTAGCCGTTCAGTTTTTGTGAAAAATGCCTTCTATGCATTTGGGCATGGCCATTTAGGATTGACCTTGAGTGCTACCACTGGCCGAATTTTAGCAGACTTAGTCTCTGGTGGCTCCCATGGTCTAGATCTGACTCCTTTTCGTATAGATCGCTTTACCGAGGTTAATTGACGGTGGTGAAAAGAATATATCGTTGCATTGACGCTCACGCATGCGGCAATCCGGTTCGGGTCATTACAGACGGTGGGCCAGATCTATCCGGAACAACAATGTTGCAACGGCGACAACATTTTGTTGAAGAGTTTGACTGGGTAAGAACTGGTTTGATGTTTGAGCCTCGCGGCCACGAAATTATGTCTGGAAGTATACTATATCCCACAACAAGAAAGGATTGTGACCTGGGGCTTTTGTTCATTGAGACGAGTGGGTGCCTTCCAATGTGTGGTCACGGCGTGATCGGAACTGTAACGGCGGTGGTAGAGCACGGACTTGTGGAGGTGCGGACGCCAGGGCTTTTGAGGCTGGACACTCCGGCAGGGGTGATTGAAGCACATTATACGACAGTCGATGAGCATGTGGAATTTGTTCGGATTATAAATGTACCGTCGTATCTCCATTCAAAAGCACTTGAGTTAGATATTCCCGATCTAGGGCTACTCAAGGTGGATGTGGCGTATGGTGGTAACTTTTACGCGATAATTGAGCCTCAGGGAGCATACCGAGACCTAGCAGACCTTACGCCCAGCACTATAAGAAAACTAAGCCCGATTGTGCGGCAGGAACTAAACTCAACATGGGAATTTGTCCATCCAGAGCATAAGGAAATATCTGGCTTAAGCCACGTATTATGGGCAGGTATTCCAACCAATAGTGGTGCGGATGGACGCAATGCTGTTTTTTACGGTGACAGGGCAATTGATCGTTCACCTTGCGGTACGGGCACTTGCGCCCGCATGGCACAAATGGCAGATCGCGGCGATCTATTGTTGGGCCAATCTTTTGTTCACGAAAGCATTATTGGAACGTTATTCACGGGTCGTATTGAAGAAGCTACTCGGGTTGGTCCATTTAACGCTATTATACCAAGCGTGGAAGGCTGGGCTCGCATTACCGGCCTCAATACAGTCTTTATTGATGACCGCGATCCTCTAGCACATGGATTTCTTTTGGACTAAGCCGGGCTTAGGTAACTTGGCTTTCTGGCAAAACCATTAGGCGTGGAACTCGAACATGAGCTGGTTGTTCAAGAATAAAGCGAATACAGCGGGCGATATCTTCGGGCTGTAGGGGAGGGTCAATTCCTCGAGCTTTGCTGGGGTGAACTGGCCAGTCGTCGTAAATTTCGCTCATAACCAGTCCTGGTTGGATACAACTAATTGCGACTCCGGTTCCTGCAAGCTCAAGGCGCAAGGCCTCAGACAATGCTTCAATTGCGGCTTTGGTTCCGGCATACGCTCCAAAGGGTTGTCGTACGCGGGAACCTAGGACGCTGCTTGTATTGATGATGTGGCCTCCTCCATTATCCAGAAAGTACTTACAGGAGGTAAATATCACCCGGAATGCAGCCTCAGTATTTAATCTGACCATGGCACAGACTTTTTCAATATCGATGTCAGGTACTTCTCCAACCTCTATCATGCCTGCGTTATTTATTATCACGTCACATCGGTTGAAGTGAGATTGAGCTGTACGGATTAGCTGTTTAGGAACGTCAGGCTCAACAATATCACCAACTAGGTAAGCAGCTTGACCAAGAGTTTCTGAAAGTTCATTGAGTCGGTTAGTGCGTCGACCAGTTAGCACTAGTTTCATTCCAGCTTGATGGAGATTTATTGCTACTGCTCGTCCTATCCCGCTGGTAGCGCCAGTTACTATTGCGACTTTATCACGTAACTCCATAAATACTCTCCTGCCAAACTTTGATCGTTGTAAAGCTCTCTCACGTCTGAGAACAACATCCCTTGGATGAATCCTTAAAACAAACCTTACGTTGCAATAATAAGTAGCATTATTTAACCCAGAAAGTCTTAGCACTGCTGCAGCCACAGATCCATAAGAGACAGAGTTACCATGCAATCCGTCCCACCGACAGGGGTGTTGAAGAGCCTTGATAGTAATTTTTGTTACTACGTTGTTACTATACGCCAATGAGAGGGTTTCGCTAAAAAATGCGTACGAAGTGTATGGTGAAAAACTATAAGGACGTGGGGCGTGACTTTACTCTTGGCTCTAAAAATCTTAATGATTTCAATCGAACTTATCGTAATTTCACCATGATCTGGATAAGAAAGGTAGAGGTTAGTGTCAGAGATTGGCACAATGGTGTGGAGAATATTTATGCGTTTAGTCGACGTAGTACGAGAGGGTGAATATGTGCAGGTACTTGTTGGTTTTATGGGCTCTTATATCGATATTGTCGACACCAGCGGTCGCATCCGAAACCGTTAGGATTGGTTTTGTAACAACTTTGACGACGGGGGCGGCTGTCATCGGGGAAGATATGCGTGATGCGGTGAAATTGGCCCTTGACGTTATGAATGGAAAAATGGGCCCGTTAAAGGTTGAGGTTATCTTTGAGAATGATGCCTTTAATCCACAAACAGGTAAACAGGTAACGGAGAAATTAATTAAGCGTGATGAAGTTGATGTGGTAGCAGGCTATATTTGGTCGCATGTTCTTTTAGCCTCTGCACCTGTCGTTCTGCGATCGGGTAAAGTCTTGATAAGTGTTAATGCGGGTCCATCAAAGCTGGCTGGCGCTGGATGTCATCCTAACTTCTTTAATGTTTCGTGGCAGAACGACCAGATTCCTATGGCCATGGGAGAGGTGCTAAATAGGCGTGGTGTTAAATCACTTTACGTCATCGCTCCAAATTATGCGGCAGGTAAGGATATGGTTGCGGGCGTTGAGCGTACCTTTAGAGGTGTTGTTGTGGGTAAGGACATGACGGCTTGGCCTGATCAAATTGATTGGTCGGCCGAATTAACGAAAGTGAGGGCAACCAAGCCAGAAGCCGTATTTATCTTCTATCCGGGTAAACATGGTCTTTCGTTTATCAAACAATATACGCAGGCTGGGCTAGCCGATATTCCCCTGTACTCTGTATTTACGATAGATGCACTGAGTTTGCCGCGTTTTCAGGAAGCTGGCATGGAGGAAATTCTTGGGACTGATATGACCATGTTTTGGGCGCCTGATATGGGTAATATTAAGAACAAAGAATTTGTAGAGCGGTTCAAATCTAAGTATGGCCGCTATCCGTCCTTCTACGCAGCCCAGAGCTACGATGCGATGTTTCTTATTAAATCAGCCGTGGAAGCTGTGGAGGGGGACCTAGATGATGTGAAAGCCTTCCGAGCTTCTCTTGAAAAGGCTGACTTTGACTCCGTTCGGGGCGAATTTAAGTTTGGTCCTAATCATTTTCCAATCCAAAACTTCTATACGCGTACGGTCGTTCGCGACAGCGAGGATGTCTGGACTACCTCGTTAGGAGAGGTGGTTCTGCAACAGCACGCCGATGTGCATGCGAGTGAATGCAAAATGTAGTGTCTTGGTGACAATAAAGTCATGCAGCATTAACTCCTGTGGAGCCATTGACGGATGGATATAGTGTTGTTCATTGAGCAGGTTCTTAATGGCCTCCAGTTAGGAGTCCTCCTATTTCTGCTGGCTGCTGGACTCACGTTGGTGTTTGGGATCATGAATTTTATAAATCTGGCCCATGGCAGCATCTACATGATCGGTGCCTTTTTTGCAGCGTACCTGACTCGCCTTACAGAGTCGTTTGCTCTTGGCATATTGCTGGCATTACCAGCCGTCGTGTTCTTTGCTTTGGTTCTCGAGAGACTCGTGCTGCGGAAATTTTATGAGCGAGATCATCTAGATCAAGTGTTAGCAACCTTTGGGTTAATATTATTTTTTAATGAAGGAATTCGGTTGATCTGGGGCTCTGGTGGCATTGCGATTGAGCTTCCCACCTATCTTGATGGCTTTATTGTGTTGGGCAGTGACCTTGTAATTTCCACATATCGGCTGGTTATCGTCTGCGTTGGGCTTGTTGTGGCGATAAGTCTCTACGGTCTTGTGACCTATACGCGTCTTGGCATGTTAATCCGCGCGGGTGCATCTAACCGTAGGATGGTTGGTTTGCTAGGAGTAAATGTGGACGTGCTATTTGCGGTCGTGTTCAGCATTGGTGCAATGCTAGCGGGCCTGGCTGGCATGCTTATTGCCCCGATTGGGCAAGCACAGGTAGGTATGGGGGAGCAAGTTTTAATTCTGTGTTTCGTTGTGATTGTTATTGGAGGGATTGGCTCAATCCGGGGGGCCTTTATAGCCGCTATTTTGATTGGTTTTATTGATACGATGGGTAGGGCCTATTTTGATGTTTTGCTTCTTAAAATTCTTACAGTCAATGCAGCCGAAACGGCAGGTCCAGCGCTTTCATCTATGGGAGTTTACCTGCTGATGGCAGGTATTTTGGTGTTTAGGCCTAGAGGTCTGTTTCCGGCACAGGGAGTTAAGTAGGCTTATGGATACTGCTGTGGGGAAAGTTGTATCGATAAGTCTATTGGTCATTTTTGCGGTCATGCCCGTATTGGCTCCGTTAGTCGGGGAGCCCTACTATGTTGATGTTTTTGCGCGAATCATGCTCTGGGCAATGGCCGCGCTTGGCCTCAATCTGATTTTGGGTTTTGGCGGGATGGTGAGTTTTGGCCACGCTGCTTACGTGGGTGTCGGAGCATATACAGTCGGCATTCTATCTCACCATGGTGTGAGTAGTGGTTTTTTACAATGGCCATTGGCAATTGGACTTAGTGGCATTTTTGCAGCAATTTTTGGAGCTATTTCTCTTCGTACGCGTGGAATCTATTTCATCATGATCACACTCGCGTTTTCCCAGATGCTATATTTTCTCGCTGTTAGCCTTGAACAGTATGGCAGCAATGATGGGCTTCTAGTTCCAGAGCGCAGCGATTTTAGCATTGGGACTCTTCATGCTGGAATTGATGATGATCATGCAATTTATTATGTAATTCTCTGTATTCTGGTTCTCTGTCTCTATGCCAAGAGCCGTCTGATTGCGGGGCGGTTTGGCATGATCTTAAAGGGAATAAAGTCGAATGAGACGAGGCTGCAAGCTCTCGGTGTTTCAACTTATAGGTACCGTCTCGCCGCATTTACTCTATCTGGGATGATTTGCGGTTTATCAGGTGTCCTGTTCGCAAATTTTGAAGGTTTTGTTAGTCCGGATCTCATGCATTGGACTCGATCCGGAGAGGTTTTAATCATGGTGATTCTGGGTGGTGCAGGGATGTTATTTGGTCCTTTATTTGGCGCTACCGTATTTCTGCTATTATCAGAGGTTCTAGCGCGTTTCACTGATTATTGGAACATTATTTTTGGCCCGATACTGATACTTGTTGTTCTTTATGCAAAGGGTGGCATTGGGGGTCTATTTAGAGGCCGTAACCGTGGCTAAGCTCCTTCTTTCAGTGCAAGGCTTAACAAAGAAATTTGGAGGTGTAAAAGCTTTGTCAGCTGTTGGTATGGACGTAAAGCAAGGTTCAATACACGCGGTTATTGGCCCAAATGGGGCCGGAAAGACGACACTTATTAATCTTATCACCGGGCGACAAAGGGCTGATTCCGGACGCATATGGTATTGTGGAGGCACGATTGACAACTTGTCTTCTGAGGCACGAGCGCGGCATGGAATAGTGCGAACTTTCCAGATTACCTCAATATTTCCAAGTTTTTCGGCTCTGGATAATGCCGTGCTCGCAATACAGGCCAGAGAGGGTCGAAATTTTGGATGTTGGTCACCTGTTCGAGATGATAAAGGTATCCAGGTGTCTGCGAGAGAATATCTTGTACAAGTAGGTCTTGGAGATCATGAAGATACCCATGCCGCTCATCTTTCTCACGGACAACGTCGTTTACTTGAGCTGGCAATGGTTTTGGCAACTCAACCTCGGCTATTGATTCTTGACGAACCTATGGCAGGGTTAAGTATTGCTGAAAGTAAATCAATGGTGGAACTGCTCGGCGCACTTAAGTGCGAGAATACCCTGCTAATGATAGAACACGATATGGATGTGGTCTTTTCACTAGCAGACTATGTCACTGTACTGGATCGGGGTGTCGCAATAGCTTGTGGTGTGCCTGAGAAAATCCGAAGTGATATTGCAGTACAAAAGGCCTACTTGGGTGAAGTCGACTAATGCTTACCGTTTCTGGGCTAAAGGCTGGCTATGATGAATTTCCTGTCCTATTTGGAGTCGACTTGAAAGTCGGTTCGGGGGAAATTATTACGTTACTTGGTCGCAATGGCATGGGTAAGACAACAACTTTGCGTGTAATTTCTGGTATTATAAAACCTAAGGAAGGGAAGGTTTGTTTGGATGGCCTCGTTATTTCTGGCTGGCGATCCTACAGAATCGCGAAAGCTGGAATTGGCTTTGTTCCTGAGGACCGCCAGGTTTTTCCATCATTAAACGTGGTAGAGAATCTTATTGCGACTGCTAGGCCTGGATATTGGACTTTGCATAAGGTGTTCAGTCTGTTCCCTCTGCTGGCCGATCGCCAAACCATCCAAGGAGGACTGTTATCAGGTGGAGAGCAGCAGATGTTGGTCATTGGTCGTGCGCTAATGACCAACCCACGACTTCTGATCTTGGATGAAGCCACAGAGGGGTTAGCTCCGATGGTACGTTCAGAAATCTGGAGCTGCCTTGGAAAACTTAAGGATATGGGTATGGCCGTGCTTGTGGTGGATAAGTATGCATCAGCATCCGTCGAGCTAGTCGATCGCCACTACATAATGGAAAAGGGCGTAATATCTTGGTCGGGAAGTTCAGCTGAACTTAGTTCTTCAGTAATGCTTCGGGGTCAGTTGTTGTCGGTTTAGCTAGGTGCTCACTTTGATCTTGAACTACCAAACCGCCCTTAATATGTCTATAGAAATCGCTTCCTACGTATGTGAAGTGTTAGCAATCTGGAATGATGTTGGGAATATGGCAACGGAGCGAAGTAGAACAGAATTTTCGATTGAAGCCTTTAGCTGGGATATGAACAGATAATTGGCAGCCGTTAAGATACACGGTAAAGGCTTTTCTAGAGGCGCATATTTCTATTTTTTGGATCGTACATGGAGGTAAGACTAGCTCTGGCTGTATAACGTTTCCAAGCAACCTCTATTTCATAGGATCCAGACAATATAAAGTCATCGCTAACGCCGTGACCATGGGTAACGTAACCGAGTCCAACAGCGGATCCTAATATGTGTCCGTAGGCTCCAGATGTGATATAGCCAACCATTTCTCCGTTTCGGTAAATGGGTTCGTCGTGATACAGCAACGGTTTGGGGTCATCGAGAGCAAATTGAACAAGACGTTTAGATAAAACTGTATTGTCGCGTTGACGCAACAGAGATTCTCGACCGATAAACTGCTGGGGCTTGTCAAAGGAACATGCAAAATCAAGGCCTGCTTCAAGAGGAGTGTCGTCTGGAGTGATGTCGTGTCCCCAGTGACGATATGCCTTCTCCATCCTCAAGCAATCCAGGGCATGCATCCCTGCCGGCACAAGGGGCACTGTGTTTCTGCAGTCAAGAATCCGACTAAGAACGCCACGAGAGAACTCGGTAGGAATATATAGTTCCCAGCCGAGTTCGCCAACATAACTAAGCCGAGTTGCTCGCACTTTAGAACCGAAAATCTCTATTTCTTTTGAGCATCGGAAAGGGAAGGTCGCATTATCTAGCGGTGTGTCTGTGAGGAGCGATAACAGTTCACGACTCTTTGGGCCCATCAAGCCGATTACAGCATACGCGGATGTACAATCGTTTATAACAACATCAGTGTTAGCGCTGTGGCGTGACAGCCACGCCCAGTCACGGACCGACGTTGCAGCGCTGGAGATAATCATGAATCTATCCATTGAGAGTCGAGTAACAGTTAGGTCTGCTTCAATCCCGCCCTTTTCGTTTAGCCATTGGGTATAGACGGCGACTCCAGGAGAGACATCTATATCGTTTGTACAGATATGTTGGAGCATGTCGACAGCGTCAGGACCAATAACCATAAACTTTGAAAACGAACTCAAATCGAAAAAACCACATGCTTCGCGGACTGCTTTACATTCAGTTTCACAGTTAGAAAACCAGTTTTGGCGTTGAAAGGAGTACTCGTATCTAGGTAAGTTATCGTCAGTGCTGTACCAATTAGGTCGTTCCCAACCTGCTACTTCACCGAAGCAGGCACCGAGGTCTTCCAGTTGTTCGTGGAGTGGAGAGGTGCGAAGGCCTCTTGCTGTTTCATACTGACGATGCGGCCAGTGCATTGCGTACATTAAACCCAGAGCTTCACTAACGCGGCTATATAAATAGAACTTATTGCCTTGGTGTGGCATGACGCGGCGCACATCAACATCCCATAAGTCAAATGGCGGCTCTCCTTCCACTATCCATTCCGCCAATGCCTTGCCAGCACCGCCGGCCGATTGGATGCCAATAGAATTAAAACCAGCCGCAACGAAAAAGTTATCCAGTTCCGGTGCCAAGCCAAGGTTGTATCGTTGATCTGGCGTAAAGCTCTCAGGACCATTAAAGAATGTTCTTATGCCTATCTCATGCAACGTGGGAACACGGTGCATTGCTCCCTCTAAAATCGGCGAGAAATGCTCCCAGTCGTCAGGCAATTGGTCAAAGCAGAAGTCATCCGGAATTCCGTTCATACCCCATGGTTTGGCATCGAGCTCAAATCCACCAATAAGAAGCTTTCCAGCATCCTCTTTGTAATAGGCACCACCATCCATATCGCGAAGGCTTGGCAAGTCACTTGATAGATTGGGAATAGGCTCGGTTACGACATAGAAGTGTTCTGCAGCGTGAAGAGGTACATTTACCCCCGCCATTTTACCAACCTCGCGGCCCCAAAGGCCGGCGCTATTGACAACCACCTCTGCAGATATCTCTCCATGAGGGGTTTCCACCGCGACCGCACGACGCCCTTCCACACGGATGCCAGTAACCAGTGTGTCCTCCATTATTTGAACGCCATTGATGCGCGCACCACGGGCAAGCGCGGCGCATGTATCGGAGGGGTTGGTCTGACCATCTTCTGGATACCAAAGACCTCCAACAAGATCATCGATATATAGTAGAGGCCACTTCTTCTTAATGTCTTCTGGCACCATAACTTCTACTTGAATACCGTACGCGGAGGCCATTGAGGCACCGCGGAGAATTTCCTCCCAACGTTCAGAATTGTTGGCAATTGAGATTGAACCGTTGCGCTTATAGCCTGTCGCCTGCCCAGTCTCCGTTTCGAGGTTGAAGTATAGGTCCGCCGTATACTGGGCTAATTTCGTTAAATTAATGGTGTATAACATGGACCTTACTAATCCAGCGGCATGCCACGTTGTACCGCAGGAAAGGCGTTTGCGTTCCAACAATACGATGTCTTTCCAGCCATGCTTTGCGAGGTGATAAGCAACGGAACACCCAATTATTCCGCCACCTACAATTACTACACGAGCAGACTTCGGGAGAGATGTGTTCATAGAATTTCCTCTAGACTCGATATCAGCCGCTCAACTTCTTCCATAGTATTGTAATGGAGCATACTAGCACGGACTACACCATCATTTGGGTCAATGCCAAGAGCTTGTGTGCAACGCCAAGCATAGAAACTTCCAGCACGAACTGCGACTTTGTGGGTAGCGAGAGTTGATGCAATTTCTTTAGAAGACCGACCTTTTACAGCAAAAGATACTGTTGGTGCGCGGACTTTTGGTGACTCGCTTCCATTACCTATAATCCGCACACTAGGGACTGTTTTGAGATAACGTATAAGGTGAAAACACATTCGGTTGGTGTGATCCGAGAGCAAGTCGAACAGCATCGTAATTCGTCTATGACGCCTTGGTTCGGGCACATGAAAATGATGATCATATAAAGAGTCGAAGTATTCGGTAATACCAGACAGACTTGCGGCTTCTTCATGATTAACACCTCCAGGATTTAACTTCAGTGCTAAACCATCTGTGATCTGTTCGTGATTCTGGCTGGTAAGGCGTTGAAGGTGGTCTCGACGGACATATAGTAATCCAAGATGAGGGCCGTAGGTTTTGTAAAGGCTAAATGCATAGAAATCTGCATCAAGCGCCTTTACATCAATAGCTTGATGCGGGGCATGGGAAACACCATCTATCATTGTCAGACCGCCCGTTTTGCGAACGCGCCGGATTATCTCTTGGACGTTATTGGTGGAGCCAACTATATTTGAGCAATGTGGAAAACATACCAAGCGTGTATGATTTCCAAGAAGATTTTCTAGTGAATTTAGGTCGAGCTCGCCGCTAAAAGGATTGATTTTCCACTCACGGATTCTGACACCGAACTCAGACAACCGCCTCCATGCACCATTATTAGCCTCATGGTCTTGGTTGGTTACCACAATTTCATCGTTGGGCTTGAACCACGATCGCATTGAGTTTGCGAGAACATAAACATTCATTGTAGTAGAGCTGCCGATCACGATTTCATCTATATCGGCATTTATCATTTCAGCCATATGTGCGTGAGCTTCATCGATCGCCTGACCACCGGCTTTGGATGCGTCATATGGGCCGTGTGGTTGAACTTTAGTTTCCACCAGAAAGCGCTGGAGGCGAGATATTACTGTGTGAGGAACATAACTTCCTCCAGCATTCTCTAGGAAGGCCCAATCGCGCGTACTCTCATGATGAAAGGCTGGAAATTGGTCCCGAACAAATTGTATATCTAATGGAACGCATTGACTCATAACCGTTGTTTCCATGTTTTGTATTTCTAGTAATATGATGTTGTGTTGTTTGAATCTATTCGGGGAGAGAAGCAGGCTATCTGCGCAGGCAGAATGGTGTCAAACGGAAGAATTGGTTTTATTGTGCCGATGTAAATGTACTCAGGATATGGATGAATTATACGAAAAGTTAAGGAAGTGAGATTATGACCGTCAAAGTTGGAGATATGGTGCCTGATGGAGATTTCGAAGAAATGACCGAGCAAGGTAAAGTGACCGTTACGACGGAAGAATTGTTCGGTGGGAAGAGAGTTGCCATGTTTTCTGTTCCAGGAGCTTTTACCCCGACGTGCTCAAACCAGCATTTGCCCGGTTTTGTTAAACACTCCTCAGCTATTAGAGCGAAAGGGATAGACGTTATTGTTTGCGTTGCTGTAAATGATGCTTACGTGATGGGCGCTTGGGGGCAGGCTCATGAGGTTGCTGGTAAAGTGCGGATGTTAGCGGATGGTAACGGGAACTGGACTCGAGCAATGGGTCTCGAATTGGATGCGACAGCCTATGGGATGGGTGTTAGAGGTAAACGTTTTTCAATTATAGTTGATTCTGGTTACATCACTCACCTGAATATAGACGAATCGGGGCTTGATGTTAGCAGTGCTGAGACTCTTATCTCTCAAGCCTAACCGTGATGCATTAGCATACCGTCTCGAGCCAGTTGGTCTGCTCGCTCATTCTGTGGATGCCCGGAATGGCCTTTAACCCAGTGCCATGTTACCTCGTGGTTCTGCAGCTCGTGGTCTAAGCGTTTCCACAGATCAATGTTCTTTACGGGCTTTCGGCGGGAGGTGAGCCAGTTATTAATTTTCCATCGGTGTATCCACTTTGTAATTCCGTCGCGGACATATACGCTGTCCGTGTATATTCGTGCGCAGCTGGGTTGTTTAAGAGATGACAATCCCTCAATCGCAGCACGTAGTTCCATACGGTTATTAGTAGTATTAGCTTCACCCCCCATTATCTCGAGGGTGGTATGTGAAAAAATGATTATTGCTCCCCAGCCACCTGGGCCAGGGTTACCAGAACAGGCACCATCAGTATAGATATCGACCACTTCAATAGAGCTATTTAAATTTTCAGTCTGATGCATGGATAAGCGCATTCGGTAGCTTAAAACTTATGTCCTCGTGGCGGGTAAACACCGGCTTCAATATTACATGAAATTTTTTCTTGAATTCAGATATCACTTCATCAACTAACGTTTCTGGAGCGGATGCTCCTGCACTGATACCGATGGTTTGATTGCCTCTGAGGCTTTTCCAGTCAATATCATCTGCTCGCTCTGTCAAAGTGGCTTGGGGGCAGCCATTAGCTACTGCTACTTCCACCAGCCGCAGAGAGTTCGATGAATTTGGCGCTCCAATGATGATGAGAAAGTCGCATCGAGATGCGATTGCTTTAACCGCTTCCTGACGATTCGTTGTGGCGTAACATATGTCTTGCTTGTGTGGAGCATGGATATTTGGAAATCGTTTCTTGAGAATTGAAATGATAAAGCTCGTCTCGTCCAATGAAAGGGTCGTTTGCGTGATGTAGGCAAGATTATGAGGATCGTCTGGCGTGATATTTTGGGCATCGAGGGCTGTCTCTATAAGCGTTGTGGATTCGTGAGGAAGTTGTCCCATAGTGCCGATCACTTCAGGATGGCCAGCGTGCCCGATTAGGATAACATGACGTCCAGCTTCATAATGCCGCTCAGCATCCCGATGTACCTTACTTACGAGCGGGCACGTTGCGTCAAGATAGAACAAGTTTCTTTTCTTGGCTTCAATAGGCACAGATTTTGGCACCCCATGAGCAGAGAAAATAACGGGAGCACCCTTTGGAACTTCATCCAGGTCATCTACGAAGACTGCGCCCTGTTCCTCAAGGCTTTCAACGACGTACCGATTGTGAACAATTTCGTGACGTACATAAACTGGAGCGCCAAACCGTTTCAGGGACTTTTCGACAGTTTGTATTGCACGATCCACGCCTGCACAGAAACCTCTCGGGCTGGCTAATAGGATAGTGATAGGTGGCTTTTTCATTGTTGTGAGATATGGCGATCTCATAGACTTATCGTAGCGGCACATTTGCATAAGGAAAAGGCTTTCTAGATGACCCATCTCGTATGGGGTGCTAGCGTCTGGTACAGTAAAGGAAAGTCGCTTGTGTTCGGTTAAGGAGTGAAATATGAACAAACGTCCACCAGTAATAGCGCAAATTGGACCTTATGAGGTTGAAGTTGAAGATGGTAAAGATTATTGGTGGTGTTCATGTGGTCGTTCGAAAGATCAACCGTTCTGTGATGGCTCGCATAAAGGAACAGGGTTTAGACCTGTTCAATACAAGTGCAAAGAGGCTGAAACAGTGTACTTTTGCGGCTGCAAGCAGACGGGCACCGGTCCGTTCTGTGATGATACTCACGAGTCATTGTAGTGTGATCATTAGGTAGTAACCTAAGCTATGGCAAGAATTTCAATCTTACTTCTTTTCGCATCGTTAAGTTTGGGGTGTGATACGATTCTTCCAAGGTCGTCGGGTCCCTGTCCAGCTGTGGCTCTTATTGATGAGACTGCTAGAGTGGTCAAATTCAAAAGCAACCTAGGTCGAGATGTGACGGACATAGACTATAGTGCGGAGTTTGCAGATGTTCTTTGGTCGTGTACGTATCGAGGAAACGAGTTGGCTGTTGAACTTGAGATTCTTATTACTGCTACTTTGGGGCCAACCTCTAATTCATCATCGGCTAAGTTAGGTTACTTTGTCGCATTATCAGATAACCGAGAGCAGTTAATTGCTAAGAGGGTATTTGAGACGGTAGCGGATTTTTCAGGTACGCGAGAAGCTTATGTCGAAGAGGAAATCATGCAGCGGATTGGACTCCCGGAAGGTAAAGCGGGAGACGATTATCTAATTTTTGTCGGGTTTCAGTTGGATCGGGACGAGTTAACATATAACCGCGACAAAATGAACCCCTGAGTTATCGGGAAATTCTTAGATAACTTTCTTGTCTTTTTGAGTGCTTCGTTCAGCTAATGTGCTCAAGAATCACCGTCATGGCTCTACGCGAAGAACGATTTTACCTATATGCTCGCTGGCTTCCATTCTCTCATGGGCCTTGTGGGCATTGGCAAGCGGTATGACCGAGTCAATCACAGGTCGCACTCGCGCGCTCTCAATGAGGGGCCAGACGCGCTTCTTCAGCGCATCGGCAATCTGAGCCTTTTCCTCTACTGGGCGCGAGCGAAGCGTTGCTCCGGTGAAGGTGAGTTTTTTCAGCATTATGGGCATAAGGTTGACTTTAACATTACTTCCTTCGAGAAAGGCAATCTGTACTAAGCGCCCCTCTGGGGCTAGCGCAGAAAAATTTCTTTGTAAATAATCACCACCCACCATATCGAGTATCAAATTGAGACCCACGCCATCGGTAAGGCCCTTTGTGATTTTAACAAAATCCTCCTGTTTGTAGTTGATGGTGCGTTCAGCTCCAAGTTGGTTGCACGCTTTGCACTTATCAGCAGAACCAGCTGTAGCGAAGACTCGGGCTCCAAAAGCCCTGGCCAATTGTATCGCTGTTGTGCCGATTCCGCTTGACCCGCCGTGGACAAGAAAGCATTCACCTGATTGAAGATTTCCTCGGTCAAAGACATTAGTCCAAACAGTGAAAAATGCTTCTGGCAGAGCTGCTGCCTCGATCATGTCCAGGCCAGATGGGACGGGTAGAACTTGAGCGGCGGGTACTGTGCAGTACTCCGCATAACCACCGCCTGTGACAAGGGCACAAATCTGTTCACCTTCTACATGCCCTTGCACCAATTCTCCAACCTTGCAAACAATACCAGATACTTCAAGACCCAGAATATCAGACGCTCCGGGGGGGGGAGGGTATTTTCCTTCTCGCTGAAGAATATCAGGCCGATTAACACCGACGGCTGATACTTTTATCAGTAGCTCATCGTGGTTTGGAGTAGGAATTTCCCTGTTTACCAAACGCAAAACTTCTGATCCGCCTGGCTGACTAATTTCTATGGCTTTCATCATTGACTATTATGCCCTGACTTTTTCACGGAGGTGCGACGCAGAAGAGTATTGCAGGTCTAGTATGTTCACTTCAAACTGGCAAGACTCATGTGGGAGTGAGGTTGATCATAGCCTTTTGGGGGCGTTATGGACGAAGAAGAAGTTAGCGTCATGCCGGTACCAGAAATGGTCAAGCTCGAGGACATGTCAATAGAAGAGCTTACTGAACTAATTGCGACGCTGGAGGGCAACATTGTACGGGCACGTAAAATGATTACTTCTAAACTAAAGGTGCGAGGTGATGCCGAGCAGGTGTTTGGTTAAAATATATGTGATTGTCTGTTGAGCGGCACGAAATGTTAGTGGCTATTTGGTATCGGTATCGTTGTTGAATTATGGAGAAGTGGAAATGAAGCTATTACGTTATGGTCCAGTAAATGAGGAAAAACCGGGGATTCTTGACTCGGAAGGTACAATCCGTGACTTATCACAAGAAATCGATGATTTAACTCCCTCGCAGCTCTCTCCTGCTGCGATTGAACGTTTGCGGAATTTGGATTCTTCCACACTTCCTACCGTGAAAAACGATAAGCGAATAGGTGTTCCAGTATCTGGGATAGGGAAGATTGTTGCTGTGGGCCTGAATTATGCAGACCACGCGAAGGAAGCTGGCCTGCCAATTCCGGACGAACCAGTATTATTCACCAAGACTACTTCGGCTATAACAGGTCCTTATGATCCAGTTAGGATCCCTCGGGGTTCAAAAAAAACTGATTGGGAAGTTGAGATTGCATTTGTTATTGGTTCATTAGCAAGCTACGTCGATGAATCCGATGCAGCGAGTCATATAGCCGGCTATTGTATTTTAAATGATGTCTCTGAACGCGAGTTCCAAATTGAACGTGGCGGACAGTGGATGAAGGGCAAGTGTGCTGATACTTTTGCACCAATTGGTCCTTGGCTAGTAACGCCAGACGAAGTTGGTGATCCTCAAGCACTTAATATGTGGCTTGATGTTAATGGGAAACGATTTCAGGAAGGCAGCACTGACACAATGATTTTTAGCTGCGCGTTCTGTCTCAGCTACATTAGCCAATTCATGACCTTAAATCCAGGAGATGTAGTAACTACAGGCACGCCGCCGGGCGTCGGTTTAGGTCAAAAACCCCCAGTATTTTTGACATCGGGAGATGTTATGACCCTGAGTATTGAGCGCCTTGGGGAGCAGCGGCAAGAAGTGATTGCCGCGTGATGCAAGGAAACCAAACAGATAGCAGTGGTAATCTTTCTCTCCGAAAAGAGATCCTTGGCTTGCCATTTTCGGAAATTAGGAAGATTGCTCGAGAAGGTATGCTGCGAGATGACGTCATTGCTTTGTGGTTTGGTGAGGGAGATGACCCAACTCCAAAATTTATAACGGATGAAGCTTCGCGCGCTCTTGAGACAGGGAAAACTTTCTACACGTTGAATAGAGGGATTGGCGAGTTGCGGCAGGCGCTCTCTGCGTACATGACGGAGCTTTATGGAGCAAGAATCGGAGTGGATCGAGTTACCGTCACTGCGTCTGGTATGAACGGTATTATGATTGCGACGCAATGTTTGGCAGGCCCAAACGACAACGTAGTAATCGTAACACCAATTTGGCCGAATTTTGTGGGATGTGTTCAGATAATGGGTGCTGAGCCTCGATTTGTAAGCCTCGACAAACGTTCTGATGGCTGGGGACTAGACCTAGATAAGTTACTGTCTTCCTGTGATGGGGGGACTCGGGCAGTTATTGTCAATTCACCAAACAATCCCACAGGCTGGATGATGAGTGGTGAGCAACAGAAAGCACTTCTTAGTTATTGTCGGCAACACGGTATTTGGGTGATCGCTGACGAAGTTTATGCGCGCATAGTTTACGACCGACCCAGTGCTCCATCGTTTCTAGAACTTGCTGAGCCAGACGATCTGGTATTTGTTATCAACAGCTTTTCTAAAAGTTGGTCAATGACAGGCTGGCGAATAGGTTGGCTAACTGCGCCAAGCATGCTTGGCGAGACCTTGGAGATGATGAACGAGTATAATGTGGCGGGTGCAACGACGTTTGCCCAGCATGCCGGCATAGTGGCGTTGGCTGAGGGCGATAGTTATGTAAAGTCGCTAGTAGATCGGTATCGAAGAAGGCGTGAGCTTGTGTTCGAACGATTGAAGAAGATGTCGCGTGTCCGCATGCCGAGACCCGAGGCCGCTTTTTATGCGTTTTTTGCTGTTGACGGTATGACTCATAGTACTTCATTTGCGAAACAAATTTTGCGTGAGCACGGTATAGGGTTGGCCCCCGGATCAGCATTTGGCGGAACAGGAGAAGGTCATTTGAGGTTGTGCTATGCAAACTCGGAGAGTCTTTTGTCTGAGGCCATGGACCGTCTTGAATCAGCGCTTTCTTAAATCGCGAGACGAGGTAAAGCCTTGTTCATAACCATCGTTTCTTAAACATTTACAGAAAGGAGGTTGGCCGTGCTTGATAACAGATCGGCCATTGTCACTGGATCAAGTTTGAAGCTGGGGATTGGCTACTCTATTGCTGATGCATTGGCGGCTCAAGGTTGTAATGTGATGCTATCGGGTCGTCGGTCAATAGAATCAGCTGAACCGGCAATAAATGAGTTATCGCGACATAAGGTGAAGGTTGAATATCGGAAAGCGGACCTCAATAACCCTGATGACATCCGTGCTCTAGTGCATCATTCAATCGAGCATTTTGGCAGTGTTGACATTCTAGTAAATAATGCTGGAACAAATCATCCAAATCTTATTGAGGATTTATCGGCTGACGATTGGAATGACATTATTGCAGTTAATTTATCGGCTTCTTATCACGCGATTCATCACGTGTTGCCGGGCATGAAAAAGCGCAATTGGGGAAGAATCATCAACATTGCTTCAACTCTCGGTTTGGTCGGATATCCAACTGTTTCAGCATACACGGCATCAAAGCACGGTATCGTTGGATTGACAAAAGCTGTTGCTTTAGAGACCGCTGAAACGGGGATTACTTGTAATGCTATTTGCCCCGGCTATTCAAAAACAGAATTGCTAATGCGTGTAATTGAAGAGACGGCGGATATTCAAGGGATTCCTGCTGAGGAAATGGCCAACAATATGGTTGCAGCAGATCAACCATCCAAGGTGATGGTGCCAGCAGAATTCTTTGGTTCGCTGGCAGTCTTTCTGTGCAGTCAGGCGGGATCTGAAGTACGCGGTGCTGCCATACCTATGGATGGCGGTTGGACGGCAAAATAACTGACATATCGAACCGAAAAACCCTCTGTAACTAACGGGTTATTAAGGGGGATATTGGCGTTTTTTATCCTCATTTCCCAAAAATATGCTTGAACTTGTTGGGTTTTCCGATGATGGAAAACCAGTTTCAGTTTGATGTCTTACGATATTGAATTGATACTCTTACTATTGGAAGTTGCGCTTTATCGGAAATATAGTAATGGCAGATCAAAAATCCACCTCGAGGGATTCGAGCACTGGCATAGGCCTTAGTACCCTTAGTTTGCACGCTGGCCAAAAACCTGATCCGGAGACAGGCGCTCGAGCCGTACCAATATATCAGACTACATCGTACGTTTTTCCTGACACAGAATATGCTGCTTCTTTATTCAATTTGGAGCGAGTTGGTCATATTTATTCACGGATGTCCAACCCAACAACGGCGGTGTTGGAGGAGCGACTGGCCGCGCTTGAAGGAGGAGTTGGCGCGGTATGTACCTCAAGTGGGATGGCTGCGTTACATCTGGCTGTTGCTACATTGATGGGAACTGGACAACACATTGTTTCATCTTCCTCAATATATGGAGGAACTCATAATCTTTTTACCCATACACTACCAAGATTTGGGATTGAGACAACGTTTGTTAATCCTCGTGATATAGGTGCCTTTAGAGGTGCCATCCGAGAGAACACAAGACTTGTTTTTGCTGAAACTCTTGGAAACCCAGGCCTTGAGGTACTCAATATTCCCGAAGTGTCTAAAGTAGCCCATGACGCTGGAATTCCATTGCTTATTGATTCAACATTTGCTTCACCTTGGTTGTGTCGACCGGGAGACTTTGGAGCTGACATTGTTATGCACTCGGCCACAAAGTTTTTGGGCGGTCATGGAGTTGCAATCGGTGGCGTGCTTGTCGACAGCGGAACATTTGATTGGGCGTCATCAGATCTATTTCCTACTCTAACCGAACCCTATGAAGGTTATCATGGTATTCGTTTTGCGGAGGCTTTTGGTCCTCAGGCATTTGTCATGCGCGCACGGGCAGAGGGGTTGCGTGACTTCGGTGCATGCATGAGCCCGACTAACGCATTTCACATTTTGCAGGGCGTTGAAACATTGCCTCTTAGAATGGCCCGCCACGTGGACAATGCACGCCGCATAGTTGATTTCCTTGCAGAACATGATTTCGTGTCTTGGATTACATACCCAGAGCTGCCTGATCATCCCGACCACCTTCTTGCCAAAGAATTATTGCCGCGTGGTTGCGGGGCGATATTTAGCTTTGGCGTCAAAGGTGGATATGATGCTGCCGTGAGAATAATTGAGTCGTTACAAGTTTTTTCACATCTTGCAAATGTCGGAGACGCAAAGTCGTTAGTCATTCATCCAGCGAGCACAACGCACCAGCAAATGGATCGAGCTGCTCTTGACGCGGCAGGCATTGGAGATGACCTGATCAGGCTCTCGATAGGTCTTGAGGATCCTGATGATTTGATAGATGACCTTAGGCGCGCCTTATCGCGGGCAGAACGTTCTTAAGAGATGCTTATACAAGCAACAGAGCGAACAGTTTTTTGTGGTGATGGGGGGCGGAAGCCTAGTCAGGGAGAGGCCCTAGTGGTGTTTGTGCATGCAGCAGGTGCTGATCATAGCATTTGGACATTGCAGGCCCGCTATTTTGCTCACCATGGCTATGCTGTCTGCGCGATTGATTTGCCGGGGCATGGACGCTCCGCCGGTCCTTCGTGCACAACTATTGAGGATATGGCGGACGTGGTGTCTAGCGCTATCTCAACATTAGAACGAGATGTTGCCATGCTGGTTGGCCATAGCATGGGAGCTCTTGTTGCCATTGAAGTAGCAGCCCGTTTACCAAACCTTATCCATCGGCTAGCGCTTCTGGGCGCAGGAATTCCGATGACAGTTAACGATCAACTCTTGACCGAAGCGCGAAGAGATGTACCTAAGGCGGCGAGGATTATCACTGGGTGGGGTCACTCACCAGGTGCTCGCATGGGAGGGCACCCAGCACCAGGGTTATGGATGATGGGGGGGGCTGCCAGACTCATAGAGAGGGTTTCACCAAAGACATTACATGCGGATTTATCATCGTGTAATAGATACCAGGCTGGGTGTGAGGTTTTCACCAAAATTAACTGCCCAACCATACTTCTCAATGGTTCCTTGGATCGAATGGTGCCTCGACATGCATCCGTAGCTCTTGCTCAGAAAATTTCGTCCATTGAATCTATTGACATAAATAGCGGTCATTTCATGATGAGTGAAAAGCCGGATGCTGTACTTGATGTATTGAGAAAATTTATTGATCGTGCGCCGGCTTGTGATTAGAAGATTTGATTCTAAATGACTCCACTAATAGCGAAAGAACTGTTCTAATGATGGTGTCCTGCTACTCTAAACCAAACTCCTTGAATCGTTTATTGAACTTGGCTACCTGGCCGCCCGTATCAACAAGTCGATGTCCACCCCCTGTCCACGCAGGGTGAGATTTGGGGTCTACGTCGAGAGTTAGGGTATCGCCTGGTTTTCCCCAGGTCGAACGGGTAGTAAATGTCGAGCCGTCGGTCATAACCACATTTATATCGTGGTAGTCTGGGTGAATTTCTCGCTTCATACTTCCTCTAATGCCAGGGGTGGAAACAATACTTTGTACTGACTAGCAGGAAAGGGCTGTATAAAGAATGATGTACGGTTGATCAAGTGCATAGGTGGCATTTTGTAACGGAAAATTAACGTTACCACTTGCGACTGGATTAACTCTCAGATAACGATACATAAGGTCATGACGAAAAATCTAGACGATCGAAACACGCATAAAACCAGTAACCGCGTCTCCGGTTTATGGCCTGTTTTCTCCTATGTGCGACCATACCGTTGGGCGTTAGTCGCTACTTTGGCTTCGTTAGTTGCTGCTGCAGGAGCGACTCTTGCGATTGGTCAAGCGCTACGTCGCATGGTTGACCATGGCTTCTCAACGAATGGAGAGGCATATCTAGACCAATATTTTTTAGCGCTTTTGGGTGTGGTAGCACTTCTCGCCGGGGCGTCCTTTGCGCGCTCTTATTGTGTAGCTTGGCTTGGCGAGCGTGTAATTTCAGATATACGGAGTTCCGTTTATGGACATATTGTATCACTAAGCCCAGCCTTCTTTGAACTGACTCGAACGGGAGAGGTGCTGTCGCGTTTAACGACTGATACCACCCTGATTCAGACAGTTGTTGGCACTGGTTTGTCCGTTGCTCTTCGCAACATTCTATTGTTTTGCGGTGGGCTTGTATTGCTGATAGTTACCAGTCCTAAACTGGCTGGTTTAACTTTAGTTGTTGTGCCGGTGGTCGTTGTGCCTTTAGTACTATTTGGTCGCAGAGTTCGCCATTTGTCGAGAAGAAATCAGGATCGCGTAGCTGATATGGGGGCTCATGCGGAACAGAGTATAAACGCTATTCGCACGGTCCAAGCTTTTGGCAGAGAAGTTTTGGATCGAAGTCAGTACACAGAGACTGTTGAAGCAGCCTTTAAAGCTGCTACACAGCATGCTCGGGCACGCTCATATTTGGTAGCCGTTGTGATATTACTAGTTTTTGGGGCTGTGGATGGCGTTCTATGGATTGGTGCAAAGGATGTAATCTCTGGGTCTATGAGTGGTGGGGAACTTGCAGCGTTCGTATTTTATGCTGTTATTGTTGCAGGATCGGTAGGGGCTTTAAGCGAGATTTATGGAGATATACAGAGGGCAGCTGGAGCAGCTGAGCGCTTATTCGAGCTTCTAAACACGAAAACCGCAGTTTCTATCCCAAAACACCCTGCCCCTCTACCGTCACCGCCGTTTGGCCGCATTTCGTTTAAGCAGGTAACTTTTCAATATCCGGCGCGGCCAGAAAAAACAGTATTGTTTGATTTCAACTTGTGTGTTGGCGAAGGAGAAAGAATAGCGTTGGTTGGACCTTCGGGTTCCGGAAAAACAACCGTATTCCAGTTGCTCATGAGATACTATGACTGTGAGAAAGGCGTGGTGTCTTTTGATGATGTTGATGTTCGAACCACTGATCTTGCAGATTTGAGAAAGAGAATTGCTCTGGTGCCCCAGGAACCGGTGATCTTTGCCACCGATGCTATGGAGAATATCCGTTATGGGGATCCAGACGCGTCTGACGCAGAGGTCAAGGCAGCTGCTCAGATTGCTCAGGCACTAGAATTTATTGAGGGCTTTCCTGATGGGTTTCGGACGCCTCTTGGAGAGCGTGGTGTCCAGCTTTCAGGGGGGCAGCGTCAACGTATTGCCATAGCCAGGGCTATTCTGTGTGATCCGGCAGTCCTGCTTTTAGACGAAGCCACAAGCGCGCTCGATGCCGAAAGCGAAAGCATGGTTCAGGAAGCGCTTGAAACAGTTATGTCAGGGCGGACGACCATAATTATAGCACACCGTTTAGCTACCGTGCTAAAGGCGGATAGGATTGTCGTTGTTGAGAATGGCTGTATTGTTGCATCCGGAAAGCATGACGATTTGATAGCGGAGGACGGTCTGTACGCGCGTCTCGCGGCACTACAGTTTGATCTGGGTTCTCTGGGTGAGTTCAAGAACTCTCGCTCAACGCTCAGTTAGCTTGATTTCGATTCTTCGGTTTCGCGTATATGCCGTTTCGTTTCTGCCTAACTCAATCGGTTGATATTCAGCAAACCCCGTGGCTGCTAGACGTTGCGGGGGGATACCTTGTTTGGCCAGAAATTTAACAACCGCGGTTGCGCGTGCGCTCGCTAATTCCCAGTTGGATGGAAATTCGGGCGTTTTAATAGGCATACGATCAGTATGACCATCTACGCGAAGTATCCAGGGTAAATCATCCGGGATTCGTCTGCTTATCTCCAATAGATTGGTTGCGAGATGAGCTAGGCTATCTCTTCCGTCTTCACCAAGGTCGGCAGACCCCGATTCAAAAAGAACCTCGGATTGGAAAACAAATCTATCACCTACGATGCGAATATCGGGCCGATTGCCTAATGCGGTGCGAAGCCTACCAAAGAATTCAGATCGGTAGCGAGACAATTCTTCAAGCTTTTGTGCTAAAGCAAGATTTAGACGCCTACCTAAGTCAGCAATAACGATATTTTGGCTGCGGTCTTTAGCCTCAGCATCGTCTAGTGCCTGCGATATTTGTGCGAGTTGGGTTCGAAGTGCTGAAATTTGCTGGTTTAGTAGCGCTACTTGTCGTTGTGCTGCGGATGATATGCCCTTTTCTTTTTCCAGCATCGCTGATCGCGTCATTTGCATCTTCTGTAGTTCGGCTAGACGCAACTCACGTTGCTCTAACTGTTTTTGGGCTAGAGAAGTTTCCCTTTCCGCTAATTGACGATTAGTCTTCTCGGTTGATAAACGGGCTAAAAGCTCTTTCGTCCGATCGCGTAGTGATGCAGTCAAGGCGTCGTTGGTTTTTAGGCGTTCGGATAACGTCGCTCTATCTTTATTGGCGCTCGCCAAGGCAGTAGCTAATTGATTTCTCTCATTTTCAAGTGTCAAGTTTCGTTTAATAAGAGCTTTTGCATTAGTTTCTATTTCTTTCTGTGCAACAAGTAGCCGCGCGATCTCTATTTCTAAATTATTTCTTACTTCGTCTAGGGCATCTATGTCGCGGCTTAAAGATTCAATCGTAGTTAATTGCGTTAAAATCGTTTCACGGCTGGCTTGAATAGTTTCGCGTTCGCTGATGAGATCAGCTTCAGCTACATTCGCTCGGTCTGTTTCTTCGGCTAGTTGCGCGAGAATTTCCTCCTGATAGGAGGTCGAATCTTTTAATGAGGCTTCTAACTGCGACATATTTAGGCGCAGTTCATCATTTGCTTGACGCTCCAACGCTAATATTTCACTTAATTCACTAACTTGTTCATTAAGCTGCGCCAGTGCCTCGTCGCGCCCTGAAAGGGCATCGTGTAGAAAAAATTGTGCAAGAACAAAAACGACCAACAAGAAAATTATTACTAATAAAATGGCTGAAAGCGCATCAACAAAACCGGGCCAGGTTTCTGAGCCGGCGTAGCTACGCGATCGCCGCGATAAAGTCATCTATGGGGAATTCCTCAGTGTTTTGAGTCCATGGCAGCGATTGTGCGCGCCAAAAGCTTAATCTCGCTGCGAATTTCCTGAATAAGATCCGCACGACTTGGGCCGGATTCCTCAATAAATTTTCGGACTGAGACGTCAAGATTACGAAGATGGTCTTTGCTAGCTTGGTCAAAACCATCCCTAGCCTTATCAAGGGAGTCAGTCAGCCGTTGGAGAACAGGTTGGATTTCGAGCTGCGATTCTACAAGCCGTACCATAAGATCTTGCTCCGTTCGCATTTGATCCGCAAGCGTCGCGAGTCTATCAGAGAATTCAAGCATACTAGCGTTCTGTTGGGTTCTGTTTTCCTCGGTACGCGCAAGTGTACGTTGTAGGTCCCCAAGGCTATCAGCTGTACCTTCTAGTAGAGCATTGATATAGGCGGGCACAGACTGTTCGCCATCTTCTGGGCTGGGGCTCGCTGTAAGTCTTGTTAGGCCTGACAGCCATTCCTCTAGGTCGTTGTAGAAGCTACGTTGTGCTTGAGAGGCCTGTAGGTCAAGAAAACCAAGAATCAAAGATCCAGCAAGACCGAACAACGATGATGAAAACGCTGTGCCCATTCCCGTTAGAGGTGCGCCCAGTCCCTTTTTTAGGGTGTCAAATTGAGACACAAAGTCGCTTCCTTGAAGGGTCAGGCCTTCTATAGCCCCTCTAACTGATGTTATCGTCTCTAATAATCCCCAGAATGTGCCCAGAAGACCGAGGAAGATAAGAAGACCGATTAAGTATCGTGAGATTTCACGGGATTCATCTAATCGAGATGAGATACTGTCGAGTAAGTAACGCATGGACATCGCTGACAAAGATATCTGTCCTCGCCGTTCTTGAAGCATGGTCACCATCGGCGCCAGTAGAATTGGTGGCTTCTGAACAGACAGTCCTGGCCCTTTAGTCCTATATTGTTCTATCCAAGAGACTTCAGGGTTGAGCATCACTACGTGACGAAACATGTATACGATGCCAAGAATAAGCACTCCGACTATAAGACCATTTAGGGCTGGGTTTGCCATAAATGCACGTAAGATTGGGTCAAATAGTGCACCAATGACGATGGTTGCAATTAAGATAAAGACAACCATGCGAGTGAGGTAACGTTTTGGTCGTGACACAGCTTAGATCCTTTTATATCACCGCATCTGGTATGCGCTCTGGATCAACTCTCGTCTTTGACATCTTGGCACAGGTGGGTCACCTGTCAACATATAGTATATCGACACGGTCTGTGGAATTCTGTTCGTTGGTGTCGCCGAGAGCTCGCACGTTTATTCTAGTGCTGCGGACCCCATTCTCAATCAGCACTGAGCGAACCGACAGGGCTCGTTTCAGTGATAACCTACGAGCGTTACTCGTGGTCGTAGGCCCGCCGCTCGCGTAGGCTTGCAACAAGAGATGACCGTCGCTTCCGATAATCGCATCTGCAACTAAGCGCAATTTATCGTGGTCTTGTGGAAGAATTCGCGCGCTATCTTTACGAAATTCCAGACGGAGTATTTGGCCTTCAGCGATCAAAATCTTGGTGTCGGCTGGTAGAGATGTATACAGTTCTGATTCGGGATCGTTACCATCAGGATCGTTGGAGATGGTATTTGTATTAGCCTCTGTTTCCGTTTGAGCATGGACGGTTAGGGGTTTTTCGGTGGCCTCTAGTGACGTTAAAGAAACGTTATCCTCACTTATTTGACTTGTTGACTCTATTTGAAGATCGTTCTTATCACGAGGAAGTTCTAGCTCGTTAGGGGCCTCTACATAAGGCTCTTGACTTGCCGCTGCAACTTCCATCGTTTCAGTTTGTAACTGTACATTTGATGCTACATTAGTGTCGGTCCGCGTCTTGAAGGTTGGTGGTGTGAGCTGAACTACATGGGAAATGGAGAGCGCGTCTAGCTCAGTTAGAGGCTTTTTCCGAGGAACAGAGTTACGGCTAAATGTCGTTAGTAGAAATTGTGTGTCTGGATGCAATTCTGATCGGCCTGGCATCAAGAGTCTTTGAAGTCTTGAATTTGCAGGATTTTTAGTGGGCTCGAGTACCGATAAGTTTACCTCTATAAAGGGCAAGCCAGTGCCAACCACAACTGTCTGCTGTGCGCTCAGCACTTTGGGCATAGTGGCCACTACTAGAATGGCCAACGATGGAACCAACACTGCGCACTGTAAAATCTGATACGGCCGACTAGTCAAACAAAATGCTACGAGCCGACCGGCAAGGCCGTACATCTTCAACAACCCATAACACTCCTTGCCAGAGCTCCACGCTAAACTCCCAACCTTTTGTCGACAATAGCTTAGGGGTAGAGACAGGACAACCAATTTGGCTAAAAGCAAATCAGTGTCTGTCGGTTTAGAATCCCGTTAAAGTTCGTATTAGATGGTCGTGAATGGACGGGTTTGCCGCAACAAGATCATCTTCTGGCGGTTGGTTATTGGTATTATCTATGGCTGTAGCAAAACCACCGGCCTCCAACACGAGCGGCACCCCAGCAGCTAATGTGATGGGATCTTCATCAATAGCTATACATCCATCAAATCGTCCAGCAGCTACGTAAGCTAGGTCAAGCCCTATGCTGCCCGAGCGACGCAACTCTATCTCGTTGAATGACAGATCATGTAAACGGGTGTTACTTTGCTGTGGGTTTGGTTTCTGAAAACTTGTGGCTGGCATGGAAAGCATGGCGCCGTATAGATCTTCACGGGCCGAAACTCGCAATCTCTGGGAATCAAGGTGTGAGCCGCTACCATTTTCGGCCCAGAATGTCTCGTCACGAAGAGGATCATAAATCACGCTTGCCATGAGCCCTGAGTTGTCGAGCGCGGCGATAGATAGGCAAAAATGTGGCACTCCATGTGCAAAATTATCTAGTCCAGAGAGTGGATCAACAAGCCAGCAAGGTCTTTTTGTTGGGATAAGTGAAGGCTTCTCCTTGCCAACAGAAGCAACGGCAATATCGTAGTCTGTGCGGGCTCGACAAAGGTCTCGTCGCAAAGAGTCTTCCGTTCTGTTTCGAGCAGAGGATACAAACTTGGTCGGGGCGCGCCTCGACACCTGGAGTTGCTGTAACTCACCAAAGTCACGCAATAGTGGCCTGGCTGACCGCCTCGCGGCATCGGCCATCAAATTAATTATTGGAGGGCGAAGGGCCATTCGTGACCAATCTATTTAAAAAACTAGTTCTCTGCGCGCTTAACGTACGTCCCATCCGCAGTGCTCACGATAATATGATCACCGATAGCAATGAATGGAGGCACCATTAAGCGTATGCCGTTGTCTAGCACTGCCGGTTTGTACGAGGCAGCGGCAGTTTGTCCTCTTATGACGGGCTCCGTTTCGGTAACTTCAAATACTGCGCTGTCAGGCAAGATAACACTAAGGGGGGTATTTTCGTAGCTTTCTATGGTAACAGCCATACCTTCCTTCAGAAATTGTGCTGCATCGCCTATCAGAAATTTGTCTAGGTCCGTCTGCTCAAATGTTTCAGTATCCATAAACGTGAAAATTTCATCCGAGGAGTAGAGATACTGACATATTTTCTGATCTAACCGCACGCGCTCAACATTTTCTGATGAGCGAAATCGTTCATTAAGTTTTGTTCCGTCACGAATATTCCGTAGTTCCACTTGCAAATAGGCACCGCCTTTGCCGGGCTGTGTGTGTTGTATGCGCACTGCTGCCCAAAGCTTGCCTTGGTGCTCTATCACCATGCCAGGGCGAATAGCGTTTCCACTAATTCTCATGTTGCTACAACAATATTTAGTTTTACGGCCGCGGAAGCTAACAGTTCGGCATGTCGGACGCAATTCATGTCTCAGAAATGGCGAAAAAAATCTCTTTTACACCCTCACTTGGGCCTTTTGGATGCGACCATACAGCTCCAATTACCGCGATAAAATCGGCCCCAGCTTTTACCAGCGGCCGACAGTTTGAGGCCGTTATGCCTCCTATAGCTACGGAAGGAATCGTTGTAACTTCATTCCACCACTGGAGAATATCTATGCTAGCGACCGATTTTGTGGTTTTTGATGAGGTTTCAAAGAATGCTCCAAAGGCAACATAATCAGCACCAGATTCTGCGGCGTTTATCGCAAGATGCCGTGAGTTATGACAGGTAACACCCACAATGCTATCGGGTCCAGATAATGTTCGGGCCTGCTGGTAACCGTAGTCGTTTTGACCAATGTGGGCGCCATCAGCACCAGTTTTTGCGACAAGATCGGGTCGGTCATTTATCAGAAATGCAACATCTCGATCATTGCAAAGTGGTAACAACATATTAGCAGCTTGGCAGATATCGATGTCCGAGGCGCTCTTTAAGCGGAGCTGAACGCACGCTACTGGAGCGCTATCAAGAACAGATTCGAGTTTCGGAGCAAAAGCCTCCAGGTCAAAGCTTGAAGGCGTGATAAGGTAAATTTGGCAAACCAAAGTGTTAAAGCGCCTTTAAACCAGTTAACAACCAGGATCGGCAGGCAGAGTCCATCTCACCACACGCACCTAAATCAAGAGCATCGGTTCGCTTCTCTGTATAGGTAATGCGATGACGTTTCGCTACCGAACGCACTCGTTGGCAGGCCTTAGGCTGACCAGTAAATAATATTCCCGGCCAACCATCTCGAATAGCATTTACGGCTGCAGCAGCGTCGTTACCGCAGTCGAGCATTGCAATAGCTGGTGCTGTCGCACACTCATCCTTAGCAATGTCATAAATCTTCTTTAGGTAGCTAGCTCCCGCATACGAGAGCGCACCATGTGCTGTTCTCAACACGATTGGGATATTGAGGGACTTAGATATTTTGAGGGCAAGTCGTGCATTCGCCAACGAGTGGTAAATGATTGGACGTTTGAGCCAATTAGTATGGCGGTGTGCCATTATCCGAGCATTCCAACGGCGTGAGCAGTGTCAACCATTCTATTAGCAAATCCCCATTCGTTGTCGTACCACGACACAACGCGACACAGTTTACCGTTAATAACCTGCGTCTGAGTTAGATCAAATGTGGAACTGGCCGGATTGTGATTAAAGTCAGAAGACACCAGAGGTTCGTCAGAGGTTTCCAATATTCCTTTGAGGTGCTTTCTTTTTGATGCTCGAATAATAGCTTTGTTAAGAGCTTTCGCATTAGTTTTTCGCTGAGCGACAAAAGTAAAATCAATAAGGGAGACGTTGGCAGTTGGTACGCGAATAGCAGTACCATCAAGCTTACCAGCTAGATCAGGTAACACGAGTCCCACTGCTCGGGCCGCACCGGTGGACGTTGGGATCATTGAAAGCGCTGCGGCTCGTGCTCTTCGGGGATCAGAATGTAGTGTGTCAAGCACTGGCTGATCGCTAGTGTATGAATGTATCGTAGTCATGTAGCCGTGAGAGATGCCTACGGTCCTTTGCATTACCATTGCTACCGGCGCCAGACAATTGGTGGTACACGAAGCATTCGAAATAACTCTGTGTTTCTTGCGAAGGATCTGTTGGTTTACTCCGTAAACTATTGTTGCATCGGCGTCAGTCCCTGGTGCAGAGATTAAAACTCGTTGAGCTCCTGCAGTTAAATGACTCGCTGCAGTATTCCGGCTGGTGAAATGTCCAGTGCATTCCAACGCAACATCAACTTTTAGTTTTTTCCATGGGAGTTTTTTCGGATCCCTTTCAGAGAAGGTTAGGATCTTTCTACGGCCAATGCTGATTGTGCTTCCTTTTGTTGTGATATCGCCTGGAAATGCACCATGTATACTGTCACGGCGCAACAAGTGTGCATTGGTTTCCACTGTTCCAAGGTCGTTGACGGCGACCACTTGGATAGAACGGAGATTAGATTCATGAATAGCCCTTAGAATCAGCCGCCCGATTCTTCCAAAACCATTAATTGCCACCCTAAGTGTCATTTCTTGCCTCATCCTCTAATAAAGAAAGCGCTACAGATACTATGGCATCTGGCGCAAACCCAAAGTGTTTAAACAAATCGTTACCTGGAGCCGAAGCTCCAAACGTATCCATGCTAATAATTTTGCCTAGGTGCCCTACATACCGCTCCCATCCGAAACCTGATGCTGCTTCAATGGCAATACGGTGCGACGCTGTGCCCAATACATGTTCACGGTAGCTCTCTTTCTGCTGATCAAATAACTCCCAACAAGGGATCGACACAACACGAGTGGAAATGCCACGGTCTTGTAGTATTTCGTGAGCGCCTACTGCAAGATGCACCTCTGATCCGGTTGCAATTAACGTAATGGCTGGCTTGCCATTGGCTTCTATAAGTTCATAGCCTCCACGAGAACACAGATTGTCATCTACGTGAATTGTTCTCAGAGTAGGAACTGCTTGTCGCGTTAGTGCGAGAACCGAAGGTGTGTTTGTGTCCTGTATTGCTGCAGACCAACACTCTGCTGTTTCTACAGAATCGGCTGGTCGGAAAATATTGATTCCTGGCATTGCTCGAAGCGATGCAAGATGTTCAATCGGTTGATGAGTGGGGCCATCTTCGCCGAGACCGATAGAATCATGGGTCAGCACGTAGATCACGTGTTGTTGCATAAGAGCCGATAGTCTTAAAGCTGGCCTCAAATAGTCAGCGAAGACCAGGAAAGTTCCGCCGTATGGAATTACGCCGCCGTGGATTGCAAGCCCGTTCATTATTGCTGCCATAGCGTGTTCTCGAACACCATAATAGATGTAGCGGCCACCATAGTTATCGCGCGTTAAAGGGCTTAGCCCAGTCGTGAGGGTGTTGTTAGAGCCAGTGAGGTCTGCCGAACCACCAATGGTATTGGAGATAACAGAATTTATTATTTCGAGGGCTCTCTGTGAACTTGCGCGAGTGGCTAGTTTTGGCAATTCCTTGGAAAGGGATTTTTTGTGGGCAATAAGTGTGTCCGCGAGTTCGGACGGTACGTTATTGGAAATCGAAGTATCGAACTCATTACGATCGGACGCACTTAACTTTTCTCGCCTTGTTTGCCACGCTTGAGATTCGCTTTTACCGCGTGAGCCAGCCTTACGCCAGCTTGCCAGAATATGGTCGGGAATCGTAAAAGGTGCGTGGGGCCAGTTAAGTTCTTGCCTTGTAAACTCGACCTCATCAGCTCCCAGAGGGGCACCGTGTGTTGCAGCTGTTCCTCCTTTGTTAGGTGACCCAAAGCCAATCGTAGTTCGGCAAGCGATAAAAGAAGGTTGTGAACTATTTTTAGCCTCTAATAAAGCTTGCGTTATTGCCATCGGATCGTGTCCGTTTATGCGTTGCGCCCTCCAGCCCTGTGCGACGAAACGGGCGAGGTGGTCATCGCTAGTTGCAATGTCAGTTGAGCCGTCAATTGAAATCTGATTGTCATCAAAAAGAACCACTAGATGGTTGAGTGCCAAATGCCCTGCAAGGGAAGCTGCTTCATGACTGATACCTTCCATCAGACAGCCATCGCCAGCGATTACGTACGTGTAATGATCTGTCAAGTTTTCACCGAATCTTTTAGCAAGATGGCGTTCGGCAATAGCCATACCTACAGCGCTAGCTAGTCCCTGTCCGAGAGGTCCAGTGGTTGTCTCGATGCCGGAGGCAGCGCCATATTCAGGATGTCCAGGTGTACGGCTGTTAAGTTGTCGAAAATTGCGTATTTCCGCGATCGACATGTCATCGTAGCCAGAGAGGTAAAGCAGGCTGTACAACAATGCTGAGCCATGACCAGCTGAGAGCACAAATCGATCACGATCAGGCCAGTTAGGCCAGGAAGCATCGAATTTGAGTATCTGTGTGAAAAGAACGGTAGCAACGTCTGCCATTCCCATGGGCATGCCCGGATGCCCAGACTTAGCGCGTTCAACAGAGTCCATGCTGAGCACTCTAGCTGCATTAGCAAGATCGTCATGGCTTACTGTCGTCGATGAAGTTGGTCTGTTTGGATAGTTCATGGCGTGTCCATACCTGTGGGATCACTATGCCCCGCATTGTGTGGTAAAAGATGACTGGCCCTACAATAACCGTCAACTAGCTTATTGTTAGTTTGTAAAAATTATATTCAGTATTTATCTCTCGCAGTTGACCGTGCCCCATTTTGGCGCGTATGCTCTAATGGTGATGCGGTCGATAAGTCATTTGAAATGAACAATAATTCGGAATTATCTAGCGCTGAGATTACGCGTTTTGAAAGGGCCCGTGCGCGCCTTGAGGTTTCCATCAGTCGGCTTGAGCATGCTTTAGGAATTGCCGAATCGGCAGTTGCAGAGGACGATCAGGGGTCATTACGCGAGCAAAGAGACGTTCTACAATTAGAGCTTAGTGCTCAGTTAGAGCGATTTGCCGAGTTGCAGCAGGAGTATGATCAGCTCTTGGCAGTAACATCAACTGTATCGCAGCGCCTGGATTCTACCATCGGTAGTATTCGCGACGTATTGGACGCTTAAAATGTCGGTGGTGGAGGTAACAGTGAATGGGCGCAGCTATCAGCTAGCGTGTGACGACGGCGAGGAGGGGCATTTATTAAACTTGGCAGCCTATTTTGACGGACGTGTTTCGGAGTTGGCAGGAAGTGTTGGTCAAGTAGGGGAGGCCAGATTGATGCTGATGGCTGGCCTTATGATTGCTGATGATTTATCTGGGGTAGTTGATCGTGTAGACCCAGCAGAGAAACACGTTAATGATGATAAGAGCCAAGTGGTTACGGACAGCAATGAAATAGAGGCTATTTGCTGTGACCTTGATGACTTGACGTCGCGAGTCGACAGACTAGCTGAGCGATTGGAGACCGCCTAACTAGACCATAAATGATTTTGGTTTAATGTGTGACATTGTATGTGCAATCGGCTCCGCTATAAGCACCTGTTAAAGAGAGGTGCCTATTGAGGTTGTGGTGTGCGGTACTCAACTGCACGATTCAGGCCGGAGCAATAGACTGGTTTATCAGTCGTGCTTGCCCAGTCTTTGTTTCCTGATGCAATGAGTAACATAACTTTAAAGAATATTGCTGAAGAGAAGTGTCATCTTCGGGATCGCCTGCTCATTCGACGCAACCAATTGTTCGCTGCCGACGCGTCAGAAGCATTAGCTCGGAATTTCTTTTCGAAAGTAGAGATGAGGGAAGGTGCTGCAGTTGCTGGTTATTGGCCTATTAGAGGAGAGATTGATTCAAGGCCGTTGATGGGTTTGTTGCATTGTCGTGGCTATAGGTGTGGGCTGTGTGTGGTTAAGAATCGTGGGGAGCCTCTGGTTTTTCGGTCATGGCACCCTAGTATGAAGCTAGTTTCTGGGCCATTTGGCACTAGTGTGCCGCCGCTGGGCGCGACCAATTTAGTCCCCGAGTTTATTCTGGTTCCTTTGCTTGCTTTTGATGATGCTGGATATCGATTGGGTTATGGCGGGGGTTTTTATGATATGTCGCTTTCCTCACTTCGTGCCAAAACTAAACCACCCATAGCGGTAGGCCTAGCGTATGAGGGGCAGGCAATCTCGTCTGTACCACATGATAGCTTGGACGAACGGCTTGATTGGGTTATTACGGAAGCGGGTGCAAGACGTATTGATCGAGAGCAGTTATGAAAATTCTATTTTTCGGGGATATAATGGGTCGGTCTGGCAGGGATCTCTTGCTCGTACGTTTGCCAGACCTTCGCCGCCAATTAAACGCAGACTTTGTAATTGCCAACGCCGAAAATGCAGCCGGAGGTTACGGGATAACCCCAAAAATTTGCGCACAGCTATATGAAGCGGGCGTGGATACGATTACTACGGGTAATCACGTTTGGGATCAGAGGGAGACGATTTCATACATAGATAAGGACGCTCGGTTGCTTCGGCCACTGAATTACCCAACAGGGACGCCAGGCCGCGGTGTTGGGTATTTCGAAACAGGCGGTGGACATTCAGTTATGGTGGCGCAGGTCATGGGAAGACTTTTTATGGACGCGCTGGACGATCCGTTTGCAGCTATAGATCATGAATTAAATTCAGTGAAGCTTGGTCAAACGGCTGATGCAATAGTTATTGATCTTCATTGTGATGCTACCAGCGAGAGTATGGCACTTGGCCATTATGTTGATGGGCGTGCATCATTGGCTGTTGGCACCCATACCCATATCCCCACAGCTGATACTCAGATTTTACCGGGTGGTACGGCATATCAAACTGATGCGGGAATGTGCGGTGATTATGATTCGGTGATTGGAATGAAAAAGGAGGCTCCGATTGCCCGATTCACACAGAAAATGCCAACTGAACGCCTTAGCCCAGCTACAGGAAGCGCTACCTTGTGCGGCGTATACCTTGAAACTGATGCCCGCACAGGCTTAGCTCAAAGGGTAGAGCCATTGCGTATTGGTGGCCGTCTTGAGCCGGCATGGCCGACTGATCTGGATTGCTAAGCGCATGCGCCATATTGCGGCCATATTGAGACGGTACTTCAATAAGGTGTGATAGAATGTACGACTTAGTATGGGTGTGGCTATACTCTTCAGCACACAGACGACCCGGTTAACAGAGGATATCGATCTTAAGGCCATGGCAGGCCATTCACAATTCAAGAACATCATGTACCGAAAAGGTGCGCAAGATAAAAAGCGTGCCAAGGTTTTTGGTAAACTGATCCGTGAGCTTACTGTGGCAGCGCGTTGCGGATTGCCTGATCCGCAAAAGAATCCTCGTTTGCGTACTGCTGTAAACGCGTCTCGTTCAGCCAATATGCCGAAGGATACTATTGAGCGGGCTATTAAGCGGGGTAGCGGTGATGCTGGCGGAGATTCATATGAAGAGGTTCGCTACGAAGGCTATGGCCCAGGGGGCGTGGCTGTGATTGTTGAGGCCTTGACAGATAATCGCAATCGAACGGCTGGAGAAGTGCGTGCAGCTTTTACTCGGTATGGAGGCACACTCGGAGAAACGGGAAGTGTTTCGTTTCAGTTTAATCGTATCGGCCTCATTCGTTATTCTGCAGATGCTGGTGATTCGGACGAGTTGTTTGAAGCTGCTCTTGAAGCAGGTGCTGAAGATTGCATTAGCCAACCAGATGGTCACGAGATACATACGAATTCTGCTTCGCTAAATGAAGTGCGTGATGCGCTGGAGCCTCTGATGGGCGTTCCGGTTAGCGCGGAACTTGTGTGGCAACCTTTGTCTGTATTAATATTGATCTAGTTAAGGCGGAGAGTCTCCTAAAGTTTCTGGAGGTCCTTGATGACAATGATGATGTGCAGACAGTGTCAGCTAATTATGACATATCAGATGCAGTGCTGCGGGAGCTTGCGGTATGACTGGAGTTAGAAATAGATGAGATTGTTGGGCTTAGATCCAGGGCTTACCGTTACAGGCTGGGGCGTGCTTGTATCACAGGATAATCGCTTGCGGTATGTTGACGGCGGTATTGTGCGATCAAGCCCTACTGGTTCCTTAAGTGAAAGATTGGTGCAGATTCATCGGGGGGTTGTTGAGGTTATAGAAAGATATAATCCGGAAGTAGCGGCTGTTGAGGAAACGTTCGTTAATCGAAATCCAGCGTCCGCATTGAAACTTGGTCAGGCGCGGGGCGCGCTATTACTCACAGTTGCCATGTTTGATATGCCGGTTCATGAGTATGCAGCTAACTCAATAAAGAAAGCAGTGGTTGGTGTTGGTCATGCGCAAAAACAACAAGTGCGTGCCATGATCGGGGCCCTCTTACCAGGTTCAAAGCTTACCTCTAGTGATGCTGCCGATGCACTCGCTGTTGCCATTTGCCACGCGCATAGTATGACGCCAGTATCGGTTCAGAACTCCATGGTTGGTAACGGGGGGCGGGTTACTTGATAGCGAAATTGAGTGGCAACTTGGAATCGGTCGGTGACGGTTGGCTGGTGATTGACGTTGGTGGTGTGGGTTACATGGTTTACTGCTCAGCGCGAACTCTTCGCTCAATTCCGAGTCAAGGTGGAATTGTGAGTCTTGCTATAGAAACCCATGTGCGCGAAGACCATATTCATCTCTACGGTTTTTTGGATACAAGAGAAAGAGATTGGTTTGGGCTACTTCAAACAGTACAGGGAGTTGGAGCGCGTGTAGCCTTAGGCATACTGTCCGTCCTATCGCCTGAAAGTCTCACCGAAGCTGTAGAATTGCAGGATTCAACGTTGCTAACCCAAGCAAGCGGCGTTGGTCCTAAACTTGGCAAGCGAATTATTGCGGAGCTGAAGGATCGTTCGCCCCTTTCGTCAAAGTTGCACGACAACCTTGGTAATAATGCTCAAACTGGTGGGATTGGCCATAACCAGTCAGCAAATGCAATATCTGCTCTGGTTAATCTAGGATATCGTCGGATAGATGCACGCACTGTGATTGTAGCTGCAGAAGAAACTCTTGGTCCAGATGTCGCTGTTGAAGAATTGATTCGCCATGGCCTTAGAGAATTAGGGCACTGACGTGTCGGATGATACTGTTGATAGGAGAACGGTTGATCCAGGTTTTTCTGGTGAAGACGCAGTTGAAATAGGCCTCAGACCACAGCATTTAGATGATTTTGTTGGTCAGGAGCAGGTATGTTCAAACTTGCGTGTATTTATCGAGGCTGCAGTCGCACGGAATGAGGCACTTGATCATGTGCTATTTGCCGGCCCACCGGGCCTTGGAAAGACAACTCTGGCGCAAATCGTAGCTCGCGAGTTGGGGGTTGGATTTCGTGCAACTTCAGGGCCGGTTATTGTAAAAGCGGGCGACCTTGCTGCTATTCTTACCAATCTACAAGAACGGGACGTTTTGTTTATTGACGAAATTCATAGGCTTAATCCAGCGGTTGAAGAGATTTTGTATCCGGCAATGGAAGATTTTCAATTAGATCTTATAATAGGAGAAGGCCCTTCTGCTCGTTCGGTACGAATTGATCTGCCTCCTTTTACATTAATCGGGGCTACTACCCGCTCAGGACTCATTACTAATCCATTGCGTGAGCGTTTTGGTATTCCGTCGCGCCTTGATTTCTATCAAATGGCGGAACTTGAAGAGATCGTAGTTAGGGGGGCGCGTTTTCTAAAGGTTCCCTTGGATTCAGATGGGGCCAGTGAAATTGCAAGACGCTCACGGGGAACTCCCCGCATAGCCGGGCGACTGCTCCGAAGGGTTCGCGATTTTGCATCAGTAGATGGTCTATCACGAATAGACACTGAGGCAGCTGACAATGCGCTCCATCGACTTGATGTTGATTCACTCGGGTTGGACGCTATAGATCGACGTTATCTCTATTGTATTGCGAAGACTTTCGACGGGGGTCCAGTTGGAATAGATACTATAGCGGCAGCTTTATCTGAGCCCCGCGACGCTCTAGAAGAGATAGTTGAACCATATCTGATTCAGAGAGGCCTGGTGCAGCGAACTCCTCGTGGAAGATCATTAATGCCAGCTGCGTACGAACATCTTGGCCTTAAGCCATGTGTTGCCGATGAATCCCAGCTTCAGCTTGTCCCTGAAAGGTCGGAAGATGAATAACTTGCAGATGTCGATTGCTGGGACAATTGTTGATGGGGTTCATATGCTACCGCTGCGAGTGTATTACGAGGATACTGATGCAAGTGGAGTGGTTTACCATGCAAACTATCTCCGGTTTATAGAGCGTGGTCGGACCGATCTCATTCGGTGCTTGGGCATAAACCACGTTGACTTGGCCGAGTTTCATCAGCTTCGTTTTGCGGTGAGCCGTTGTGAGCTTCAGTACTGTTCCCCTGCATATCTTGATGACTATCTTCAGGTATTTACCGCTGTGCTTCGGTATGGTTTTGCAACAGTACACGTACGCCAAGTGGTCAGGCGTGATGATATTGATCTCTTTTGCGCTAAGGTTAGGCTGGCCTGCGTTGATAAAATTGGTCGACCGCGACGGTTCCCAAAGGTGGTTCAATCTATCTTTGCTTCCTTGTCTGATTGTGATTTGGCAGGTTCTGTTCCTTCAAACTTTAAATTTCAACACCTTCGGGAAGAAAGCGCTTAAATAATGGAAGATCAAGGCCTAGAACACGAAGTTGATGCTACAGTGCTGGCGGGGTCTGTTGCTGACGTTGATCTTTCAATCGTTAGCTTGATGATGCGCGCCGATATTATTGTAAAAATTGTGGTAATTATTCTGGTTTTCGCGTCCGTTTGGAGCTGGGCAATTATCGTTGAAAAGTTCACGCGCTTGCGACGATTGGCGTCAAGGTCAGATGTTTTTGAGGAGGCCTTTTGGTCTGGAGGTTCACTAGAGGACTTATACGATAGAGTAGGCAATCATCCGGACAATCCACTTGCGATGTTGTTCTCTGATGCCATGCGTGAGTGGAGACGCACTGCGGCCCGCACAAATGGTGCGGAGGATGTCCTCCATGCTGGTCTCCAGGACCGCATAGGTCAGGTGATGCAGTTAACAATGAACCGAGAGATGCAAACGCTCGAACGGTACTTGGGTTTTCTTGCAACGGTGGGTTCAACTGCCCCCTTCATAGGTCTGTTCGGAACTGTTTGGGGTATCATGAACAGCTTTCAATCAATAGCCTTAACAAAAAATACTAGTATTGCGGTAGTTGCTCCCGGAATAGCAGAGGCTTTATTTGCCACAGCACTCGGATTGGTTGCCGCCATACCCGCTGTGATTGCGTACAACAAATTTTCGGGTGATTTAGAGCGTTATGCGAATCGCTTGGAAAGCTTTGCGGGGGAGTTTTCAGCAATACTTTCGCGCCAACTTGAGGAAAGACAAAGCTAATGGCTGCTTCTTTTGGAGGGTGGCAACGAACCCTTTACGTCAAGCGCGGCTATAAGCCTATGAGTCAAATTAATGTGACCCCCTTTGTAGATGTAATGCTCGTGCTTCTTGTGGTGTTTATGGTAACTGCCCCGCTTCTTACGGTGGGGGTTAAGGTTGATCTACCGGAGGGCGAGGCTCCAGTTTTGTTGGGACAGGACGAGCCGCTTGAAATTACTGTGAATGCAGCGGGAGAAATTTTGATACAAGAGACCGTGGTGGTTCTTGATGAACTCGTGCCTAGGCTAACCGCTATAACTCGTCGCAATACCGATACTCGCATCTTTGTTCGAGGAGATCGATCTCTGTCTTACGGTAGAATCATGGAAGTAATGGCTTTGGTCGGCGCAGCTGGCTTCGACAAAGTGGCTTTGGTAATGCAGACACCGCCGCTTAAAGTGAGGCAGTGACGATGGGCTTTGCGGTGATTGCTTCACTTGCTGGACATGGCTTCATTATTGCACTTGCCTATATTGGGTTGCCGGTTTTATTTACACCTGAACCGGTTGCTGACATACCTATAAACGTAGAGATCGTAACTATAGCGGATGAAACGGCAGCTCCATCCGAAGCGACGCCTGATCTAGAGCCTCCTGACTTGGAGCCACCCGAGTCTAAACCGGAGCCAATACCTATAGTAGAGAAGCTCAAAACCAAACCAAAGCCACCTAAAGAGACGACAAGTGCTAGGGCCAATCATGTATCACCGAATAAGCGCCCAGAGACACAGCTCAAAGTGGCCACCATCGATAGGCAGCCTGATCGTGAACTAGCGCCGCCTCCAGAATATAAGCCGAAAGCGGAAGTTACTGACGATGAAAGCTTGCCTGAGCCACAGGTTAAGCCTAATAGCACGGAACGTTTAGAATTTGATGCTGACCGAATAGCAGCATTGCTTGACAAGGAGGACCGGAAAGCCCCACAAATGTCACAAAACGAGTCACCAGACTCTGTCCCGGATGAGACGCTTAGGACAAGGATTAGTAATTTTGCAGATAAACTTACATTTACCGAACTTGATGCCATAAGAGCCCAAATTCAACGCTGCTGGAGTGTTCCGGCAGGAGCGCGGGAAGGTCAGGACTTAGTTGTCACCATCCGCATCTTTGTTAATCGAGATGGCACGTTGAAGCGTTCGCCAGAGATATTGGATAGTGTAGGGATGGAGAATCCATTTTATCGAATTATGGCAGAGAGCGCTGTCCGCGCAGTTCGAAAATGTGAACCGCTCCGGGTGCCATCAACAAACTATGAGGATTGGCGCGAAATTGAGCTGACGTTCAATCCTAAGGAGATGCTTGAAGGATGAGTCAACCAGTCTACAAACGTTGGGTGGAATTGCCATGATGAATTTAAGACAACTTACCGCCGTCTTAGTTCTTTCTTCCATCTTGTTAGCACCTCTATCTGCTGAGGCAGTGCTTCGCATAGACATCACTCAGGGAAATGTCGATCCATTGCCCATCGCCATACAGACATTTGTTGAAGATGGTACAGACGGATTAGGCAAGCGGCTTGCGGAAGTAATTACCAGCAACCTCGAACGCTCTGGTCTTTTTATGGCAATTGATCCATCCGCATTTATTCAGAAACCCCAGGATATGAGGGTCCAGCCGCGCTTCGCAGATTGGCGGTTGATTGATGCACAAGCGCTTATTAGCGGAAGCATACAAAGACTGCCTGATGGTCGATTGAAGATAGAATTCCGATTATGGGATGTTTTTTCAGAACAGCAGATGACAGGGTTGCTATACAGAACGGGCCAGCCGAATTGGCGGAAAGTAGCGCATATGATTTCGGATGCTGTTTATGAGCGTCTGACAGGAGAGACAGGTTATTTTGATACTCGGATTGTTTATGTTGCTGAAAGTGGTTCAAAAAGGGACCGTATTAAACGTTTAGCAATTATGGACCAAGACGGAGAAAATGTACGATTCCTTACGGATGGCAGCAATTTGGTCCTGACTCCCCGCTTTTCGCCCACAGAGCAGGCGATTACGTACCTTTCATATTTTCACGGCAATCCTCGAGTATATCTTATGAATATTGATACCATGGAGCTTGAAAGATTGGGTGATTTTCCTGGTATGACATTTGCCCCAAGGTTCTCTCCTGATGGCACTCGTGTGATTATGAGTTTAGCTATTGACGGAAATTCCGATATTTACACGATGGATTTACCGACGCGTCGGATTGAAAGATTAACTCAACATCCCGCAATTGACACTTCAGCATCATATTCGCCAGATGGTGAGAGAGTTGTTTTTAATTCCGATCGTGGAGGAACCCAGCAACTGTATGTTATGGCGACGAACGGCTCATCCCCCAAACGCATAAGCTTTGGTAAAGGTCGTTATGCGACCCCCGTATGGTCCCCGAGAGGCGATTTGATTGCTTTTACAAAGATGTTAAGAGGACGCTTTTTTATTGGTGTGATGCGTCCAGATGGCACAGGTGAACGGACGCTAACGGAAAGCTTTCTGGATGAAGGCCCGACTTGGGCCCCTAATGGTAGGGTTATAATGTTTTTTAGACAGCGCCCTCAAAGAGATGATGGTAGTGGTGGTGAAACGAGGTTATGGTCTGTTGATTTGACTGGGTATAATGAGCGAAGAATGGTTACACCAATGGATGCTTCGGATCCAGCATGGTCGCCCTTGCTTCAATAAGCGCTGGACATTATCCTGTACCCGCGTTTCAATGGCTCGCGGGAGCACAGATTAGACTCACCAGTGAAAGCATCGTACTTCCGAGATCCCGCCGCCGGAATGTATGTTGGGATGCCGATTGGAAGGGGGGCAGAGTATGCACCTTAGGCTATTGAGTATCTTCGCGGCCATGTTGTTGGTCGCAGCTTGTGAGACCACCCAGGAGAATACGGGTGAGTCTGCTGGTACGGGCGCTTCTAGTGAAGACGCCTCCACCGCGACGTCCACAGTTACCAGTGAGACATCTGATACTGAGGACGGAACTGATGAGATAGTAGTGGTTCAGAGCGATGAAGATGAGTTCGGTCCGACACAGGATGGACTTATTGCTTTTGCTGGGGATCGCGTGTTCTTTGATTATGATAAGTATAATATCAATGCAGAAGGGCAACGCACGTTAGAGCGCCAGGCAGAATGGTTAGCCAAATACTCTAATGTTTCCATTACTATTGAAGGGCATTGTGACGAACGCGGCACTCGAGAATACAACTTAGCTCTAGGGGAACGTCGTGCTCAGGCTGCGAAGTCATATCTGATTGCTCTAGGGGTTGATTCCGGTAGGCTGACAACGGTTAGTTACGGTAAGGAGCGGCCAGATGCACTTGGCTCGAACGAAGCCGCGTGGTCGCAGAACCGCAGATCGGTTTCAATCGTTAACTAGCTTCGGTTCTGGAGAATTTGTGCCCGCTTCCGGGGATACCTAGCCCCAGATTGCGGGCACAATTTTGGCTGGGTCATATTTTTGCCATGCTCTCGTGTTGCCATGCTGTCTATACTGTTGTTGAACAAGGTACATTAATTTGAGTTTTCCACGGATAGCTGCGGCAGTGGTGGTTCTTTCTGCCTTGTGGAGTGTCGGGGTGGAGGTTTCACGTGCTGAGAGCAATGACCTCGTCGTTATTTCAGATGAACTAGAGCGTTTGCGGCAAGACGTTATTGATTTGCAACGAGAAATCTATAGAGATGGTGCAACTGCATCTGGAGCTAGACTAGAGATTGATGCACCCAGCCGAGCGGAAGTAGTTTCGCGAAATGCTGAATTTGACCTGCGTTTGGCAGCGGTAGATGAAGAGATTCGCAAAATGACGGGCCTGATTGAAGAGTTGGAGCACACAATAAATAACGTTGGGCGACGGCTGGATAAGTTGGTGGCAGATGTAGATTTTCGTTTGATATCACTTGAGGAGACGGTGAAGGCTTCAGTGCAGCCAGCAGAATTGACAACCTCATCTTTGAGTGAACAAGAAGGAACCGAAAAAGAGACAGTAAGACCCGAGAGTCTCCAAGTTACAGCCGCACTTCCCGAAGGTACGCCAGCACAGCGTTATGATTTTGCATTTGGTCTTTTGCGTTCGGGTCGTTATGACGACGCTGAGCAGGCGTTTAAGTCTTTTGTCCTGGAACACCCTGATGACAGGCTTGCCGGCAATGCCCAGTATTGGCTTGGTGAGACTCATTATGTGCGCGCCTCATACGAACAGGCCGCGACAGCTTTCCTTGATGGATATCAAAATTATCCGGATAGTTCTAAGGCACCAGACAACTTGTTAAAGCTAGGGATGACGTTGCATGCGCTTGGACAGAGGGCTGAGGCTTGTGTCACTCTCCAAGAGCTCCAAAGCAAATTTCCAAGCGCAGTCCAGCCGATTAGAGATAGAGCTAGCCGAGAGATGCGCATGTTGAACTGTCCTTAGTCTTTTCGGGCTAACTGTGTCTGAGGTGTCCATCAGCAACCAAGCTTTGAGTGTTCATGAGTTCAGAACTTTAATGGACCCACTTGGCCCCTTTGAAGCGACCCCTTTTCTAGCAGTTGCTACATCAGGTGGTGCTGACAGCATAGCGCTTTGCATCCTAGCTGATCGATGGGCACGCGCCCGACGGGGGAAGATCATTGCACTTGTTGTAGATCACCGCCTTCGGAAAGGGTCTTATGCGGAGGCGCAGAGAGTTAAATCGCAGCTCGAAAATGATCTCGGTATAACTGCTCGAGTGCTCCGAGGATACAAGTCGAGTAGCGGTGCAAATGTCCAAGCGAAAGCACGTGCCATGCGATATCGGTTAATGTGTGACTGGTGTGTTCGATACGGCATTCTTCATCTTTTACTTGGGCATCATCGAGAAGACCAGGCTGAGACGTTTCTACTGCGTTTAATTCGTGGTAGCGGTGTTGAGGGACTCGCTGCGATGTCATCGGTGTCAGAATTAATGGGTGTTCGGATTCTTAGGCCATTCTTAACCACTTCCAAGTTGCGTTTAAAAACGACCGTGACTGATGCACGGCAATTGTGGCTTGAAGACCCCAGCAATGCAGATAGAAAATTTTCCAGAGTGCGGATCCGACAGCTTTCTCATTTACTTGAGGAAGAAGGCCTTGAAAGCATTCGTATCACAAATACAGCTTATCATATAGGACGAGCAAGAGACACTCTTGAGGACAGTCAAGCGGATTTGTTGGCGCGTGCTCTTACTTTAAATGCGGCGGGATACGGAATTCTCAACACTCAACTATTTAAACAGGCACGAAGAGAAACTGCACTTCGCGCTCTAGCCCGGGTCTTGATTTGCATATCCGGCCGTGATCATTCCCCACGTTTTGTGAGACTTGAACGTCTTTACACAGCAATCATGAAGGGGCAAGGTCATCCTAGGACATTGCATGGTTGTCGTTTGGCGGGCTATCAAGGAGAGTTACTTGTCTGTCGGGAAGTTGCTGCGGTTTGTCAGACCTTGCCTATAGAGAATGGCCAAGAGCTGATATGGGACCGCAGGTACCGTGTGTCTTTGGTATCCCCAGTCTGTGATTCGACCCTATATGTCGCTAAGTTGGGCAGGATCGGGCTTCGGCAAATTATTAAAGAGGCAGGAATAAACCGTCCGTCGATGCCATCGGCAGTTTGTGTTTCTCTTCCGGCATTATGGTGCGGCGAAGGTGTGTTAGCTGTTCCATATCTTCGGGGCGTCAAAGAACATTTACGCCCAATGGAGAAGTTCAATGTTACATTTCGGCCATTTCAGCCTATGATGTCACGGTTCTATACACTTGCATGACGAGTTTTGTGCACTATGTGTATTACGTATTAAGTATTAGGTATGCCAAGCGAGGAACGATTGGTTTAGAATAAGCTTCCTAGTCTACACTCTATTGGGAATGAACACGGGAGAATAGCGCAGTCTGCGTTATAGAAAAAAGTGGGTAAATTCGGTCGAAATTTGGCGCTGTGGGTGATTATTGGTCTGCTGCTTATTGCCCTTTTTAATCTATTTCAGGGTCAGTCTTCTTCTGGCCCGGTAGTCTCTCTTGCCTTTTCCGATTTTCTTTCGGAAGTCGAGGAGGGTCGTGTAAGTGATGTAACCATGCAAGGTAATACTATTACTGGACACTATGAGGATGGGCGTGCGTTTAGCACTTATGCACCAGACGACCCTGGTCTAGTGCCTCGTTTGCAGAAACATGGTGTAAAGATTAGTGCCGCCCCCGTAGATGATAACGTGCCGTCTTTATTTAGCATTCTTGTGTCCTGGTTCCCGATGCTTTTGTTGATCGGTGTATGGATCTTCTTTATGCGTCAGATGCAGTCGGGCGGTGGTAAGGCTATGGGTTTTGGAAAGTCCAAAGCTCGGTTGCTTACCGAGCGTCAAGGGCGGATTACTTTTAATGATGTGGCAGGTATTGATGAGGCTAAAGAAGAGCTTGAGGAGATTGTGGAATTCTTGAAGGATCCTCAGCGATTTCAGCGCCTCGGGGGGAGAATTCCGAAAGGAGCTTTACTGGTAGGTCCGCCAGGAACAGGGAAGACACTGCTCGCACGAGCTATAGCTGGTGAGGCCAATGTTCCGTTTTTTACTATATCTGGTTCAGACTTTGTAGAAATGTTCGTCGGTGTTGGAGCCAGCAGAGTGAGAGACATGTTTGAGCAGGGCAAGAAAAATGCACCCTGCATAATTTTTATTGATGAGATTGATGCGGTTGGACGGCATCGAGGTGCTGGTTTGGGCGGCGGAAATGATGAGAGAGAGCAAACGCTTAACCAATTGTTGGTTGAGATGGATGGTTTTGAGGCAGCTGAGGGCGTGATTCTCGTTGCAGCTACTAATAGGCCCGATGTGCTTGATCCGGCATTGCTTCGGCCAGGTCGGTTCGATCGGCAGGTAGTTGTACCAAACCCTGATATATTGGGACGTGAGAAGATTTTAAAAGTTCATATGCGTAAGGTGCCATTAGCGCCAGATGTAGAAGCCCGCACTATAGCCCGCGGCACACCGGGGTTTTCCGGTGCTGATTTAGCAAATCTGGTGAACGAATCTGCGTTGTTAGCAGCTCGTAAAGGTAAGCGAGTAGTGACAATGAGTGACTTTGAAGAAGCAAAAGACAAGGTGATGATGGGTGCCGAGCGTCGGTCAATGGTGATGACTGAGGAGGAACGGCGGTTGACGGCTTACCATGAAGGGGGTCATGCATTGGTTACTGCGTACTGCCCAGAAAGCGATCCAATCCACAAAGCTACAATTATACCGCGTGGGCAGGCGTTGGGCTTGGTTCAACGTTTGCCAGAAGGTGATCGTTATTCTCATGCTAGGAACTATCTTGAGGATTCGCTAGCAATCGCGATGGGTGGTCGTGTGGCAGAAGAGATAATTTATGGGAAGGATCGAGTCACCACGGGCGCAGCAAGTGATATTAAGCAGGCTACTGACCTTGCTCGAAAAATGGTAACGGAATGGGGGATGAGTGGCGAACTCGGACCGCTTCGCTTCAGTGATAACGAAGAGGAGGTTTTCCTTGGTCACTCTGTCACACAGCGAAAGAATGTCTCGGAGGCAACTGCTCGCGTTATCGATGCGGAGATAAAACAGCTAATTGACACTGCTGATAAACGCGCTCGGGAAATCATAACAACTCATCTTGACGAATTACATCGATTAGCTAATTCACTACTAGAATATGAAACGCTTACGGGCGACGAGATTGCAGCAGTACTTCGTGGGGAAGAAATCCACTCTGATACCGATGGATCTACAAATGGAGAGCTTGGTGTTAGAGGATCCGTTCCATCAGCGGGCGGACGGCGTGACAAGGGACATAAAGCGCCAGGTGGGCTAGAACCAGAGCCTCAACCGGGCTCTTAAGCAGTAGATTCGGCTCGGGTAACGTCGTGGCAAACCTGATGCCACCAAGGTGTGACCCTGATGACAAGGTCTATCTGTGGCCACGGGGCTTAACCTTTGGCCAATCAGATGAGTCTTGGAGCAAGCTTGCTGGAGGTGCTTTGTGTTATCATTCCATTGAGATTCTAATACGCAATGTGGCTGGCAGTGTTTGCTCCTTCTCTGCGGGACCGGACGCAGTTAGAGACTGGGTGTCTGGTCTAAGCAATCCTATCTCCGAACGCATCAATGCCTTGCTTCTCGCAATCGAAAATCCGCGGATTCCAATGCTTAATCTCGATTGGACGAAACCAAACTTGATGGGCATTCTTAATGTAACTCCTGACAGTTTTTCTGATGGTGGCCGCTATTTAGATAGAAAGGATGCTATTGAGTACGGCCATGTATTGTGTGCGAGCGGTGCAAGAATTATTGATGTCGGGGGTGAAAGCACGCGACCCGGGGCTAAACCTATCTCCAGTCAACAGGAATTGGATAGAGTATTACCAATCGTAGCGGGTTTGAAAGATTTGCCAGTGCCTTTATCCATTGACACTCGGCAAGCGGCTGTAATGTCCGCTGCACTAGAGAACGGAGTGTCAATGATAAATGATATTAGTGCACTTAGTGCAGACCCCGATAGTCTCGATGTGGCCTCAAAATCAGATGTTCCGATCGTGCTGATGCATTGCCAGGGAGACCCTCATACAATGCAGAGGTCTCCAGTGTATAGCGATGTTGTGCTTGATGTCTTTGATTACCTGGAGTCGAGAATTCACACTTGTATGGATGCGGGTATATCTCGTGCGCGGATCATTGTTGATCCAGGCATTGGTTTTGGGAAGACCCTTGAGCATAATGTAGAGCTGCTTCAGAAGCTTTCTCTATTTCATGGTCTAGGCTGCCCACTTCTAGTGGGCATGTCACGTAAAAATTTCATAGCTCAGCTGGACAGAGGTCAAGCTACCAATCATCGATTGTCGGGATCTATAGCGGCATCACTCTGGGCTCTCAGTCAGGGTGCTCAACTGCTTAGAGTTCATGATGTTCAAGAGACCCTCGAAGCCATTAACATATGGCTACCTCTTCAGTTTGGCTTTCGGGAGTCGGAGTATGCTAAATGATTGATTTCAACTAAGGCCAAACTCAATGGCTCAAATCTATTTCGGAACTGATGGAATACGCGGGATCTCTAACCGAGATCCGATGACGGCTGAAACCACCATGCGTATAGGAATGGCAGTTGGAAGCGTGTTCACTCATTCCAAGAGTGTCCGTCGTGCAGTCATCGGCAAGGATACCAGACTTTCGGGATACTTATTGGAGCCTGCGCTTACAGCAGGCCTGATTTCGGTTGGCATGGATGTGGTTATAGGAGGTCCTATGCCTACACCGGCTCTTGCAATGCTGACCAAAAGCTTAGGTGCGGATCTTGGTGTAATGATTTCTGCATCACACAATCCATACCAAGATAATGGAATCAAACTTTTTTCGTCCGATGGGCATAAGCTATCAGATGAGTTAGAGGCGAAGATAGAGGAGCGTATTGATTCTGAGCTGGAACAGTTTCGCGAAGCTCCAGAGCGACTTGGTAGAGCACACCGTTTAAAGGATGGTCAAAATCGTTACATCGAATCGGTAAAGAAAACGTTTCCTGATAATCTGACCCTTAGAGGACTGCGAATCGTTGTCGACTGTGCAAATGGCGCCGCATACCGAGTCGCTCCAACTATTTTGTCGGAATTGGGAGCTGAGGTAATCACACTTGGAGTCAATCCTAATGGTACCAACATAAACCGAGCGTGTGGTTCGACTCATCCAGAACACATGCAAAAACAAGTTATGCTTTGTAGTGCAGATGTCGGACTTTCTTTGGATGGAGATGCGGACCGTTTGCTCATGGCAGATGATACTGGGGCTTTAATTGATGGTGATCAAATACTGGCACTTATTGCGAAGAGATATCATGCATCGGGGGAGTTGACAGGTGGCGGTGTGGTCGGGACGGTCATGTCAAACTTAGGGCTAGAGAATTATCTTGCTGAACTAGGGCTAGATTTGGAAAGGACACGGGTGGGCGACCGTTATGTAGTTGAACATATGAGGAAATGCGGTTTTAACCTTGGAGGCGAACAATCCGGCCACATAGTGCTGAGCGACTTTGCCACTACAGGAGATGGCCTTGTTGCTGCACTCCAATGTCTTGCGGTTTTAGTTGAATCGGAGAAGTTGTCTAGCGAAGTGTTACGGTGTTTTGAGGCGATTCCCCAAACTATTCATAATATTAATTTGGAAAATATGGATACGGAAGACACTCAGTTGGATGCCGCAATAATTGTGGAAGCAACCAAAGTGGGTGAGAGTATTCTTAAAGGTAGAGGTAGGTTGCTTATTCGTCCATCAGGCACAGAACCGGTCATTCGTGTGATGGTTGAGGGTGAAGACGAAAGTCTTATAGATAAGGTAGTTAGTGAAGTATCCAATGTATTGTTGGGTTGTACAAATTAGGTTGTAGTATTCTATGCAATTGATTTTACGAATTATTTGGGACGGTTGCGTTATGCGGGTGTGCGGCGAATCCTTGGGTATCTGTAGGTGAGAGGCAGAGTCTTAATTGCTGCTGGGTCTGACTCGGGTGGTGGAGCGGGCATTCAAGCTGATGTAAAGACTGTAACGGCGTTGGCTGGGTTTGCAACGACCGCAATTACCGCACTAACCGCACAGAATACTTTCGGAGTGCACAGCATTGAGAAAGTAGACCCTAATTTTGTTGCACGACAGATGGAGGTGGTGATTACGGATATTGGTGTTGATGCAGTCAAGACTGGAATGTTGCACAATGCTGGTGTGATAGAGGCTGTTGAGAATGTATATAGCGTGCACTGCAATGATGTCCCGTTGGTTGTTGATCCAGTGATGGTTGCAAAGGGTGGTGCAGTACTATTGCAAGAAGATGCTGTAGATGCGCTAAAAACTTATCTTATTCCCTTAGCCACTGTCCTGACACCAAACATTCCCGAAGCAGAGGTTCTTTCGGGAATCGCTATAAGGGACGATAGTGATGTATCAAGGGCGGCAGAGAAGATTCTTGCATTGGGCTCTGCAGCAGTCTTGATAACAGGAGGGCATCGGGAAGGGGATCGTATAGTAGACACATTGTGTACTCCGGAATCTAAAGAGCAATTTGAATCTCCTCGGATTAATACACCGAATACCCACGGCAGCGGTTGTACCCTTGCTTCGGCGATTGCAACGTATCTTGCTAGAGGTCTCTCTCTCTCCAAGTCTGTAAGCTGCGCTCGTGCCTATGTTCATAAAGCAATCGTGCAAGCGCCGGGTTTAGGTGGTGGCGCAGGGCCCTTAGATCATACGCACACGGTGCAGAATTGTAGCGAGTAGTCAGTTTCCAACAATGTCGTCTATTAGCTAGCATCTAAGTTATGAAATACCCTTTGTACCAAATTGATACTTTTACGGAAGCACCCTTTGCAGGAAATCCAGCAGCAGTTTGTTTGCTTTCCGATTGGTTGAACGACGATTTACTTCTTGCAATCTCAGCTGAGAATAATCTTTCAGAGACCGCGTTTATGATAGCCCGGGGAGCCAGTTACGATTTGCGTTGGTTTACCCCAACGATAGAAGTTGCACTGTGTGGGCATGCCACCTTGGCTGCTGCTTATGTGATTATGGCTAAGCTCGACCCTACGGCAAACATTGTGTCTTTCATGACTCGACAAAGTGGAGAGCTGACTGTGGAAAGAATTGATGATTGGTTCTGGCTCAACATGCCGGCCGTTCCAGCTGCCTCTTGCTCGGTCATTGAGCCAATCGCGAACGCTTTAGGGCGTACGCCAACGGAAGTTTATGTTGCACCACGCGATTATCTTGCGGTTTTTGGTGACGAGGATGATATCCGTTCTATACAGCCAAGTTTTGAATTGCTGATGGAGCTTGATCGTGACGGTTTAATTGTAACAGCACCGGGGGAGAAAGTTGATTTTGTTTCCCGTTTCTTTGCGCCGAAACTAGGCGTTTTGGAGGATCCTGTAACCGGATCAGCGCATTGTACGTTAACTCCATATTGGACAGATCGCCTTAGTCATAAAGAGTTGGTGGCTAATCAAATTTCGCCTCGTGGAGGCTATATTAGATGTATTGCTGATGATGATCGCGTCAGAGTCGGCGGGCGCTGTACACTCTATCTTGATGGTACAATCGACGTTTAAGTTGACGTGCTCAAATTTTCCTATGCCTGCACTGGAGGTCGGTGGCGTGGGTATGGTTGTAGCGCATATGCGATTGCTGTGGTGACTTCATATATGCCTACTCAGCATAGTTGTCACAAAACTGAAAAAAATAGTTAAAACTCAGTATCTAGAGCCTCAAAGAAGCGATCAATATCCGAATCAGAGTTCCACAAGTGGGGCGTAACTCGTATTGAATTACCTCGTGCACTGACATATACATTTCGAGAAGCAAGACGTTGAAGAAGTCCCTTGGGAATGCCATTTTTGCAACGAAGGCCTAGAAAATGGCCAGCACGATGTTGGTCGGAGACAGAGCTTAGGCCAAGACTTGATGCGCGCTCCGCGATGTATAAGTTGCGGGCAGAGAGTGTGTCATAAATAGTTTGAATCTTCCAAGCCAAGAGCTGTTCCAGCGCAGCGATTACCATGGGCATGAGCGCAAAGTTAGAGTGCTCACCAACGTCGTAACGTCGCGCACCTATTTGATATTCATCTCGGTAGGCGACGAGGTTTGAAAAATTTTCACTACCTGCTCGCTGCATCCAGCTATATTCAAGTGGCTGTCCTTCCTGAAGATGGGGGGCAACATAGCAAAAACCCATACTGTAGGGGCCTAAAAGCCATTTGTACGCTGCACAAGAGAGGTAGTCAGGTTTTACTGCCGCGACATCGAAAGGCAAAGCACCAAGTGATTGTGTTACATCTAAAACGAGGGAAGCTCCCACATCCCGACAGAGCGCACCTATCTCAATTAGGTCAATAAGGCTTCCATCAGTCCAGTGGCAGTTGGGGAGGGCAACAATTCGGGTTTGTTCGTTAATGGTCGCCTTAATAGCTTTAGTCCAGTTGTCGTCAGCGGGCCTTTTTACTGTATGAATCTGAGCACTTTCTCGGCTCGCTAGTTCTCGCCAAGGGTATACGTTAGACGGAAACTGGTCTTCAATAACAACAATGTTCTGGCCCGATTTAACTTCTATATTGGCCATAGCGATCGCTAGTCCATAACTAGCAGAAGGCACAAGGGCAATGTCATCGCATGTTGCGCCTATGATGCGAGCGAAGAGATTGCGGGCTCTTTCCGAGCTAAGAAAAAAGTCTTCTGGAGTGATTTGCCATGGCTGGGACTTTCTTCCTACACCGGTAAGGCCTGATTGCCTAACAGATTTTAGGAGTGGAGAGATGTACGCACAATTCAGATAAATTATTTCATCAGGAATGTCGAACAAGTGCCTTTGGCAGGGAATCATGGGGACCGCATAGATTGACGTCATAGAATATGTATCCAGACCACGAGAGAATTGCAGTGTCAATACGTTGGTACAGACGACGAATCTTTTTGCTACATTGACAATGAAATTCTGCAATCTAGTATTCTTGTTCTCAATGAGTCATTCCATCGCCATCCGCCGCCCTGATCGACGGCCAGTTGTGCCATATTTTTCCAGTGGGCCCTGTACAAAAAGACCAGGGTGGTCAGTAGAGGATCTTAACGCGGCAGCGTTGGGACGCGCTCATCGTTCAGAGGCTGGGTCTGAAAAGTTGTTAGAAGTTATTGACCGTAGCCGCAGAATTCTTGGTATTCCAAAGGATTATCGTATTGGAATTGTTCCGGGTTCTGACACTGGCGCCGTGGAAATGGCTCTGTGGTCGCTGTTGGGTCTACGAGGGGTCGATGTATTGGCCTGGGAGAGTTTTGGCTTCCGTTGGAGCGTGGACATTATTCATGAATTACGTATTCAGGATGTAAGAGTTTTTGAAGCGGACTATGGAACTATACCTGATCTGGTGGATTGGGATACTGGTAGGGATTTAGTATTCACTTGGAACGGCACGAGTTCGGGGGTTCGAGTTCCAGACGGTGATTGGATTTCTCCTGACCGAGAGGGCCTTGTGATTTGTGATGCTACTTCGGCCGTTTTTGCAATGCCAATTCCGTGGAGAAAGCTAGATGTCGTTACATGGTCATGGCAGAAAGCACTTGGGGGGGAAGCAGCACATGGCATGATAGTATTTAGTCCAAAAGCGGTCGAACGGCTTGCATCATTTGTACCTGATAGGCCGATACCAAGATTATTTAGGCTTGTTGATAATGGTCGTTTGAACGTAGGGGTATTTAGAGGCTTAGCTATAAATACACCATCACTCTTATGCGTGGAGGATGCAATCGATGCTCTGAAATGGGCTGAGTCAATTGGCGGGCTGGATGCATTGATGTCTCGTACTGAGGCTAATCTAGCTGTGGTCTCAAAGTGGGTAGAAAAAACAGGTTGGGTAGAATTTCTTGCCCAAGACGACGGTATTCGTTCATCCACGTCGATCTGTCTGAGCATTGTTGCTCCCTGGTTTTCCGCACTTGATCAAGTGGAAAAAGATAAGTTCATGAGCTTTTATGTGAAGGTGCTGGCTGATGAGGCTGTTGCCTACGATATCATTAACCACCGTGATGCCCCTCCCGGATTACGAGTTTGGGGTGGGCCGACGGTCAATGCTTCAGACATGGTAGATCTCATGCCGTGGTTGGACTGGGCTTTTGAGAAAGCATGCAAGAAATACGCTGGATGATCTTTAAGCCGATGGCTGTTGTTTGTTGTTCGTACAGCGTATCGTGCCATGTCGGTATATGGACACCGTTAATTGTGTTAATCGTGGGCGTGGTGCCATGAAAAAATTGTCAACAATAATGCTACTCCCAGATGGGCTACAGGACACGTTACCTCCTGATGCAGAAGCCGAGGCGCAAACTACAAGTCGATTGCTAGAGACATTTGCATCTTTTGGCTATCAGAGGGTTGCGCCTCCGTTAGCAGAATTTGAAGGGACATTTCTCGAAGGGCCTGGCGCTGCTGTGGGGGCAAAGACATTCCGTATGGTTGATCCTCTATCACAAGAGATGCTGTGTGTAAGGCCAGATATAACTCCGCAAATCGCCCGTATTGCTGAATCGTGTTTATCCAATTTGGCACGCCCGCTTCGACTTTCGTATGCGGGACATATACTGCGTGGAAGTGGGACTCAGCTGTATCCGGAACGTCAGTTTTCACAGGTTGGGGTGGAACTTATAGGTGATAGTTCGCTTGCCGGTGACGTTGAAGTAATACTCCTCGCTCATGAGGCGTTGAGTTCTCTAGGCGTTGCCGATATTTCAATTGATCTCACAATACCAACGCTGGTGCCAATTATTTGTCGTGATCTTGGGCTTGGCGAGATAGAGACTAGTGAAGTACGTAGGGTTCTTGATCGCAAGGATACCGGTTCTCTTAAGGAAATGGATGTACCAGGGAGAGAATTATTTGAGAGTTTAATGCTTGCTGCCGGACCTGCTAATACGGCAATAGAGAAGATTGGGGCCTTAAATCTTCCGAATGAGGCAGGCAGGCATGTTGCTTTGTTGGAAGATTTGGTGAATCAACTAAGAGCCTTTGCGCCGTCAATGGCTTTGACTGTAGACCCAGGAGAATTTCGTGGCGTAGAATACCATACCGGTGTTGCCTTTAACGTTTTTTCTCGTGGCGCCCGCGGTGAGCTCTGCGGAGGTGGTCGCTATTGCTTGTATGGTGGAGAGAAAGCGACTGGTTTTACCATTTACATGGAGAGTTTGCAGGGCGTAATTCCGAATGATCCAGAACCGTCTCGTATATATATTCCCTTTGGTGGAGATGCTGAGAAAGCCCGTCAACTTAGGCGGAAAGGGTGGCGAACGGTTGCAGGGCTACAATCAACGGATAGTGAACGCGCGGAAGCTGTCAGGCTCGGCTGCACACATATCTTTGAAAATGGTGAACCTCAGTTGTTGGATGGATAGGCAGGCATGGGCAATGTAGCTGTTGTCGGCGCCCAATGGGGTGATGAGGGCAAGGGCAAAATTGTTGACTGGCTCTCAGAACGGGCTGATTTGGTGGTTCGGTTTCAGGGAGGTCATAATGCAGGACATACTCTCGTTGTTGACGATGTTACATATAAGCTGAGCCTTTTGCCCTCCGGTGTTGTTCGGGGAACGCCATCGATAATTGGCAATGGGGTTGTTATTGACCCTTGGGCCCTGATGGCCGAAATAGAATCTTTGCGTCAACAAGGGATAGGAGTTTCAACTCAGACGCTATCAATAGCGGATAACGCGGCACTAATTCTTCCTTTACATGGGGAACTAGATGGATTTCGGGAAGAGAGCAGTGGTTCTCGACTAGGAACGACTCGGCGCGGCATCGGTCCAGCGTACGAGGACAAAGTAGCTCGACGGTCTCTTCGTGTTTGTGATCTTGAGAATGTGGCTGACCTTGAGAGGTCAGTTAACACCATGTTGGTGCACCATGATGCACTGCGTCGCGGGCATGGCCAAGTGCCTATCCAGCGTCAAAAACTTATAGATGATTTGATGAAATTAGCTCCAGAGATACTCCCGTATGCAAAACCGGTTTGGCGCCAGCTAATATCGGCTTGGCGACGCGGTGACAGGATTTTGTTCGAAGGTGCTCAAGGAGCAATGCTAGATGTGGATCATGGCACCTATCCGTTTGTAACTTCATCGAATACTCTCCCAGGCCAGATCTCTGTAGGTAGCGGTATTCCAGCTGCTGCTGTGAGTTATGTGCTCGGCATCGCAAAGGCATACACTACCAGAGTGGGGGAAGGGCCTTTCCCAACTGAGCTTTATGATGATGTTGGCTCGACTCTGGGGGAGAGAGGCCGGGAGTTTGGTACGGTGACTGGTCGTCGTCGTCGATGCGGGTGGTTCGATGCAGTCATGGTTCGACAAGCTGCGAAGATTGGTGGCATTAACGGTATTGCTCTTACCAAACTAGATGTTCTTGATGGGTTAGAATCGCTTAAGATATGTGTGTCCTATCGTGCAGGAAGCGACGACTTTGATTATGTCCCATCTGTTACTAGTGTGCAGGCGGCTCTGGAGCCTGTTTATGAGACAATGGAAGGTTGGAGTGGCAACACTTGTAATGCCCGTTGCCAAGAGGAGCTTCCGGATGCAGCTATCAGTTATATTCGTCGCATTGAGGAACTGATAGAGGTTCCTGTAGCACTTATATCAACTAGCCCAGAACGGAAAGATACTATCTTGGTCCAAGACCCGTTTGAGGATTAACATAAACGTGCTCTACAGTAATTATTGCAGGACACCACGATAGTGCTAGTGTGTCCGCGCAGTGTGCATTTGTTTCTGCAGTTTTTCGAAAGCACGGACTTCGATCTGACGCACCCTCTCTCGGCTAATACCAAATTGTTCGCCTAATGTTTCGAGAGTAACAGGATTATCAATTAAACGTCGTTCCATAAGAATTTGCCGTTCCCGTTCGTTAAGCGTCTCCATTGCCTTTATTAGAAGCGCACGCCGACCCTTTAATTCTTCCTCGTCACCTAGCACAGTTTCTTGGTCGGGCGTTTCGTCTACGAGCCAATCCACCCATTCGGTATCGTTATCCTCGTTAACAGGAGTATTGAGTGATTGATCTGCTCCTGAGAGCCTACGGTTCATTGCAACCACTTCGGCCTCAGGGACTCCGAGGCGTTTCGCAATCATTTCCACGTTTTCTGGTGACATGTCACCGTCATCAATCGCTTGTAGTTGTCCCTTCAACCGACGAAGGTTGAAGAACAATCTTTTTTGCGCGGCGGTAGTTCCAATTTTAACCAATGACCAGGATCGCAAAATGTACTCTTGGATAGAAGCACGAATCCACCACATGGCGTACGTTGAAAGACGAAACCCACGATCAGGATCGAAACGCTTTACCGCCTGCATCATTCCAACATTGCCCTCACTTATGAGTTCCGCAACCGGGAGTCCGTATCCTCGGTAGCCCATCGCGATCTTAGCTACTAATCTCAGATGACTGGTGACCAGTCGATGGGCCGCATCAGTGTCTTCGTGCTCCCGCCATCGCTTAGCCAACATGAACTCCTCGTCCGCCTCGAGCATGGGGAATGCTCTGATTTGTTGGAGATATCGCGAAAGGCTGGCTTCCGGTGTTAGCGTTGGAAGTTTAGGGTCAGTCATCAACTAAATCTCTCAGTGGAACCACAACAATTATATATAGCACCAAATTACGATACCAAAAATTACGCAAAGGCGCTTCTATGAACGCTCCAAGTCATCTATTAATTCTAACATGTCATGTGGTAATTCCGTATGGAATGTCAAGGGGCGGCCGGTTTTTGGGTGTTTAAATCCAAGAGAGACAGCGTGCAGCGCTTGGCGGCTGATGGAGGTGCCAATTTTGTTTGTTATGCGTTTTATGTATTGCTTACGGTTACCGCCATACAGAGAATCACCTACGATGGGATAACCGGCGTGGGAAAGGTGGACACGAATCTGGTGAGTTCGCCCAGTGCCGAGATTACATTTGATAAGGCTTGCCGAGTGTCCTAAGGGGCGAATGCATTGAAAGCGAGTATATGCTGATTTACCACCACGTTGTACTACAGCCAGCCGCTTGCGGTTAAAGGGATCTCGACCTATTGATCCTTTAAATTCTCCTTTTTTGTCGATAGAGCCCCAAACAATGGCGATGTACTGCCGTTCAATAGAGCGAGTTTCAAAAGCTCGAGTTAAGGTGATGTGTGCAGAATCATTCTTTGCCGCGACCATTATACCACTAGTGTCTTTATCTAGACGATGAACGATCCCTGGCCTTCTATCCCCGCCTATACCGGATAAACTTTTACCGCAGTGAAAAATGAGAGCATTGACAAGGGTTAGATCAGGGTTGCCTGGGGCAGGGTGAACTACAAGACCAGCTTGTTTGTTGATAACAATAATTTCGTTATCCTCATAGAGCACGTTCAGAGGTATGGACTGGGCAACGATTGGTATTTCCTTGACTGGAGGTATGGCTATACAAATATCTTCACGAGGTTTGACGCCATATGAGGCGTCATCTATCGTCCGCCCGTCCACTATTACCTGACCTTGAAGGATTAGCGCTTTGATACGTTGTCGTGATATTTGGGTGTGTTGGTTTGAAAGAAACTTATCTAGTCGAGTCCCCCCATCTTTTGTAGCGACTCGATAAGTATATTGAGACGGGGGGTCTTCAGGAATATGAGGTGGTTTGTGGTTCATGGGCAGGTCAATCAGATCCAACAGAAATGACAGACAGTAGAGTGGACCCAAGCCACCGTGGGCTCAAGACATTGGTGATAGGTATGGGAGTACTTATTCTCGTGGGTGTGGTTGTACTGGGAGTTGCAATCTATCAGAGAAGCCAGGTGAATAGAGGAGATGATGCACCCCGTTTGACTGACGAACTGCCGGTTTCATTTGGCACGCATCGGCTAGAGTTGGGAAGTAATGACGAAGTTCTTGATGCCTTTGTTACGGGACAAAGATTAGTTCTTCTAGTTGGTAGCAATGGTTCAATTGAGCAAGTGATAGTCCTGGATTTAACTAGTGGCGAAATAGTTGGTAATATCCTAACAGCAACAGAATGATTATATTCAATGCTCGCGACCTTAATAAAATGGCGCGGGCTGCAGAGGAAGAATATCCGCAGGAATGTTGTGGCCTTTTGGTAGGTCGTTTTGAGAATGCAGTTTGGGAAGTGAAGGATATTGTTCCAAGTAAGAATGTGACACCATATGATCAAGGCAACCGGTTTGAAATTGATCCTATCACAAGACTAAAACTTCAGAAGGATCTTCGTGATAGCCCGGAGGAGGTTATTGGGCATTATCATTCTCACCCAGATGGGGCAGCCATCCCGTCGTCCATTGATAAAGCCAGCATTTGGGAAAGAAACATGCTTTGGGTGATAATTTCTGTAGCTAAAGCGCGTACCATAGAGATAGTTGCGCACCGAGTGATAGAGGGCTCGGAAGAGCTTTCTTTTTCACCAATTGAAATTCATACAATTAACGGCCTTGATCCCGTCGGACACTCAGGGTAATGATCTATCTCGGCGTCCCCTTCGTCTAGTGGTCTAGGACATCGCCCTCTCACGGCGAAAACAGGGGTTCGAGTCCCCTAGGGGACGCCATAATCGTGCTGTTGATGATTGACTACTGGGTCGGAACCCTATATCGCGACGCTTTATATGGGTCAAATGAGGTGTAGCTTGGTGGTAAGACATCGCGGGGTATATCGTGCCGACAGTCTAGAACCTTACGAATTAAGTCGGTCAAGAATAGAGAATTTTGTTAGGTGTCCTGCTTGCTTTTACATGCAGCAAGTTGAGGGAATAAAATTTCCAAGCATCCCCGGCTACAATATCAATGAGGCAACGGACATTCTGTTGAAGCGTGATTTTGACAAATGCAGAGAGTTGGGGGTGACGCATTCTTTTCTTAGAGCGCGTGGGTACGATCATTTGGTACCGTTACGGCACGCAAAAATAAAAAAGTGGACCCAGAGCTTACACTTTGGCGCTGATGGTTATTTTCATACAGTGCACCAACCGACAAATTTGAAGATCGGTGGCGGTATTGACGATGTCTGGCTTAATTCTGATAGCGGTCAAGTTCATATAGTTGATTACAAAAGCACTTCCCAAAAATCGCCAGGAAGAGAGATAAGCTTGGAGGATAAATGGAAAGCATCGTACAAGCGACAGATGGACCTTTATGTTTGGATAATGCAAAGAATGGGCTTGAAGGTGTCAGAAATTGGTTATTTTATCTATTGCGATGGTGATCGCTTCACTGACAAGCCGTTTCTCGGTAAAGATGTTGCTAACATGTATTTCAAAATGTCAATTCTCCCATACTGCACAACACAGCAGTGGATTGAGCCAACGCTACTGGGTATAAAAAACGTGTTAGGCGCTTCCTCACGCCCGAATCATAGCGAGAGTTGCGAATATGGTTCGTTTCTTGTGTCGTCTCGGTAGAGCACACTGCGGGCAGCACTATTTGCAAGGGCCACTTAGGCTACAGTCCCGGTTTCTCATTACTATCTATTCATAGAAGCTGTTCCATCAGGGAGGATAAGGGCTCGCAATTTGAGTGCGCCCTCGGTCAAGTATGTAAGCCCGAGATCCTCGTCAAAAACTACACTACTCCATACGCCAACATCGCGTCGGCAACCTTTATAAAGCCACTGATGTTTGCACCTTTTACATAGTCCACATAACCATCACTATCAGAGCCATACTCAACGCAGCTATTATGAATATCAGACATAATATCGCGCAAAAGTTGCTGTAGCTCTTCCTCCTTCCATGTTATTCGGGCCGAGTTTTGACTCATTTCTAGGCCTGAGACTGCAACGCCTCCCGCATTAGCAGCTTTGCTTGGTGCGAACAGCAGTTTTGCTCCGAGAAAAGCATGAATGCCATCCTGCTCGGTTGGCATATTGGCGCCTTCAGAGACACCCTGGCATCCATTCTTGATCAAAGTCGTAGCATCTTCTGTGCTAATTTCATTCTGAGTTGCGCATGGAAAAGCGACATCACCAGGGACACCCCATGGTCTCTGGCCTTCGTAAAAGTCCACGCCAAATTCACTAGCATATTGTTCAATACGGCCGCGCCGATTGGTCTTCAAATCGACAATATACGCCAGTTTATCCGAGTCTATGCCGGCAGGATCGTGGATGAATCCTGAAGAGTCAGACATTGTTACCGCTTTACCACCAAGCTGAGTGATCTTTTCAACAGCATATGTTGCTACGTTTCCCGATCCTGATATCAGGCAGGATTTTCCATCTAGAGAATCACCGCGGTGTTTGAGCATATTTTCCATAAAATATACGGCGCCGTAACCGGTGGCTTCAGTACGAATTGGACTACCGCCAAATTCCATGCCTTTTCCAGTCAACACACCAGAGAAACGATTAGTTAACCTTTTATATTGCCCAAACATGAATCCGATTTCACGCGCGCCGACACCAATATCACCTGCAGGCACGTCAATATCATCACCGACATGTCGGTGTAGTTCTGTCATAAATGACTGGCAGAAGCGCATGACTTCGTTATCTGATTTACCCTTTGGGTTAAAGTCTGAGCCTCCCTTACCGCCACCCATAGGCAGTCCGGTAAGGCTATTCTTGAACGTTTGTTCAAAAGCAAGGAACTTAAGGACACTTAGGGTGACAGAAGGATGGAAACGGATTCCACCTTTATATGGGCCAATAGAATTATTATTTTGAACTCGGTAGCCACGGTTAACTCGAATGCGCCCATTGTCGTCTTCCCAACATACGCGAAACACGACGATGCGATCAGGTTCGGCAATCCGTCGCATAATCTCCATTTCGTGGTAAATAGGTTTATCGTCTATATAAGGAAATACATTTGCGGCAACCTCATAAACGGCCTGATGAAACTCAGTCTCATTTGGGTTGCGGCGCTTGAGCCCATCCATGAATTTGTCGAGGTCGTAAATCTGTGTTTCAGGCATTTTTGGCCTCCTTGATTAGATCGGTTGGCGCCCCATCGGTGACTATACTATTCCACAGGATGAGAGTTGTTGATAGCCGTTCTTAAGAAAGGGTGAGGGATGCACGTCTGTTTGGATACTTTTGCGCATTTTTTTGAATAAAAAGAAATTCAATGTGAGATGTTGATCAACCACTAGTTAGTGTTGAAAGTGACGCATCCCGGTAAACACCATAGCCAAACCTGCTTGGTTGGCTGCAGCAATAACTTCTTCATCTTTCTTTGATCCTCCAGGCTGAATCACAGCGGTTATCCCTGCTTTAATTGCCGTTAGCAAACCATCGGCAAAAGGAAAAAAGGCGTCAGATGCCATTACGGCGCCATGTGTAAGCGGTGTCTGTAGTCTTTGTGCCTTGGTTGAATCGTGTGCTTTATTAGTTGCCATACGGGCACTGTCGAGGCGGCTCATCTGGCCCGCTCCTACTCCAACCGTAGCTTTATCTTTTGCATAGACGATTGCATTGGATTTAACGTGTTTGGCGACGGTACAGGCGAATATTAGATCTGCAAGCTCTATATCACTTGGTGATCTCTGTGTAACCACGTTTATTTCGTCCTGTTTAATAATTCCATTATCTCGGGTTTGAATCAAAAACCCACCGGCAATACTGTGTATCTCTTTGTCAAAAGAGGTTTGGGATGGGAGTGTGCCAGTTAACATCAGTCGGATTTGGGGTTTTGTTGCTAAGAAATTGAGTGCGTCATCATCGGCGGAGGGAGCAATTACCACTTCCGTAAATAGCTTTACGATTTCAGAAGCTGTTTCACCATCTAAGTGTTGGTTGGCAGCAACTATTCCGCCGAAGGCGCTTGTTGTATCGCAGGCGAGGGCTTTGCGATAAGCTGTTGCTAAGTTAGTGCCAAGAGCTGTTCCGCACGGATTCCCGTGTTTGATGATTGCTACGGCTGGTTCATCCCTAAATTCGGAGACTAATTCGTAGGCCGCGTCCGCATCCTTAAAATTGTTGAAGCTCAAGTGTCGGCCTTGAACCTGTTCGGCACTAGCCACTCCTGAACGTGGGACGCCACCGATATAGAGAGCAGCTGTTTGGTGAGGGTTTTCACCATACCTTAATAGAGCAGAACGTCGAGCTGAAATGGAGAGCTGTTCAGGCCATAACTCATCTGTAGATTCTGTGCTGGTGCTATGTGTAAACCAACTGCTAATTGCGTGGTCGTAGAGGGCAGTATGTTGAAATGCTTCCGCGGCAAGACGCTCGCGAGTGGCTAACTCCGTTGACCCATGATTGGCGACTATCTCTTGACAGAGAAGGGTATAGTGTGCGGGGTTTGATACCACGGTTACAAAACGATAGTTCTTTGCGGCAGCCCGCAACAAAGTCGGCCCTCCAATGTCTATATTGTTGATGCAGATATCCCGATCCGCATTTGCTGATACAGTGTCTTCAAACGGGTATAGATTAACTACAACGAGGTCAATAGCGCTTATTCCGTGTTCAATCATTGCCTCGGTGTGAGCGGGGTTGTCCCTTAAGGAGAGAATACCGCCGTGAATACGAGGATGCAGCGTCTTAACGCGCCCATCCATTGTTTCTGGAAACTCGGTATACGAGCTAACCTCTGTGTGAGGGACAGATGCTAGGGATAATGCCTGTGCGGTGCCACCGGTAGAAAGAATTTCGATGCCTTGTTCGACCAAAAATTTAGCGAGTTCAACTATGCTGGATTTATCGGACACCGATATCAAGGCACGTCTTATGGGAGTGTCTGTCATGTTATTTATTGTTGTCCTCAGTTTTTGAGATCGTTTTGCATGAAATTATGTACTCAGGCACAATTCGTTGCAGGGTTGCTAATGTTTTCGGAGTGTTTCTCTGTTTAGCTGCCTTTATTAGTTGGTCAAACTCCAACATTAGACCTTCATGATTCACTGTACGCGGTGCTGCGCGCACGATGTTGGGCGTTGTTGTTTCTATTATTTTTTCGGCCTTGTGAAGTAACTCCTCGTCAAGTTTTTCACCAGGGCGGAGTCCAGTAAAGATAACCTTAACATCTTGCTCTGGAGTTCGCCCAGCAAGGCGGATCATTTGACGCGCCAGATCATGAATGCGTATGGGCTCTCCCATGTCGAGAACAAATAGGTGGCCATTTATATCATTATTGGTTTGGGGTAGTGCGGACGCCTGTAAAACTAGGGCTACAGCCTCTTTAGTAGTCATGAAGTAACGTTTCACATCACGGTGTGTCACCGTAAGTGGCCCTCCAGCAGAAAGCTGTCGTCGGAAAAGAGGGACTACGCTTCCGGTAGAATCGAGGACATTACCAAATCGAACGGTTACAAAATTGGTCAGTCGTCGATGGGCGTTTAGGGAGGACCCCATGGTTTGGCACAGTATTTCGGCAACCCGCTTGCTAGCTCCCATTACCGAAGTTGGGTTAACGGCTTTGTCTGTAGAGATGAGCACCATGACCTTTACATCAAATTTCTGGCAGGCATCTGAGATGACACGAGTCCCAAGCGCGTTGGTCAATACTGTTTCATTGGGGTTCGATTCGCCCAAAGGTACATGTTTGAATGCAGCTGCGTGAAAAACTAATGCAGGACGTTCTTCTGAGAAAATGCTGTGTACCCTGACAGAATCACAAATATTCCCTAGGAGTGCTTTTCGCGGCACTTTAGCGTACTGTTCAGATAATTCTTGATCAATGCGGTAAAGGTTGTGCTCACCATTATCGAGAAGAATTAATTGAGCCGGTTTGAATTCTGCGATTTGGCGGCTAAGTTCAGAACCAATCGTTCCACCTGCGCCTGTAACCAAAACCTTCTGGTTTCTAATTAAAGCAGACGTAGCATCAATATCCATAACGGTCTGAGTTCGGCCTAGAAGGTCTGCGACATCTATGGGTTGAGGTTCTGGAATTGTGGAAACTCCTCCGTGAAAATCGCGCTCTAATTCGGTCATGCGGGGAAGTCTAGCTAGAGACATTCCTGCATCTGCGGTTATATCAAGCAAATTTCTAACGGCGAGACCGTCCAGTGTGTCAGAGGCAAGGACAAGACGGTGTGGTTTGCGACCTTTCTTGGCGAGCTGCGTTATGACGGGTTTTATCACTGAAAGGTTGCCAAGAACGCGTATGCCGTGGATTGAGGTTCCGACACGGCCTGTGCCATCGTCAATTATGCCAACTATAGAATACGCTCCAAAGCGCGACCGAACCATCTCTCGTACGAAGCTCTCTGCTGTGTCGCCAGTCCCGATGAGAAGAACGGGCACTCGTGGCGTATCCTCTTTTACGAAGACGTTGACTAGACTTCGGTCTTTAAGTAGACGCCAGAAGAATCGCGGAACCCCCAAAAGGAGTACTAGTAATGGCCAGTTAATAAATACTGAACTTCGAGGATAATCTGCTAGTCGAGTAATCGTAAACATTATGAGAAGGAATACTAGAACAGCTGCTGTTACCCCTTTTACGATTGCCAATAAATCGTTTAGAGAGGCGTAATGCCATATCCCTCGGTAGAGACCAAGCCACCAGAATGCTACTGCACTGACAGCAGCAAACAACAAAGTCCCCTCCCACAAAAAACCGATAGGTTGCACAGCTCCAAATGTCCAATAACGAACCCATACGGCAATTTCAAATGACGCTGCTGCCATTACAATGTCGTGGATGGCTACGGCCAGTGTTCGTGTCTTTATTGATTTCATAGGTTGTGTGTCGTGAAAGAACATAGCGAATGCTGCACTATGCGATAGTAGATCGTCGTGTAGCAAAATAACAAATCAACGCTAGGGCCAGACTAACTCCTATAACTAGGAATAATAGCTTTTGATCGGTAAAGATGATGCTTAGTACCGCTAGTAAAACCAGACCAAGATTCACTATCAGAATCGCACGAGTCACAAGGTTGTGTTGGCCCAGAGATCGCGCTGCGCGTTGATAATAGTGGTCAGCGTGAGCATGCCACATCTTGTGACCTCGTGCTGTTCGACGTGATAGTGTGATTGTGGCATCGACAAGGTAATAGAGTGGTAATAATACAGCAGGAATCCAATATCCTGAGGCAGCTAAGGTTAACAGTATCCATCCAACCCAAAAACCTATTGGCACGCTGCCAACGTCACCTAAGAAAATGCGCGCTGGGTGGCGATTCCACCATAAGAATCCAAGCACAGCAGAACCCAGGCATGCTGTTAGGAAGTTAAGTTGTGGATGCATATTGCCAAAAAACAATACAATGCACGATCCTATACTGATTGTTAATGTCTCTATTCCTGTTATACCGTCGATGCCATCCATAAAATTGTATAGGTTAATAAACCAGATCCATAAGATAGCAGTTATTACTTGGTCAACGGCTGGAGAAAATAAGCCTTGGAATACTTGTCCCCCTTCCGGCAACGTCCATAGTCCAACAATAACGGCTGCTGTTTGAGCGAGAAGGCGCGGTGCTACAGGCAGTGGTCTCAAGTCATCAACAAATGAGATAGCTGCGAGGATAACACCAAGCCCGATTGCAGCAGAGATTTCTAAGAATGCGTCTGAAGCTATCTGTGTGCTCCAGAAAAATGCTGCTACCATGGCCCCTACAATGGCTATTCCTCCGCCGCGAGGTGTTGGTATTGTGTGGCTTGAACGGGCATTCGGAAGATCAACTAAATTGATTCTTCTGAGACACCAGAGAACAAGGCGGGTCAGAGTATAACTTAAGACCAGAGTCATAAATACTCCGATGCCCCAAGTCCAAGTCATCAATTATGCCTCATACCTATACTAGTGCCCTGTCTTAAAGGGCGCAGGTAATAGTTTCTCATATATAGCAAGCGAGTCGGATACGAATTGTTCGACAGTGAATTCTTCTGTGACTATCTGGCGGCCAGATCTGCCAAATTCAGTTCGCAAATATTGACTGTCTATCAATTGCAAAATGGCTTCAGCTGCAGCATGTCCATTCTTAGGAGGGATAAGAAGGCCGTTTTTCCCATGACGTATAATTTCTCGGCAACCTGGAACATCAGTTGCTACAACCGGGCGGCCACAAGCGCTGGCTTCTATTAAGACTTTGGGTAGTCCCTCCATATATGAAGGCATGCACACTATATGTGCCCGCCTGAACATTGTTGGCATATCGTCGCTAAAACCCCACCATTCAATATGTCCAGATTTCTCCCACGATCGGATAGTGGGCTCTTCAACGTTGGTCGGGTTTTCGGGGTCTGTTCGTCCAACTAACACGAATCGAGCGGACTTGCCTTGTTTATGGACGAGCCTTGCAGCCTCCACGAACTCATGGACACCTTTATCGCCAATAATTCGTGCTGGAAACATTACTACTATTGGGGTTTCAGGTTCTGGCATTACGCGAAAGCTTTTGATATCTACGCCACATCCTCTGATTAAAACGGAAGCCGATTTCTTAACGAGTTTCTCCGAGACAAACATGTGTTGGTCATCAGGGTTTTGAAAAATAACATGGGCCCTTGGATTAGTTAATGACAGCTTATATAAGCGTTTGATTATAAAACGTTTCAAAGTACTCTTCCTATCCTTTCGAAGGAATAAGTAGCCAAGTCCTGTAACAGCCATTACAACTGCAGGTACGCGAAACAATCGTGAAACCAACCCTCCCAGGATTACAGGCTTCAGACTTACTGCGTGCACCAGGTCGGGGCGCAATTGAAGGATTAGATTTGCAAGAGATATTAACAGACGCAGTTCACCGTGAAGAGTCTGGTTTCCTCGTCGTAGTGGTATGTTGTGACAATTAACGCCCGCTGCTCGAATGATGGGTAGCGTTTGTTTCTCAAACGGTACTGCGACATGTACGTCATAACCAGCTTGATGTGCTGCTCGTGCAACAGAGAGCCGATGAGAGACGAAAAACGGCGCATCAGCGACCAGAAATAACAGGCGCGGTTTGTTTCTTGATGAGTTGGAACCCATGATCATCGGATAATAATAGTTTATGGAGAGTCTACCACCATTGGCATAATCAGCGTTGTTCCTTTATTAGATTGTATCATTGTCAACGGCCTGGTTTCTCAAGACTGGAGTATTACCTTCCGGGAGGCGTCGCATATGGATTCGTCAGCGCGGATTGCTGTTGTTGGTCTAGGTTATGTTGGGTTGCCTCTTTCAGTTGCGCTCGCACGCCATTACGAAGTAATTGGCTTCGATATTAATCCCGACAGAGTCAGAGAGCTTGGTGATGGGGTAGATCGTACGGGAGAGATTGAGAGAAAGACCCTATTAAGAGCAGACCTTTCTCTTACTGCTATTTCAGAAGAAATGTCTGGTTTTGATATATTCATAGTGACCGTGCCGACACCAATTGATTCTAGTAACGAGCCCAATCTTGGGCCACTTGAAGCCGCATGTAAAACAATTGCCCCGTGTCTTACGAAAGGTGCAATTGTTGTTCTAGAAAGTACAGTCTACCCTGGAGTAACTGAGGAGGTTTGCGGTCCACTATTGGCAAAAGGTTCTGGCCTTAGCTGTGGCGAGGATTTCTTTCTTGGGTATTCGCCTGAACGTATCAACCCAGGAGATAGCGAGCATACCGTAGATCGCATAACAAAGGTGATTGCAGGTCAAACGCCAGAGGTGTGTGAGCGGTTAAAACAGATTTATGGGAGAATCAATTCTGGAAGGGTGTTCTTAGCACGCGATATCAAGACTGCTGAAGCTGCAAAGGTCATTGAAAACTCTCAACGTGATATCAACATAGCTTTCATAAATGAAGTAGCTATGATCTGTCATAAAATGGATATATCCATTCATGACGTGCTTGATGCAGCCAGAACCAAATGGAATTTTATGCCTTTTAAGCCGGGCTTGGTAGGAGGGCATTGCATAGGTGTGGATCCTTTCTACCTTGCTTATCGTGCAGAGAAACTCGGGCATGATCCACAGGTGATACTTGCAGGCCGCCGCACAAATGATGGTATGGGTGAGTACGTAGTTTCTCAAATTGAAGAGTTGATTCGCGGCAGTTCACAAATCTTGGTGTTAGGCTTGGCATTTAAAGAGAATGTCCCGGATCTGAGAAATACTAAGGCCGTCGATTTGATTAGGGGGCTAAGCGAGCGAGGTCATTCAGTCGATGTCCACGATCCCATTGCCGATCCTGTAGAAGCTAAGAATCTCTATGGGATTGACCTGTTGCCTTCGTTAAATAGTTGTAGAAAGTATGATTGTGTTGTTGGTGCCGTTTCGCACGAAACATACAGATCGTTCCGAATTGCGGAGCTGGTGGATCTATTAGTGTCGGGTGGTCTTGTTGCAGATGTTCAAGCAATGTGGTGTGGCCTCGACTTGCCTTCTGGCGTACGCCGGTGGCAACTATGATTAGTAGGATATGGATGTTTTGTGGAGTGGAAGCAGTTAGGCGCCGCAGCTATTCGTGGTGCTCTTGGCCAGAAAGATAAAAACGCCAGCTGATCCAACTTTCGCCGCCCGAATGTGTGTCATTAATGACTAACTGCTCGGTTCGTCGTGCTTCGCCACGTACGCCGAGGTAAATACTGCTCTCAATGCTTAGTCGACCCCCTTTAGCCATAAATATCCACCCGGATCCGTCGGCCAGACGCAATAATGCTGCACTGCCTTCCTGAATCAAGGAAACATTCGTGCTCGGATGCAAATGAAATCGGACTGCAAAAGGTTTTGAGCGGCCGCCGATCAGTCGATCTTCACCTTCTATCCCAGTGCCGTCTGAGGCAACTGCAATTGTGCGAGTATGACGAATATCAAATGTTTTAAGGTATCCATCATGGTGAATCTCAAGTGCTAGCCCCTCACCTGAATCGTAACGACGAGCTCTTACTGGGACAGCACGGCGGTGAACCCCACCATCAGGGGTTAACCCAACGGTATTAGTATCGCTGACAATTAACGCGGAATGAGCCGCTGTGGCACGACATGCAGTCCACCAGTCTTGTTGGTGTTTAGGTGCGGCGCCGCAATTTACCACCAGTCTTTCTTGTCCAACACTGACTTCAAAGCTGGCGGCACCAGCGTGGGCATCTTTATCGAAAGGCCCCGGTGGGGGGGCTCCTGCATCTACACACACTATAAGGCGCTTAGCCTTTAATTGCTGGTAGCCGGTGCTCGCAGACGGAACTTGCAGTCCTTCATCCGTTTTAGAGCTGCGTAGAAGAGTGGCAATTGTTCCGGATGATTCTTCGCTCGCTCCATTAAAAAGGGCTAGTCGGCCATCGCCATGGCGAAGGTATTGCAACATTGGTGCGATGCGATCGAGGGCGTGTGTGATGAAGGATGGCATTTCTTTCTCGACTGAACGATATGCGGCTTGCAAACGAGCAAGTTCAGTGAAGGTATACAATAGTGCTGATGGGTTGCGAGACACATGCCCGCCGTCGCTTAGAACCTGACGTCTCACTTCAGTCTCTATCAATCGGAGTCCGCGTGCATGTGGCCGTTCAGAGCGAGCGAGTGCCAATCCAGACAGAGCAAGTCCAGTGCCGGCTGCCAATCTTTCCTCTCCATCAGGTCCTCGGTGTGCCGTTTTTTCGAGACGGCGTATTTGAAGAGCTAGACTGGCGAGATAATTACTTCGAAATCGCGAATCGGCGTCGCGCATTATGAAACTAGCGTGTGTGAGCCATGATGAGATTCTTCTACCAAGGACATCAGGTCGCCATGCAATTTCGTTATGTCGAGAATCAAGCCAAGTCTGGCACAACTCGCGTGCCTTATTGGATGCAGCTATGCCGCCATTGGCACTAAAATCCCTAAGCCACTCAAATGAATGTACTTCCCGCCACCAGACCGGGGAGGCTTCGTTAACCTTCCAAGGAGGATGGCCACGAAATACTCGCTCCTCTCCCAGAAAGCGGTAATGTCCGTGCAGCAGTTCATCTGCTCGCCGAGATTCGCCTGGAAAAACATCGTCGATGCTGGCAATAAACTGTGCCGACTTGCCGGCTGTACGAGCGCTATGGGTTCGCCATCGGTCAAGTATCCGGTCAGGCCAAGTGAGATGAGTCATTCAGCGACTAAGCCACGTAATGCAGCGATGTTAGTAGCATAGCAAGTTGGGCCACCAGAAAATGAGGCGGTGCCAGCAACTAAAATGTCAGCGCCTGCTGTCACGGCTTGTTGCGCTGTTTGTATAGTTACGCCACCGTCGACCTCTAACAATACGTTCCGATCTCCAGCGTCAATCATTTTGCGCAGCGTTTTCAGTTTCTTAAGTTGGCTTGGCATAAACTCCTGTCCACCAAAACCTGGATTGACAGTCATGACAAGCACCAGATCAACATAATCCAAAAGGTGATCTATTGCAGATGATGGGGTGGATGGCTTTATAGCAATCCCCGCTTTGATTCCATGTGATCGAATTAGATCGATGATGCGGCGTGGGTGAGGATCAGCTTCGACATGGATGGTGATTATATCCGCACCTGATTCGGCAAAGTCGGAAATAAATTGATGTACGGGCGCAATCATGAGGTGGACGTCTAAGGGAAGACTTGTGTGTGGTCTTACGGCGTGGACCACGTTAGCTCCCATGGTTAGGTTGGGAACAAAGTGTCCGTCCATAACATCTATGTGGATGTAATCTGCTCCCGAAGTGTCCAGTTTACGTATTTCTTCCCCTAGTTTGGCGAAATCAGCTGCCAATATAGAGGGTGCAATCTGAACTCGGCGCATAGTGTGAGTTACCAGCTTAGCGGCAATCCCGCAAGCGGTGGAATCAACATCCGTAGATTTTTCTAGCGTATTGGCGCAGGATACTAGGATATTCAGTCATCTTCGCCGCAACCGTCAGTCTCGGTCGGTTATGGGTTAAGTGATCCATCAAACTTTAGCCTTGCTGCATAAAATCCGTCTAGACCACCAATTTGAGAAATATCTGACGGAAGGGTGCGAAGATCCCCCAATTCTGTGATGAGGTTAGAGTCGCCACCTACTTCTTTCGGACTTATTGGTAGCCTCCTTAAACTATCGTGTGATGATAGAAGGCGTTCCACTCTCGGTTCGCATTCTTGGGGTTGCAAAGAACACACGCTGTAGACAAGTATGCCGCCCGGTGTGAGTGCATTAAGCGCAGATTCCAGAAGCGTGTCTTGAACATTGCAAAGACGTGTAACATCAGTTTCTCGCTTTAGTCGCTGAATGTCCGGATGTCTTCGGATAGTACCGGTAGCGCTACATGGTGCATCAAGCAAGACTGCTGGGTACTGAATATCTGGGCGCCACAATGCAGCATCTGCTTGTACAATATCAGCGCTAAGTTGAAGTCGGCTCAGGTTGCTTTTCAAACGAGCAAGTCGGGATGGTGAGTTGTCCAGCGCAGTAACAGAGGCGCCGCGGCTGGCAAGTTGTGCTGTTTTGCCGCCTGGTGCTGCACAGAGATCAAGGATACGTACATTTTGTTGTTCAAGGGCGGATAGAAGCAGGTTAGCTGGCAATGCTGCTGCGGCATCCTGAACCCACCAGGCGCCTTCGGCATACCCCAGCATTTCATTTATCATTCCTTTTGGTTCATCAAGCCTTATGCTTCCCCATGGAAGCGTGCGTGCGTTGAGTTCTTGGGCCCATTTTTCTGGATCAAATTTTGTGCTCAGATCTAGCGGTGGCTCCTTGAGGTGTATCTCAGCAATTGAACGGGCTATCTGGCCACCATAGGCAGTGCTCCAGGCATCCCACAGCCACGCTGGTGTGTTTAAGCGGGCCGCATCTTGGCAAGACAAAGATCCGCCGCCATTGTTTGATATCTTTCGTAGCAACGCATTTACGAGTCCTTTGAGTGGTCTAACATTATTGCACTGTTCGACAGCACAGGTTACGACTGCATGTGCCGGAGTGTTGAGAAATAGCAACTGCGCCACTCCAAGCCGCAGCACGTTTTCAATCCAAATGTTCTTTTTCTGAATTGGTTGGTGCAGGTGGGAGTTGATAATTGCGTCTATTTGTCCAAGCCGTCTGAGAACCGTTGCCACTAGGTATCGGACGAAAGACCTGTCACGTTTAGACAAATCTATAGAGCTTGATGCTATTGCGGCTTCGAGAGTGCAATGATCGTGAAGAATATTGTCTAACAATAATTTCGCGGCGTTACGAGACGCAAGGCCTTTGGTTATGCAGTCGCTCATAACTGGCCATACCACGTTGAAGTCAATAAGGATAGTTATACCCAAGGAGAGGCCTAAATTAAGCGGTATAGCTTGCGGTTACATAACCAAATAATTTTAAAGCTAAGATTGTTTGTTGCCAGAATGGTTGTGATATGACTCGCGGCTTCAGTCGACGCCATAAGCATTAGATTCTATGAGCTAGCACATGTATTGTGGTGTTTAACGAATGCCTTCGTGTTAGCTATAAATTTGTTGTGAAGAACGCTATCGTTTCAAGGGTTTAGAGAAAAATGACTGAATCAAACCTGCCTGAAAATCGATTTAAGGACTTGCCTCTAGTGAGTGATTCAGGTGGGAAATTTTTGACATCTCGAACTAAAGCGGGAGCAGGCCCTGTTGTACCACGGCGCGACTTCCATGTGGAAAAAGATGGGGTGAAATACGTCGGCGTGCATCTAATAGTTGATCTAATTGGAGCTAGTCGAACCGATGATCACGCGTTGATTGAGATGACATTGCGTCAGTGCTCAATAGCTGCGGGTGCATCTCTTCTTGACCTTCAATTACATCGATTTACACCAAATGGCGGTATTTCAGGTGTTGCAATACTGGCTGAATCTCACATCAGTTTCCATAGTTGGCCGGAAGATGGGTACGCTGCAGTAGATATTTTTATGTGCGGACAAACGCAGCCACACAGGGCCGTTGATGTGCTAAAGCGCGCGTTTCGTCCCGATCGGCTGGAACTGTTTGAACATCGGCGGGGTCGCATGGAATGAGCTCCTGGGTAGAAGAGAAACTTCATCAAGATTTTCGCTCTCGTCTTAAAGCAACAAAGATTCTTCATGATAGCCAAAGCGATTTTCACAGGATCACAATTTTTGAAAATTCTATCTTTGGCCGCACACTTGCCCTTGATGAAATTATTCAGACTTCAGAGGTGGATGAGTACACATATCATGAAATGTTGGTGCATGTACCTGTCTTTGCTCATGGCGCAGTTCATTCGGTGCTGATAGTAGGAGGCGGTGATGGTGGCGCTTTGGAGGAGCTATTCAAACATCGAAATATTGAGACGGTAACAATGGTTGAGATTGACGGACAAGTTGTGGAGCTAAGTCAGAAATGGCTTGGTGGTATCTGTGGTCAGGCCTTTTCTGACCCAAGACTGAAGCTAGTAATCGGTAATGGGGTTGATTTTGTGGCTAAGGACGAGGAGTTCTACGACCTTGTCATAATTGACTCTACAGATCCGATCGGACCTGGAGAGGCATTATTTAGTTCGAAATTTTACAGGAATTGTCGACGTAGGATGGCACCTGGCGGTGTTCTCGTAGCACAGAGTGGGGTGCCGTTCCTTCAAAGCGATGGGCTTAGGGAAAGTTATAGTTTTCTTCGCGAAAGCTTTGTGAGTGTCTCTTGCTATATAACCCATGTGCCCACCTACGTTGGTGGATTAATGTGTCTAGTTTGGGCCAGTGATGATGAGACCCTAACTAACGTCTCTGTTTCTACGCTGTCGGCTCGTTACCGCGCAGCTTCAGTCAACACTCGTCAGTATGGACCAGAAGTGCATAAAGCTGCATTTGTTTTGCCGCCATATATACAAGAGTTACTGGTCTAGTTAAGGATATGGGTAGGTCGGATTGGTAGTCGTGCTCCTTCGTCACAGGTGCCGTTTAAAAGATGGGATGGCCCACAGGTATAGCTACCGATATTACAAGATATGAATAGTTTTTCGGGAAGTGAAGACGAATAGGTTGGCAATGGCATGTAAGAATTAAATTGATGAAATTTTAATCTCAAATGTAAACAGAAACTGCATGGTTAGGGCTGGAGAGCAACACTTATGACTGAAGATGTGCCGCAGGGTTACCAAAGTTGGCCTTTTGACCGTGGTTTTGAACCTCTTGTGGGACCTTTATACTTACGTTTAGATGGTTCAAATGCGAAAGTTGCCTTTCGGGTTGCATCTCATCATCTTAACATCCGCGGGCATCTTCACGGTGGAATGTTAATGACTTTAATTGACGAGGCAATTGCTATAGCAGCAACCCACTCGTTGGGATCTGACGCAGCCTTTGCCACGATTAGTCTGAATTGCGATTTTGTTGCACCTGGGGAGAAAGATGATTGGGTTGAGGCTGAGGCTGAATTGGTTCGTCACACACGTCGCTTATTGTTCGCGCGTGCTCAGGCGGTTGTTGGGCAGAAACTTCTTGTGACTGCAAGCGGAATAAATAGGGTGTTTCATTCTGCTGGTAGCTAGGACCCGTATATCACTCATGGGATGACGACGGTATTTCATCAGGGCTATCCATAATGCCTAAGTGGAGTTTTCCCTCAATCCGAGGAACGTCTTTTGCATCAGGCTTAAAGTACAGCGCGCGGCGCCACTGAAATTTGGCTTCCACGTGGCGGCCTACGTGCCAATAGGCGTCGCCTAAATGATCATTAATGACAGGGTCGTTAGGCACCAACGTTGCAGATCGTTCAAGCCAACTCACCGCTTGGTTGTACCTTCCGAGCCGATAATAAGCCCAACCAAGGCTGTCTGTGATGTAGCCATCACGGGGGCGAATGCTTGTTGCTTTTCGCAGCATATTGAGCGCACGTTTGAAGTGTTTACCCTGTTCGACCCATGAGTATCCCAGATAATTTAGGACAAATGGTTGGTTTGGCTTCAATTTAAGTGCGTGTAAAAAATCAATCTCGGCACGGTTCCAGCGCCCGGATCGTTCCAAAGCAATCCCTCGGGTGTACAATAGTGCCCAATCTTTCTCTGTGGGGGTGGGTATGCGTGTGAAAGCTCTGTCGTATGCAGATATTGCTTCGTCCCAGGATTCACGAAGTCTCATCATGTCACCGAGTGCGATCAATGCATCGGTCCGACTAGGTTCATCCCGCGCCATAGCCTCAAGCAAGCGACGGGCGGATTCGGCGCGATTAAGCTGATCTAGGCTATTGGCGATGCCAAGTTTAGCGTTCCAACTGTGTACAGAGTCTGTCCCAATGCTACGATATACTCCTAGTGCGGGTTCCCATTTCTGAAGTGATTCAAGTATTGAAGCGAGCACAAGTTTTGCCATATCAAACTCTGGGCGCAAGTGTGTGGCAATTTGGATAAAAATAATTGCATCTTCGGTTTCACCATTGTGTGCAAATTCGTTGGCTATATTAAGGCAGGCCTCGGCTAATCCCTGATGTGGAGAATTGATAAACAAGGCTACCAACGAGCCGCGATTAGCGGAGGCCAGCTTTGCTTCTACAAGTGTATTTTCTGGATCGAGTTTGAGGTAGTCCCTATAGATAGTAATTGCTTCATCAGTTCGGTTGTGCCTCTGTAAAAAATTTGCCCATGATTCAACAACTCGTAAAGAAGCGTTCTGCGTCAGCTTCATGGATTGTCTGTAGCCGATGTCTGCAATGTCTACCAGACCAAGATAGTCCGCGATTAGTGCGCCATGAAAAGCTGCAATTTCGCGGGTTTCAGTAATCTTGCTAAGTGCCTTTAGTAGGTCAGACGCTTTACTGCTATTTCTAAGGCCAGCGTTTGCCCAAGCCTCCATAAGATTAACAAAATGAGAATTCAGACCCTGGACATCAAGGTTGTACACGAGAGTTAAAGCTCCCTTGTAGTCATTAACAGAGAGTTTTTCGATAGCGAGAACGATTCTAGAAAGTGCTACGTGCTCTGCGCTGCTGATCAAGTTTCTTGCAATAGCGGATGCATCATTGAAATGACCAGATGCCAGCTTCATTCGCATGAGGGATTCAGCTAGGTCCACATTGTCTGGATCAGAACGCAACGCAATAAGATAGTACTTTGCAGCTTGGGAAAATTCACCGTCTGCTCGTGCCTTGGTTGCGGCGAGAAATGCTCCGGCTCGAAATTGGCTTTGGTAGCTACCTTTGATATTCTTCTTCGGAGAATGATCGATAGCCTGGCCAAACGTAGGAATGTCAGTGTCTATAGTTATATAGCCAGCCATAAGGCCTAGTATCAGAACTATAACGTGAGTTCGTTGCCAGACGGACATCCAACGGTTTTGCACATGTGCACCCATGTCTTTGTAAATGCTAAGCCCCCAATTCAGTAACCGACTTTTGATAGTGGTGATGAGCTAACCATCGCGAAAATCACTTTCAAGCGAATTCACATATTTGGATAATTTGGGCCTCCGCCACCTTCAGGTACGGTCCAATTGATATTTTGGGTAGGGTCCTTAATGTCACAGGTTTTACAGTGGACACAGTTCTGGGCATTGATCTGCAATCGAGGGTCGCCACCCTCTTCTTGAACAATTTCATAAACCCCTGCCGGGCAATAACGCTGTTCGGGTGCGTCGTAGAGTAAGAGGTTGTGATCAATTGCAGTGCTTGGCTGGGCTAGGCGGAGATGAACAGGTTGGTTTTCCTCGTGATTAGTATTAGACAGAAACACCGAAGATAGTCGGTCAAAGCTAACTTCCCCGTCGGGCTTTGGATATTCGATACTTTTACATCGCGCAGCGGGTTGAAGCGATAAGTGATCTGCGTGTTTGTGGCGGAGTGTCCAAGGAAGCTTTCCTCCAAAAAGTTTCAGATCTATAGCGCCATAAAGCAAGCCAGCAAGAAGACCATAACGAAACGCTGGACGAAAGTTTCTAACCCGATACAGTTCTTTATGGATCCAGGAAGATTTGAGCGTTTGAGGGTAATCAGATAACTCGTCGCCGGAGCGGCCTTCCCGTAATGCTTTGAATGTTGCTTCTGCGGCAAGCATACCGCTTTTCATAGCTGTATGACTTCCCTTGATCTTTGCGACATTAAGAAAGCCAGCTGAGCATCCAATTAATGCACCGCCAGGAAAGATTAGTTGAGGAATTGATTGAAATCCGCCTTCATTTATGGCTCTTGCACCATAAGCAATGCGCTTGCCGCCCATAAACGTTGGTCGGATCGTTGGATGTGCTTTAAATCGTTGGAATTCATCAAATGGACTTAGGTGTGGGTTTTGGTAATCAAGTCCTACAACGAAACCGACAGCAACAAGGTTGTCATTTAGGTGATACAAGAACGAACCTCCATAGGTCTGGAGATTCATAGGCCATCCCGCCGTGTGCATGACTAGTCCTGGGCGGTGAACTGAGGGGTCAACCTCCCAAAGTTCTTTCAGACCAATACCGTATGTTTGTGGGGACTCATCACTGCGGAGGTTGAAGCGGTCTCCTAGAACTTTACTGAGAGAGCCACGACATCCCTCTGCGAACAAAGTGTACTTAGCACGAAGCTCAATTCCGCGTTCAAAAGAAGGTTTATTCTGTCCGTCTCGGTCAATGCCCATATCTCCAGTTGCAACACCGATTACAGTGCCATGAGTATCGGTTAATATTTCTGCTGCTGCAAAACCGGGGTATATTTCCACCCCAAGTTCCTCAGCTTGAGTGGCAAGCCACCTGCATAAGTTTCCGAGGCTTATAATAAAGTTGCCATGATTACGAAGTTCTTTGGGCAAGCCAAAGTTAGGGATTTTTATGGAATTAGCGGCGGTAAGAATGTGAAATTCCTCATCTTGGACGGGAGTATTGATCGGAGCACCAAGCGTCTTCCAATCAGGAATAAGCTCATCAAGTGCGCGTGTTTCAAGTACTGCGCCTGAAAGAATATGAGCCCCAACCTCAGAACCCTTTTCTATGATGCAAACGCTCAGATCTTGATCGTTCTCTTTAGCAAGTTGACGTAGCCGAATGGCAGCACCGAGCCCGGCTGGCCCTGCACCCACAATTAGTACATCATACTCCATTGATTCACGTTCAGGTTGTTCACTCATAATAGTCCCTCCACCATTTCATAGCGCACATGTTAAACTAGCGCGATGACTCGTAAAAAGAGCTACCCAGAAGAAGCCCTCGCAACCATGCGTTGGTACATTGACGCAGGATGCGATGAGGCTGTGATGGAATGCCCTGTCAACGTATACACTGACGTTAGAAGGATAGCACCACATTCAGTGCCAGAGCGAGTGCTAGCGGAAACTGACTTTAGACAGAAACCAAAAATATTTCTCCCGTCGCAAACTTTCGAGGGGCCATCTACGCGACTGAAGGGTACGCCATCTAGCAACGAAAAACTTCTTGCTGCCCAATGTGAAAATCTGTCACAACTCCGAGAGGCGATCAGTAACTTTCAGGGCTGTGCCCTCAAGGAAACAGCAGTTAATCTAGTGTTTGGAGCTGGGAATCCATCAGCTGATTTAATGTTTGTCGGTGAGGCTCCCGGTGCTGATGAGGATCGGGAAGGTGAGCCATTTGTCGGTGCGAGTGGCCGTTTGCTTGACCAGATGATTAGTGCCATAGGGCTTCGACGTGGTGAAGTCTATATCACAAATATTGTGCCATGGCGTCCGCCTGGGAACCGAAAACCCTCATCTGATGAGTGTTTGGCCTGCTTACCGTTCATACAGCGTCAAATTGCTCTAATTAAACCTAGGGTTCTAGTATTCTTAGGCGGTACTGCGGCCAATGCGCTAGTGGGTACAAGCCAAGGAATTACCCGCTTGCGGGGGCGATGGTTATTGTACCAAGATTCTGGAGATACATCGGGCAGCCAAGGAATACCTGCAATGCCGACTTTTCATCCAGCCTATCTTCTTCGGCAGGCCTCACTTAAGCGGGAATCTTGGCACGATTTTCTGAGTGTACGTGAGCGGCTCCGTGCCGAACAGTTATGAGTGAGCCTAGTCAGCAGTTTTCCATCGGCTATGAGAGTAGAATTCGAGTCTTTAGAAAAGGTACACCAATTAGGTCTAGTGGTGGAGGCCTGTTCAATCGACACACTATTTTGATTTTTGTTGGGGCGGTTTTATCGTCATTATTGTTAGAAGACGCGAATGCATTCTCACGTGACATGCAAAAACCTTATTGGAAGCCGGTCGTTCATGCGATTCAGGCTGGGCCCATTCCCAGGGATCGTCCTGAAAGTCTTATTCGGAGCCTACCAAAGTATCATGGTCTCCGCGTCCTATCACCAAAAGATGCCGAGCGTTATAGAAAAATCTTTGATCTTCAGAGTAAGGGTAATTGGGAGTTAGCAGACCGTGAGATCACATGGCTTGACGATAAAGTGCTTGTGGGGCATCTGCAGTTTCAGCGTTATATGCATCCGCGGAAATATTGGTCCCGTTACGGCGAACTTCGCGATTGGCTCGAGGATTATGGTGATCATCCTGGTGCAAAGCGCGTGTATCGTCTTGCCATTAAACGCAAACCAAGTGGTGTAAGTCCGCCCGCCTGGTCTAAGCGATCTACCCGTGTAAAAGGGAATTCCGATATTGGTTGGAGCAAGACTAGAACCAAGCGATCACGAAGGGCTATACGGCAAGCCGCTGTTGACTGGAATAAAGGCCTTCTTTCATGGAAGGGTGGTGATTACGAACAAGCACTACTGCGATTTTCCGCCGTGGCGCATAACGGCCATGCTAGCGCTTGGACGGCCGCTGCAGCGAGCTTCTGGGCTGCACGCGCTGCATTATCGTCTGGCAATCACAAAGAGGTCTTGCCGTATATGGAGCTCGCTTCATCATATCCGTTAACATTTTATGGCATCATTGCCGCAAGGTTATTGGGTCGGCCTCATGCGACAGGATGGGCGCAGAAGCCAGTGGATTGGGTCGTAGCTGAGCGTCTTAAAGATATTCCAGCTGTGCGACGTGCGGTGGCATTGACAGAGGCGGGACAGCCAGAAATTGCAGGGCGTGAGTTTCGCACTATTCTGCCAACCGTTGAGTTGGCTTTGCTTGACGACCTCTTAGCTGCAGCTGTCGAGCTAAAACTTGCACCTACCGCAATTTTTCTTAGTAAACTGGCGCCTTCTCCAACGTCTTCTCGTGCAAGGCGTGCCGCATTTCCTTTCCCATACTGGGAGCCCGATGGGGGTTTTAAACTTGATCGAGCCCTAATTTATGCGTTCATACGTCAAGAATCGGAATTTCGTATTCGCGCAAAAAGTCGGGCGGGTGCTCGTGGGTTGATGCAACTTATGCCAAGGACAGCGAGTTATGTTGCACGTGATCGTAGTTTACATGGCTCAAAACGTTACCGTCTATTCGATCCAGAATACAATATGTCTTTGGGCCAGAAGTACCTTGGGCAGCTTATTAGGGACCCTGACGTGGATGGAGATCTAATGCGGCTCGCGATAGCGTATAACGGAGGTCCAGGAAATCTTCGGAAGTGGTTGCGCCGACTGGACCATGAGGATGATTCGTTGTTATTTATCGAAACATTGCCTTCGGAGGAAACTCGAAACTTCGTTGAACGAGTTTTGGCCAACCTTTGGATTTACCGTATGCGTTTGGGTCAGGATATCCCATCTCTTGATAATGTTGCGATAGGGGTAAAGCCGCGCTATGTAGCTTTGGACAGAAAAGGCTATAAGTTATTGCCGGCTGAACTAACGAGCGATAAATAGATATGGAGGTGTGATGGCAGGTATTGATGAGAGTCGATCCTTTATTGGGGTGAATATAGCTATCCTTACTGTCTCCGACACGAGAGTTGAGGATGACGATCGGTCAGGCGCTGTGCTTGTTGGGCGATTGATCGAAGCTGGGCATACTCTCATGCATCGAGCTATTGTTGCTGATGAGGTTGATCTCATCGTATCTAAGTTGAAAGAATGGATTGGTAATCCTGACATAGACGTTGTGATTGCCACAGGGGGCACTGGGCTTACCGGTCGCGACGTAACTCCAGAAGCATTCCATGCAGTATACGAAAAAGAGATTGTGGGCTTCGGTGAGGTTTTTCGGCATTTAAGCTACAACATTATTGGAACCTCAACGTTGCAGTCACGGGCAACGGCAGGTGTCGCAGGTGGAACATATCTTTTTGCTCTGCCCGGTTCTCCGGGAGCGTGTAAGGATGCTTGGGATCAAATCTTGAGTTACCAGCTGGATTATAGGTATCGACCATGTAATCTGGTCGAGATAATGCCAAGACTAGACGAGCACCGCCGCCGCTGACTCGGCGCTTTGTTGATAAAAAGCCAATCCCAACTAATAGTCTGCAATGTTTCACCTTAAGTTACATCGTTCTCTGTGCCACCTACCGTGAGTGAATCTACACATATTGTTGGAAGGCCAACTCCGACAGGAACGCCTTGGCCATTCTTTCCGCAAGTTCCTACCCCAGGATCGAGTTGCATGTCTGTTCCTACGGCGGAGACCTTGGTAAGAACGTCAGGTCCGTTACCGATGAGTGTCGCGCCCTTTACTGGTGGTCCTAATTTTCCATCACTAATGAGGTAGGCCTCTGTACATGAGAAGACAAATTTCCCACTTGTAATATCCACTTGGCCGCCACCAAAATTTACAGCATAGAGGCCACTGCTCACGTTCGAGATGATTTCATCTGGCGCTTGATCGCCAGCCAGCATGAAGGTGTTGGTCATCCTTGGCATCGGCGCATGTTGATATGATTGACGTCGGCCATTACCAGTCGGGCGCATGCCCATTAACCGTGCGTTTAGTCGGTCCTGTAAATAACCAGTGAGAATACCATTTTCGATTAGAATGGTACGTTCAGTCGGTGTCCCTTCATCATCGATGCTAATAGAACCGCGCCTCCTCGGAAGCGTGCCGTCATCAACTACGGTCACACCCGGATTGGCAACCTTTTCTCCCAATAATCCAGAGAATGCAGATGTTTTTTTTCGGTTAAAATCGCCCTCTAATCCATGGCCAATAGCCTCATGTAGAAGTATGCCTGGCCATCCTGGCCCCAGAACGACAGTGGTTTCTCCAGCTGGCGCGGGAACTGAGTCCAGATTTATCAATGCCTGACGTAACGCTTCATCAGCTTGGCTTTGCCATGCAGTTGGATTAATGAATGGTGCATAGCCTTCGCGACTGCCCACCCCGTGTGAGCCACTTTCTAAGCGCTCTCCATCAGATGCCACTACACTAATATTGAGCCGAACGAGCGGCCGTACATCATTAATTTCTACCCCGTCAGTGCGAAAAATTTTAACGACCTGCCACTCTCCAAGTAGAGATACTGAAACCTGGCGTACACGAGAATCCTTTGATCGCGCATAGGCGTCGATCTCTGCAAGCAATTGAATTTTGGCATCGAACTCTGGTGATTCCAGTGGGTTGGTATCATCATATAGTGCCTGGTTGGTGCGACGGGGTGCCAGGTCTTTTTTCCCTTTGTGCCCTGCTTTAATTGCTTGTACTGCTGCTGCGGCACGTTGGATCGCGTCCATACTTAACTCTGATGAGTGTGCATAGCCGGTAGATTGACCTGTGAGTGCTCGCAAGCCAAAGCCTTGGCATGTGTCATAACTAGCACTCTTTAAGTGTCCATCGTCAAAGTTGATTCCTTCGGAGAGACGGTATTCCATAAACATTTCACCGTCGTCCAAGCCATGTAACGCCTCATCAATAGTTCTATGCAGCTTAGTTTTGTCGAGCTCGTGATTTTCCAATAGCAGCTTGTCGACCATTGCAGAGTTAGGCATGCCAGTCCTCATGCTTCTTTTTCATCTAGGCAAGAATACGCTGGTCCAAACGGAGCGCAAACAGTTAGATTATTAGTGTCCAAGTTATATGATCTACATCGGGAAGCATTTCGATTGGAATTTCAAGGTCTGCTGTTGTAGGTTTCTGCTCAAGTGCAGCATCGGTTAAATAAGTCGGTCGGCATTGTTCTTTTCGGTTCTTTTGTTTCAGAGGCTGTTTGCTTCTGAAACAAGAGATGAACAAATTAGGAAGGGTGATTAAAATGTGGCGGTGGCGGATTCTTGGAGTTCTGATGATAAGCCAAGTAATGTCGGGACCTGTTCTTGCGGGACAGCCTACTCCATGGCAAATCGGTTTTCAGGATGCGGCTTCCCCTGTGATGGAGCGTATTGACAGTTTTCACGATATATTGATGTGGGTGATTACGGTAATCACTCTCTTTGTTCTTGTTCTATTGGCAATTGTGGTTATTCGTTTCAATTCGCGAGCAAATCCTACGCCCACGCGGACAACTCACAACTCGTTACTAGAAGTTATATGGACCGTGGTTCCTGTAGTCATACTGGTCTTAATTGCGATTCCATCATTCAAGCTGTTGTACTACATGGATCGAACTGACGAGGCCGAAATGACCCTTAAGGCGATTGGCCATCAGTGGTATTGGAGTTATGAGTATCCAGATCATGGGGAATTTGCGTTTGATTCTATCATGATTGAGGATGAAGACCTTAAGGAAGGGCAGGTGCGCCTTTTAGAAACTGATACGCGAGTGGTTTTGCCAGTTGACACTAATATTAGGCTTTTAGTTACAGCTGACGACGTGATTCATGCTTGGGCAATTCCAGCGTTTGGCGTCAAGTTGGATGCTGTCCCGGGTCGGCTCAATGAGACATGGATGAGGGTTGATAAGGAAGGAACATATTATGGACAATGTTCTGAATTGTGTGGAGTAAACCATGGTTTTATGCCGATTGCGGTCGAGGTCGTTTCGAAGGAGGCTTTTGCATCATGGATAAGGAAGGCAAAACGTGAATTTTCTGGAACTGGCGAAAGATTGTTACCAGATTCGCCAACGCAGTTAGTTGCAATGGAGATCAGATCTGAGTAATGCCGATGTGTAGAGGGCATGGCAGATAGTATTGAGGGAGGAAGAATTAACATGAGTGACATCGGGCAGGCGGTTCATGTCGATTCCCACGCCCATCCTACGGGCTGGCGGCGCTTCCTTTATTCAACCAATCACAAAGACATTGGGACGATGTATATCGTTTTTGCGATTGTTTTTGGTCTTGTTGGCGGCGCCATGTCGATACTTTTTCGACTTGAATTGATGGAACCTGGTGCGCAGGTACTCGGGGGTGACCATCAGTTTTATAACGTATTGATTAGTGCTCATGGGCTAATCATGGTGTTCTTTATGATTATGCCGGCGTTCATTGGTGGTTTTGGAAATTGGTTTGTCCCTCTGATGATTGGCGCGCCCGACATGGCTTTTCCCAGACTGAACAATATTAGCTTCTGGATACTTATACCGGCTGCAGTTTTAATGGTTGGCTCTCTGTTTGTGGGTGATGGTCCAGGGGTTGGGTGGACTGTTTACGCGCCTCTTTCTACTTCTGGCCAACCTGGTGCGGCAGTTGACATGGTAATCCTTGCTCTGCATTTGGCGGGAGCTTCCTCAATACTAGGTGCGATCAATTTCATCACGACGATCTTCAATATGCGCGCACCGGGGATGACTTTGCATAAAATGCCGCTGTTCGTGTGGTCAATTTTGGTTACGGTGTTCCTTCTTCTTTTGTCTCTGCCCGTATTGGCGGGTGCAATTACAATGCTTTTGACGGATCGCAATTTTGGCACAGCATTCTTTGATGCGGCAGGTGGCGGCGATCCTATTCTTTATCAGCATTTATTTTGGTTTTTCGGTCATCCCGAGGTTTACATTTTAATCCTTCCAGCTTTTGGTGTGATCAGTCAGGTAATTCCCACTTTCTCTAAAAAGCCGATTTTTGGCTACCTTGGTATGGTATACGCAATGGTGGCGATCGGCGTGATTGGCTTTGTCGTATGGGCTCATCATATGTACACCGTTGGAATGGACGTGGATACGCGCGCATATTTTGTAGCTGCAACGATGGTGATCGCGGTCCCAACAGGAATAAAAGTGTTCAGTTGGATAGCTACTATGTGGGGTGGCTCAATTGAGTTTAAGACACCAATGCTATGGGCTGTCGGTTTGATTTTTCTTTTTACCGTTGGAGGGGTGACCGGGGTCGTTTTAGCCAATGCGGGTGTGGATTACGCCTTCCATGATACGTATTACGTAGTTGGTCATTTTCACTACGTTCTCAGCTTAGGTGCAGTTTTTGGTATTTTCGCAGCGTTCTACTATTGGATTGGCAAAATGTCGGGGCGTCAATACAACGAAACGTTGGGCAAGTTGCATTTTTGGTCCACATTTGTTGGTGTCAATCTAACTTTCTTTCCAATGCATTTCCTTGGACTTGCTGGTATGCCAAGACGTATCCCCGATTATCCGGACGCTTATGCTGGCTGGAACATGGTAGCCTCAGTCGGGTCATATATATCGGCGGCGTCGACAATTCTATTTGTATATATCGTTATTGACACGCTTATTCGAGGTGCTAAATGTGCCGACAATCCATGGGGCGAAGGTGCAACAACTTTGGAGTGGACAGTAGCGTCTCCTGCTCCTTTCCATACTCACGAGGTTATGCCGCGGGTTAAATAGCGGATTGCGGGTGGAGCGGTACTATTGACTGAAATACTGGCAGGTTTAGACCACGGCCGCGTTGTGCGCCAAGACGTTACAGCAGTGGGCGATTATATCGCGTTGTTAAAACCCAGGGTAATGTCACTGGTGGTATTCACTGGATTAGTTGGGATGATATTAGCTCCTACTAGCCTGCATCCAGTGATTGGCCTTGCAGCAATACTGTGTATTGCTATCGGTGCCGGAGCCTCTGGAGCAATCAACATGTGGTTCGACGCTGATATTGACGCAGGTATGGTTCGTACGAAAGAGAGACCTGTACCTGCTGGGCGTATTGCGCCGGGAGAGGCGTTGGCATTTGGTGCAACGCTTGCTGTTGGTTCTGTTCTCATGATGGGCCTTTTGGTCAATATAGCGTCGGCTTTTCTTTTAGCCATTACTATAAGTTTCTATATCTTTGTGTATACCATGTGGCTTAAGCGCAGGACGCCACAGAACATAGTGATTGGTGGTGCTGCTGGCGCTCTTCCTCCAGTCATCGGTTGGGTTTCAGCGGGAGGAGGGATCGATCTCTTTCCGTTATTACTTTTCGCTATTGTTTTCCTCTGGACCCCAGCACATTTCTGGGCTTTGGCTTTGTATAGTAGGACGGATTACGAAAGAGTCGGTGTGCCAATGCTCCCGGTGGTAGCAGGAGAAGCTACGACGCGTCGTCAGATAGTTGTTTATTCTGTGATCTACGCCATTGCTACGATTTTACCGTGGGCACTGGGCATGGCTGGGCCCTTGTATGGTGGAGTTGCACTCGTTCTAGGCTTTGTGTTTGTGATGGGCGCTATGCTTTTGTGGCTAAGGCCATCAATTCGAACTGCTCGGCATTTGTTTAGCCTTTCAATTGTCAGCTTGTCTCTAATTTTTCTGGCACTGTTAGTCGATCGATATCTACAGCCTGCCACCATTTTGTAATTGGGTCTTATGAGAAGCAAATGAGCGACCAGAATATAGATGAGAATGCGCGTCGGAGACGCGTTCGCAACTACGTACTTGCGGGTGTTTTGTGTGCAATTGTTGTACTGTTGTTTATTGTAACGCTAGCAAAGCTTCAGGGACCTTGATGAATAACGGTGCTTCAGTTAGTCGGCGTAATCAGCTAACAGCTTTGTTGCTGCTATTGGTGGCTTCTAGCATGGTAGGGATGGCATTTGCATCTGTTCCTCTCTATAGACTTTTTTGTCAGGTCACTGGCTACGGTGGAACAACGCAGATAGCGGATACGGCGCCATCTATGTCTCTTGATCGCGCAATTACGGTGCGCTTTAACGCTGATGTGGGGAGAGATCTGCCATGGACTTTGCGCCCCGCCCAAGGAGCTCTGGAAGCTCGGGTAGGAGAGGCCATGATAGCGTTCTATCGAGCCACAAATGAGACTAATAAAACTATAACAGGGCACGCGGTGTTCAATGTTACGCCACTAAAGGCGGGTCGATATTTTAGTAAGATCGATTGTTTTTGCTTTGAGGAGCAAGTCTTGGGCCCAGGCCAGAGTGTAGATTTGCCGGTAAGCTTTTTTATAGATCCAGAGATTGCTAACGACCCACATTTCCACGATGTTGGCACGATTACGCTATCGTATACTTTTTTTCGTAGCACTGAAGAGGGCTTGACCATTGAGGAAAGCCGCAATTCAGTCGCTCTAGTAGCTGGGAGTTAAGTCATGGCTGAGGCGCATACTAAAGATCACGAATATCACATGGTAGAGCCAAGCGCTTGGCCAGCTTTAGGCGCTTTATCTGCCGGCGTTACAGCTGTGGGTGCCATCTTGTTTATGCAAGATGTGACCGTCTGGGTTATGCTAGTGGGTCTAATATTAGTATTTTACACCATGTTTGTCTGGTGGCGCGATGTGGTGCGTGAAGCTGAGATCAGCGGTGACCACACTCCAGTAGTGCAGCTTGGTTTGCGCTATGGAATGGTTCTTTTTATTGCATCGGAGGTGATGTTCTTCGTTGCATGGTTTTGGGCATACTTTAATGCCAGTCTGTTCCCAACGTTGGAAATGGGAGGTATTTGGCCTCCGGAGGGCATTGTTACCTTTGACGCTTGGGATCTACCTTTTCTGAACACTCTTATTTTGTTGGCCTCGGGAACAACGGTTACTTGGGCACATCATGCACTACGCGAGGGTAACAGACGTGGTCTCATTCTTGGGCTATGGTTTACTATTATTCTTGGAGTGTGTTTTACATGTGTACAAGCCTACGAATATGCTCATGCTGTCTTCTCGTTTACGGGTGGTATTTACGGCTCGACTTTCTACATGGCGACTGGATTTCACGGATTTCATGTTTTAGTGGGCACCATTTTTCTGATTGTATGCCTGGTAAGAGCTTATGCTGGGCACTTTAAGCCGGATCAGCATTTTGGTTTTGAAGCAGCTGCCTGGTATTGGCACTTTGTTGATGTCGTGTGGATATTTCTGTTCTGCTCAATCTACTGGTGGGGTTCTGGTGTGCCTATGGCTCACTAGAGCAACGCATTGAATATTAGGAAGGCTCCGGAAAACACACCATTTTTTCTGGTTTAAAGTGTCTCTGTCCACGCTGTGGCAGAGGCGGTCTTTTCGCCAGGTTTCTAGCGATTGCTCGGCAATATAGTAACTGTAATCCTGGCTTTCGTGATGCCGGGAGTGGCGATGGTCTTACCGTATTTGTAGCTCTTAGTTTAGGAATCATTATTGTGGGTAGCGCTTTATTGTTGGAAGTGCACGTTGGGCTCTCTTTGTGGGCGCATTTACTCATGTGGGCTCCGTCGGCACTAGTGGGGGCTTTGCTTCTATTAAGTCCATGCAATGGACTGCTGATTGCGTTGCAGTACCGTTACCGAGACGGATTGGACAGGGATGTCGATTGAAATATCAAGTGGGCGTAGCCCATTTCATACAATTTCTAAAGTTTTAGTGTTTGGTGCTTTTTTAGTGCTCGTTAGCTTAGGCACTTGGCAGTTGCATAGATTATCATGGAAGGAAGACTTGATTGATAAGATGGAAAAGAACCTTGAGTTACCATCTGTTCAATTACCGGTCGATTTGAAAACGCTCACTGAATTTGACTTCCGAAATGTTTATGCTCGAGGGGTCTTTGATCACGAGCAAGAGCTATATCTTGTACCGCGTATGTTGGGGGGGGAGACCGGCGTGCACGTGTTAACACCGTATGCTTTAGATGGCGGTCTGCATGTTTTAGTTAATCGAGGGTGGGTTCCTAGTTCTCTGGTGCAGCCGGAAAGTCGCAGCAACGGATTGGTGGGAGGAAGACTCTATCTGGAAGGCATCGTGAGGATACCTAAACCGGCCACCCGGTTTACTCCGGATAACGAGCCATCGAACAATGCTTGGTATTGGATTGACCTTCCCGAAATGTCCAAGGCAATAAATATCCCTCTTTTACCTATTGTTATTGAAGCAGGGAATCAGCCGAATCCTGGGGGATGGCCTGTTGGCGGGCAGACTCGACTGACCGTACCCAATCATCACTTCGGTTATGCATTAACTTGGTATGCCCTTGCCTTTGCATTGGTTGTGATTGTTGTGGTGTATCGCTTACGCAGAAACAGGTCTGTTAATGACTAGCGATGCCTACAATGAGTTAGAAAAACACTTTCAGCGCATTGCAAATTTGGAATCTGCAAAGGCAATACTACATTGGGATAGTGCAACCAAGATGCCAGTTGGTGGAGCCATGGCTAGAATCGAGCAGCTTGCTACGCTCGATGGTGTAATTCACAGTTTGATAACGGATCCAGATATCGGAGAGTTGATTGATAAGGCAAAAGGTAAAGATATAGATTCATGGAGCACTCGGAATCTTGAATTGATGGAACAACGCTGGCAACGTGCAAGTGCTGTTCCAGCAGGACTTGTTGAGGCATATACACGCGCGTGCGTTTCTTGTGAGGCCTGCTGGCGGTATGCGCGTGATCGAAATGATTATTCTGTTTTGGTACCGTTGTTGACTGAGGTGGTTACTCTCACTCGTGAAAGAGCTTGTGCGCTGTCCGATGCACTTGATCTCATGCCGTATGATGCTCTTCTAGACGAGCATGACCCTGGCTGTCGCGTGAAAGAGTTAGACAAGCTATTTTCCGAGTTGCAAAATTTTCTGCCATCTCTGACTAACGAGGCGATGTCTAGGCAAGAGAAACAGGAAAAGCCCCGTCATGAGCGCGCTCGCTTTCCGGTGAAATATCAACAGCGTGTGGCCAAACTCCTGATGTTGCAATTGGGGCTTGAGGATAATCACAGTCGACTTGATGTTAGTCACCATCCTTTCTCCGGAGGCGTTCCCGATGACGTCCGTATTACGACGCGTTATAACGAAGACAATATGGCACAAGGGTTACTGGGTGTCTTGCATGAAACAGGACATGCTCTCTACGAGAGAGGTCTGCCGAAGGATTGGCGTGGGCAGCCTGTCGGCGAGGCTCACGGAATGGCAGTTCACGAAAGTCAGTCGCTCTTGATTGAAATGCAAGTATCACGTAGCCAGCCGTTTCTAACCTTTTTGACCACCAAACTTCAAAGTCTTTTTGGCGATGCTGATTTTTTGCAAGGAGTTCAAGATTTATCGTGTCTATGGACGTGGGTAGAGCCTGGCCTTATTCGTGTTGATGCGGATGAGGTTACATACCCATCGCATATTATTCTGCGATATGAGCTTGAGAGACAACTGATTGACGGACATCTTGACCCGATTGACCTTCCTGAGGCTTGGTCAGTGGGTATGGGTAAGTATCTCGGCATAGTGCCTTTAGATGATAGGGATGGATGCATGCAGGACATTCACTGGTATACCGGGGAGTTTGGCTATTTTCCATCTTATACAGTTGGTGCCGTAGCCGCGGCTCAATTCTTTGCAGCAGCAACAGGCCAAATGCCGCAGATGGACGAGAATATTGAATGCGGGGATTTTAGTCTTTTGCTCTCGTGGCTGCGGTGTAACATCCATAGTTGCGGATCGCGATATAGCCGAGATCAGTTGTTGCGTCGTGCCACGGGCCGGGAGCTGGAGACTTTTGACTTTGAACGACATCTACGAAAGCGATATCTTGATTAGCGAACTGATTGAAATACATGGTTGGCAATGGCGGTACAGATAGAGAGATTACCGAGCGGGCTTTGCGTTGTGAGCGACAGTATGCCCCATCTAGAAACGGCAAGTATCGGATGTTGGGTTAATGCTGGTGCACGTTATGAATCAATACAGGATAATGGTATTTCTCATGTGCTTGAGCATATGGCTTTTAAAGGCACGGAGCTTCGTTCTTCGCGGGCGATAGCTGAAGAAGTTGAGGCAGTGGGGGGGTATTTAAACGCCTACACTTCAGCTGAACATACTGCATACTTTGCACGCGTTCTACGGAATGATATTTCTTTGGCGGTTGATCTATTGGCAGATATTCTTCAGTTCTCAACGTTTAACGAAGGAGAGCTTGCTCGTGAACGGCAAGTCATCTTGCAAGAAATTGCACAGACACGAGACACACCTGACGATATCATATTTGATCATTTTCAGAGCACCGCGTATCCCAACCAAGCTTTGGGAAGGTCAATACTTGGAACCGTAGAGAATGTACAGGGGTTTTGCTCTGGTCAGTTGAGGAGCTACATGGAGAAATATTATCACGGTGACCGCATGGTCTTGTGTGGCGCTGGGGCCGTCGATCATGATGTTTTCGTTCGACTTGTAGACGATGCTTTCCACCGAATTCCTGGGTGCGTTGATGAGACGCCAGAACCGGCTCTCTACCATGGTGGTGCCTATCGGGAGCATAGAGATCTGGAACAGTTACATTTATTGATTGGCTTTGAAGGTGTTGGGTACCATGATCCAGATTATTACGCAGCTCAGGTTTACTCGACCATTCTTGGCGGAGGAATGTCATCACGTCTTTTCCAGGAGGTTCGGGAAAAGCGGGGTCTTGCATATTCAGTTTATACGTTTGGCAACTCATATACCGATAGTGGCGTTTTTGGCATATATGCTGCGACCGATCCTAATGAAGTTTCCACATTAGTTCCAGTTGTTTGCGAGGAAATTTGCAAGCTTTCGGATCTAGTGAGAGAAGAAGAAGTATTGCGAGCTCATAATCAGCTTAAGGCTGGGCTTATGATGTCTTTGGAGAGTTCAATGTCGCGCTGTGAGCAGCTGGGCCGACAGCTGCTAATTTATGGCCGTGTTCTGGATACCGAAGAGCTTCTGAAAAACATTGATAGTGTTGATTGTACTTCAGTGATTCGGGTCGGAAATAAGATAACATCTGCTTCTCCGGTACTGGCTGCTTTGGGGCCGATTGAAAAACTTGAGACTTACGATCAAGTTCAGGAAAGATTACCCGTAGAACTATAAGGCATGATCTCTTTTATTCGTAGTAAGTCACCAATGTGGACAAATTATCCCCTTGATGGGGAGACAACATTGGTACGCCCACCGCGAGACGAAGACTGGTCATCGTGGGCTAAGTTGCGAACTGAATCTCGAGAATTTTTAGTTCCTTGGGAGCCAACTTGGTCACCCGATTCCTTGAGTCGAGCAGCCTTTCGACGACGGATACGTCGATATTGCAACGATGCCCGTGATGGTAAAGGCTATGCATTTTTCATTTTCTCAAAAAAAGAAAAATCCATAGTTGGGGGAATTACATTAAGCAATATTCGGGTTGGGGTGGCCCTATCATGCGCATTAGGGTACTGGATGGGCGAGCCATATGCGCGAAAAGGCTACATGACTGATGCAATCCGTACAATTTTACCATTTGTTTTCGATGATTTAAAACTTCATAGGATTGAGGCGGCCTGTATACCCAATAATCTTGCTAGCAAACGGTTGCTTCAACGTTGCGGATTCACCGAGGAAGGCCTGGTTCGACAATATTTGCGCATCAACGGTATTTGGCATGATCACTTGCTATTTTCTCTTCTTGACTCAGATGAGCGGTCGTTCACTACAGCAGCACCTTAAGGTTCTCTTCCCCTTCTGAGCTCAATCAAAAACATTAGCTCACGCGTTACCAGCTTCGACAGAAAGCATAGACACATCAAACCCAATCTTTGACAGCGCTCGGTCCCATTTTGAATCAAGGTGATGGTCGAATAGTAGTTGGTCGTCGGCGGGCACGTGAAGCCATCCGTTAGATCTAATCTCTTGTTCCAATTGGCCAGGCCCCCAGCCGGCATACCCCAGTGCTAGAAGACCATTTTGAGGGCCGGATCCAGTGGCTAGTTTGCGCAAGATATCTAAAGAGGCAGTCAGAGCAACATTCTCGCTAACCATGATTGTCGCTTCTTGAGTGTAATCAGCTGAGTGGAGTACCAGTCCACGACTTGTTTCGACTGGACCTCCTACGTGTACCCGAATGGAGGCTCCGTCGTCACTTGTTTCAATGCCCAACTGATTGAGGAGTTCCACAAAGCTTACATTGTCTGCTAATCGATTGATTACAACGCCCATCGCACCCGATGTGGTATGGACACATATATATATAACTGCGCGCTCAAATCGTGGGTCTTTCATAGACGGCATTGCAATTAATAGTTGTCCCTCGAGGCAACTTTCACCATTCATGACCATGCTAATTCAGACTCCTCTAATCGGGCACATAAGAGTTTACTTGTAGAGTAACACCTCTTCCTAGCAGGTGTTTAGGTCCTATGTTTGAGACATTTCGCATGTTCATGTTTATATGGCTTTCATGACTCAAAAAATTTTCGTGTCACTAATGGATCTTGCATCCCTATTTGCAGCGTAGGTCAAGAGATGCAATTGATCCTCCCGTATCATCCATCTCTTGATTCTTCAGAACATACCCCAAAGATGCTTTTAGCCCTGGTTCATCAAATATTTCCAACCAGTCGACACTTGGGCCCGCGCTTATGCTGTTAATTCGGTCGGTCCAGGATTCGCCACCCACATCTTCAAGATTGTGAAGTTTAGAGAAATCACATATGCGATCATGATCTCCACCGAAGGAGGTTTCGCTGAAGATATCTATGTAACATCCTTCGCGCTCAGAAACACAAGTGTCCCCAGAATCATGATTGGCCAATGCCAAAGATGCACAGAGGGAAAGAATGAAGGCGTTGGCCAAAGTTTGCAGGCTATGTTTCATGTTGCTATCACTCCGTTAGTGTTTGGTATGCTTAACCCAACTTTAGCATGCTGTTCGCCAAGTCCAAGGGCCCTATCAGATTGATTGCCTCATTTTCTTTTAAAAAGCTTATTTGACTTGGCGGGAGTCGTCAGTATGATCCGACCATCGGGCGGCATCGTCTGCTCGACCATACAGATGAACCTTGTGGAAGAGACTGTGGCGCAGCAGCGGCTACAGCGCCGAAGGAGCAACCGCCTCGGAAACTCTCAGGCTAAAGGACCGCAAGGGGATGAAACTCTGGAAAGCAGGGGTATCTCGGTACTCCTCACCGACGGGGTAAACCGGGCAAGGCTTGCGTGGCCTTTACGGCGACTCTCTCAGGTTGTTAGGACAGAGGGGGCGACTGCCTTTTTTTATTGGCAGTTTGTTTGTCCCTTTGTGCCATGGAGGCAGCTTGAGTTTGTCAATAGGCGAAGATAGCAAAAAAACCCCTCTATATGATTTGCACGTCGAACTCGGTGCTAAAATGGTGCCATTTGGCGGGTATCATATGCCATTAAACTATCCACTCGGTGTACTTGGGGAACATAAGCACACTCGTGTTGAGGCAGGTCTGTTTGATGTTTCGCACATGGGGCAAGTTCGGATATCAGGAGAAGATGCTGATTCAGCACTAGAGATGCTGGTTCCTGCAGATATTAAAGGACTCCGTCTTAACAATCTTCGTTACACCGTATTTACTAACGTTTCTGGCGGTGTTTTGGATGACTTGATAGTAACTCGGCGGGAGAAGCATCTAGATTTGGTAGTTAACGCTTCACGGCAGGAAGTGGACCTATGCCATTTAAAGGAACAGTTGAGTCCGTCCTGTACAGTAAAGAGAATGTGTGACCATGCTCTAATTGCTCTGCAAGGGCCCTCTGCAGCCACGGTTCTAGCTCGTCATATTCCTAAGGTGGAAAAATTACGGTTCATGAGTTCAATCACGCTAGATAGTGGTGCCATGTCAGGAATTAGTGTCTCAAGGTCAGGATACACGGGAGAGGATGGGTTTGAAATTTCGCTGCCGTCTGTCAACGCCGAGGCGATGTGGACGGCTCTCCTCAGTGAGCCAGAGGTTACAGCTGTTGGGTTGGCTGCTCGAGACTCTCTTCGGCTTGAGGCGGGATTGTGTCTCTATGGACATGAACTGAACGAGGGCACTACACCCGTTGAGGCAAATCTATCGTGGACTATGGGTAAAAGGAGGCGGATAGAGGGTGGATTTATTGGGGACACCACCATTCTTGCACAGTTAAAAGAAGGGCCCGGGCGGGTACTAGTCGGAATTCGACCTCTGGACCGTGCTCCGGCACGTGAGGGCGCAGAGATTCATGACGACAACGGAGATCCAATAGGGTTGGTGACTAGTGGCGGTTATGGCCCGTCAGTCGGAGGGCCAATCGCTATGGGTTATGTCGAAACAAAAAATAGCGCGGTGCAGACATCGTTTGCCCTTAAGGTGCGAGAGCGGTGGTTGGCAGCAAAAGTTGTTGAGCTGCCGTTTGTGCCGCATCGATATTGTAAGTGATCCATGTAGCGGGAGTAGGTTATGAGCCAAATTAAGCATACCAAAGAGCACGAATGGATTGATGTTGATGACGACATCGGTACTGTTGGGATTACTGACTATGCTCAAGAGCAATTAGGAGACGTGGTCTACGTCGAGTTGCCAGAGGTTGGAGCAATAATCGAACAAGGTGCGGTGGCTGCGGTTGTGGAATCCGTAAAAGCAGCTAGTGAAGTTTACGCACCGGTAAGTGGTGAGGTTGTTGAAGTTAATAGTGGGTTAGAAGATAACCCAGCTCTCGTAAATGAAAGTGCAATGAATGATGGGTGGTTCATCAAAGTCAGGGTTATTGAAGCGACCCAACTTGACGGACTCTTAGACTCAGTTGCGTACCAAAAACTAGTTGATGATGCGGACTGAAGAATCGGGTTTTGTTTAACGGTGGATAAATGCATATGAGCACGACTACATCTGATCTTAGTACACTAGACCAGGCTGACGATTTTTCGACTCGCCATATTGGGCCGACAGAAACTGAAATTATGGAGATGCTTGAAGTGCTTGGCCTAAGTTCTCTTGATGCGATGGTTGATAGAGCAATCCCGGATTCTATTCGAACGAGAGAGCCGCTTGGATTGGACAGTGGCCGCTCAGAATCCGAGGTGCTTGGAGCACTTTCGGAAATTGCATCAGAGAATAAGCTTATGCGATCTTTGATAGGGCTTGGGTACTATGGCTGTATAACTCCCAGCGTGGTGTTGCGCAACGTCATGGAGAATCCTGGTTGGTATACAGCTTATACCCCATACCAACCTGAAATCTCTCAAGGTCGCCTCGAGGCGTTGCTAAACTTTCAAACCATGGTTACTGACCTCACAGCTATGGAGATAGCAAATTCCTCTCTGTTGGATGAAGCAACTGCGGCAGCAGAGGCGATGAGTATGTGTTACCAGGTGAGTCGCAATAAGAGTAAGTCCTTCTTCGTTTCGGAAGATTGTTTTCCACAGACTATTGAGGTTTTAAGGACGAGGGCACGCCCTCTTGGTATTGATGTTATAGTTGGAAATATCCAAAATGATCTTGGCGCTCAGCCATTATTTGGTGGGCTCCTCCAGTATCCAACGAGAACAGGTGATATTGGGGCGCCAGCAGTTGACATTGAATTAATTCATGCGAATGGTGGGTTGGCCGTAGTAGCAAGCGACCTTCTAGCTCTTACATTAGTCACGCCCCCTGGAGAAATTGGTGCTGATGTGGCTGTGGGCTCAACGCAGCGGTTTGGTGTCCCGCTAGGTTTTGGCGGCCCTCATGCTGCTTTCTTTGCTACGTTGGAAAAATTCAAGAGGACTATGCCAGGTCGTATAGTCGGCCAGTCCATTGACAGGCGCGGCCGCACATCGTGTCGTTTAGCACTTCAGACTCGCGAGCAGCATATACGACGCGAAAAGGCTACGAGCAATATTTGCACGGCGCAGGTTTTGCTTGCTGTGATGGCTGGTATGTACGCAGTTTACCATGGCCCTAAGCGTTTAAGTACTATTGCACAACGTGTTCACCGCCTTACCTGTATTTTTGCTGAGGGTCTACGTCGCCAGGGGGGGGACGTCATCAATAAGACGTTCTTTGATACAGTGACAGTTAATGTTCTAGGGAAAGCTGAGATTGTGTGTCAGCGGGCCCGTGAGGCCGGCTTTAACTTGCGCCAAGATGAAGGGGATACGGTTGGGGTGTCTTTTGATGAGACTGTGCGCCCAAAGGATCTAGTAAGTCTTTGGAGGGTATTTTCGGAACATTCTGTTGAGCTTCCATCGGTTTCGGAACTGGATACACTAAGGCTGGATGGGTTTCCGAAAACAATGCAGAGAAAGACTTCGTTTCTTTCACATCCCATTTTTAACAGCTACCACTCAGAAACGGAGATGATGCGTTACCTGAGGAGGTTACAAGAGAAAGATATTGCACTTGATAGATCAATGATTCCTCTGGGGTCATGCACGATGAAGCTAAACGCGGCAACTGAGATGATTCCAATTACCTGGCCACAGTTTTCGTTAGTGCATCCGTTCTCGCCAAGGGATCAGGTTAAAGGGTATCAGAGGTTGGCTGATAGTCTTGAAAATATGCTCAAACGTATTACGGGGTTTGATGCAGTGAGCTTACAGCCAAACGCTGGCTCTCAGGGAGAGTATGCGGGCTTATTGGCAATAAGGGCTTATCATGAGAGTCGTGGAGAATCCCAACGTAGGGTATGTTTAATACCCAGTTCAGCACACGGTACGAATCCCGCAAGTGCTGTGATGGCCGGTTGTACTGTTTCTGTGGTGAAATGTGACGACCAGGGCAATATTGATGTTGATGATCTTAGGTCACAAGCTGAGAGACACCAAAATGAGCTTGCAGCATTGATGGTGACCTATCCCTCAACTCATGGAGTATTTGAGGAAACAATAGGTGATGTTTGCAGTATTGTTCACAAGCATGGGGGGCAGGTCTACATGGATGGAGCTAATCTCAATGCGCTCGTGGGAGTATGTTTGCCTGCGGCTTTTGGCCCTGATGTGATGCATATCAATTTGCATAAGACATTCTGTATACCACATGGAGGTGGGGGGCCAGGAGTAGGACCAATAGGCGTCAAAGGACACCTAATACCATTCTTGCCAGGCCATCCCCTATGTGACAAGGGTCGCGAAGAAGGTGGTGTGGGGCCGATTGCTGCTGCGCCTTTGGGTAGCGCTGGGATATTACCAATTTCATGGGCATATATTTCTCTTATGGGCGAAGTAGGTGTGCGCCGAGCAACCGAGGTTGCTATTCTTAGCGCAAACTACATTGCTCAGCGTCTTTCTGAGCATTATCCCGTGCTATACACAGGGCCAAACGGACTTGTAGCGCACGAATGTATTATTGATGTTCGGCCGTTGCAGGAAGTGGCTGGGATAACTGTTGAAGACATTGCTAAGAGACTCATGGATTATGGTTTTCATGCCCCCACTATGTCATGGCCTGTCGCTGGAACTTTGATGATTGAACCGACAGAAAGTGAATCAAAGAGAGAATTAGATAGATTCTGTGATGCAATGACTTCTATACGTATTGAAGTCGGGAGGATTGAGAAAGGCGAGTGGGATAAAGAGGATAATCCACTCAAAAATGCGCCGCATAGCATTGATGATGTTTTAGACAGTGTATGGGCGCATTGTTATACCCGTGAAGATGCGGCATTTCCACTAGATCACCTAAGGAAGGAGAAGTATTGGCCACCAGTGAGTCGCATTGACCAGGCCCATGGTGATCGGCACCTTGTCTGTGTATGCCCACCCTTAGATTCGTATCAAGACGCAGCTGAATAAACTCAATCTGTGCGGATAAGCTGAGGAATAGGAAATCCTTTCGGTTTGGCTGGAGCATTGAGACATCACGTACTCTGACTCGACCCCTTCCGCTGGTTTAGCCTATCATTGCGGACTAATTAATTTTGAGGGAGTCCTGAAATGTCGGGAAACGTTGGCAGTGGAACGAATCCAGTATCTGAGATATTTGTAGATGGGGTTGGTGGTATCGTGTTTACGAAAGGCACAGTGCGTTTAGAGCTTGTGTGCGCCTCACCTTTTGATTCTCCAACTCCGGAGAAGGGTGAGCCACCTATGGTTCCCCGACAGAGACTTGTCTTGCCTTTAGAGGGTTTTCTGCGTTCATTTGGTGTGATGCAAAATCTGGTAAATAAACTTGCGCAAGAAGGTATTGTTAAGCGAACTGATAGAGGGGCTTCCGAACTGAGCTCCGTGGTAACGCCAACTTCAGCTATACCAGGGGAATCATCAAACGAACAGTAGTTATGTGAATGCCACGTTTGATGTTGACTTTACATAAATTTGCGGCGGCCAAGCTCAACTTGTACTTGCACGTGGTTGGTCGAAACCACGATGGCTACCATGAAATTGACAGTTTGGTGGTCTGGCTAGATGTGGGCGATAAACTTACTTTTTCGCTCGCAGATGATCTAAAGCTAGAGGTTAGCGGACCGTTTGCAAACGAAGTAGGCCCCAAAGAAGATAATCTAGTAGTACAGGCTGCAGAATACCTTCGTAAGTCCTGTTCAATAAGATTAGGAGCAAAGATTCATCTTGATAAGCAATTGCCCGTAGGTGCAGGTATGGGTGGGGGCTCTTCCGATGCAGCAGCTGCGCTTCGGGCTCTCATGGAGCTATGGAAATGCGATCCAGGGGAGTTAAACATGGATGCTCTTGTACGCTCGCTCGGTGCCGATGTGCCAGCTTGTATGATTGGTGCTCCGGCGCTAGTGAGTGGTGTGGGAGAAAGAGTCGTCCGATTACCAGAGTTGCCTATAATGCATGTTGTATTAGTTTGGCCAGGTGTCAAACTGGCAACATCGAGGGTGTTTGCTGCGCACCAAGTTAAGGACTCAAATAAACCACTACGAATCAGTGACCTAGAGAGACGTGACAATTATCTAAAAGCACTATTGGATCGCAGCAATAATCTGCAAATTACTGCTCAGGGGCTATGTTCCGAAATTGGCAAGGCATTGCAACTTCTAGCTTCTACAAAAGGTTGTGTTTTATCACGCATGAGCGGGAGCGGCTCAGCCTGTTTTGGTCTTTTTGAAACCAAGGAAGAGGCTCAAGGTGCAGCACTTTATATTTTGAAAAAGCGTCCTAGTTGGTGGGTAAGGGCTACACGACTTCGGAGTGAGACTTGATGGTGATTAAGGCACTCAGTACCGTACAATCGGTTAAATCGTTGCAAACAGTATCAGTGGTTCTTGGGCTGTTCCTATGTCTCTCTACACTATTGGGCTGTGGGCTGTCTGGAGAACGTGGCGCGGATCTTGAACGTACGTTTGACCATGCAGTTATTGCCATACCAGCCACACGTTACACCGGTGTTGTGGTTGGAACTATCAAAGATTTTTCTGCTCTCAATGCAGAGGCACGTAAGTACCCTATAGTACTCTACATTCACGGTTGTACCGGAATCGGCAACTACACGTTCATTAGGGCCCTTGCTAGGAACGGATATGTGGTGATTGCTCCGAATAGCATGGCGCGTCGTTTTCGTCCGTTACAGTGTAATCCTCGGACCAATACTGGTGGCCATAATCTCTTTGTGTATGACTTTCGTCGTGCAGAAATCACATATGCTCTACACAGAATGCGTCAGTATGACTGGGTGAATTGGCAGGAATTGTTTTTGGTAGGTACCAGTGAAGGAGGCGTGGCGGCTGCCTTATATCGTGGAGATGAATTTCGTGCGCGAGTGATTACTCAATGGACGTGTGTCGGAGCTCCTCTCGTGCGGGGTATTGGCGCTCCGCCGGAGACACCAATGCTTGCAATCGTTCAAGGAGAAGACCCATGGTATGACCCCGCCCGTACTACAGGACAACGAGGGGATTGCGGACTATTTATGGCTGGGCGTCCGGGGTCAAGGTCGATCATACTAAATGATGGCTCAGGTCATGATGTGTTTAAAAGCCCCGATGTTGTGCAGGAAATTCTGAGGTTTCTAGAGATAAATCGGATGGGCTAGGCTTTGTTCTCTCAAAGGTTAGTGTTCATTAACCACTGCACTTTTAAGATCAATCCTGATGGGTGCAATTATTGCAATCGCCTTTAATTGGACAGGAATTAGTGGGGAGTTATTGAGGATTGATGCAAACCAAACTGAAACTGTTTCAGGGTCCTCTGTGCGGGGCAGCCAGGGCTTTGATGAAAAGCCAGCGATCCGCTCCAACGTAATGTCAATTCTTGTCGCGGGACCGTGATAAGCGGGGGTGTTCACATTTTCAATACCAATACTGTTAATCTGCAGATTGTAACGCCGCCGTCCATCGAACACTTTGAGTTCTCTCTCTAAACCAGCTGGGAGAATTGTGGTGGTAATATCGAGAGCAGCACTAAGGGGATCGATCGTCATCCCGACGAGTTTGGGGGGCACTGAATCCCTTCCATCTTTAGCCGCGGTTGGGATTGCTGTGACTAACGGATATTGCCAATCGGAGTAATTTATTCTGACTTTTCGGTAGGCCCCCAACCAATAATTATCGGCGCGGTGTTTCAGTGGCCTAAATTCCCTGTTCTCTACAATGCCTTCTGTGACTGCCTTAGAGGTAAAGCCAATCATGAAATCAAATAGTCCGACAGTTTTAGAATGGCTGGTTAATTTGTACCTGTCGTTAACAATGTCGGCAGTTAGAGCGAACTCATTAGCATGTATTCCGCCAAGAAATAGGTGATAGGTCAAAAAGAATTCTTTTGCGGATGACGGTGATACGAACAGGAACAAAAAAAGGACCGTGAGACATTTTCTCGAAAACAGACAGAAAAGAGCATTGTGATGAACCATAGCTATGCTTGGTCTATGCTGTGTGAACCCAAAGGTATTGGCGACGTGTCTTAAGAATCTACTGCGTGATGACATAAGGCAAGGTGTTGCATAATTAACACAGAAACATTTTCCTGCCAAATATTGGTAGCAAGACGTTGCTAAACTCGACGAACAGGCTTATTAAACTTGGCAGATGTTTTGGTTTCCATGATATTTTTAGGGTTCTAGGGCATTAAATTTTTGAATTCCTGCCGAACCGCCTTGCGGTTTTTGGCAAAGGTGTTTAATGTATCGTTGTGTTTTTGCGGGAGGTGCGCGGAGATGTTGGCGAGAAAACAAATTAAGGCGCTAGCGTTAGGAGCTGCGTTAGTGATAGCACCAGCGGTCGGTTATGCACAGTCGCAGTCTGAACAGACTGGGCTGGGTAGTGCTGCGGGTCAGGAAGAAGTTGGGTTGCTGGGGGGTCTTTCGTCAGGAACTATAGCTACTGCAGCAGTGGCGGCCGCGGTGGCCGTTGCGGTGGCAGCAGCGTTGGCTGATGACTCGGCGACTACGACGGGCGTCACGACTGGACCTCCTACGAACTAATACGGATTGCGGGTAGGGGCTAGCTAGTAGCAGCTCCGCCGTAGTGTTGGTTATGTTGACAAACGGCCCTTTTGGGCCGTTTGTTTATGCGGCAGGCTTTAACACCTCAATATCAATTGGTGGATATTCTTTGACGATGTGTTGTCGGCTTTTCCAGATAAAGCCATCATATGCATCTGCCCAGTAATAGTTGTCGAAATGCCAGCGCATGGTTTGGGCGCTGTTGCGCTCTCGGACTAGTACTGTATCGAATTTGAGTTCGAGGATGGTTATAGTGACTTTTTTTACGGTCTCAAATACAGAGGTGATTGGCACCCCGTAACGGTTCTCAGCATCAATATCTATTGTCCGTGTGAATCGTGTGTTAGGAGATAGTTCATGTAGCTGTCCGGAGACTGGGTCGCGCACATTCATGTAAGTATTTTTGATATTGCGGGGCAATCCAGCTGTTTTGACGAGTCGGCCCTGACGTGTAACAACTGCAACACGGTCCGCTGATACGTAATGGAGGTCTTGCCCATCGTACCGGCTGAGGACTAAAAGTGAACGCTCGCCTTTACCAATCTTTGCCAGGACAGTTGCGTATGGTAGCTTTGTTATGTCGTCTCGATGTATAGGGATATCGGGTTTGCCAAATACAGCGTACTGCATAGCGTCGGGCAGGTTGGCTAGGACGGGGATTTTGAAAGAGTCTCCGCATCCTGCAGCTAGCATACCTACGCCTGACAGTAAGGCCATGCGTCTCGTTAGATTAAAGTGTGAGGGGAGATAATTATGCACCGAAAATCCAAACAATGGTTGAAAGGCATTGACAAAAGCCATATTAGCCGATGTTTGGCCGTTATGGTGATCATAATGACATTTAGTTTGGTTACCAGTTTTGGCCTAGAGGCTCAGGAAGAGTCGGGCACACTTGAAGAATTTCTAGATAAACTGGAGGATTTGCAGAAAGATAGCATCGGAATGCCTTCACTTGAGGGCGGTTCTCCTTTGGATAAAAGTAGAGAAAAGTCAATTGATAGGAGTTTGGATCGCAATTCCATTGTAGGACGTCAGCGCAATATTGAGCGAGAACAAACTCTCGGTGGCTTCACAATGCGTGAGCAGTTTCTCATCCAGAAATTCTGTGATGGCACAATTAAGGATGAAGACGTACAGGTTGTGAGATTCTTTTCGCGCTTTTCACGGCTTGAGCAGGACTATTGTCAACGTGTAGATCACTCACTATTCCAGTTTGGCTATAACCTATTTACTCTGGAGACTGACACCTCTGATGTGTTGCAGATCGGCGCGATTGGGGATGATTACGTAGTAGGCATTGGTGATGAGTTTATAATAAGTTTTCAAGGTCCGAATTCCCAAACAATTACTAGACGTGTTGATCGTGAAGGTAGGTTGATACTTCAGGACCTTGGCGCAATACCCACCGTCGGGCGAGCTTTTAGCGAAGTCCGTAAGGACATTGAGGACAGGACCGAGAGTGTTCTTCTTGGAACGACCGTAATGGTATCCATCGGGGCAGTGCGTGAGCTCTCAGTTACTGTTGCAGGGGAAGTTGTAGTGCCAGGTACGTATACGCTTTCGAGCCTGTCAACGATGATGGATGCATTAAGCAGTGCTGGAGGAATTCGTAAAACTGGTAGTTTGAGGACAATACAGGTAAAGCGTGGTGATTTAGTATTTTGGGTAGACGTTTATGACCTGCACTTCGGCGCCTCAATGTCCAGCGATGTTCCATTGTATGACGGTGATTATATTACTGTACCCTTGATTGGGGCTACTGTTGCTGTTTCAGGTAATGTTATGAGACCCGGTATATATGAATTGCCAGAAGGATCCAGCACGCTGCAAATAAAAGATTTATTGGATCTATCTGGCGGTACCTTGAGGCCTCGAGGATACCGACTTTCTCGTATCACCTTCGATGCAATAGGTCGCCAACTGATAGTTGAACAGACCGATGATGGCGCTGATCTAACGGACGGGGATATTTTGGTTGTTAATAGGCGTGAGGATGTTCAGTTAGGCGCAGTTGAGCTGATTGGGCATGTGAAAGTCCCTGGCTGGCGTGCTCTATCCAGTGCGCAAACCGCACGGGCTTTGATTCGTGATAATAATAGCCTGGAGGACAATCCTTATTTGTTATTCGCAGTAATTGAGACTTCTGACCCTGTCACTCAGGCAAGACGCATGTTCCCAATAAGCCTTCTTTCAATCCTTGCGTCGCGAAGGGATTTTAAATTGAGAGATGGAGATAAACTTATTGTATTGAGCAACGAAGATATTCGCTATTTGTCGTCTCGAGATGTACAAGGAATCATTAGTGTAACACATACGGGAGAGAGAATTGGTTTAGATGGCTTGGCGAAGAGAACGTCGCCACTAAGCCTAGATCGAAGAAGGCTAGCGGAGACGTTGGTTGCAAATGCCCAGAAAAAACAGGATGTAAATCGTGAATCTACCTCAGACTCAGATGGTAATAGTGACAAGATAGGCGGTGATGAGTGTGAAGGCCGTAAAAGGCTTGCGGCACTGGTTGCCCAATCACGACCCGGGCGCTTTGCAAGTGCGGTTCGTGCGGTGGGTTCTAGTCCTAATCAAAAAGACTTTGTTGATATGGAATGTCCTGCGATATTTCATAACTACCCCGACCTTCTTCCTCTCGCACTTGAACACGTCGCCTCAGTTAATGGAGAAGTGCGAATTCCAGGGCCTTATCCGGTACTACCAGAAACATCTCTTTCCCATATTCTGTCCGTAGTTGGTGGTACAACGAGAGCTGCGGATCTGGCAAGAGTAGAAATTCAACGGGGCTCTGGTTCAGGACGGTCAACAAGAGACGTAATAGATTTAGCTAGAGTTGAAACACGTAATGTCTCTTTGGGGCCTGGCGATTCTATTAGATTTAGCCAAGTATTCACCGATCGTGATAATGGTCCAGTAGAAATCACCGGAGAAGTTGCGAAGCCAGGTTTCTACCATATTCGTCGCGGGGAAAGGCTTTCAGAACTTGTTGCAAGGGCTGGTGGCATGACACCGCAAGCCTACCCCTTAGGGGCTATATTCACCCGCGATCGTGTTCGGCAGGCACAACAAATTGGCTATGAGAGAGCTGCTCGAGAGCTAAACGCCTCTTTGGCTATAGCGGCGGCTCAAGAGGAGGTGAACCCTGTTGCGCTATCACAGGTCTTTGAAATGTTGTCTGAGCTAAATACGGTTCAGGCACTTGGTCGGGTGGTAATTGAAGCTGATCCAACTGTTCTCCAAGTAAGACCTGAATTAGATAGTGTTTTAGAGCCCGGGGATAAACTTTTTGTTCCTAAACGCCCCAGTTCCGTCCTTGTCATTGGTGATGTATTAAGTCCAGGAGCACTCCAGTTTATTTCAGGGACGAAGGTAGACCAGTATATTAGACAAGCGGGAGGTTTCCAGAGGTCAGCTGATGAGGATCGGGTTTTTTTAGTTTATCCAAACGGGGAGGCGCAACCGGTTGCAGTTAGTGTCTGGAACTACACACCAGTTCAGGTTCCGCCTGGCAGCACGATCGTTGTGCCGAAGGATCCGGCTCCACTCAACATATTCCAAATAACTAAGGAATTTGCGCAAGTTGTAAGTCAGCTAGCCATAACTGCCGCGTCCCTAGCGGTGATTGGTAACAATTAATCCGCATAACGACGGCAAGAGAGCTAGAAGAATGTGCGTGATTGTAAAACACGCTTTTCAAGTATTCCTGATAGTAGTTCTAGGAATTGGCGTGCTCAGGCTAACTTCTGTGGCGTCAGCGGAAGAGTTCTATATTCCATCGGTCAACAATTTTGGCGGTGTTGGCCTTATGATGACGAGGACTGCGCGTTTTGGAGCTGATGGAGAATTTGCAATCGGGTTCTCGGAGATAGATCCGTATCGGCGATATTTTATCACAGTTCAAGCTCTGCCATGGCTTGAGGCCACATTTCGCTACTCTGATCTAACAAAGATCCCCTTGGGAGGAGATACTTTTAAGGATCGGGGTGCGGACCTCAAATTTAAGTTATTGAACGAACAGAAGTACATACCAGCAGTAGCATTAGGCCTACAGGATGGTATTGGCACGGGCTTGTTTGATGGAGAATATATTGTCGCAAGTAAGAGGTATATGGATTTAGATTTCTCTCTAGGTATTGGATGGGGCTATCTGGGTACTCGCGGTGATATCAAGAACCCATTGAGTCTTGTAACAACTTATTTTGATAACAGAGATGCAAATTCTGGTCGTGGCGGTAAATTTAATCCCGCTAATTACTTCTCTGGCAAGAGAGCGTCTCTTTTTGGGGGAGTGGAGTATTTCACACCTATTGATGGGTTGACCCTCAAAGTAGAGTACGAAGGCAATGATTATTCTGATGAGCCCCGTACAGAGTTTGGCAACAAAGTAGCTGTTGCAACATCGCCAATAAACTTTGGCATAAATTATAGACCGTTCTCGTGGCTTGATATCGCTGCTGGCCGTGAGCGGGGTTATGAAGGTGTGGTCCGTATGGCTATGAGAGCAAACTTCCACACATCTAAAACACCGAAGTTTGATCTACCTCCCGTGCCTTTAAAATCTCGTATGGCAGTCAAACAGAAAGCAGCGCATGATTCTCTACCAGCCATCGAGGATGTTACGTCAACGCTGAATGATGACTTTGCGATAATAGGACTTAACGTAGATTCTGTTGAGTTTACCAATCAGAAGGTATTTGTGCGTGTATCGGATGTTATAGACCGTGTGTCGGATTCGGAATTGATACGGGCAGCGCATAGCGCATCGAACGCTTTTAGCGATGCCGTATCGTCCGTAACTATAATAGGGTCTGATTCGCTTGATGGTATAGAAACGGTTTCATATACAGCATCGGAGCTAACGCAGTTTCAAATTGTCGATTACTTATTTGATGATCTGGATAAATATGGAGTAGAGGCAGTTGAGTTATCTCACACTGAAGCACAGGTATATCTTAACTCTAGCCTCTCTCGAGTAGAACAGGAGAAGGCGGCGCTGGCAGTTGTCACAGTCGCCCCTACGCCCTTAGAAAAGGTCACATTTGTCAATATTTCGGACGATCAGGTGTTTAATCGTTTAACTATATCACGAAAGGAGATCACCAGATCATCACTTGTGAATCAGATGTTTGATGGACTTGAGGAGATGGGATTCTCTGTTGAGGCCGTAGACGTTTCAGAGGGCGCGGCTACCGTGACTGTTATGTCTAAAACAAATGTTAGCGCGGAGGTGTATCGTCGCGCAGCATGGATTGTTGCTGATTCGGTTGTCTCTTCAGTCGAAGAGGTAACACTTGTCGGACTGGAAAATGGCCGTGAGATAGAACGTATAACTGTGTTAGCGAGCAGTGACAGCTATGTTGGAGTTAATTCAGGTAGTAGCGTCATAGACGTATCTAGCATTGAATCTGCGGATGATATCTTTGACGAACTAGCCCAACAGGGTGCACAGGTTGATGCGTTACACTTTACACCTACTCGCGCTACGGTATTTGTCACTCCGACCCGTTTTCGGGAGGCAGCACGAAATATTGGGCGGCCGGCTAGGGTTATAGCAAACAGCGCTCCTGCTACGGTTGAGCAAATATCAATCGTTACTATGGCCGATGGTATGCCCATTAACCATGTAACATTAATGCGCCGTGATCTTGAACGGGCTGTTTCTCGTGAGGGCAGTGTTGAAGAGTTATGGAAGCAGGCGGAAATGAATGGTGGAGCTGAAGTTCCACAAACTTCCGTGGTCCCGGCGCAAAGATACCCATCATTTAATTGGAGTTTAACGCCGAATACTCGACAGTACATACATGATGAGGCTCAATTCCTACTGTATCAGTTATTTGCAAGGCTAAATGGAACTCTTGAATATAGTAGGGGGTTGAGTTTCGAGGGCACCTTATTTGCTAATCTCTATAATAACTTTGAAAAGGCCAGCACAGATTCAAATAGTCTGTTACCAAGGGTACGTAGTGAAATTGTTAAGTATCTTCAAGGTACGGATAACAAGATCCTTCGGCTTACTGCAAACTATCGTTTTTCGCCAAAGACTGATGTTTATGCACGTGTCTCAGGTGGCATTTACGAAGAAATGTTTGGGGGCATTGGCGCGGAGGTGCTTTATAGGCCCTTCGGATCACGTTGGGCTATTGGAGCTGATGTTAACCGAGTAAAACAGCGTGATTTCCAAGGGGGGTTTGGGTTCTTCGATTATGAAGTAACGACCGGACATGCAAATATCCACTATCAGTTGCCCGTTTATGACATGTCTGCTGCGGTGTATCTTGGCCAGTACTTAGCAGGTGATAGAGGCGCTTCATATTTTGTTTGGCGAAATTTTGAAAATGGTATGTCCGTTGGGGGATGGGTGACGCTAACTAATGTTCCAGCGAATGTCTTCGGGGAAGGAAGTTTTGATAAGGGGTTTTTCATTCGGATACCGTTCGACGTATTTCTTATGAAATCAACACGAAAGTCCGGTGTCTTTTCTTTCCAGCCCTTATCGCGGGACGGGGGTCAAATATTGTTAGGCAGCAAACAGCTCTACGAGCTTACTCGAAGTGGAAGTCTTGGTGAACTTTCTCGAGATTGGGGCTTGGTATTACACTAGTTTTAAGAAGGACGAGACAAACTCTCGTAGACTTTCTGATACATTTCGACAACGTTATTAATAGAGTAGTGTTCGGTGGCCCGTTGTCGCGCTAATCTTCCCAGGTGGTTCTGATTTTTGCGGATTTTCTCAAGTAGTTTTAGGCAGGCGTTTGCCATGAGTTTAGGGTCCCTGGGGGGGACTGAAAACCCAGTTGTATCCACGATTTGTCGAGAATCGCCAACGTCAGTAGTAACGCAAGGTACCCCAGATGCCATTGCTTCAACTAGTACATTTGGAAAGGCCTCTCCGTGCGAGGATGCGACAGCAACGATGTCCAATGCAGACATTATCTTGGGCATATCATTTCGGATGCCAAGTAGGGAGACTCGATCTTCAAGGTGGTATTTATATACCCAATCCTTCAGTTGTTGGTTTTTAAAAGAGATGTTTTCCCCACAAAAGAGATAACGCACGCTATCGTGCTGTCGGGACATAATTTCTGCTGAGCTAAGAAAACCTTCGTGATCTTTCTGTGAGTGAAAACGCCCAATTAATCCTATCAGTGGCTGTTCAGGCCCTATGCCAAGTTGAAGGCGCATACGTTCTCTAGAAGCTAGGTCAGGTTTAAACTTCTCTATATCTACACCGTTAGGAATTATTTTAAACTTGTTAGACGGGTAACCAAGTTCTACATGAATGTCTCGCGCAGTTTCTGAATTACATATGATCTTTTGTGGTACCCAACGGGATAGTAATGCACAAGTCCGTGCAGTGAGTATGGTGCTGCGCTTATCAGTCTTGGGGTTTAAATCAGCATGTCGGATATTCCAAACTATATTGTTCTGGCGTGCTAAGCGGCCAGCTATACCCCCAACGAGATCCGCGTGATATAGCCATGTTTGTACCACATCGGGTTTTTGTTTTCTGATGTGGTTTACTAGTTTACTTACGCTTAATGCGGCGGCGGGACCGTGGCTCATATTTAAGGCATTCACTGACATTCCTAGTTCTTGAAACCTTCTTCCTAATGTATTGAGGTCGTTTAAAGAGGTAACGCTCTGCTGGTATTTGAAAGGATCAAGGCGCTCGAGAAGATGAGAGAGCATCGTTTGGGCGCCGCCAATTGGGAGGCCGGTAATGACGTGATGAATTTTTTGGGGCCTTAAGCGCATTGGCGAACCGTTTGTATGTTTGTCTGGTTGAGTAATTTAACTATATTGGCACTCTGTAGATTGTTTGTTAATGCATACTTTGGAGGTTACTACCGTTATACCATGCAGCGCTCAAATCCCAACCTAGGAAGTCAGCCGGTTGAACAGGTCGTTCGTGCTGACGATGTAATAGACCTAAGGTACCTGTTCAGAAGCTGGTGGAGGGGAAGCTGGTTTATTATTTTAGCTGCGTTGGCAGGCTTGGCGGTCGGTCTATGGGAGATGACGAAATTTCAACCTATGTATACTGCAGTTATGTTGGTATCTCCGGCTGGTGGAACTGACGGAGGTGGTCCCGATTTAAGCGGATTAAAAAGTTTTGCGGCGGTTTTTGGAGTTGGCGGTAGCAGCGGGACCGAAGGTGGTACGGGTAGCTCGTTCGATCGTTTCGAAGTCCTTCTTGGATCTGTAATTTTGGCTGAACGGCTGCAAGAACGGTATGGTTTGCTCCAGACTGTGTACCGAGGTGCGTGGGATCCTGATGCACAGGACTGGATCCGGCCGTCGGGCACGCGGTTTGAGCGGAATGAGGCGTTGAGAGAATTCTTCAAGCTTCGAACGTGGAAGGCGCCCAGTATCTCGTCTCTTGCCCGGTTTATAGGATCAACTGTAAGAGTTGTCACACTTCAGGCAAATGGATTCCGTCAAGTCTCTGTTGTGCATGAGGATCCTCAGTTTGCAGAGTATTTATTGAGAACTGTCTATTATGAAGCAGATGAGCTTTTACGTGAGCTAGACCAAGAGAGTACGAGGACCCAGAAGCAATACCTTGAGAATAAAATAGCGACTAGCAAGATCGTTGAGATTCGTACCGGCCTAGTAGGCCTACTGATGCAACAAGAGAATAAGGCAATGCTTTTGCAAAGTGATGCGCCATACGCCGCATACATCATTCAGCCGATTAGCGTAGGTAACAGGCCAACGGCGCCAAGCCCGCGGATGTATGCAGGAGCAGGTGTTGCGGTCGGGGCATTTATAGGACTTTTAGTTGTTTCATTCATATCGATGTTTCGTCGCGAGACTTAAGGTGACGGTCTACTGGTCCACCCCATGACCTTTAGTTGGAGTATCTTCTTTGTTTTTCTTTTTCTGTATCGCTGCTTTGTATCCATCATTGCACAATCATCAGTGCAAGAGCTCGGTGATGCTAGTCTGTATCAGCGTGGCGGACGAACTGTGGGATCAGGGTTTTCGGCCTTGCTTTACGAGGGTCAATCCTTCAATGTGTCAGCCTTTCGGCACATAGGAACGCATGTTACTGAATCGATAGGTACTTTATTAAGTATAGCCGGTGGTGGTAATGCGTACCTCACCAATTTGGGTTTTCAAACAATAGCGTTTGTGGGCTTGGTTAAACTGTTGATGTCAGTCGAGCCAAGCATTCGTCGTTGGTTAGCTCTCGTTTTGATTCTGCCGTCATTTAACTTCTGGACATCAATAGCTTCGAAAGAGGCATTGGTGACGCTCTGCATTTGCATGATACTCGCGAACTATGTTCGTATGCAAAAACTTCAGAAGGTTAGAATTATTTCATTAGCAATATTCTCTATCCTTCTCGCTCTTTTGAAACCTCACTATTTTATTGCCGTAGCTTATCTTTTCGGCGCGACAGTCTTAGCACAAAGGTTTCGGCAGCGTGGAGTTGTGGCTTTATCTGCTGCAGTGATGTCTTTAGCCATGTTATACCCAATTGCTACGTTTTTAGATAAGCAAGCTCGCGTAATTGCTACCCACTTCAGAGTTAGTGATAATACTCTTACTAGAGAAATCTATTTTGTACATGAGCTGGATATCCTTTTTAAGGCGCCATACGGAATGTTTCAAAGTTTCTTTGGTCCAACAGTGTCCGAGGCTGTTTCAGGTACTCTCGCGATGATGTCTTTCATCGAAAGCTTATTTCTTGTGGGACTTCTGTTGATGATGATATTGCATCGATTTTGGGATATTCGAGCATTTGAAGCAATTATTGGCTCCGTTACGTTGTTTTGGATTTTATTTGTCACTTATCCATTTGGGATTATGAATCCTGGTTCAGCGGTGAGGTACCGGTCGGGGTATCTAGTGCTAGTAGTGTTTGTGGTTATTTTTGTCTTTGTCCGAGGATTCAATGAGCGTGAAAAGACCACGAGGAGTAGCATGAAAACACCTGCTCTTGCTGAGTGATAGATGACGTGTAACTCCTAGTCTGTGGGCATTGGTGCATTGTGTCAGTAGAAAGTATTTTAAAAAACGCTTTTCGTCCTGGTTATTTTCCAGTGTTAACGACGAAGATATGGACGCGGATTGTAGAGGTTCGTCTGCATCATGACAGAGTTAGGGCGAAGACGTGGTGCCATGAAAATGCAGTGGACGTTACAACATTTACAACCATAAAGGATCCTAATCTTTGGAAGGAGAGTCTTGAGTATGCATCTGTCCTAGGCAGTGAAGCGGAAATAAAGCTGCGACACCTTGATGTTGAACTTGGCGGTGGGGGGTTTGTAGAACTTGTATACTTTCTTACGCGTCTTTTGCGTCCAACAATCATAGTTGAGACGGGAGTCGCAGCCGGATTCACTACCCAAGTGATACTCGAGGCTCTATCCCGTAACGGTAGTGGCTATCTATATAGTAGCGATTTTCCTTATTTTCGACTAAGAGATCCAGAAAAGTATATTGGGGTATTAGTGGATGACTCATTAAAGAGTCGATGGGAATTGCTTACAAGGGGAGATAGGGAGAATTTGAAAAATATCACTGAACATATCGATCATATTGATATATTTCACTATGATTCCGATAAGTCTTATCGCGGTAGAGCTATTGCCCTTGACATAGTCAAAAACTATCTGAAACCAGGAAGTGTACTAATCATGGATGATATTGATGACAATCTCTATTTTCGTGATTTCGTTTACCATCTAAAGTGTAAGTACTACGTTTTTCCATGCAAACAGAAGTACGTAGGACTGGCGTTTATCTAGAATGCGGTGTGAACATCCTGCCGTGCATATTAGATGAGGATTCGGGTGGTTTTCATACTTCCGTCGTATGCAGGAGGCGGAGCACAAAGGGTGTTGCTAACGCTTCTATCTGGTCTAGATAGAGACATATTTGAGCCTGTTCTGATAGTATTAAAAGACGAAGGTCCCTTGGTCGACCTGTGTCCTGCTGAGGTGACTACTGTGGTGATTGGTCGTCATCGTGCGCGTACGGCCGCGGTTGCACTTCTTGGAGTGCTAAGGCGTTTAAAACCAGCAGTCGTATTTTCAACCTTTAGTCATATAAATGTATTGATTCTCCTGATGCGACCAGCATTATTTGGATGCCCACGAATTGTTGTTCGAGAGCCTAACACTCCGTCGGAGAGTCTGCCACGTCAGGCTTACGGCAGACTTCTGAGTCTAGGGTACAGAGTACTCTATCGTCATGCAGATCGCGTAATTTGTCCTTCAGACCGTATCGCTAAAGAGATAGAGGAGGTGTTTAGTGTGCCTAGCAGGCGGGTTGTTCGACTATGCAATCCTGTCGATATTATTACGGTTCGTAGCCGAATCGCTGGGCCCATCGAAACATCTAATAACGGTTACACCTTTGTTGGGGCTGGCCAATTAATTCCGCAGAAGGGCTTTGAACGTTTGATATCTCTATTTGCTCAAATGCCGGAGAATACTACGTTGATAATATTGGGTGAGGGGCCCATGGATAGAGAGTTAAAACGGTTAATTGAAGGTTTACGGTTAAATAGCCGTGTGCAACTACTCGGTTTTCAATCGTGTCCCTGGCCTTTTTATGCCAGAGCAGACGCATTTCTTTTGCCTTCTCGTTGGGAAGGAATGCCAAATGTGGCATTGGAGGCTCTAGCATGTGGAACACCGGTTATTGCAACCCCCGAATCGGGCGGAATAGAGGAATTGAAAGATAAAGCTGTTAAAGGTGCAGTCAGTATCGCAAGTTTTGAACAGGATTTTCTTCATGCTATGATTGAATGTACGGCGAGGCCGCGTATGGCACTTCCACGCCCATCCTTGTTGCCAAATGAATATTGCATGTCACACGTTTTGAATAGGTTTTCCGATATCCTTACGATACCGTAAGCGTGACAGCGAGTTTGGATTCTTTATGATAATTTCTCATAAACATAAGTTCATTTTCATTAAAACCCGAAAGACTGCGGGGACCTCTCTGGAGGTAGCGTTATGCAAATATCTTGGTAAGAGTGATATTATTACGCCAATCAGTCCAGAAGATGAAAATACACGTCGTGCCATGGGCTTTATAGCAAGGCAAAACTACAAGAAATCAATATCAGAGTTCAGAGTAAATGATTTAGTTTATGTGGCGCGTCGTATGCGCAATAGGATGATAGGAAAGCATGGGACATCTTCTGGTGTATGGCCTTCGCAGTTTTACAATCATATGCCATCGCATCTTGTCCGCGACCAAATAGGCATAGCCATATGGAATCGCTATTACAAATTCTCTATAGAGAGAAACCCTTGGGATGCAGCAGTATCCCGATACTTTTGGCACTACGGCAATAAGAAGATTTCGCACACAAAGGATAGATTCCGGAATTTCATCCAGAGCGAAATTGGTAGTCATGTACCAAACTACGATCTTTATAGCATTAATGGAGTGCCAGCGATGGACCTAGTCGTACGGTATGAGGCCCTCTTTTCTGGATTGGAGAAAGTATCTAGGGTTATTGGATTGTCCGAAAATATTCACGAAGTGATGAAGGAAATAAGGGCAAAAGCACAATTTCGTAGAAACGTTGATTATCGGGAAATGTATGATGAGGATAGCAGAATGTTGATTGCCAAACACTTTGCCCGAGAAATATCGTTATTTGGTTATGTATTTTAACGGCCTTAACGTTGGATCAGTGTGTCATAGATCGCCTCAATACATTTAACGTGATTTTCTGATGAGTGTTGCTGCTCTAGTAGAGCTCGTTCTTCCTCTGGTACACGAGATTCGCGATTAAGAAGAACCTGAGTTGCGGTAGCAAATGCGTCAGCATCATCGGGGGCGGCAAGATATCCACGATCATTATTAGTGACGATCTCTTGGTGACCACCAGAGTTCGAGGCGACTACAGGTGTTCCACATAACAATGCTTCAATTACGGCGCGCCCATAACCCTCCAACACTGCTGGAGCGAGCAAAACATCAAAGGCTGATAGCCAAGGCTCGATAGGATATTTATGGCCAATACAAAATACATTTCTTTCGATACGGAGGCGTTTGGCAAGTAATTGAGCATCAGATAGCTTGCCCCCACGATCATCACCGACCATAACGAAAATTATCTTGCTTTGATTCTGTGCTAAAAGGTGTGCCGCCTTGACAAACATCAATGGGCGTTTCTGGTGTGTCATGTTGCCTACGAAACCAATTACGGATGCAGGGGGGGCAATGCCAAGGTTATGCAGTAGCTGTGCTTTAGCTTCCTCATGGGGTAGGGATTGATACTTTGCAAAAGGATCAGGCACTATAGTTGCACGTCCGTGTCCAGAAGCTGGCAGCGTCTCTCTAACTGTATGAGAGATTGACACAATATGGTTGCTCGCAGAACAAAGGATTTTCCATAAAGGAGAACCAGATACTACAAGGCGTTGGTGCCAGACAAAACGAGCCGTTGCCAAACGCGTCGGGAACGGCCACGTTAAGTTCATCCTAAGGTCGTTGCTGTGGACAATATCAATTTTATTGTCCCGCAAAAACCCGTACAAGGTCGGGGTGGTCCGTGCAATTGATGCAGCAATGTCGACTATTTTGGGTGTTGTTCCTGCAAAGCACGGAATATTCAGAAATCTATGATTTATGGATTCCTTTGTCAAAAAGTGTCGGAGAGGTCCATCTTTGTGAAGGATAACTATCGGTTCAAATCGTTGGCGGTCAATATTTTGGATGAGTAGAGCAGCGGAGATATGGCTGCCACCCACTGAATCTCCAACAAAGGGAAAACATATTCTGGTTTTAGGTGGATGACGATACTGAGTCACGGTCTTCTAGCTCAAATGTTATTGGCTGTTCGGTTGCTATACGGAACTAGTGCTTAGGGATGCCGCCGCCAAGCGGAAACTAGGAAGAGAGGCAAGCGCCACGGTCCTTGTGTAGCATAAACACAGGCCAAGTGTTTATGTGCCAAGGTGCTGATTCTGTAAATATCCGTCGTATGATAGTCACCATGAAAGCCCGAAACATAGCGACCAAGCTTATAAAGATGATTTTCGGTGGGACCAGATAAAATAAGTATCCCCCCAGGTTTTAGTGATTGGCATAAGCATTCAATAATAGTCTCTGGGTCCTCGTTGTGTTCTAAGCAGTCGAGAGCGAATACGATATCATAGCAGTCCTTTTTGGCACCAATATTCTTGACTAAATTGGCGTCAGGCACTAACTCGCAAAGAGCTTTTGCTATTTCGTTATCTTCTTCTGCAGCATGGTAATACGAGTTTTCCGGCAACAAATGGCGCAGTTCACCGCAACCAGCGCCAAAATCAAGTATCTTTACCGGATTACCAAAACGGGTGGCTAGTCTAACTGCTGCAAACAAACGCCACCAAGCAGCATATGCGGCAAGCCAGTTACCATGACAGTATGATGGAACGCAAGTTTCTTCGAGAGCAGAAAATTGTACTTTTAGATTGAAGTGACTCTTTAACAGCTTTCGCCTTTGCAGAATGTGATGAATCTGAGTTGGGGTACTAAACAACTGGTTGTGGGTAGTGTGAGCCTGAGACATTATCGTGGAAGGAATATCTGTTTTGGAACGGTTGATTGTGTAATGCAGAAAATCTTTACGGCTGCAATGGGGCGAACCGGGACCAATAACTTGGCTGTATTATTTAACAAGTTCGGCCAGGGGTGCATAGCAGAACATGAGCCTCCGGCTCTACTACTCCAACAACTCCAGGAGCAACCGTTCTTTGATCGATATCCAAGTCTTCGTCCTAAGGAGAGATTGGCACAAGTGGGGCGAGATCTGCAACGGCGTTACATTGTCACTGACGAGATGCTTGGGCGCGGGCGGGCACTAAACTGGTATGATTCTGGCGACACGGATAAACTGCTTAAATTGGTGAATTGGAGGCTTCGACGGATCGACCGCTTTTCAAAACGTGGTTACAAACACTACGTTGAGTCGAGTCAGTTCTTTTTGCGTACGTACTGTTATCAAGTGCACAATGTTATACCTCACGTCGGTGTAATTAAGTTAGTACGGGATCCGCTTGAAACGGCTCGAAGTTCAGCAAATCGTAAGAAAGCCTTGTTTCAGAATAACTTACCGCCGGATTGTAGAAGTAATCATTTTCGCATCAAAGAATGGCAGGATCTAACGCCATTTCAACATTATGTTCATACATGGATAGAGACTGAGGTACGGTGGGAGGAATTTGTTAAATCGACAGACCTTAAGAGATTTTTCGTCATTGAAACACGGGATCTTAGCAATAGTGAGCGGATAACCGAAATGTTCAAATTTTTTGGCATTGAACATAGGCCCGTTAAAGATCTCCGTCCGACTAACACAAATACTGAGATATCTCTTCCGGGCACACAGGTTTCTATACGTGACCATGAGGAATTTATGAGAGTGGTGGATAAACTTCCTCAGACACTTCGGGACCGGATACCGCAACTGGAACGTTATGTTTCAGATCGAGACGAATCGGCCAGCAGTTTTTCCTTGCGTCTTGGAGAGGCCCGCAAGAGTCGGCCGGTAATGGGCTCTCCACAACTCGGGCGTCTTATTGCTGATTTTCCAATGACCGCGGTCGATATTGGAGCACGTGGTGGCGTAATTCAGGACCTGCTGCCAATTGCTCAGGTGGTTGATGCAGTGGGGTTCGAGCCGGATGAAGAAGAATGTGTCCGTCTTAGCGCAGCGGCAGCCCTAAAAGAGGGGCCGTGGCGTAGTGAACAGTATCTTCCTGCGGCGCTTTCTGGCAACAGTGGGCCGCGAACACTGTATCTCACGCGTCATCGTGGGACATCTTCAATGATGAAGCCTATCCCGGGCTTTGGGGAAAGTTACTCTCGACCTGATTACTATTTTATCGAGGGGAAAGTTGAGGTTGATACAATTACGCTTGATCAGGCTGTAATAGAACACGAACTAGGTAAACCGGTATATTTAAAACTCGATATTGAGGGGATGGAAAAAGAGGTTATTGAGGCTGCACCATTGACCATGAATCATCTTCTTGCAGTCCGCACAGAGGCTGTATTTCTACAGCCAAGAAAAGGTCAGCCGTCGTTTCACGAACTCGATGGTTGTCTACGGAGCTTTGGTTTTATTCCGATGGGATTTGAGGAAATACACCATTGGCGGCGGTTAAGTCAGGTTAAACCGCCAGAGACTATTCCTGGTCCGGTACCCTACTCGCGAGGCCAACTTGCGCACTGCGATATGCTTTATCTTAAGGACTTTCAGTTGATGTCTGAAGAGACAGAGGTGGAAATCACGCGCTTAATTCAAATGGCGTTTATTGCGCTTTGTTATGACTATGTGGATCACGCCCTAGCAATCTTCTCACTCCCCGCAGTCGAGTCGCTTTTAGTGGGGACTTATGGTATTGATATTAAAAGAGAAATTAGTATTGTGTCCCATGAGCTACTTGCACGTCACCGTCGGACAAGGAGGCGCAAGTCATGGCTTGGCTTCAGGGGGACAACATCTCGTAGGTTGCGTCCAACATAGCTATAGTAATACCGCGCGTTTCTAATAGGTTGGGCATGGGTGGCGATCTGCACATAGCAATCTATGCTGCTGTTGAGGAAACAGTGATTCACCCAAAACGCGTCTCTCTCTAAAGACAATACCCGTATTCTTTCAGTGGCAAGCCGGTTTTCTCCACTAGTGTGAGATTGCTTTGGCGGTATCGTTCGCGCAATAGTTTCTGCCATCGGTGGGGAATTTCCAAACGGTGTTTCTGGCCTCGCTTTAGGGAATCAAGAAAATACCTACGCAACAGATTGGGAACATACTTTTTTAAGCTGAGGTTTGGGAGAATTACTCTCCGAAGGTGGTTATAGCGCACCTCGTTCAGTGTTCGAGCCACATTTTCACGATCATTACCAATTAATTGTATTCCTTCCTCAGGCGGTATGCCGAGAGTACAACAGAGTTTACCAATAAACGTCACCGGATCATCTCTGAGCTGTTCGTATAGAAACACGTGAACGCTATCAGCTCCAAAAAGTTGTTGGTAACACGAGACTAACTTATCGTATTCCAGGTGGTGTAGCGTTCCATTAACACGATTGTTCCAAGATGCCTCTATCCAATTATCAAATGAGGATGGGGTATAGTGTTTGCCTAGCTGCTGCCTATAAAAAGAAGGTAAATAGTCGAGCTGTTCTCGGATACAGACAATGATTGTTGCTTCTTTTGAGATTTCCTTAAGCCTATTTGCAATTAATCCACGGTCCGCATGTTGGGGGAGACAGAATAGTTCTACAGATACGACAACAATATCACTTTTATTGAGGTGCTGACCCACGTGTTCGTCATAACCACGTTGGGCTAGTTTGGAGTCGTATTCAAGGGAGTCGCATCCGTAAATTAGAGTTGCCCATTCCTCTACTTTTCGGGAGCTCCAGGGTTTTCCCACTAGCCTTATCTGGTGGTGACGCGCAAACAGCAGATTCTGTAACGTGGTGGTAGCAGTTTTTGGGTACCCAATATGTAAGATCGGCGTTGATGTCATGCGTCTAAAGAAAAGTTGTGAGTGAATCGTGGCAACCACATTCTGACTGACCAGATATTAAGGGACTAGCCAACGAAAACCAATCAGTATGGAGATATTAACTGTGTCTACTATACTAAAACGAAAACTTGATGTGCTCACAAATCTGGATGATCGGTAGCTAAGGGAGCTTACCAGCCATCGCTTTAAATGACTCACTATTGCTGACAAGGTACTCGTAACTACCAGTTGCAACTATGCGACCACCTTCAATGATGTGAATAGCATCACTAAATTGAACGGTATGAAGACGGTGTGCGATAGTAACGGTTGTTATTGTACCGGCTAAATCTCTAATAGTTTCAGTGACGATACTTTCAGTCACATTGTCCAGTGAACTCGTAGCTTCATCCAGAACTAGAAGCTGCGGTCGGCGGTAGAGTGCACGGGCAATGGCTAGGCGTTGCAATTGTCCGCCACTGAAACGAACACCGCTCTCACCGAGTCGTGTGTCATAACCATCTGGTAGGTCCCCAACAATAAAATCATGGATATGCGCTTTCTTTGCTGCTTCAATAACTGAACTGGTATCAATCTCATCATAGGAGACAGCAAAAGCAATGTTCTGTGTGATACTATCGTCGAGGTAATGTACGTGCTGGGGCACATAAGCTACTTGTTGCTGCCATGCCCGAAGATTTTCGTGTGTGAGAATCACATCATCTATAAGGACCTTTCCATTTGTGGGTACCAATAACCCCATTATGGTTTCGACCAGCGTAGATTTCCCTGCGCCCGTCGCTCCCACAAAGGCTATGCTGCTGCCTTTTTCGACAACTAAACTAATGTTATCGATAACATCTGTGTCTTCGCTGGGATAGTGGTATGACACTTGGTCAAGGGTAATCTCTTTAAAGAAAGGCAGGGGTGGAGGAGGTTGCTGATCGGTAGTAACGGGCGCTGTAGCTGCGCTACTAAATTCTTCCACCAAACTTTTTGCCACGGCATAAGATGTCCGCATTTGACTAATCGATTGGAATAGTTGGGAGAGAAGTGGGATTAGCCTATACCCAGCCATCGCGAATAAGGCAATAATTGCAATGCTATCTGACGAGCGGCCCTCTGAATCTAAGGTCGATAGCACCACCGCTAGCAGCCCTACAAACACGACTGTTTCGATCAGGTAGCGAGGTAGCTGCGCAATCAAGACTTTGCCAATTCCGATACGCGACAATCGTTTAGCAGCCATCCAAAAAAGGTTGGAGAAGTAATTTTCCCCGCCTTGAAGTTTAAGTTCCTTAATACCTCTAAATGCCTCATCTGTAGTCCGAAATGCTTGCTCCGTGGCAATGCGACCCTGATGACCTAACCAGGTTGAACGATAGCGAATCAATAAATAGATACAGACGTAGATGCTTCCTAAGCTTAGTACTGCAAGTCCTGTTACCATGGGTTCTTGCCATAGGAGAAACGCCAATATTGCAATTACGGTCAAGGCGTTTGAGAACACCATGATACCAGCAACCAAGTAACCAGATGTGAGCTGGGCTACCTCCACTAGGAGATTCTTGCGAAGTTCCCCTGTGTTGAGGGTAAGAAACGCCTCATAACGTTGTTCTAGATAATGGCGCATACGTCGGTACGACAGGCGGTGTATCATCGTCTGTGCAAAATAGGTGCGAAAAAACAATGATGCTGCACCTACAATATTTCGGAAAATGATCACAAAAATTAGTCCCAACCCGCTGTATGTTAGAAAATCTGTGTCACTCGAACTCCCCAAAGTTTCGCGGGCCTGCGATAATATTTGCGAACTACTTATTAGTGATGGATCTGCAACAATGCGGACGTAGGCGACAATTGAGCCGATGCCTGCCACTTCAGCAGCCGATAAGACAATTGCCAAAAATAGAACCCATATAGCTAGCCAACGGTCCTGTCTTGATAATATTTTAAGGAGTTTTACTAACAAAGCCGGGTATTTATTTCATTTTCAGTAAAGTGATTGCCAAGCTTGCGGAGGTGGTTGTTTGGGTGTTATGAGCTCCAGTCCTTCAGTGCACATAAACTTTCCCAGCATCAACATCTTGTTTTGTAGACTCGGCAAAGAGAGGATAGCGCTCAACGCCACATGTCGTGACACTGTGCGCAGTTCATAGCCGAATCTCTCTGCCGTATTACCAGAGATTGAGCTAATGATTGATAGTTCTCGTTCGTCCAGCTGATCGCTCCAGCGCGTCATGGGAACCTTGCTAATTCCTCCATAGCTCTCGTCTCTGCTATTTGTAGCACCTCCACTAATGGTTTGAAGTAGCGCTTCCAATTGATCGTTTCTAAGACCATCCCCTACCATGAATGTGTACAGACGATTTAGTTCTGCACAGGGGTCCTGTACAAAGTCTTCATAACGAACCCAGGTCACAGATCCAGGATTCTGAGATGTGAACCGAAGCATCATAAGTGTTGTAAAGCGCCAATAGAGACTCATTTGTATGATATCGGTAAGGGTATTTTCAGTTGTATCGGATCGCTGTTTCCGTCGAGCGTTGCGTCGTGCATTGGACAAGATCACCGATCGGGGGTCGCGAACGACAAATACAAAGCGCGCCATGGGCAGAGAACGTCGTATTGTAAGTAAACCACGCCAATTATTGGCCTTATCGATCCAACACTCTAACGAAGGCAACTCTTTATCAAAGTTGTTACTGAGGGAGTAGAAGAGTGGGTAAAGCTTATACAGTTCAGAAAAGCTTTTTCGCTTTAAGGCTCCTGCATAGCGACGACCAAGAGAGTTTGGTTCAAATTCATCCTTGCCTCTTATTAGATCCCGTGGGGGAAAGTAACGTGGGGCACACAAAAGGGTTCGCCACGTTCGTTCGTCTACGCGGTTTCTATATTTCCAGACACGATTTACAAAGTATGTTTCTCCTGGAAGGCTCATAGCCCGAGGATGGAGGCCAAGAGAGCGAAAAATCACAGAAGTTCCGCTACGCGTTGGACCCATCAGATATACTAGGCGAGAAAGCATTTCGTCGCTCGGTTCTACGAGCGAGGCTGAATTAGTTTGTATCGTGGTTTGGGTGGTATCTTTAATCATAGAGAGACCTACGACTCAATCTCCCGAATGACAGAAAAGGCTTCAGCTGCTTCGAGACCAACGCTGGCGCCTCGCAGGTGGGCAAGAGCTGTAACTGCTTGGATTGAGCGGGCGTGTGGAAAGGGTGCAATTTCTTCAGCGTAGCAGTTCAAGGCTCTAATTTTCTGGTCGAGTTGTGGTGTGACGTCTACAAATCGGTTGGGGGAAAAGGGAATGGCAGTTGATGCTGGTCTCCACTCAGTACTCGACAGGGTTTCAAATGCGTATAAACCACGGATTATGCTTTTTGGAATTGGTCGACAGGCCGTCACTACTGCTTCGTGGGTAATTCTGTGGTCAATGTTTAAATCTCCGCCATGGTGGGTATAGACGCGAGTCGGTTTAAATTTATCGATAATAGGCTCAATATGTCTGATTATATCGAGAAGGGGTAAAGTATCGAGCTTATTGTCAGGCAGGTGCGCGTGATGTGGGGGCAAATATCCTAATATATTTGCTGCTTTCTTTGCTGCATCGACGAGTAGTGGCACACTAGATCTGTGAACATTGCCTCCTACACCCGTGTCTCTGGAGGTAGCACCTTCACCAAGTATTATGACGTTAACGGGAATTTGTGCGCTGGCGTATCGTGCCAGTGTACCTCCAACTCCTAGTACTTCATCGTCAGGATGCGCGACTACGGCCAAGATGCGTTCGGTCATCGTACAGTCTAACTCTTTGGACGCACTTGGAAGACTGGCTGAATGAGTTCTCCACGCATCCAATCAGCTGGGTTACTGGACGAAAGGGCTTTGGAAACACTGTACATAGCCTGTTTCCATGCTGACTTTGTGTTCGCGAACACCTGATCATCGTCGTGGGCCAGGCATAGGTTGAAGGCACTTCCCATAAATATACCATTTTCAATTAGTTCTTGACGGAGCAGGCTTGTGGCGAGGATAGGGTTTTTGTCTCTGCTAGTCACAACTGGTCGCCAGTCAGGCCCCCCCACGTTGAATCGTGTGGTCAGATTTAAACTGTTAAGGACTTCCCTCGCCATTGACTTAAGTCTAGCACCAAGAGTGCTCATCCGTTTAGTGGCATCGGTTGCTTTCAGCTTATCAATCGTGGCTATAGCGGCCGCTAAAGATAAAGCTTCGCCACCGAAAGTAGTAGAAAAAAATATTTTCTCCAAGTGGGTCATAATCTCCGCTCGGCCTACCAGTGCAGCAATAGGCATGCCATTAGCCATAGCCTTTCCAAAGCATGCGAGGTCTGGGGTAACGCCGTAAAATTTCTGGGCTCCCCCAAGGTCGATCCGAAATCCCGTAATAATTTCATCAAATATCAACACGCTGCCGTAGAAGTTCGCGAGCTCTCTGACTTCCTTAAGGAATCCACTACGAGGATCTTCCATGCCCGCCGGCTCTAGAATAATTGCAGCGAACCCGTCAGGATCGTTGGAAAGTAAGCTTTCTATCGAATTCACATCGTTATACTTAAATTGAGATGATAAAGACTGTACCGCCTCTGGCACGCCTAAATTGCGCGTGGTTGTTCCTATATACCAATCGTGCCAGCCGTGATAGCCGCACACGGCGACACGATCACGTCCTGTATGCGCGCGGGCCAGTCGGATCGCTGCGGCGGTGACGTCGGAACCGTTCTTTCCGAATCGCACCATATCTGCACACGGAATCAATTCAAGAAGGCGTTCAGCGAGCTCCAGCTCCAACTCAGTCGCAAGAGAAAAAATTATTCCCTTGTCTAGCTGTGTACGGATCGCCTTATCGACATCAGGGTCCTGATAGCCCAGAACGATAGGAAGCAACCCGAGCACATAATCTACATAACGGTTATCATCAACATCCCAGACAATTGCTCCCGCGCCGCGATTGAAAAAGTTTGGTGATACCCCTTTTGGAAAGTTCAGAGCTGACTTTGAATGTGTCTGCGTAGCTAATGGGATCGACTGAAGAGTTTTTCTGTACAGATCATCTGATAATGAGAAGTCTCTATATGCCATGATTTTTCGGGTGTTTAGGAGAAGGGATATACAGTATACGAGGGAATGGAACTACATCTATTTCCATGCTCCAAAGAAGTCCGTATCCAATACGGCATTAGAGATCTCATTGTTTATTAACTTCTGGTTGGAGCAGGACTCATGCTAGCCATTGCGAGGACAAGAGCGAGCCGTGTGGTTGCGGAATGATGTTTCATCGATAAGATGTTTATTTAATATAGGCTTGATCGTAAAGTACTGTTTCAATCATACTTTCGCTGTAGGTCTGTTTCATCGATTTAATCTAATATTTCGGTGCCATGGTGATTCCAATGGATGTTTTGCTCCTTTCGCCGTATCCGGAAACGCTAATACCAATATTGCGCAAGGGTTCAGATGTCCGAGTGACCACAACCGATGCGGAGATATCTAGTTGTCCTGATACAGAGTTTATCGTGGTATATGGTTATAAACACATCCTCCGCGACCCTATTCTTAGTAAGTTTTCTGGACGAGTTATCAACCTCCATGTTTCTTTGTTGCCGTGGAATCGGGGTTATGATCCAAACTTCTGGTCATGGCTTGAGAATACGCCGAAGGGCATTAGTATTCATCAAGTTGACTCTGGCATCGACACGGGGCCGATTCTTGTGCAGGAATCCGCTGTTTTGGGCGGAGATGATGAAACGTTAAAGACCTCGTATTGGAAGCTTCGCCGTCAGATTGAGAGCCTATTTGCTCGCAAATGGCCCTACATCTGTAATGGCGATATTGAGCCACAGGAGCAACAAGGTTTAGGTTCATTCCACTTGGCCAAGGATCGCTTGCCTTACTTTACAGAAATGCCGTTGGGTTGGGATACTCCCGTAAGAATACTGGAGGAGTGGAGCAGTAAGCGCTAGGAGGCTCGAATCATAGCCTCTAAAGTGATGGGGTGGCGACTATAATGCATCAGGATCATATGGTTCTGTTTTGCGTGCGAACGCAGTTGTTCTCTATTACGTATTGAAGGATATCACTCATAGTAAAGTCTGGGTTTTGGGGGTAAAGGGCTCCATAAATGTTACGGATAAATGCCAAATCGTCTGGATAATCCACGGTCCAACGGTGGTGAGACAGATCTGGGCACCCTGTCAAATGACCAGTATGGAACTCTCCGGATCTCAGGTATGGAGTTACGTGTTCCCGGTCTATATCAGTTTTAGCCTCGCGCCAAGCTCTTCTCAGTGCGCTAAGCCTACAGATTTCTACGTCGAGTCCGTCTGGAAATGAGCGAGTCTCTATATTCGAGGTATAGTCGAATTCTCCAGAGAAATGTTGTGATACAGTTGCATCGATAATGGTCGGGTCAATCAATGGGCAATCGGCTGTTAGTCGCACTATATGGTCAGGCTTGTATAGGAGGGCTGCTTGGTAGAATCGGTCCAAAACATCATCCAATGAACCTCTAAAGGATTTGGTTGAAGACCGCTCGCAAAGTTCCACTATGACGTCGTCACTCGATTGGTCACTGGTTGCGACCACTAGTTCGTCAATCTCCTGTGCTCTGCGAATGCGGCGAATCTGATGCAACATCATCGGCTCACCAAGAACTGGTGCCAGGACTTTCCCGGGGCATCTGCGAGATGACATGCGAGCTTGCAGTATACAGAGTATCATTATTGCGGCCATTTGCGCGGATCAATCACACTCAATTTGTGAACGGCAAATGGTTCAAACCCCTTAATGTCTGTTTTGGGCAAGCGATAAGCATCTAATATATCTTTCAGCTGTTTTACGGAGCACACACCGACAACTATGGCGTGCACTGAAGGTTGGCGTTTAATGAAATCAATAGCTGCTTGCATTGGTGTTATTCCAAGGCGAATGAGTGTATTCCTGTAGTTGAGAAGTGTGCCCATGACACATTCAAAATGTGGCGGGAGTTGATCCGGAGACATTAACAGCGCGCCCTGTAGAAATGCCGATCGAGCGTGCACCTCTATGCTTGAGTCTTTGAGCTGAGAGAGAATGCCTGATGAAAAAAACCTCTGATCCAGTACGTTAAGCGGAAGCTGTATTAGATCAATTCTATAACGATCAAGAATTTTTTCTGTCTGTAGGGGTTCATATACTGACACCCCCACCTTAGCTACTTTCCCTAACTCTTTAAGTCGCATGGCTCTTTCTATAAGTCTTTCCCCACCCTCTGTTAGAAGATCATCGCCGCTATGAATCAAAAGCCCATATAACATCTCGAGCCGCATGTATTTGAGAGATGTATTCAACGAATTTTCGAGTATATTGGCATGGTCGTTGCTGATGTGCTGGCATCCAAACGCTGGAGATTTAGTCACAATCTTAAATTTGTGTTCCGGGCGGATGATACCGCCTATGATTCTTTCTGCATCTCCGTATACGGCTGCAGTATCAAGAATGGTGACCCCTTCTTCGGCCGCATAGTCGAGAATCTCCCGAACTTCGGATATGGCGGGTCGGATTCCTCTATTAGCAATTCCATAGGGTAATCCAAATTGGACGGTACCCAGCCCAATTTGCAATCGGTTAGTTAATATAGGTCCGACGGTGCTGGAGATCATATTTGAAGGTAGCTCATCAGAATGTGAAGTTCTGGGTCAAATAAGTTTGGCTTGCGAAAAAACGACATGTGCTGTGTTTTTACATTCGAGTAGTTGAAATGTCGGGTGAGCAATCCAACTAAGAGGCTGTATGGAATGCGAAAGATTTCATAGCGTTCGTCGTCAATATTGTTCTCTTTTACGCGAGTCACTTTGGTATTGGCTAGGCTAAGCCTGTATAGCTCGCTTTCTCCTACGTCGATGAAATAGGTGGCTTGGGATTTTGTGTCTGTACGATCCTGCCATTTCTTCTGATTCAATCTTGCCGTTGTAAGCATTCTTGTGAGATCAATCCTCTCTGATGGGGCAATATAGAAATTTCCTCCCTCATCAAATGGGCCAGATATGCGTGATATAGATTCTACATAACCCCTTTCACTACTGAACCCGCGTTCATTAAACTCCCCAAACCGTTGGCCCGTATGAAGGTCAAATTGGCATCCCTCAGATAGCAATACAGGAGTAAAATCATAGATAGATTGCGCGTAGTCAATGGCGTCCTGAGCCTGCCCAGTGCCATAATATGGATAAAGTAACGCCTTGTCTCCGCCGTACAAAGCTTCTGCAGCAAACAGGAACACATACTCTGGTGTTAGAACGCGTATAAAATTTGCGAGCGTTTCATAGTTCCGTTCCGTTTTTCTCTGAGCCTCTCTGGTTTTTTCTTCCGGAGTCAGGTTTTCATAAAACGCTGGATACGGGCCTAGATAATTAAATGGAACACAAGCTAGATCAATTGGCCCATAAAGGTTCTTTAAAAGGGTGAGTTGTTCTTCATGAAACGGGTTATCGTTGGCGTTTAGAATTCGCTTCCCATCAATGCAAAATATTCCTAAGGAGTCTACCTCTGAGTAAACCTCCGAAGGATGCAGCCAACATCGGTCTTGGCCATTAAGCAATAGCCCTGTTTTAGGATCAGAGACACGAACATCGGTGAAACCAAGTCGACGGACAGCGCGCTCTGTGAAGTTGTGCTCGTAGTAGGAGACGATCACAGGGGTGGAGAGATTAAATAATGAAAGTGTGTCTGGGTCAAAGTGGTCGGCATGGGTATGGGTTATGTAGATAAAGTCAGGATTTAATGCAGATACATCATTCCGAGAAAGTGTCGTTTCGGGAAAATTATACAACCCTGACCGAGAGGTCCGTTCGAAAGTAACCCATGGATCACAGAGAACCCGGGTATTCTCCCCCTCAAGAAGCATCATAGCGTTTACGAAATAGGTGATCTTCATCGGCGATCCTACGCGACCGTTTGGTGGTCTATTAATCTAGAGAGACGCTGGTTTGTGAAGAGATTGCCATAACAATGGTTAAAAGTAAGTTGCACTAGCCTTCTTTGTCCTTGACGATATATCCGGATGGTTGGCGGGTCCACGAAAATGATTGGATTCTAGCGTTGGGGAGTGTTTCACGTATTGCAATAGCTTCCCCGGGGGACGTCTCCCAGTTGAATTCGTCCAGAACGAGAATTCCACCCGTGTTAAGGCGTGGCCAAAAGTGAGTCACAGCCGCCTTTACAACTTCGTATACCCCTGCATCGATGAATACAAGCTTGAAGTGAGCTGAGGGAAAAGTTGTAAAGAATTTATCCAAGTCCTTTGTAATATCCAATTTATGCAGCCGAGCAATGTGTCCTAGATCTTGAATGTCGATGAGGTTTCGCAGCGTATCGTAGTCTGCGCCGCACTTTCCTGGCTGAACTGTACCGTCCATCTTGCCGGGGTCCATGCCTTGGAACCAATCCAAACCATGAACTAAGGTGTTACTGTTGGGTTCAAAAATATCGACGAGTTTTGCCCAATATAAAAATGATGCTCCCTTCCATACGCCGATTTCAGCTACGTGTCCGGCAAGATGAGATGTCATCTTGTATAACTCGTAAAGTGATAATTGCCTGGCGATATTTGCGGATCCATTGAACGCGCCGTTATGATGGATGTAATCAAGTATCGGATGGTTACATGCTAAAATTCTGTCAACGGATTGGTGATAGCTAGCGTCATTTTTGAATTTGCTAACTTCAAAGTTCTTAACGTCCAAAATGACATCATCAGTCATCGCAGAATACTCCTACTGTATAAATCTAGAGGCTCAGGATAAGCACGTATTTTTAGCGTTGTTAGAGCAAATCGTCTTGGTTATCGGGTGGAATTGGCGCCATAGTAAGGAATGGTCGGATAACTACTCCGTCGCGGATTTGCAGCGGTTCTGTGGGTAGACCTAATAGAGTGCGCACTAACTGAGCTGGAAAGTTTCCACCAGCCGCAAATGAACCGCCAACTGACCCGCTAAATCTAGATCCAGCATCAAATAAAAGAGGCTGCTGTCCGTTTGCCAACACGATATCAAAATCACCAGCGCCGTCGACCTGAAAGGCTGAACACAACTTTTTTGCATAGTCTAATACAGTGGGATCCATTGTTACCCGATGGCCCGTGCTGGTAGGCCAGAAAGGGTTTCTTAGTTGACGCAGGCGTGCCGCAATGTCGGAGAGTTTTCCGGCCGTCGCTATGCAATCAACATCAAATACTGGTCCTTCATAATAGGGAACGCAAATCAGCCGTTCGAAAGTCATGTGTTCTTGTTCCATGGCGATGCAAAGGTCTTCAAAACTACCGGTGCCGCAAAAGCGTTCGGGTAGCAGCGGGTGGAAACTATCTTTCTTTGCATCGGCGATGAGCACCCCTCGAGAACCACGACCCTCGCGTGGTTTGATGACAACGCGATGATCAGGATATCCCATGGTGTACACGGCATCTTTTGCCTCATAGAGCGTGTTGACGCCAATGAATGGTCCGGTATCGATCTCTAGGTCTTTAAGCTTTTGAAGCATCAATAATTTGTCTGTCATAACACGGACTGTATCTATGCTACTAACGGACGGTTTGATGCCTTTACTTAATAATACTTCGCGGTGTTTTGCAGCGAGCCGGGACTCTGCTTCGGACAATGGTATATATACATCCAAGCTGATCTGTTGGTGCAGGGAAAGCAAGGAATCAAGATACCGTTCCTCATCATTCTCTGCCATTGGAAGGACATCAAAACGGTCACATAAAAGGCGTCCAGCTGCGTTCGGGTCAGCATCAATGCCGACTATTCGTGCATGAAAATCAGTCGCGGCACGTAATGCTCGAATAAAATCATAGATCAAGCGTCCACCGACGCACGTAACGCACACGGTCACTGTAGGAACGGACGCGTGAGACCCTTTGATGGCCACTCGACTAGTAATAGGACAAGAGGCTTGACCCTGTCCTATGAAAGGAACCGTCCACAGAAATGTCGAGACGAGCGTTACTGATCTGGTGGGGGCCATATACCTGACGGTTCGCTCTGTCTAAAAGAGAGTCTGTTCCAGAATTAGGTGATTTGCTTAGAAGATATCTCAATGAGATACGCGGAGCCGCGCTGTTATTCGGGCCTGTCCCATGCAATGTTAAACAGTGAAAACTAAACACAGTCCCTGGCTGGCCTACTACCGTTTCTTCGGTACACGTTTCATGGTTTCCATTGAAGTCTGAATAGTACCATAGACTTGTGTTAAGGTGGGATCGGCGTAGAAGGTGAGGGTAGTGTGTCATTCCAAGTTTATGGCTGCCAGATAAAATATGTAGCGCTGAGTCGCTTTCGTCAACTTCGTCAAGATAGATATATACCGTAACAAAATTTGAATTGGGACGAGTCTTATCCTGATGGAAGTCAGTTGATAGAAAATACTGAATATCCTGAAACTCGTCTTTAATAAATGGATTTAGGTTTGGCCGTCCAACTTCGCTAAGATAGCCAGTCATCCAGTCTGGAATAACGCTATGTGGCACTGACCGGATTACTGATTTCTTCATAATGGAGTAGTCTTTTCCAACCAATTCTGTTGCAAAACACTTAAACTCATAATTATTCTCAATAAATGCTAAGTCGACTTCCGGGCTGATTAAGAGATTGTGATCAGCTCTCCCAGGAGCATAATTACTCCACCGCCCTTTTTCATTGAAGGCATCTTCGCTGTGATAGAATATGGTGCTATCAATTGGTCTGCGGTCATCGATCCATTGCCGTAACGAGTGGCAAGGTTTTGGATCAAGAATTGTTCCACCGGTTGCCCACCCCTTCTCGGAGAATTCGGAGATGGTAAAGTGCGTCTTGGAGGTATGGGGTTTCGATAATTTAGGATCTGTCATTTTACTACCGGCAGCAACATTGTTCTGTGCGGCGTTGATTCAATATGCTCGATTTGGTTTTCATGATGCGGAAGAATCTCGGGAAGATCCACCGTCATTATTGGACGAACTGGTGTCATCATAGCGCCGTTGATTGAGAGCGTGCACATACGCACGAGCACAGGCCATATTTGGATCGGCGCCCGAACCCTCGCCTATAAGATCTCTTGTACCATTACCTAGTTGTACAGTGACCTTAGTTTGTGTGTTGTCATTCATAGAAAGGCCGTTGAGGCGAACAAAAGCCAACTCATCGTCGTGAGGCACCAACTGCTTTATTGCGCTTATAATAGCGGAGAATGAACTTTCACCGGTTGCATTTGCAGTCATTGTTTCTGGCCTGCCTCCCACAGAAAGGGTGACATTTGCCTCTGCTGTTGCGTCGGCCATAGTCGTAATGTTTAGTGACGTCACTCCAATGTGCTCTTTCTTCTTGAAAGTGGCATCTTTAACGGTATCAATTATTTCTTCGGCGAGCGATCCAATATCTTCATCAGAGATTTCCTTCTTGCTGTCAGCTAGAGCTTTGAAGCGTTCAAATGCTTCAGCTAAGGCATTTTCGCCAAGAGTGTAACCCAATTCAGATAGCTTAACGCGAAGAGCGTGGCGACCCGAGTGTTTTCCCATAACAAGCTGTGTCCCGCTGGCACCAACAGCTTTTGGGTTGATTATCTCATATGTTCCTCGATGACTAATGACACCATGCTGATGAATTCCCGATTCATGTGCAAATGCATTGCTGCCAACAATGGCCTTATTTGGCGGAACCACGAATCCTGTTATGTTTGACACGAGTCGTGACGCTTCTGTGAGAAACTCCGTATCTATGCCAGTGTGGTACGGCATCGCGTCATACCGGGTCTTCAGTCCCATGACGATCTCTTCGAGAGATGCGTTGCCAGCTCTCTCTCCAAGGCCATTAATCGTACATTCGACCTGAAGAGCACCTGCTTGAACAGCCGACAGAGAGTTTGCTGTCGCAAGTCCGAGATCATCGTGACAATGTACAGATATTCGCACTTTATCAATTCCAGGAACCCTTCGCAGGAGATCTTTGATGAGCGATGAGAACTCGTGAGGCAGGGTGTAGCCCACTGTATCAGCAATATTTATAGTTGATGCGCCAGCCTTTATAGCGGCTTCTGCCAACCGACACAAAAAATCCGGTTCACTGCGGGTGGCATCTTCCACACCCCATTCAACGTCATCGCAGAAATTCCTCGCATGGCTAATACTGTCAACTACAGCGGCGTAAACGGCATCTGGATCCATCTGAAGCTTGTATTTCATATGCAAAGGGCTGGTTGAGATAAAAGTGTGAATTCTCTTGCGCGTGGCAGGTTCGAGAGCTTCCGCTGCTCGGTCAATATCTTTACGGCTAGCACGGGCTAACGCACAGACAGTCGAATTCTTTGTGGTTTGTGCAATGGCACGAACGGCCTCGAAATCGCCATTGGATGCCATGGGAAACCCTGCCTCTATAATGTCCACCCCCATCCTATCGAGGATGTCAGCAATCTGTAATTTTTCATTAAGTGTCATCGTTGCGCCTGGACACTGTTCCCCATCACGCAAGGTTGTATCGAAAATTAGCACTTTGTTCTCTTCCGAAAGAATGGCCATGTTGTCTTCCACAGATTGTGTAGTTGGTCCTACGTTGGTGGAAATCCGTTTGTTTAACTACTCTTCTCGATTAAATCCGGTGTCAAAGGCTGGAACTGTTCTAAATCGCGTTTAACTCTGGCTCCAATCACCAGTCTATATTCACTGGGGGGTAACTTTCCCTCCAATGTACCCGTTCGTAAAATCGAAATATCGTTCGCCTCAATAATATGACCAGCCAGAATCTTATTTCGAGCTACTATACATCGCCGCAATTGTGAAGCATTTTTCTGCTCAGTTTCGGTAAGGGTTTTCTCTGCGCATCCCATTATTGTCTCTACTGTTCTCACTTGCTGCACCATTTCAGTAAATTCGCTTGGATCCAACGCGACGGCATGATCATACCCGGTTCTGGATGATTCCAGTGTAAAGTGTTTTTCAATCATATTTGCACCCGCAGCGACTGACAAAGCAGCCGCCTCGGTTCCCAGGGAATGATCAGAAAACCCTGTAGGAACATGGTACCGTTCCTTTAGCCACGATACGGTCGCTAAATTAAGGGTTTCGGGAGGGGCCGGATAAAGCGATGTGCACTGGAATAGACCTAGGTGTGAGACACCGCTTTTTTTGGCAGCAGTAACCGCCGCATCTATATCACTAGGCTCACCCATACCAGTTGAGATAAGTACCGATCGAGACGTTTTGCTCGCATATTCGATAATTGGGATATGCGTAAGCAGACCAGAGGAAATTTTGTGCGCCGCTGGCACAAGATTATCTACCCAATCGAGGGTCCGAAAATCGCCAGCTGTCGTAAAGACATCCAGACCCAAGCGCTTGCTAAACTCAAACATCTCGGCGGTTTTTTCGGGAGTTAGCTGGGCTTTACTGTAGATCTCAAAGGATGGTGTGCCGGGCGCATAATTTTCGGATGGATCCACGGTCTGAAGCTTTACCGCATCCGCACCTGCTTTCCATGCCTCCTCTATCATGCGGGCACAGGTTTGACTATCACCCTCGTGATTAATTCCTATTTCGGCAATAACCACGACAGGGCAACCGGGTCCAATACGTCTAGTGCCGAAAGGAATTGGCTGAATAATAGCTGTGTCTGTCATTCAATTATAAATGTAAACGTTGTGTTGGTTGTATACCATCATCGATATCGTTGGATATTGAACTGTTCATTTTAATGGACTCAACGAGCATACGAGCAGCACGTTTACCAGCGCCGTGGCCACCGGTCTGAAAAAACCTATCTCTTGCATCAACACGCTTTGATTCCATATCTTTGTATAGCTGTTCGATATTTCTAATAGGTTGGGACAAGAACTTGGCAAGTTGGTCTAGGAAGTTCGATTCTGAGGCATCAAAAAGAAAGACTGCTTGTTGAAGTGCATTGCGCGCTGCGGGTTCTAAGGGGAGAGAATTTGGTATGTCAATAAAAACTAAAGGTTTTTTTGACATGAAGCACCACCCCAACGTACTCGTTGCACGTGAAGTCACTAAGACTTTCGCATCCGGTAATAGGTACCTGAGGTCCAAATTATCTTCGAATACAGTGATGTTATCCGTGGCCATTGCTTGCAGGGTGACGGGGTCGGGGTCCAAGTAGCGTGTGGCCGGATAGGTTTTATACAGTATTTGATGAGGAATACGAGAAAGGACGCGGTCAATAATCGAGATCTCGTGGTTTGCTATGGTTAAATCATTAGCATCGCCTCTAATTAGCTGAATATTTCCGGTGTATAGCTGAGTTGATACGTACATTATAGGAGGTGCATTGGGTCGTGGTTTTCGGTATCGGCCAGCTCGCCAATATGTATCTGGGAGGCCCGCCGCGATTGATTTTCCAGTCAGGAATGGGTTGGACTCTGAAATCTCTACGTTTCGCCTAGTATAGGTGATGAATAGATCACATGAACTATTTTCATAGTTAGCTTGGGTGCTTGCGGTAGCGGAGGAAATTTCACGTGAGATTCCATGCTGAAAAGCGACAACGGGAATTTCCCGTTCTCTCGCAACATGATGAAGTGCACTGGATTCAGGCCATTTTGGGTAGTTTGATAGAATTGCAACAGGATTATCTGTAGCAAGTCGATCTAGCTTCTCATGCCATAAAGGTATGCTAGACCGGTGCCGGCGAACATCTGTCATCGTGTTCTCTAGTAGCTTTTTCTCTACAGCGTGGCTGACAACTGGTGACAGCCACCGCCCAAGGTACTCTCTGAGTATGGGTTGTATGAGTGATGTCAACAGGTCTTCTAGCTTTCTAGCCAGAGGCTCTGGATTGGGCTGTGGTGCTAGTAAAGTCCGTATAGCGAAACCCTTTGTTGCCAAGTGAAATGCGGTCTCTCTAACGAGGGGGTTTTCTGTAAGGATGGCAATACAGCCATTGGGTGAGCGCACGGGTAGGCATTTCCATAGCTCTCGGAAAACCCAATAGCCGAAGCCACTAAACGGAGCCAAGCTAGCACGACGGTAAGCTGAAATGCTGCGCTTTTGACCTGTCTTGGGTAGCTGTGCCCGTTCGGGAGGTACTTTAATAATGTAGGCCTCTGGATGATCTAGAAGAATTTCGTGCCATGGATAATTCAGTTGTCGATCAAGCTCTAGCGACCCAGTATCCAGGGAGAGAGTTGCTATAGGTTTCTGGAAGTCAGAATCTCGAAGTAACGATGCCTTCGACACTGTTCGTTGGAACAAGCTAGCTGAACGGGCTGCCGTCAGGGCGAGGTCTCGGGTATAACTGAGGCCTGCAAGAGCTTCATATATGCTGATAGTCAGCGGTGTAGTTTCTTCACCAAGTGACTGGAGATCACCAATCTTTCGCAACTGGTCGATTGGTTCAGTGTTGAAGTTGGAGTTTAGCAGCAATGAGGGAGATGAGGTTCTAACGACAGCATCTCGGGGAAGCCCCAACTCATAGCCATATTCTAGAGCAGAGCTACTATCGACTAGAATGGTTGCAACGCTGGCAAGCTGGCGTTTCTTATAGCTAGTTGTAGGCATAACGTCGTGAGGTTTCAATGTATGAATGAGTTCTCTAGATATGTTGGAAGTTGTTACTGTAGGGCATTCTGGCTAGATGTGCTTAGGCGGAGCATAACATTGGCTACTCTTGCAGCGCCTCTTCCATCGACCATACTGCGCGCTTTTTCTGACATGGATTTACGTGCATCGAAATCCGACGATAGGACTTCTATATAACGTGATAACTCGCTTGCGGTTAACCGGTCTCTTCTCTGTGTGCCAAGGGTTCCACCACAACGAGCCGCCCCATGTGCGGCATGTTCCTGGTTGTCTGATACCGGTACTGTAATCGATGGAACACCCGAAGCCATTCTCTCCAACAAGCTGACGCCACCTGCTCCTATGACGAGATCGGTATGTCTAAGTAAGCCTATCATATCATCTGTGTCGATGATTAAATTGCATCGATCACGCAAAGGCAGCGCTGCTTTACGAACCATGGAAAGATATGGCGCGTTTGGCCCAAGTAAAACTGAAATATGTGGAATTGTGCTATCGTTAGGTCTATCCGCAAAAGCTTCAAGGGCAAGACATGTTGCATTGGTGCCATCGCGGATCCCAAATGTTATGAGTACCCGTGTTACGCGTTCGCAAACTGGAGGAGGTGGACGGGAAAAGCGTTCGTCGACTAATGCATATCGAGAACCCAACAAAGCAGGGACTCCATCTATATCAGAACCCTCTAGACCTGGCGCAGGATTAATAGCGAGGTGTGCTCCGGAAAGTGGGGCAAGAAAATCGTCAATTACTACTAGTGGTGCTGCTAGCTGTGATAACTGTTTTGCGTAGTTGGCACCAAAATCATATCCATCTAAAACACTTCCGGCCCATTCCGTGTCAGGTTCATCACCCTCAATCACGGCCGTAAATCCGAGTTGGCGGAGTTTAGAGAGCCACGCCTCACCTCCTTTATCTAGAACGAAGATGCTGGGTGCATAGTCACGTAATGCTTGGCTAAGAGTTACGCACCGACGAATATGTCCTCCCGCTACTTCTGGCCTTGATGCGACACGAAAAAGCCAAGGTTGAAAGTTGTTCATACTGTGGGGTGATTTCCGTACTAACTACTTCTAAGACTCATGGTCAGAGCCTCCGCAACGCGGTTCACGTCGTCCATCTCCATATTAACGTGCAAAGGTAGCGACAAAGCTTTTCCATAATATTGTTCTGCGCCCGGAAGCTTAAGCGGTCCGTAACGGCGTTTGTAATAGGGCTGAAGATGTACGGGCAGGTAGTGTACCTGTGTTCCTATACCTTGATCGTGAAGTGTGCGCATAATCGAATCTCGACTGCGTCCAGCAGCTGAGAAATCGATGTGTACGACATAAAGGTGCCATGCCGTTTGTGAATATGAGACGCGTCTTATGGGCTTAACTAATGGTGACAGGTCAGCAAGAGCTGTATCGTAGTAAGCCACGAGGCGGGCACGATGGCTGATAAACCTATCCAACTTCGTGAGTTGGCTCAGGCCCAGTGCGCAGTGGATATCACTTGCGCGATAGTTCAGTCCCACTTCTGGCATTTCATAGTACCATGGATTGGCGGTCGCATCTTTTGAGAATGCATACTCAGGCATCTCAAAGAGGGAGGCATCGCGATGTATTCCATGATTCCGTAAGCGGCTAGCGCGCTCAATCAGTTGTGCGTCATCACTTGATATCGCGCCACCTTCTCCCATTGCAATCGCTTTTACAGGGTGAAATGAGAACGCAGTAAGATTGCTGTGGCAACATTCTCCAACTTTTGAATATTCGTTATGCTCGTTACGGTACATTGTTCCAAGGGCATGAGCCGCATCCTCGACAATTGTAAGATTATGTATTCTTGCAATCTCAGCGATGGCTGGCATGTCCACGGCTTGTCCATTTAGATGGACAGGAAATACCGCTTTCGGCCGAGTCTCTTTGCACTTTTCCAGTGCCGCCAGAAGATGATCAGGGCTCATCAAACCCGTTTCAGAGTCAACGTCACAAAAGACGACATCAGCTCCGGAAAGTATTACTGCATTGGCTGTAGCAACGAATGTTAGGGCGGGGACAATAACCGCATCGCCAGGCCCTATTCCTATCGAAAGTGAAGCAAGGTGAAGAGCAGCTGTTCCACTGGAGCAGGCGAGAGTATGTGGTGCGGAGACTTGGTTGCCAATTTTTTCCTCAAAGGAACTAACGAGAGGCCCCGTCGTTAGCCAATCGCTCCTGAGGGCTTTTATCACGGCTGCAACATCGTCTTCGTCTATGTGCTGCCGAGCGTATGGAAGAAATTGTTTCGCGTTGAATTTAGCCAAAGTCAGAGTCTTTTATAAGTGACCGCATTTCACTTGGGGAGAGCCAATAGGTATTGGAGTTGCTTGTATATCGGAAACTTTCGGGGACCAAGTTTTCACCGACAGCGTAGGGCTGATGCTCGTAGTGAGGGGAACGAATCACATAACGATCTGGAAGCTCCACTGTTGAACGTGCCTCGTCTTCCGTAATCATCTCTTCATGCAGTTTCTCACCGGGCCGAATTCCGACAATCTGATATGGTAACTTTGGTGCTATCACCGCCGCTAAGTCAGTAATTTTCATGCTTGGAATCTTAGGAACAAAAATCTCCCCACCCCGCATAATTCCCGCACACGAAAGAACAAACTCAACGCCTTGCTCAAGTGTAATCCAGAATCGTGTCATACGTTCGTCAGTTATAGGGAGTGTTTTTGCGTTATCCTGCAGTAATTTACGAAACAGAGGAATAACGCTGCCACGTGATCCAATGACATTGCCGTAACGGACAACAGAGAAGTATGGAGGGCCAGTGCCGGTGAGGTTTTTTGCAGCTACGAAAATTTTGTCTGATGCTAACTTACTTGCGCCATATAGATTGATGGGGTTGGCAGCTTTGTCAGTTGATAAGGCGATAACTTTTTGCACACCTGCGCGAATTGCAGCTGTAACAACATTCTCTGCACCATGAACATTCGTTCGGATGCACTCAAACGGATTGTACTCAGCTGCAGGGATTTGTTTGAGTGCGGCAGCGTGGACGACGTAATCGACATCACGGAAAGACATCTCTAAGCGATTTACGTCTCGCACATCCCCAAGAAAGAAGCGAAGCCGTTTGTCGCTACCGTACGCAGGGTTATTTTGCATCTCATATTGTTTAGCTTCATCGCGAGAGAAAATGATTAATTTACGGGGTGCACTGCGGTTCAACACGGTACGGACGAATGCCTTACCAAAAGATCCTGTGCCGCCCGTCACGAGTATAACTTTATTATCTAGGTCTAGAACCTGATTCGAGTCCTCTGAGGTCTTGTTAGTGGAAGTGGATGGTGGAGAATTCATGTTCAAAGTGGACATCGTAACTCTATTGCTCCTGCGTCTGCATTACGACTTGTATTTACGTGCGAAACGAGAGAGAGCCAACCCTAATTCCGCCTGTGGAACTTACGAATGGTGGCTAATGGTAAACTTGACAGCATGAGGTGCTGACGTTATTCCAATTAGTCCCTTGTTACTATGGCAGGGTCTACCTAAAGTTACAGAGGGACCGAATGGTGGACTCAATGTGTGTGTTTAGTTATTGAAGGTGCAAATGGCATATAATTCTGATCCGCGTGGCCCGATGTTTACCAGTCTGCAGTATTGCAGACGTTGCGGTCTTCCCAGTACTGAGCCTGAGGCGCGTTATGACAGGCTAGGGATTTGCGTAAGCTGCCGTTCGTCAGAACAGAAGATGCATATGGACTGGCACGAGCGGGATCGTGAGCTGCGAGATATTTTGGATTCATTTCGGGGTCGCAATCCAGATTACGACTGCATTGTGCCTATAAGTGGTGGTAAGGATAGTGCTTTCCAACTTTACTTGTTGACCCATGTATATGGGATGAAGCCTCTGGCCTGCACATTCAGCCACAATTGGTACTCAGAAACGGGACGAAAGAATCTCGAATGGTGTCTCGAGACCTTTAAGGTTGACCACATTATGTCCACACCGAGTCGTGACCTGGTAAATCGTTGTGCTCGCCGTTCTTTGGAGATGATTGGCGACTCATGCTGGCACTGCCATGCGGGTATTGGTGCATTCCCTTTACAGGCGGCTGTGCGTTTTGAGGTTCCATTAATCATCTATGGCGAGTCTGCGGCCGAGGGTTCAGCCATGGCTGAATACGAGAATATTCTAGAATATGATCGTGACTACTTTACGAATGTGTCAGCAAAGTTTTTTCCCGAGGAGTTTGCCACTGACTATCTTCCTCTTCGAGATTTAGCACCGTTTCGGCTTCCATCTTATGAGGACTTGGAGCGCGTCGGCGTCAGGGGCATTCACATAGGAAACTACATCTTTTGGGATGGAGAACGTCAGATGGAATTTTTGCGCGATAAATTTGGTTGGCGTGAAGACACTGTGGACGGTACGTACAAATGTTATAAGAGTGTTGAGTGTAAAATGCCGGGGGTTCACGATTATACAAAGTTTCTCAAGCGGGGGTATGGACGTGCCACTGATCATGTTGCGCAAGACGTGCGGGCAGGCTTGATGACTTTGGAGGAAGGTTTTGAATTGATACGCGAGCATGACCCAAAAGAACCTAAAATTCTTGACTATTATCTTGAAGTTAGTGGGTATACGAAGGACGAATTTTACGAGATCATGGATCGTCATCGCGAGGAACTGGGTGCACTTAGCCGCGAGGAGATTGACGCTGCGCGTTTGGATGCTGAACGGCGGCGGACCGTATAGCCGCGCGCCGATAACTTGGTAAATTGTATTTGCTACAAGAAGATCATCCATATCAGTTGACTGCCAGCGCGGGAGCGTCAATGGTTCGGCATGGGCGGCTCAGCCCTAGAGAATGGTTTGAGTCCTGCTTTGATCGCATTACGGATATTGATTCAACTTTGCATGCGTGGAGCCATGTGGATCCTGACCCTATTCGTGCGGTACTGGATAGCTTTAAGAATGAAGATTGGCTTAATCGCAAGCCACCGGCGGCCCTTGCCGGAGTGCCGTTCGGAGTGAAGGATTGCTTTAACACGGTTGACATGCCCACTGCCATGGGAAGTGATCTGTGGCGGGGCTTTAATCCAGGAAATGATGCAAGAGTGGTTGCTTCGGCTCGTTTACTTGGGGCGATTCCCTTGGGCAAGACGGTCACAGCTGAATTTGCCACGCACGCTCCCGGTGAGACCGTTAATCCGCACAATTCTAACGTTATCAGCGGTACGTCCTCAAGCGGTTCTTCTGCTGCGGTTGCATGTGGCATGGTTCCAATAGCACTCGGCACTCAGACAGGGGGCTCCATTACAAGACCAGCAAGCTACATGGGGGTAGTTGGCTTTAAGCCATCCTTCGGAATTATTCCTCGCACAGGCGTATTAAAGACAGCGGACACATTAGATACCATTGGTTGGTTTTCACGAAATGTTGCTGACTCGAAACTTCTATTGGATTGTCTGCGCGTAAGGGGTCGCGATTATCCTGTGATCGAGCGAGGTTTTGCTCGCGCTGATATGAATCGTGATGAAAGCAAACCATTGCGACTTGCACTGGTAACTCCTCCCAGCTGGGCGGATGCGGCCGGCTATGCGCGCGATCAATTGGTTGAATATGCCAATCAACTCGGCAATAGACAGGATATCGAACTATGTCACCTTGACCTGAGAGAGCCTCTTGAGGAGTGCCATGAAGTTCATCGCCAAATCTATCATACCCAACTAGCCTACTATTTCGAACGCGAACTAGAACGCCCGCAACAGATTAGCGAGGAATTTCGCAAAATCACAACGGAGGGTCGACGTGTTGCTCCATCCGAGTATTTCGCAGCATTAGATAAACAAAGGCATTTGGAACACCATTTGTCGGACCTGTTGGATGAGTGCGATGTTGCTATAACACTGTCTGTTGCGGGAGAGCCGCCGCAACTTGACAATCCTGAAGAGCCTAGCGATTCATCCTTGATATGGACTTTGTGCGGGGTGCCAACCGTTACCCTGCCGGTTTTTTCTGGCCCCAACGGTTTGCCGTTCGGAGCACAACTGTTTGCGCCACGTTATGGTGACTACACTCTTCTTAGTGCTGCCGAACGAATTTTCCCAGAAACTATTGCCGTCATTAATCCTAGTGAGCACGATACATCTTCCTAGGTGCATACTAGTTTGGGTGGCTTTCGATCGATTGGTAGGTGATGAAGCGTGACAAGGCCTTTCTCCTCATACTTCTTGAGATAATCCAGAACATCTTTAAAAGGAAGATTATGCTTCTCAGCAATATCGAGAACGGACATTTTCCCATCAAAATAGCGCATTATGCAGTCTTGGAGATGGCTCCATCGGTCGGTAGAAGGCTGTCTTTGGTCATCTTGTACAGCCGGATCTATATGGCTTATGTATAGATCATGGTTAGGGTTTGATAATGCAATTAAGCCATTGAAGTGGCGTGATATGGAACAATTATTTTCTAGTGTATATATGACTTTTGTAAAAATGTCATAAAACTCCTCGAGGAGTTCAACTTGCATTAAATCGGCAGTATCTAGGCTGGAATGATACTGGGGAAACGGGCTGTTGCTGTCTACAGCTCTGTTTAATGCGACGAAAGGCACCTCATAACCGGGAGATTCCCAAACAGTCTCATCATTCACTACGCCTTGGGCAAAAGGGATTACCTGTGGGTTGTCGGCATAATGAGATGCAACATGGCACACTATTTGATCAATCGCGTGATCCCCGTTGAATGAGCGGGCAATTTTGAAAGGGCCTGGAGTGCCCATCATTTCGGCAAAAATCCCGCACTGTAAACGCTGAACTTCCTCTTTAGAGTGGTCGCGAAGGTAGAAAATGGTACCGACATGTTCTGGTCCAATAACAAGTCGGTATGTGTAGTGAGTCTCTTGGTTTGCAAGCCATTGGAATAGTCTGATCATTACAGCAGTGCCGGCAAAGCCATCGTTTGCCATGTGTGGGTGGCAGCTATTGCTGTGAAACACAATCGTACGGCTAGAACGCCCTTTGTGTTCGTGCTCCGCAAGTAGCATTTCTCCGTCACGAAAGTTTGTTACGAGATCAACCTCGTAAGTACCAGGGCGTAGATCCAAGGCTACGCGATGGGGCATTGAAAAACCCCAGTTTGATTCCCAGGGTCGGTAGAGCCACGCACAGTGCCACATATAGGCATCTGGAAGCGTTGGGTTGCTAAACACGTGCTGGTGTAGGTCCGCCAGTTTTACCTGTCCTTGAAAACTTCTCGAGTAGTGTGCGACACCAAGTGGATGTTGAGTGCCGTCATAGATTAATTCTCCGTCGCGGTGAATTGTTGCTTTTTCCACCTGCCATTGCTTTGGCACTTCCCAGCCATTGTGGGTGCTGCCAGAAGCATATCGATGAAGATGTATAGGTATTTCCTGGCTAACACGCTCAAAAAAAGCTTTATTGCCGTGAGATACTATGCCCGTTGGATAAGTACAAAGCTCTCGCGTTAGATTCAATAGGTCCATAGCTGTAGCTTAGGTTTCAGCTTTATCAAGATGTAAAGCTGTTCTAATTGTCTGGTACGCTACGTCCGATAGAAAGCAGCGTCGGATTAGGCTTTGGTTGTTATAAGCGGTAGAATTTCCAAGCAGAGCATAACGAAATAGCTCATAACCGAGATCCTGCATAGGGTCACCCGTATCGCTTCGCCACGATACTTCATCGTTGCTCGAGTCTATGAAGTACTTGACCACCTGCGGAGCGATAGCTTCCGTTAATATCGGAAGTTCTACATCGTAGCCCATTATTCGCATTTCAGGCCCACACAGAAACTCAACTGTTTGCACAATTCGCGCGTCTAACGTGTTTTGCCATCTATGGATCGGTGCGTCGTCGATGTGTGATATATCTCCGAAGCTGCTGTTTCCTTGCCACTTTCGCTGTTTAGTATGATCAAAGTAATGAGTCATATCTAGCATCTGGGGATCGAAATCTAGGCCCAATAGATGAGTCAGCTGAATTGCTGTCGCTTTGGGATCCCGTACGAGGTCTTCGTACTGGATTAGCATAAAGCGGCCAGAGAAAAGTGGGTGGTTTTGATAGTGTAAGGCACGAACTACGTTTTTTCGCCAATGTCGAGCGTATGAAATGTTGTGGCCAAACTGGTCCGTGTCTCGCACAGCATCATTTGATGCAACACACGCACGTGGATCACGTATGATCACAATGAAACAAGCGTCTGGAAATGATCGGGCAAGAGGTACCATATAATCAATGGTCCATACGTCTTTGGCGCCTATCCAGCGTTTAGTTTCACCGGCTCGGACTTTAGCAACGATACGGAGGAGGTTTATGAAGAGGTCGCGGAAGTTTTGCGTAGCATCAAGACAAGAGAGTGAAGGGCATAGATCAGAAGCATGATGTGATGCGCGGGCCAGAAGTTGGGACCGGATGGAGGGCCATGCAACAGAATCCAGCGGACAATCCAGTTGACTCTCTTCTACTCGGTCAAGAAGCTCCAATGCGTAATCGCAAAAATATGTATCTTCAAGAGCTCCTCCACGAAGCTCTAGACCAGCGTAAGCAGCGATCGCATCTCTAGCTCCTCGATAGATTGGAAGAAATGCATCAACGGCTATTTCGACATCACTATGGGCTGAGAGCATGCGCGCGAGTAGACTTGTACCTGATCGGGCGATACCTGTAACAAATAGTGGACGATAGCTCATTTTTTATTCAACGAATCAGTAATGGAATGACTTTCTTTCTAGCTGTCAAAACTCTGGATAAGAGCTGTATAAAGGTTACGAATAGCCTGAGTGTTATTGCTAGCGGATTCTGTCGATTCAAGGCCCCCTGAGTCGTAGAGTTCGGGCAGGTCAAACGAGCAATCGATAATTGCCTGCATGGCGCGTGCACCGTTAGCGATATCTTCTTTTCGAGCATGCGGAGAGGACAGAGCTCTGGATAGCTGGTTAGCGATATCCGCCTCATCGCGCACTACAGAAACGTGAGGAATAAAGTTCCAGAAATTGTGGCGTCCGAACGATATGATGGGTTTTCCCATCAGCGCTCCTTCGAAACCCCCGGTACCCGATATTGTTGCAACAGCAGTGGCCTCCCGAATAACGTCAAGTCCTGTTTCGACAACGTCCAGCCATACAACGTTCTTGAATTCGCAGATCTGGTCGTAAAAATTGTCAGTCCGACGTCCGAACGCATAGGGTGTTTCCTTGACCGCGAGACGGACCCCGGCAGGAAGGTCTCGGGCGAGTGATGCGATCGCTCCAAGTTGATACATATGTTCGGGAGACTGCACGGTCAGTGCGGTTTCAGGCTCCTCTTGAAGTGGAAAATACACAAACGGTTTACCACGTAACGAACTTAATGGCGTGTGCCCCCGCCGTTTGATCTGACGCATCGCAAGAGCCATACGGTACTCGTATTTTAGCTCCTCGCTGAGGTAGTAACTCCTACCCCCTAGCATCCGTCGATAATAATGTTTGGCCACTCGGCGTATGATGGCGCGCGCCATGCTCATGTAACCCGATTTCTTAAAAAAAGTGCTGCGTTGAAGATTAGCCTTGTGATACGGCGCGGTAAGCTCGACGCGATCAGCAGTAGAAATTTCATTAAAGCGCTTTTCAAAAGCGGGATTTGCGGAAAATTCGTCTGTCGCCCAGAAGTGGTAGTTATCGATCTTGGACGTAGTTAAAGAGCGAGTTGGGACCCCATTATACGCCGCAATACTTCCGGTCACTTTTGAGACATTGAGCAGGAGAGAGAGATTTCTCTTTTCGATCTCACGTTGCCAAAAATCGAGACTTGTGCAGACTCCCTCCAGCGCCTGGATGAAGTTAGTATTTTCAGAGAAGGGGGAACGGGGGTGATTGAATCCACCCAGAGAATAACTTCGGCCGAGGTGTCGGTCGGTCATAATAAATCGACTTAACGATTGATCCAGTCGGCGTTCCCATTCCTGCGCTCTTGTGAGAACTTGGTCTGGGTGGCCATCCGCATTTAGCGCGCTCGTAGCCATTACATCCGCTTGGGTGATGGACGCGAAAAGGCCGTCCTGGTTGTATTCTTCGTATGCCTTCACGTCCTGTGGTTGGCTGCAATAGACATGGATGGTGGCGTTAGTTTCGTCTCGTAACATCTTGGCCAAATTGATGTGAATGCCACGAATTTTCTTATCGGCTCGCAGGCCAATGGATGAAAGTGGATTATCGGTTAACATCGATCTTCTTTCTATACGGAAAACAGTGCCATCTGCACTAGATTAGGCCTCAGGAGTATTGACAATCGAGTGTCGGTTTTGACGATTCATCCCAATCAATTCAGTTGTGTGAAAACTTCGACGTGTGGAACTTATAAATCGTTTTAAGACACAGCTAGCGCTATTAGATCAATGAATATGACCTTGTAGGTAGTGTGGTGACCAAAGTTATAATGAGACTTCAAATATTTATATCCTCTTAACCAACTATCGCTTCTGCGCGAGAATCGTCTGATATCCAGCCAGTGCGTTATCAGATAGATAAGTCTGAAATGCGAGTGCTGCGCTGTCGTGGTCATCATTTAAAAGAAGGGTTTCTAGAAACGCAGTTCGACCATTTAACCCACCGTTTAGCCAATAATCCCGAACTATCTGGATGTCTAGTTCACCCGGTGTTCTACATTCTACAATATCAAATCCAGCGGACTTAACGTGTTCAGTGAGCGCACGAATATTGTAAAAATTTACCCGCGATGGAATACGGAATGTACGTATCTCAGACCCGATGATTTGATGGTCAAACCCATCGATATTGACATTTCCAATAAAGATGTAGCCACCAGGCTTAATATTTTTCCAGCATGAGCGTAGGGCTATCAAAGGATCAGCAAAATGATCCATCACAGACCACAGAAGCACAGCATCAAAACGGTCCGTATCCAAAAAATGCTCTATGGGAGTCTGTTGAACCTCTACGCCGCGCCTAGTTTGGTATACCGCAGCATCAGGGGCGATTTCGACACCTGAAACTACGAAGCCCGCTTGGTCTCGCAGTATTTCGAGAAAGCCACCGGTGCCGCACCCGACTTCAAGAATACGTGAACCTTTGTCTAACCATTTCTGAAGATACGTAGTTTGAGGAGCGTACACGCCTGCGCTCCGAACGTCGAAGCCTGCCTCTACGCCATGGAAATATTCTTCAGCATTTTCTCCCGAAAAATAGTCAACAATAGCTGATGTTGACAGCCTCGGGTTGGCATATATGAATCCCGTCGTTTCGCAACGGTACAACGAAAACATTCCAATCTGAGAGACCTTACGCACCGGGAATCCTAGCGGGTTATCCAAGGTAATCAATTGTCCCGAGGATTGAATATGTTCTTTCTTAGAGCGAAACCAATTATATACAGGGTCGTCCTCAAGCCTTGGCCGTACGACTTGGTCACCTAGCCAATAGACACCCCTTTTTATTTCAGGATTGTTCATACCATACCTATAACTTTTTGCCGCGGACGGAACACCATAGCTGGAGGTGCAACGTACAGCCATTTTGGGAATCTTCACAGCACTTGATAACGATATCTTTTTTCTTGCAAGCGTTCATGTACATCAGCCATCTTCTCTGGTGAGATCGGTTCTCGGTATTGTCCTGACGATGGGTCTTGCTTTTCCGAATCTTTTGGAGTGAGGTCATCTTGTTGAATCTGGGATAAAATTCGTCCAGCTAGATTACATCCCTCCCTATAGACTTTTAAGCGGATTGACTGGTAATCAGAGTCCACCTGAAACTGATACCATTCGGACAAAATAATGGGCCCAGTATCATATTCTTCATCCATAAAATGCGCCGTGTTCCCCACCTTGTCGTTATTGAATAGTGACCATTCAACTGCCGTGCACCCTCTGTATTCTGGAAGTAGACCTGGATGAACATTAATCACTCCATTAGGTACAGATGATATAACTCTGCCAGAAAGTTTTCGTGGGGTTCCAGCGTTAAACAAACACGTTACGTTTAGTTGATCTAACAAGGCCATTGCGCGGTTATCGTTATGGTTTTTAACGAAAAAGAATGGAATATTGGCGTCACCCAACGAGTACAAGCTGTCATCTATTCCCGGGGTTTGTTGAAATCGACCACCAGTCCGCTCTTGCCAGATTAAACGGGACTTTTCGTCTTCTGTATTTGAGTCACATATAACAACGATATTTTTAACGTTATGTATTAGAGCGCTGGATATATATGCAGGGAGCAGTGGGTTGTCAATTGTGGATAGAAAGCCAAATGTGTGGGTTTTTCTAGACACAGGAATACTGAGGCTCAAGCTGGAAATCGGAAGGTTGCTTGATGATTCATCATACAGAACTGCGTGAAAAATATTGTGCTGAAAATGCCATGTGAGCAGTCATATGTCCTATCCCAGAGGTGAGAAAGAGTGGTCTGTTCCAAGCCTTTTATAGATAAACCGTGCGGCCTTACCACTCGCGTCTCGGACCATCTTACGATTGATAGATGGTATAGCATACTTAGGTGAAAGCATTGTATTCAATTCTGTTTTCAGTTCTTGACAGTCAGTAGCACATCGTACCCAGCCAGTTTCAATACCGGCAAGCCACTGGCGTTCGCTGTGGCGCGGCAGAACGGCAAGGGACGGTCGGCCCATGACTGCTGCTTCGTCAAGCAGAATGGAAGTTAGCCCAACAACTAGATCCGCGGCATACACCAGGGATAATGGGTCATCACCCTGACTGATTTGATCTATTTGACTTCTATATCGCGCAAACTCAGTCGCTGTATTGTTGGGGTGTAGCCGAAGCACAAAGTATGGTTTCAGAGAAAGAGCATCAAGTGCCTTCAACACTTCCTCGAGAACAATGTCGGTGCGGCGATCACTTGTGCCAGACCCAAACAGGGTATAGTCGCTCTGACGTTCAAAAGCGCCTGAGGACAAACCGTGAGACGTTTCTGAGACGAATAAGATTATGGGTTGATTGTTTTGTGCATTAGGGAAATGTTGTGACCTAAGTGTAGCGCGAGTGCCAGGCGGGTGTTCGGAGAAGGCTAACGCACGCTCGTAGGCAGGGTGTCCACATATGGCAATCCTGTCAGGGAAAAACCCACGATCCACGTACAACTTTTTTGTGGTTTGATCGGCAACCATTAGCCAGTCAGGCGCGTGTTTCAGCGGAACAGTTTTCTGTGGTCCAGCGAAGCGATAGTCTGCATTGGCGGGGCCATCCACCACTCCAATGCTGGTGATACCGCGCTCCCTTGCTTTGTCTATAAGCTTAAGACCAAGGGTATGAGGATCTTCAGCGGTTCCGGTCACAACTAACTGCCAAGGGAATTCATAAAACATGGCAGGGATCGTTTTTGAACTATTAGTTGAAGCGAACGAAATACCGCGAGCCTTTAACACTTCTGCACCCTTTCCTGTTGCCAGAATGTGTAGAGCGGAACCGAGCTCAGATCCTAACAACTCTTTGAGCACTGGCGAAATGTAGTTTGCAGCCCCGGCATCTTCGACGAAAAAAAGCATATGTGTTCAATTGTAGCCCCACTTAGTGAGGTGAAATCACTATGGGCCGTTGTCCTTCATTTTCTGAGAGTAGTCCTGCGTTTAAAATGTTCTCTGTCCGTAGTGCTGACGAAATAGGACTCAATAATGGCGTTCCATCGGCTACGGCGGCAGCGAGATTGTCGTATAGTTTGTAAAGTGCGTTCTCTACTAAAATCGGATTTGTTTCACCGGCATCGGAAGTAATTTCATACGATCCTGTCAGGGCTCGGTTGGGGTTAGACTTATACTTAGTAAGGCTAAGGCTCTCCTGAAGAATACTTATCCGTCCGGCATCGCCCCAAATATCAATACCTACCTCGCGGTAGCGCTTAAAATCGAGTGGCAGACATACTGCAGTCGCGCCGTCTTCTAGCGTTAAAGATATCGGCAAATCAATATCCTTTTCTTTCTCATAAGACAGAACAGTGGTTCGTTTTCCTATAGATTGCACTTGGACAATTTCACCGAATAGCATTCTAATAAAATCAACTATATGAGAACCATTATTGAACAGTCCGCTTCCGTACGTGGAAAATATAGCTTGGGGTTCGCCAACCCAGTCTTGTAGTTCACCGGCAGCGAGGCGTTGGAAAGCTTCCACTCCTCTACGCCAATAATTTACTTGTACAGGTATATCCATTTGGCTGCACAAATTGACAAAACTGTCTGCATTACTCGATGACATTGCCAGAGGTTTTTCAACGATTGCTGCTCTTAGTTTTGGAAGAGAGGATAAGATTGATAATCGAGATGTTGGTGGTGTGGCAATAACTGCAACTTCAGGAACGAACACATCATTCAGTTCCTCAATGTTGTGTGTTGTGTGAGGAATATTCCAGCGTTTTCGGGCGCGGTTTAATGCGTCATCTGATGGATCAACCACCGCTTCCCAAGAAAATGCTGGATGCTTTGACAACACCTGAGCGTGCGTCGCAAATTGGAAAAATCTACCCATGAGATGATCATCACTAAGACGATCCGCGACATTGCCGAAACCGATCACTACAGTTCTTAAGGGCCTTTTCATGCTCGGGGTTTTCGCTCGCTGCAGTAACGATTAATTTCCAGCAGATTTGGCTCAGTCCGTAACAGATTAAGTATCTCGGCCGTTCCAAAGGCATCCCCGTAGTATGGTTCGAGTCTGGAATAGACTTCACGCACAAAAACTAGATCCTCAGGGTAATCTAATTGGAATCGCAGGTCCGGAGCATGTGAAGACTGCGGCGCCTCTAAATGAATTATGCGGTAGTCATCGGGGTGTTCATAAAAGAATAAAGACACGTGTTCGCGAATCGCTGGGTCACAGGTTCTGCGGTCAATCTCACGGAGAGCATTTAGACTAAAAACCTGAGCATCTATCCCTTGGGGGTATGATGGTTTCCAAGTCGTGCTGACTACATCACAGGGGTTAGCGATAAAGGTATCGATAGCAAGATCGATGATGTTAGGATCGATAAGTGGTGTATCTCCGCATACTTCAACGATGATGTCAGTTCCTATAGAGAGATGAGCCTCAACCACGCGGCGGAGCACATCCTCTTCACTGCCCCTATGGTGAAGGATTCCCTGTGTCTTAGCCCACGAAACCAACGCGTCGTCGTCTACTCTTGTGGTGGTGGCCAGAACCAGGCCATCGAGCCGAGTGCAAAGGCGAAGACGCCTAAGGATTCGTCCGATGGCAGGCACGCCATTAATGTCAGCCAGAACTTTTTTCGGAAGCCGACTTGATTGCATGCGTGCTTCAATGCTTGCACAAATCTTCAATGATACACCCTAGATTTAAACGCGTTGTGAGAATCAAGATTTCAGTTTCGCAAGGTCATCACGAGATTCATGAACCTTGTGTATGCATTTGACAAGTAGATCTAGCGTTTCATCGTCTACGTCATAGGCGCATGGTTCAAAAAATAAAACTTCTTGTTCGTACATGCATTCAGCAGTAGGGCACATCCCCTTGGAATACGTTCTTTTGGTCAGGGTGAAGGGAAATCCGTTTCGGCCGAGTGCGATTCGTTTCTGGAACACAGGTAAGTAATAGAGTGGTTTTACGTAGCCTTCTGTATTTGGGAACCCCTCTGCCAACAGAGCTTGGCTAAAAATATGTCGTTCAACACCAAGTGTATCCTCACAGCGAAGCACCCAACAATAGAAGTTATGGCGGCACCCGTTTCGGACGAGCGGGGGGCTTAAGCCGTGGAGACTGGTGGTTTCAGATGAAAGGCGTTTGGCGATGTGCTCGCGCCGGCGGACATGCTCTTCTATATCGAAGAGCTGCGTAAGTGCTATCGCGGCACTAACTTCAGTCATGCGAAAATTATGCCCAATCAGGTTGTTTAAGTCCGCTATATCGAGCCAGTCCACAGCGTTTTCGGCATGGTTGCGAATCAATTGTAAACGTTGCGCTAGATGTTCGTTACCCGTGACGCACATGCCTCCTTCACCACTATGAATGTGCTTGTGATAATTTAGGCTGTAAATTCCGATGTCGCCGATTGTTCCACATCGCCGGCCATGTTCCGATGCAAGCGGTGCTTGAGCATTATCCTCAATTAAATAAATTCCGGCGTCCTCTGAGATCTTTTTTAAGCGATGAAGTTGCGCGGGGTGGCCAAAAAGGTTAACTGCAATAATTGCTTTAGTGGTTGGCGACAGTGCTGACTGTACAGCGCTGGGATCAAGGCAAAAAGTGTCGGGCTCTATGTCTGAGAACACAGGTATTCCACCATAAAACAAAGGGGCCACCGCGGTTGCTGACATCGTATAAGGAGGCACGATGACTTCATCACCAGGGCTGATACCAATTGCACCCATCGCCGCAATAAGCCCAGAGGTTGCGGAGTTGACGGAGACTGAAAATGGCACTTCAAATGTTTTACACCAAGCCTGTTCAAGCTCTCTGACTTTAGGACCTCCAAAAAACTCTGGTCCTGGACTGCCATAAAATCCGGAAAGGCAATCGGATTCCATAACTTCTATTACGGCTGCCCGTTCTCTCTGTCCCATAGAGCGGTATGGGCTCAGTGGCTCCGTCAGCACTGGCTTACCGCCAAGAAGTGCTAACTCACTCACTGATCTCTTGTCACGTTGCTATGAGATTGCGAAGGGTTTTGTTTCGATGCAATCCACATTTGAGACAGCTTAACGAGCACTTCAAGGCTTGCCGTTTCTACAGTTTCACGAAGTTGTTTTACGATCCAGCGACTACGCTCAAGGTCTTCTTCTGTGTCAACGGCGAGTGAGACGTTGGCATAACCATCGTTGGGAGAAACAAGATTGCCAATAGTAAAATCGTCAGGATGGCGGTAGAAGTATTGTGTCATATGCTCTCGATCATTGGCATCAATATCACCAGACAAAACACGTCTTAGTGCAGCAGTGGTTATGATCTCGACACTAGTTCCAGCTGGAAACGTACGAGGAAAGACGTTTGTCGCAATATCAAGTTTCTTTTCCGCATGCTGATCTAGCAGTTGGCGGACGATTTCGGGCTGAAAAAAAGGGCTATCGCCGCATACACGCACAAAACGGTCAAAACCGTAGTGCTCGGCACAAGCTAATGCTCGTGTAGCAACATCTTCTGACGCGCCACGAAATAGAGGTATAGCGCTGTCGATCGCGAAGTCTGCTATCGCATCGTCTTCCGTAAGCGTGGTGGTAGCAATAACAATAACCGGTTTTGCAAGCACGCGCTGTGCACGCTGTACGACCCATCCCAAAAGTGGTGTGGAGCCGATCTTTTGTAATGCTTTTCCGGGCAGTCTATTCGATCCCATCCGCGCGAATATGATGAGTCCAGTATTCACCGGTTGTCGGCTCGACCCACCCGCTCCCATTGGTCGACGTACCATTGACAATAGCGCTTGTAACCTTTTTCAAGGGGCCATTGGGGTTCAAAACCAAGGTATTTGCGGGCGCGGTCTATAGAGAGCGTTCCGCGTGTAGGCTTGTCTTCTGCGCGAGGCCGGTGTTCAAGCATTGCTCCAGGGATTACGCCCTTTACGATCGATGCGAGGTCGGCAATCGTTCGAGCATCACCGTATGTAAGGTTGTAGGTCTCTGATCGTCCAGGCCCAGCATGGAATGCAAGGCTACGACTTATACCGTTGACCAAATCCCCGATATAGGTGAAGTCAAGGCGTCCATCACCACCCCCTTCCAGTAAAAGAGGTTTTCCATTAAGGGCATTCTCAATAAACACTTGGCTTACGCGCCGACTAATACATCGTTCTCCATAGAGGGCACTCGGACGGATAATAGTGACCCCCAGTCCATGTTGATGGCAGTAGGTGCGTACCAGCCGTTCGGCCATATATTTTGCATTGGCGTATATTCCTTTAGGCTGCGGGCGAACGTTTTCATCAACCGACGGGGTTTTGAAGTCGCCGTAAACTGTACTTGAGCTTAATAAAACCAGTTGTTCAACAGTATCACCACTAAGGCGACACAGCTCAAGGATATTACGCAAGGTGATTAATTGGAGATCAAAGCACAGGCCGGGGTTTTCTCGCGCGCTTACTGAGCTGGCTATAGCTGCAAGGTGGATCACGTGTTGAGGTCTAAAACTATCGAACAACTGGGTTAGATCCCCAAATAGACGGGCATCCGAATTACGTAAAAGGATTTTTTCCTCGCGCATTAATGCATAACGATCAAGCAGAAAATTTAGATAAACACCGCGCTGAGCCGGTTTTTGTTGGGAATCAAAAACATTGTCGATGAGGCTATTGACCATAAGGTTATCGACAATCATGACGTCAGCCCCCAGTTGCGATAGTTCAAGAGCCAAGTTGTGCCCAATAAAGCCTGCGCCGCCAATCAGCATCACGCGTTTGCCGGTGAGTTTCTTGGCAACAGTCTCGTAGGAAGTGCAATCAGGTGGCATCATAAATGCATTTTAGTTGCGAGCTTTAAGTATAGCGTCTTTGAATGTCTTACCGATATATTCTGCATCTTTCGTGCCAAGATGCGGCCCGACAGGCAGTGATATGGTTTGTGATGCGAGCCATTCTGCATTTGGAAACTGACCTCGTCGGTAATCATATTTTTCTCTATAATAGGTAAGGAGTGGAACTGCGCTAGGATAATGAACACTTGTCCCAATCCCAGCAGCGTTAAGTTCGGAAACGATGGCGTCGCGGCTAATGCTGCCATCGCGGGGAAGCACCGCGTTAAGGCAGTAATGAGATGAAACCGCCTTACCTTTTTTTGCCGAGAAAACAGTAACTTCATCAATATCATCGAGGTAAGTTTTGAGAACACGATGATTTGTAGCTCTTGCTATCTGAAATTCGTTCAGTCGGTCAAGCTGAGAAAGTCCTATGGCTGCTTGAACCTCACTCATACGGTAGTTATATCCAAGTTCGGTGACGTCATAGATGCCGGGTCTTGAACGATTGCCGAGTGCGTGATCATACCCAAAGGATTTGCGCTGGTTAATTGCCTCAGCAATGTTTTTATTATCCGAGAGAACCATTCCCCCTTCAATGGTGGTCATGTGCTTAATTGGATAGAAAGAGAAACACCCAACCAGACCCAATGTACCGGCTTTGCGACCGTCATATTCTGCATCAACAGCGAGAGCGCAGTCTTCGATCAGGATTGCACCGGTACGTTCTGATATTGCTGACATTAGGCTCATGTCACAGGGTAATCCGAGATAATGTACAACCTCGATACATCTTAGGGAGCTATCCAAACTGCTAGTGAGTGCGTCGGGGTCCATATTACCCGTATCGTGTTCTACATCAACGAAAAGAGGACGAGCGCCACAAAATTCAACTGCGTGTGCAGTTGCCACGTGAGTCATGGCTGGCACGGCGACAGTGTGGCCTGGTCCAATGCCGTTAACAAGCATGGATAGATGTAGACCAGCTGTACACGACGAAACGGAGACCCCGTACTTTGCGCCGGCGCGTGCTGCAAATTGGACTTCAAATTCCCGTGACAACGGTCCATGAACTAAAGTCGGCCCTTCTAGAACACGCTGTACTGCAGTGATTTCAGTGTCGCCAATCATAGGTCGGCCGAAGGGGATTGATTTTGGGCTGGAGATTCCTTTCATATCAAATAGCTTACCGAAAGCGTACGCCTCTGTTCTAATGATTCAATGGCAGAGAAACATATGTCCATTACACGAAATACATCTCGAGCGGTGACAACTGGTTCTCGCCCCTCGACTATTGACGCGATAAAGTCTGGCAGCAGATCTCCCTTGGCCATTCCAGGGTACGGAGTGGTAATAACGTGCTCGTTCTCCTGCTGCGTGCCGTCGAAAAGCTTTCCGTGTGGTAAATCATTTATGAAGGTTTTTCGGCTACCGTAGACGTTCAGTGCATGAAACTTTGTCCGTTTGGGGCCGTAAGTACTAAGGGTTTTACCAATAGCACCACTTTCAAAACGCAATAAGCATGCGATTGAGTCATCCCACGGGTAGAAAGTATCACGGGTTAGAATATTCCCACCCATACCGCAGACTTCCTTAACTTCCTGGCCAATTAGCCAACGCATAAGGTCAATTAGATGAATGCCACCTCCATAGAGCACGGAATAAAAAGCCATTCTTCCGCGCCAACCTTCAGTGATTTTCCAAAGGATATTGTGGATGTAGTCACCCTCGATAACAGATATGTCACCAAAGTCGCCGTTACATATTTGATCTTTGAGCTCAGCAAAACGTGGAGAGGCTCGCAAGATTAGATTGGAAGATATGTGTTTTTTACTGTCTTGTTGAACCCGCAACAATTTCTCTGCATCCCTACGAAATAGGGCGACTGGTTTTTCCACCATCACGTGTTTTCCGTTTCGGAATGCCGATATGGCCTGTTCTACGTGGACATCATCATATGAGCAGATCGATACCACGTCGATATCAGGATGTTCTGTTATACGGTTGTAATCTGTAAAACGAGTTTCAATTTGAAATCGTTCCCCCACATCGTTGAGTCGTTCATTGTCGATATCGCAAAGAGCGGTGACCTGGCAGTTAGGAATGTGCTGGTAGCTAGCAAGATGACGCTCGCCAACACCCAGCCCAATGATTCCTACCCTAAGATTAGTCATGATGACGGTACAGCAGTAAAGATAACCATCCCAAGCTATTCCAACGTTATTCCGTGCCGCAATGATGTTTTATCATTTTTCTCAAACTTATAGTCACGAACTAAAATGGAACGATCTCTACAGACGACATAGGGGCCATTCCCCTGCACATAACAGACGCGACCTGGCGTGCCACGGAGAACAAAGTCGGGGATGGCCACTTCAAACAATCGCACGCGCTCACCTTCACTATATGAAAATGCTCCAGCATATGGACGGGTTAGGGCGCGCACAAAATTATAGACCTCAATCGCACTGAATGAACGCCAGGAAATCCAGCCATCCTCGTCATTGCGCTGATGCCAGTAGCAAGCATCTTGCTCACTCTGCACGCGGCGAGAAACTCTGCCTGTGTCGAAGCCTGCTAAAACCTCAAGAGTTAGTTTGGAGAAGAGCTCATTTGCACGCATATGAATAGTGTTAATGGTATCTTTTGTACTAATGGAAATTTCAGATTCCGAGAGAACGTCGCCAGCGTCAATTCTGTCGGTAAGTTTGGTTACGCTGATGCCAGCAACGGTTTCGCCATTTATTATTTGCCAATTGAGAGGAGACCCGCCTCTATACTGGGGTAAGCGTCCACCGTGCAAGTTAATCGCTCCGTTTTCAGCGATGTTGAGTAGAGGCTTTCGAAAAATCGTTGGATAGCCGGCCACAATTAATAGTTGAGGTCTTAAAGCGGATAACTGCTTGATGAACTTGCCATCGTTGATGTTTTTTATCGAGACGACCTCCACATCAAGATCACTTAACTTGGCAGCGACTAATGAATCAATAAGAGTATCAGGAACAACAATACGAACGATTTTGTGTCCTGCTTGTAACACAGCACGTGCTACCGATAGACCTCGCTCTCCGTTCAAAAATAGCACGATGCTATCCATGGGGTTATTCTTGCACCCCTGACATATAACTGGATTTGTGAGTGAGCTGCCCGATGCGTCGAAAGGCTATAGGGGTTATATTGTTAATGCACATCGAAGAGTTTTTATCTGTAACAGTAAGGATTTGGTTGAAGCGGGGATCAATTATCAAGCTGTCAGCCCGTCCGCCGAACAGGCTGTTGGCATTTCAATCATTTGGGAGGATGCCGAAGCTTCCAACGGTTTCCCTCCATGTGCCATATCTCTGGGTTTCTATGAAGATCCACAGTTTTATTGAATTCTGGTTCAGTCAGCCCTAGGTAGTCGAGGTTATCAGAGAGATGGCTTTTGGGAAATTCCGAGTCAAACTTACGAACTAACTCCAACCCTTCTTTTCTAGACATGTGTCCATTCTGAATCAATCGGCACGCATCGCGGGTGGCGCGTCCAAAGCCGAACTTGATGAATTGCATGTAGTAGTACATGTTATCAATCTTATCGTCTAGGCTATCGAAATCTGTAAACGTACCGTCCGTGCGCCCACTCTCTTCGGTAAGAAAGTGAAACTTTTCACGTATGTATTCGTAGTTTTCGTACATGCTCCAACGAAAAAAATAGCCAAAGTATAAAGCGTGAGCGCCTATTCTCTGTATGTCCTCTAGTGGTGGGTAAATGTATGGAGCCAGCTCTCTCGGAGCAATATCTTCGTCCACCCAATTTTCTGGATCATCACCAATTTGGTGCTCAATGACTTCAGTAAAATCGCGTGTTTTTTGATGCTCCGCGCTGAGAACCCTTCCTCCGTATTCGCTCTCACCATGTTCGGCGTAGAAAATTAGCGGGATGCCATACTGTACAGCAGCCCGCACAGGGGCGGCATTAATCCCAGCATCCCAATGCACCTTGGGGTTTCCACGTTCGATAAAGAATCTTTTGGCTAGCTCTCGTGATACCTTTTGGTTAGGCCGAACAAAGACGTGGTCGAATCCCAACTTTAGTAATTCCTCTCGGTTGTGTAACCCTACCTTGTTAGGTAAGAGTGGGGAGAATGTAACTAGCAAAGGATTGAGGTTAAATTCAAACTTAAGACGGTGGGCGATTGCGCTTGAATCTTTTCCTCCACTCCAGGGGACGACACAGTCGTAAGCACTATCGCGCGGACGAAATTTTTCTACCAAATCGAGAAACTCCTGACGTCGGGCATCCCAGTCGATATCTTTCTTGTCAGCAGCATGGCGGCAAGCATTACAGACTCCCTCTGAGTCAAAAACAATGCGGGGCCGTGTATCTGGCATCAAACACTTGCCGCAGTAGCGAACGGTCGGAGCGTCACTAATGCCACCACGATTTCCAGCGGAGGAATTTTCAGGAACGGATCGGAACACCGGCATGAGCAAGAAACCTTTTCGCGCTGCTAATACTTTTTTCAGTAAAGTGATAAATATTCTGGGTACAGACTGCGGAGGCATGACCCTGTTCGATTCCCTCTAGAAAGTGCTTCCAATTCCCAGCGCCACCGAGAATCAACACAGGAACCCCTACTGCGTCAGCGACCATATGGCATAGGTCAAGGTCGTAGCCCTGAAGGTAACCATCGCGGTCAATTGCGGTAATTAGGATTTCACCTGTTCCACGTTGTTCCGCTTCGCGTGCCCAGGATACAGGGTCACGACCCGTAGGTTGTTGTCCAAAGCCAGAAAATACCTCGTATTTTCCCTCAGCACTCTGTCTGGCATCAATTGACGTTATAACGCACTGCGCACCGAATAGTGTAGCAATCTCAGTAATCAATTCAGGGCGCTCTAGTGCGCCTGTGTTCACGATTACTTTGTCTGCTCCGTAGCTAAGATAGCTTCGTACATCTGAAACGGTTCGCACACCGCCTCCCGCGGCAAGGGGCACAAAACATCGAGTTGCGAATGATGAAACGACATCAGCGAACTTCTGCCCTTTCCCATGTTGATCTCGGGTGATGTCTAGGACAACAATCTCATCCACCGACCATGCATCTACGAAATTTAAAGTATAGCGGTAGTCCGGTGTAAATAACTTAGTGCGAAACAAAACACCATTATTGAATGTAAGTACGGTAATAAGGCGTTTTCGAAGCACTTAATTAGGCGCCCGTAAGAAAGTTTTGTAAAAGAGTGAGGCCATGACGCTGACTTTTCTCTGGATGAAACTGGGTGGCGTAAATATTTCTGTACCTTAGCACGCTGGTAACTCTGCTGCCGTATTCACATTCACCGATGACAAGGTCATCATTACTTGGGTCAACATAATAGCTATGCACGTAATAGAACAACGCGTCGTCAGGGATATTGCAAAATATCGGATCGTCTTTCTTTTGAATGAGATTATTCCAGCCCACATGTGGCACTTTGAAACTCGGATCATTAGAAGTAAGTTTCCTGCAGTGGGCGTCTATCCAGCCTAGCCCCGAACTGACGCCAAACTCATCACTGGCATTACTTATTAACTGCGCCCCTAAGCAAATTCCGAGAATAGGCTTGCCTTCGTCTACGACGATACGGCGCAGCGGCTCAATTAAAGATCGCTCTGCTAGGTTGCGCATGCCATCGCCAAATGCTCCAACGCCAGGAAGTATGATCTTGTCACAATCCGCAAGCACATCCGGATTAACGGTTACGGTTGGCTCAAAGTCGAGCCGTGATACCGCCGCAGCAACAGAAACCAGATTGCCTAGACCGTAATCGACAATCCCAATCATCAGTGAAACCCATTCCTTTGAGGGGGGCTCTGTTTCCAGCTCACAACCGTTTCCAAAAACAACTTTGAAGATACAAAGCTAAACATAAATTTTGAAAAACTATTATCTGATAAATCTTGTTTCACAAATTTAAGGATTGCTTCTCGATCAACAATATTAAATATAGGACTTGGTTCGAGGATGCGTTCTAGAACGTTTTTGTCGCTTCGATCTAGCAGCGAGTCTATTGGAGCATTAAAGCCCCGTTTTCGACGATCAAGACGAACCATGTCGGGTATCAGACCACGTCCAGATGCCCTCAATATATGTTTGGCGAACCCATCAGAAATTAAATGCTTAGTCGGGATCGAATAGGCAAATTCTACCAACTGTCGATCTAGATAGGGGGATCTGTTCTCAATGGAACATTGCATGGAGTTGAGGTCGTCTTCTGCAAGAATTATGGGCACCACTTCAACTCTCAGTTCATTAAGCATTCGATTGCGCAATAAACTGTCGACATAGTTGTTCTCGACGAACTTCTCGGAAAACGCGTCAGTTAAAAAAGAAGAAAACAACTCTGTATTCTGGTAAAGGTGATCTCGAAAAGATGGATTGTCCAGAAAATATAATGGATCCTTCAGGAGGGGATTTCGGACAAAGCGTCCGTAACCTTTTTCCCAATCCTGTAATAACTTAGGCAGGTTAGATTGGTCAGCCATCTCAGCCAGCCAAAAGCTGTAATGGTCAAAGTAACCGGTGAACAGCTCATCGGCGCCAGTGCCAGAGACCGCAACCTTGAATCCAGCGTCGCTAATAGCTTTGGAAAGAAAGGAGTGTGTATAATATGAAATAGTGGAGACTGGCGCATCGTGATAACTCACGAGGTCGGCAAGCCGGTCAAGGAACCGATCCGTGGAGGTGTGTGTGGTATGAAGCTGGCAGCCTAGTGCCTTCACCGTGGCTTGAATGTTGGTTTCTTCATTGTAACGCTCATCTTTGTCAATCACTGAGAAGGCATGTATGTCACGGTTCTTCTGGTGTGCAACCCCAGCTAGGATGGAAGAGTCGATACCCCCTGAAAGGCAGAAGGCGACTGGCACATCGGCCCTCAGACGCCAGTCCAGGGAGCGATTTAAGTGATGGCGAACACCGTCAATAGCATTTTCTAAGCTCATCTCCTGAGTTTGAGCACTAAGGTGCCAATACCGTTTTGCGTCGGGTTTTTCGGCACTCGTTACTACAGCAAAAGTTGCCGGTGGCAGTGATTCTATGTCGTGAAAGTAACTTGATGCATGTTTGTGAAGAGAGCGATATCCATTGACAAGATAGCGTTTTACTTGGTTTAGGTCTGGCTCAGGAACTTGCCCAGAAAGGCTCACAAGAGCCTTTATCTCGGAGGCAAAATACAGCGTGCCGCAATTTAACCAGTAGAAGAGTGGTTTTTCGCCAAATCGATCACGGCTTAGTACAAGATGTTGCTGTTTCTCATCAAATAGGGCTATGGCCCACATCCCCTCAAAATACTCAAAGCATTTAAGGCCATAATGGAGGTAGGCGTTGAGCACCACTTCAGTATCAGACTGGGTGGTAAACTTATACCCAGCTGATTCAAGATCGTGCTTTAATTCGAGATAGTTGTAGATCTCTCCGTTATAAACGAGCACACAATTATGGCGCTCAAAAGGCTGATTTGCCCGAGGGTCTAGGTCGATGATTGACAGTCGGGTATGCAGTAATGTTAGCTCATTCTCGCTCATACGGGTCTTAAAAACGCCACTTGCATCAGGACCGCGCTGGCGCATCTGTACAAGAGTGCTTTGTACTTGGTGAAAGTCGGGCACATTAACTCCAAGGGTGCCAGCGATACCGCACATAGCTACTTTCCAACCCTATGATGTATGGAGGATTCCATATTACTATTTGTTAGGCGGACACATTCTTGCGTAAAATTGTCTCTCCATGATTTGTTGGAGCCGTCAAGGTGCGGCCAATCAAATCGCCAATCTCTGAGCTGGTAAACTCGGTGGCGGGCCGCGCATACATCAAATCATCTCGGCTGAGAATAGTACCTACGCGCAAGTTTCTCGACGCCACAATACCTTTTCGCAAAGATTGGACAGACCCTGCTTCGCATGGCTGGCGTACCTTATCTAAGATGCCGAGGCTAGCCTTTATTCTTGGTGCTGCGGTGACAAGAGCCTCAAGCTCTGAAGGATCAAGAGAGAGTTCGTGATCTCGGAAGGAGCGGCCTTCTTTGCTATCAGTAAAGTGTGCTTCCACCATGCATGCGCCTAAGGCAATCGCTGAAAAACATGGCTCAACGCCGATGGCGTGATGTGAATAACCCGTCGGAAGCCCATAGCGTTCAGCGAGAAACGGGACGCTACGGACATTGGTTTCTTCGATCGGTGTGGGATAGGATGAAATGCAGTGTAGAAGGACTACTCGCTCGTAAAGTGCTGTGTCAGAAATTTCATCCCGAATCCACTCTATGGCGCGATCGATTTCTTCGGTTGTGCCACATCCAGTAGATAGCACGATTGGCTTACCAGTTTGTGCGGCCGCTCGAATCACTGGCTCAAAATCGAGGTCACCACTAGCAATCTTAATCGCTGGACATAACTCATCGAGCAGCGGTATCACGTCCTCCGTGATGGCTGCTGAGAACAGGGGGATATCGAGATCGGCTGCTTCTCCCGCAAGCCGGCGGTGTGCCGCTTCATTAAGTCCAAACCGAGTCACTCTATCTAAACGATCAGGATCAGACGCGGATAGGAAGCGTTTGGGTGTGTAAGTCTGGAGTTTTACGGCGTCGGCACCGGCACCGGCGGCTAACCGCACCATCCTTGATGCTGCTTCAACGTCCCCCTCATGATTAACACCAATTTCAGCGACTATAGCAACTTCCGTTGAAAGATTTTTGCCAAATATTTTCATATCGTTTCTCTTTCCTAATGAATTTGTTAGTGCAAGAAATCTATTCGTCCGACTGCAATTTGGCCAAAAATTCAAGGGTTTTATAATGTGAGCCTTGTACATCTTGGTCTTTCATCACGAGTGTTAGAAGTTCAGGATCGTCTTGCATGAAACGTGCCTTTGTGACCAAGGAAAATGTTAAGAATGGGCTGATTTCCACGCTACCGCACGCTGGGTGAAAGTGTCCCAGCATCAACCGCTGCTGCTGACGGGCCGGCCGAACAACTGTTGGCCATGTCAAAGGCGCCGTCGTTTATCTTGCGGGCCTAACCTGTTCACGGGAAATACGGACCCGCGCCTGTCTTCCCATCATATTCATCAATACAATTATACGTTCTTCGTCGTTGCCGCATTCAAATAATGCAGGCCAATCCACAAATGGGCCATCGCTGATTAATAATTCCTCACCAGGATCAAAGCGTCTTTCACGTTCAATGCATATTATACCCTCGGAGTTTTCCCGGGATTTAAGTCCATTGATAATCGATTCTGTAACGACGGTGGGTTTGGTGCCTGTCCCGGCGGAGACTAGATTAATAAGGCCGCGTGTGGCGGAAAGTGCGCGAGATCCAGTGCGAGAAAGGTCGGCTTTCAGAAAGAGATAGCGGGGAAAAAGTGGCGTGGAAACCCAATCGACACGACGGGCATGACGTCTGCGTTTTCGATAAATCGGGAGATACACATCGACTCCCCGTTCCCAGAGATTGCTGCGAGCCCAAAGCTCCATCCGAGGTTGTGTATATGCGGCGTACCATTCTGCCGTCATGAAGCGCCTCTGCGCAAATTGCAATCGACCTTAAGAAGGCTAGGCATGATTACATGGTTGATATCTGTATGCTGACATATCATGTCATACACGGCTTGTGGTCGCTTTGTATCGGTAATGAGAAATGCATCTCCGTCCATAAGGTCTTCGAACCTTGTGATGACTGGTAAACCCATGAACGTTTTTCGGCGTGCTTGTGGGGCGTATACTTGCACAAGTTCTGTCGGGTGTTGAGTAGCACAGAGGATCGCAATTTCTGCTAATTCTCCGGCGCCGCAAAGTGTTATGCGTTTCCAGTGACGCTCAGTACATAGATCAAATAGCACGTCTATTTCAGTTCGAGCTGTACGATAGAAGCTTAAAGAGCGGCCAAGATAATGTGCTGTCAACCGACTCTTTTCGGTAAGCCCTCGCGGTGTGATGTAGTATCCATACCGATTGGCCGGCGCTTTCCGGATTTTTACGAAGCCTTTACGGACACAACGTCGCAGGTAAGCATTTGTTAACCCCAAGGCAATACCTAATCCCCGAGCTAGAGATCGCTGTGACACATGGCTATTTTCATAGACTGCGTCAAGTAAACCGAGAACAATCTCATCATTACCGGAATGTTTTAGCCTGGAGACATCTTTGTCTTCCAATTGTGACACCCTGACTTACATTCCCGTAGATACGACCGAGTTCATTCTGTGAACATAGAACGTTCATGCAATGAACGTCAAGCATAAACCAAGTTCTGTAGACGCATGAAATGTGTTCTAGTATATATGGAAAACTCCCTGTTGTTTACAGGGAGTTGAAGGAGGATAGTTAAGGCAATCAAGAGTACTGAGATTCCGGAGAGTTTAGCTATGACTGCCTCTCAATATGTAAAGACTCCAAAATTAATTAGGTTATTGTAGTTAATGCTATTTCACACACCTATTTTTGTGGGTTTTTTCGCCGTGTATTTAACTCTTCACCTCTTGGTGCCGAGTTCGTGGCGAGTGTTTCTAATCGTTTTTGGTAGCACTATTTTCTACGGATATTGGAATCCTGGTTATGTGTGGGTTCCTTTTGTCCTGATGACGATTGCATATCTTGGAGGGATCACCTTAGCTAAAGAACATGCAGAGAGAAGCCGCAGGCTGTACGTGGGGTTGGTGTTAGCAGGTCTGTTGTCACCATTGGTATTTTTCAAGTATACGAATTTCCTTGCAGTAAGTTTAACAGACGCTTTGGGTTTAGAATCTGGTCCGCTTATTGTGCTTAGCCTACCGCTTGGAATTTCTTTTGTGACGTTCACTTCAATTGCTTATGTAATTGACGTCTATAGGCGTGACTTTGACGCAATCCGCGAGCCTGGACGATTAGCTGCCTATACCTTGTTTTTTCCGCATCTCATTGCTGGGCCAATCTTACGTCCTAAGGAGTTAATTCCTCAAATCGACCGACTTGGAGATGTTTTGGATGCCAAGTTCCGTCTGGGTGCAATGATTGTGATTTTAGGATTAGTAAAAAAATTGTTTTTTGCTGATTCAATTGCACCTTATGTAGATGAAGTGTATTCGGGCGTTGGAACGTTCAGTGCTGTAGATTATGCCGTTGCAATATATGGTTTCTCTGTTCAAATTTATTGCGATTTCTCTGGATATACTGATATGGCGATTGGCCTCGCTTTAATGTTGAAAGTTCGATTACCTACGAATTTTTCGCGACCCTACTGCGCAACCTCAATTGTTGATTTTTGGCGGCGTTGGCACATTACACTGTCATCGTGGCTTCGTGATTATTTATATATTCCATTGGGGGGGAATCGCTGCTCGCGACGGAGGCAATTGATCAACGTTCTAATCACTATGGCGCTGGGAGGCCTTTGGCATGGAGCTAGCTGGACTTTCGTTTTCTGGGGTGTAGTGCACGGAATAGGAATTTCAGTCGCCCAGTCATTTCGTGGGTTGCCTCTACCATTTCCAAGGTGGGTAGCTATTGTTCTTACGTTTCATTTTGTATCGTTTGCTTGGATTCTATTTCGAGCGCCGGATCTTTCAACGGCATGGCGTATCGCGGGGGGGCTTTTCAGCGTTCCAGTTGCAGGTCTAATTGATGGATTTATTGCTAATCTTGTACCAATCCTTCTAATCCTTCTCTTCTTTTTTACTCATCGTTTAGATAATCATGCGCGACTAGCATTATTGGTCCGCAAGGTGCCTTCAAGCGTTCTCTGGCCACCGTTTGCTGCGATCGTCGTATATCTTTTGATTGAGAGAGGTGGTGCGGATCAATTTATATATTTTGAGTTTTAACTCGATGACAGGAAAACCATGTTGGTACAGAGATTTGGGGCCTTTGTCGTGTCGAATTGTTAACGCACTTACGCTAGCTCTTATACTGCTGGCATTGAGTGTGCTTGCATTTTCTTTTTTTCGGTCTGAGCAGTTTCTTGTTGGCGTAGAAGCAATCAGTGTTTTTGTCGTTATGCCAGGGGCTCTGGTTATTCTGTTAGGCAGTTCATTCGCCTTCAGTCCATCATTACGTCTTAACGTGCTGTTAGTGCTTGGTTCGGGACTTGTCACCGCGTGGGGGATAGAGGCCCTTATTAGTGCTGGCATAAGACTTGATCGTGTGGCTACCGGCAGGACTCAGACTGTATTGGATTATGTAGCTACAGAGCGTCAGAGTGGAGAGAATACGTTTCCAGTGATAAATGCGGGTGATTCCCTAACTAACTTGAATCAGTCAGAACTAGTATCCCGTCTCCAAGTGGATGGATCAGAAATTCTTCCACTCGGAAGCATAGGCGGCGTCCGCCAGATCTATTGTCTATCGGAAGAGGGCATTGTTGCGTACAAGACAGATCGTTATGGATACCGAAATCCCGACAGTGTCTGGCATGCTTCTCAGGCTATGGTTGCGGTATTAGGGGATTCATTTGTACGTGGCTTGTGTGTTGATAATGGCAGCACCTTCTCAAGTTTGATGCGTAACACGCTAGGTGGGGAAGTCATAAATCTTGGTACCAATGGAACAGGCCCCCTGTTTAGCCTTGCTGCCCTCCGGGAATACGGATCTCGGGTTAGGCCGAAGGTAGTTATCTGGACGCACACGTTAGATAATGATGTTCCTCGGGATCTGGAGTATGAGCGCAAAAGTGCTCTTCTATTGCGCTATATGGACTTGTCTTTTAGCCAGAACCTCGCTGATCGGCAGGAGTTGGTCAATCAGTTGCTAAGAGCTGATGTTCTGGCGCGAATGCAAAAGGTTATTCATCCACATTTTGAACCGTTACCATGGTCGTCACATGTAATGAATTGGTTGCGATCAGTATTGATTCTGAAACAACTTCGCAGTCTAGCGGAAGCACGTTATCATGATTTTCTCTATCGGCCAGACTACGACTTGTTTAAAAACATACTGGAAACGGCGCAATCAGAGGTGCAATCATGGGGAGGGCATCTTTACTTTATTATCCTACCTGATCAGTCTTATGTATCTTCAGGAGGTGTTTATGACGACTCGGATATTAGAGGTATTCTTATAGAGCTTGGCATTCCACAGATTGACCTCCATACTCCATTTTCTCAGCGAGATTCGGATGAATTGTTCGATCCGTTTACTGGACATTTCTCTCCCGAGGGACATCGCGTGGTTTCCAGTTCTATTATGGAAGTAGTGTTGCCATCTCTTAAATAGGAATGCCTGTTGGCATGACAACGAAGAGAACGATCAGTAAAATGAAAATATTGTTCACGCAACCGCTGATATATTGGCTAGCAGACTACTCAGATGACCCGAAAAGATAAAAATACGCTAGTCTATGTACCAGTTTTCAACGATTTTGCGGTTATTGAGCAGATCGTGGAGGATATTAGGGGCGTTTTACCGTCAGTGACTGTTCTCCTTATAGATGATGGCTCCACTAAAGGTCCATTTGCCGCAAGCTCAGTCAAGAACGCACTACATGTTCGGTTGCCGTCCAATTATGGAATTGGCGTTTGTACACACGTAGCATTCGATCATGCCATTATTCATGAATACGACTTTGTGTGTCGTGTGGATGCAGACGGACAACACCCGGTTGAACATTTGTCAGACATGCTTCAGATCTTATCAGAACAGGGTGCTGACCTTGTTGTTGGTGCGCGAATTGCTATTGGCTCAAATCTACAGCCGGATCCAATTCTCAGGCGTTGGGTAAGGGCATATTTTTCTGTATGTGCAAGGCTGTTAACTGGAAATTCAGTCTTAAAAGATGTCAACACGGGGTTTTTTGCTTTGAACATTGGGGCGGTCCGTCGGCTTAACACCTATCAATTGGAGCGTTATCCAGAACCACAACTTTTCGTTAGAGCTGCGCGCATAGGCCTCAAAATGAAACTTCACAGTATTGAACGTCGGGATCGGCTGTTTGGAAGTTCATCTCTTGGCTTGTGGGCAGCTTTGAAGATGGTCTATCGCTTCAATGTTTTAGTACTAAGTGAGATCATGCAGCGGAGCGAGAGATAATGAAGCTGATCATTATCATTGCTCTAGCGATCGGCTTATTACTGTTGGTGCGCCGTCGACTCATTTACGTAGATCTTACGTTTCCTTGGTTTGTTGCCCTTGTGGTGCTCGGAATCGCTAGTATTTTTGAAGATTTTGTAGCGACAGTTGCAGGCATTCTTGGTATTCACTTTGAACCCTTATCCGTGGTGTTCATAGCTATCTTTATCCTTCTTGCCATAATTACCACCTTATTAATCAGTGTCACTGCGATTCGACGACGGCAGATAGATATCGTGAGAACTATAGCAATGAGTCATTTAGCTGCTCAGGAGAGATCGCAATCAGTTGGGGAAGATAGAAATACCTAATTAGCGGATCGCGTTCTGCTGTTGTCTCCGATGAAAACAAGATTGCCAAAAGATCATGCCCCAATATGCAAGCAAGGGTTGTATGGGTAATAGGTAACGTTCCTGTGAAGGCCCAAATAAAGTGGGTATAACAAACATGAGAACGAGCAAACGTAATGGAGTGGAACCCCTCAGTATTATCCATACAAGACCAGGTAAAAGCAGCAAGCTAGGTGCTGCCCTTACAGCTACTATTAATGCTGATGTGTCTCCGTAGCTTGGTCGCATGCCAACCAGGTATAGCAGCTTGGCTATTATATAGAGGATCAATGAGAGAGCCTGGTCGATGACTTGGGGTAGCTCCGAAAAAAGACCGTTTATGTACTCGGATGGCGGAACACCGAAATACGTTATTTTCTTGCTAACAACAAAAAATATGCCGTAGAAATATGGCAAGTAGAACAAAGCTGTCAAAAGTCCGACAATGATCATAAATCCAAGTAAATAACTTCTTATGTATGGCGACTGTTGTAAAATTCGTCGAGTTAAATCAACACATACGAACAGAAGTACAGATAAAACACTTGGTCTAGTTATTGCCATTAAAATACAGCATGAGAGCCAGATTAAAATATGAGATTGGTTCCAAGAGGGGCGAAAATAATTGACAAAAAACAGGGAAAAATAGAACGCAAAGAGCATATCAGTGCTTACGCTTAAGCCATACCAGATCGGACTTGGCAGCAATGCGACTACAGCGAGAAAATAGGGAGAGGCTTGTTGCCTTCGTAGCCAAAGTATCCATACCATACAACACGCTGCCGATAAGGCCATCCATACAAGAGCCATCGGAATTGTGTTACCTTGTTCATAGTTGAAGAGGTTTATTAACGTTGGAAAAAGGGGACCAACATCTACAAACTCTACTAGTTTATAATTCCATGAAGCGTAAAACTGGGAAAAGAGATCTACTATTTCCTCAAATCGTAGATCTCTTTGTAACTGGGCAGCTACTTCATAGAATCCAAAATCGGACCCTTCTGCGTGCAGGGGTGAAATATGATGATCCCCAATCTTTATCGGAAAAAAAATTGCGTATATGAGCACTGCACAGCGTGCCCCTACGGCGATAAGAATGGAGACCATAGCTATGGAGGAGATTTTCATTCACTACATATGGCAAAGCTAAATAATATTATTAGGGGTTATCTTACACATTAACGACAATGGGCCAATATAATCTGGAGGGCGCGTCCAACAGCAGACCTGGCAGCTGGAAAAGTAGGCAATGTTATCAAATGCTCGCTGATGGCTCTTGCATTTTCGCTGCAGTGTCCGTAGCTGGACCATTCGTTTTGACCCTTTATGATACGCTGTTTACGTAATGTTATTTCCACAGCACGTTTTACACTCGAATCTTCAAAGATGACAGGCAGGCGTAAGGACGCTCCACGCTCAATACAAACTATCGATGGCACAGATATCCTTGGCACATTTTTTAAAGCCAGCGCTGTTTCTTTTGCTAGCTGGCGGCGACCAGAGATTTGATTAGAAAGATGGTCCAGGGTTAGAGATATGTACGATGAGGCGGGCCAACTCAACGCCAGTTTCTTGCGGTTGATGTTTGGTACTTGGCTTGCGTCTCCTGCAAGAGGAATGATATTCCAGACTTGTGGGTTAAGAAGGATGCTTTGTCCGTAGGCAGCAAATAGGTTAATCACGTTAGTAAGCTTATTGGTTTGGGGTGCATGAAGACTTAGCCACAGACTATCGTTTTCATTGCGGGCCGTAACTAAGCCACCCCAGTTCAAAGGTAAACTCTTTCCTGGACCAAAGCTGAATACTGTAATATCAGCATCTGACCATAACCAAGAAGCAAGATCTGGCGAAAACGCCTGGGCTGCATCAGCAACAATCTTGCACGGTTTGAGCAGAGACATTGCTCTTCTCTTTTCAAGTTCTGATATATTAGGAGGGTGACCAAAATAGGAGACGATGGTGGCAATTGATGCCCCTTTCTCAACTGCTGACTGGAGTTTATCTAGGTCGTAAAACCACGTTTTCGAGTTGATGGGGCAAAAGATGGGCGACATGTTTGCTGCGTGCACGGCATCAATTACATTTTGACATATAAAATCTGGCACGATCACACCACAAGACGGCCCAATAGTTTCACCCGCCGCGAGTGTCTGAAAAGCTAGAGTAAGACCGTCTGTTCCAGATGCGGTGAAAGTACCTTGTGTGGCCAGACGTTGGCGGCCAAATATAGCCATCACAATGTCTCCGAATCGGGCAGGAAAGTGAACTGGGGGCACAGCTACCATTACAGTCTCTTAGTCATTAGCAAAGTAGACTGGTATATCAACGTTTTAGGCCTTTTATAAGAAAATTCGTGGCCCATTTTTTTATGATGGGAGTCATGATGGGAGGTTCACCTTGCAAACTAAAACCGGGGTAGTATGTGATCCATATTGTGGGTTCCAGATGAACTCCAAGTTCATCCAATATAGCGCGGCAGTGTCCTGGCATTATCAGCCTAGGGTGTTGTGTCCCGAGCGTGGATGTTAGAGGCCGAATGAGTCTTCGAAGCATTGAATGGAAATTGAGCCCTCCGATCAATAAAGATCCGCCAGGTCGTAACATCTTTGTCAGAATCGGTAATACCTCTAACGGTTGAGATAGACAGGTCATTGCTTCAACACAGATTACCGTGTCAAAAGAGTTTGGGGGGAAAGGAGGTTCCAGCATATCCGCGCAAACAGGAATGACGCCTGAAGTTGACGCCACGTTGAGCATTCTAGAGCTTAGGTCGAGGCCTATTATGTCATTTTGGATAGTTAGCGCCGATGTTACGTCACCGTCACCACATCCGACATCGAGAATTCGTTGATCTCGTAGGCTCCCCAGCGTCTTTTGGACAGTGTGGTGCATTAAGCGTGCGTTAGCGTTTGAAAGATAACCGTTGCGGCTTGATTTTACATCTGTGGTATCAGCTTTTTGATCAAAGTATTCTCGCCAATAGTTGGATTCTTTGGAAAGTGAAGGTTTGTGCGGGTTTGGCATTAATAGTCAGCAAGGTAGTGGCAGAGCCAAGGGCCTAGCCGATCTGCGAGTGGTCGTGGAATTGCTCTCCAGGTGCGCTGAGCTAATGCTAGTCTGGAATAAACATCTCGAGACGGATGTGGTTGAGTATGTAAGCCCACTGCTTGAGCTCCCCACTGTCGTTTAAATCGGTATGTGTTGCTTAGAAAAGGTGATCGGCCAAAATCAAAAACGCTGGCACCCTTTCTTTCAGCATCTGATATTGCTTGCCAATATAGCAGGTGGTTTGGGCATAGTTTCAAATATTGTCGATTTGATGCTGCAAACGGAATCCAGACAAGTTTTCCGTCTTGTAGCGCAACAAAAGCAGCAACGGGTTCATCATCATTATAAGCAACATATACTATTGCATCCAATTCTCGACACATACCTTCGAAAAGTTCGAATGGCGGTAGCGGAGCCCCGTAAGAATGGAGGGAGCCCGCTAGTAATCGGTAAAATTGCCTAAGGCGTTTATCATCAGAGCTAGATTCTATTCGGATTTTGTTATGCTTGGCTTTACGAATTTGATTTCGACACTTACCGCTCAGTGCCTCGGACCATAATTTATTGGAGGAGCGGTTTACGAGGGAAAGTCGCATGGTAACAGGGTCACTCAGAGAGAATGCACTCTGTTGAGGAGCTAACAATCGGATTTGATAACGATAAGGCGCGGCTGCAGCTGCGAGCTCTTCCGCATCTTCCCTTCCAATATCTGTATAAGAGAGGAAAGGGAGATATGAGAGCGTGGTTTTGCCTGAAAGAGAGGGGACGCAAACGAACTCACCTTTATGCCTCCAGTGCAAAGCCCGCGAAACCATGGAGGCCCATCGGGATACGAAGTCTTTTGAGTGACGGATGTGGAGAGGTTCCATGCCTGCTGTCGCGTGTGTCACTGTTGACGCACTTCACTATACATTTTGCTGGCTGTCGTGAAGCGATAACCTTTCTCGTGAAGGAAGCCTATAAATTCACGCAAAGAATCAAAACTTTCTCGGCGATTTCCTCTCCATGTGTATTGATACAGGTATTTAATCGGTTTCGGCAGCGGAGCACTTGTTAAGCTTTGTGTTCGGACTAGATCGACCATGTGCATGTTATAAACGAGCAAACGCGGCAAGCGGCAGAGGCGCCGCAGGAGTGCCTCCCCAGGCTGAGTTATCAAGCGGCGATACGCTTGATTTAAAGGTATTGGAATGCCGCGCCACACAGCAATGGGAAACTCGGTAATACAGTTGCCAAGAAGAAAATAATCGGCATCTTCAAACGCGAGCCGTGGTTTTCCGCCACGACCGATTGCAGGCAGAAGAGATGAATCCCATTTGAACGAATTAGCAACAAGAGCGTGGAAAAGGTCATTGCTCAACTTATAATTTCCTGCGCGATACCCCTCTGGCAGACGACAAACAAATTTTTCGTAAGCGGCAATTCCAAGAGAAAGAGATTCAGGTGTTTCGTTGTTAGCACTATGATCATAGCAATGAAGCTGGACGTCAGCCCCTGAGGAAATCAATTGTTCGCATAGGTCTGGGCGAATAACAAATAATTTGCCTTCCACGAACGCCGTCAACGGTATGTTAAGAGCGGAAAGCATCTCAATAAGTTCAGGTAGGCGACTGAGACCTTCATGTTGAGGGCCGCTATAGTCGGTTTCTACATCAATTGAGATAATGGCTATTCTCTCTTCGATTTTGCGGGCTTGAATGGCAAAGTCAGGTGAAAGCTCCATATTGAGTTGACCTATTTCTGTCTGTGCAAAAGCTGGAACGCAGGCCACCAGAGACCCACCTGTACGAATGGTATCACCAAGAGTAACAGCCTGGTGGTTAAGCTCATTGAAATGGCTAATACGTAACTCCATCCGAACAACATGAACAGACTGGCAAGTCCAGCCTCGTTTGCACCGAACCCCCCAATGGTTTGTATAGGAATGGCGCTGATCAAATTGTACGCAGAGCCAATACTAAGTATCTCTCCGATATTGAGATTAATCTGTATGGCACGTAAACAAAAATAAATAACACCCAACGTGCAAAGCCACCCAACTAACGTGGCAAGAACAACCTCAAAATATTCAGAGTAGCTGAGGCGGTGCATATACCAGCCCCTGATGGAAAATAGGGTTGATAATAGTCTTCGTTGCCAACGTTTGCGACGGCCCAAGATGCGCATAATCCCCATTGCGAACACCGACGCGACGCGGTCAGTTTTGTGTATGGTGATTATGAGACAGATGATGATTATGATGCAGGGTAGTACGTAGTATCCTGCGACATGGCCCTCGGCTGCTAGAATTGCAAGCCCAATCGCTAGTAGGCAAATCACAATAAGGAGGTCGCAAAGGCGTTGGAACGCCAGATTGGCGATAGCTGCGCCAACTGGTATCGAAAACCTTTTCTGCAACATAATTATATATGCAATTTCACCAAGACGAGCGGGTAGAACAGCCAAGTATGTCTCATGGAAAAGTGTTACATTGAGACGATGCCAAAAACTATGCATAGTGCGGTTTCGCATTAGCACACCCAATCGCCAACTCATCGCTAGGTTTGATAGAAAAGCACAGCACACTGCAATAATAGCCATATCCGTTCTTATATGTTGGATCGTTGCGTTGAATAATCCGATATCCAGTTGACTTAATAGACCGCCCAACAGCATGACGGAAACTATGAATGAAACCACCCAAATTCGCGCACGTCTGCGCGCTGACATTCTAAAACCGATCATAGTGCACGCAATTATTGCAAGTAAGAATGGGCATTAACCCGTATTCAGGAGTTCTTCGTATATAGAAAGAGTTTCTTCTGTTACTTTTGTGTCGCTAAATTCAGTACACGCTAGGGAACGGCCCTGTTTTCCCATTTCTTTTCGCAACTCTTTATCTGTTACAATGGTGGTGAGCGCGTCAGCCAAGGCCTTGCTATCACCAGCTTTTACCAAAAGACCGTTGTTGCGGACAATTTCCCGGCATCCAGGTATGTCTGTTGCAACAATTGGGCGTCCAGAAGCTGCGGCTTCTATAAGAATTTTTGGCACTCCTTCCCCATAACGGGAGGGCAGACAGACAATGTGTGACGCGGCCAACACGTCTGGCATATCTTCGCGTCGCCCCCACCATTCAATTAACCCTTCATCCACCCAGGCGAGAAGTTGTTTTTCAGGTACGGCCGTTGCAATTTTCGTTGTCGTGTTGCCAACGATCACAAAGCGTGCCCTCACATTTTCTGCTGAAAGGTAACGAGCAGCCTGGATAAATTCTGCTACACCTTTCTCCCAGAGTAGGCGTGAAGCAAATACTATCAGAGGAGGGCCATTGGATTCGGGTTTTGGATAAAATGCGTCGAGATCAACACCAGACCCCCGAATCAAAACCAAATTTTTTTGCTGGACGGCACCTAGTCGTTCCAGTTCATTTGCGTCACCTGTGTTCTGAACAATCACGCGAGCATTTCGGTGGGCGGTTGCAATTGCATAAAATCGACAAACTAGCCAACGGAGTATAGTAGCCAGCGTTCCCTTTGACGTGAATATATACCCAAGGCCAGAAACTGCACATACGATTGCGTTAGTTCTTGAGATCCGAGCGGCTAAGCCGCCGTAGAGAACTGGCTTTATGGTCACTAGATGCAGAACATCTGGTTTTAATCGTTTAAAGAGGCGATAAAGCGTGACAAATGTTCTTAAGTCGGCAAAAGGATTGCGGCCTCGACGTTGTAAAAAGATTGGATGCACGGAGATGTTTTCTGCTCGAAGTGACAGTGAGTCATAGTCACTAGGAGCCCATACGTTGTCAGTAGGTGCTGCTACATGTACTTCAAATCCTGCTTTTTGAGCGGCGCGAGCAATGTTAAGACGGTGTGATGAAAAAAAGTACGCCTCGTTTACAACGAATAGAAGGCGTTTTGCAGATTGTTTGACCTCGGCGCGGTCGATGCACGATTCTTTTCGAATTTTGGACGATGCCTGGTAACTGGTTTTGATCAAGGCCGCCCTTACCTGCTTTGATGTTAGACTTGCACCGGTGCCATGTCCGGCTGACTAATTATTCGGTACTAGGGCTGGTAAACGCCCAAAGAACAAATACTATAGAGCTGTCTAGCTAATGTCTTGGCCGAGGTAAAGTCCAAATAATAGTTGGCTGTCATTGTGGCAGCTTTTAACCTGGAAACATTATCTACTTATCTACCGTTGCATACTACACTATTTGGTCTTGGTATCGCACATTTGTTAACGGTTTTTGCATATTGGGTCTTTCCCGGGAGGTTTTTTGTCGTACTCACCCAGTATCCACTTAACTCGTAAAAGTGCTGCAGTGACCTCTGGTTTGTAAGATGTTTATAGCTTCAAAGATAGTCTGGTTTCTCCTTAGTCCTGAGGTGTTGATATTCACTACCTTGGTAGTTGGTGGGGTTTTGTTGTGGACTCGATGGTTTTTAGTTGGTCGAGCAGTAACGAGTGTGGCTGTTATAGTTGTTGTGCTGGTTACTGTTTTTCCGGTGGGTACGTGGCTATTTTACATATTGGAAAGTCGATTTCCTCCGATTATGCCGCCAAGCTCCATCGATGGAATCGTCGTTCTGGGGGGAAGTTCTCGCCAGAGTCTTACTGCGGAACGAGGCCAAGTAGCGTTAAAGGAGAGTGCTGAAAGGTTAACGACTTTTGTTACGCTTGCCCGCAGATATCCAGATGCTCGATTAGTGTTTGTTGGTGGCTCATCTAGTCTTACTCGCCCAAACCTGACGGAGGCGGCAGATGCTCGGCAGATTTTCTCTGAGTTGGGCCTCGACGTTGGCCGTGTACATTACGAGACGAGATCGAGGAACACGTACGAAAATGCTTTATTATCGCTAGCAATTGCGAAGCCTTTGGGTGGAGAGAAGTGGTTGTTGATTACATCAGCATTTCATATGCCACGGGCTGTAGGGTGTTTCCGACGTGTCGGATGGGATATTACGCCATATCCAGTCGACTACCGAACCTCGACCAATATTCGTGTGATTGGAGGTCTTTCGGTTGGCTCAAGTATAAAGAGGCTGACTCACGCGGCACATGAGTGGGTTGGTCTTGTTGCATACTATATTATGGGCAGAACAAATGCGTTTCTCCCCTTACCTAGGGCCTGATCTCAATTGGAAGTAAGCTTTAACTCAAGCTCGAGTGCTCCACAGAGGATTTGCCCTATTAGGATGTGCATCTCTTGAATGCGAGCAGTTGTTTCGGACGGCACAATAAGCAGGGGGTCTGCGATGTTAGGCAGGGCCCCTCCGTTGCCACCTGACATAGCTGCCGCCCGCAAACCTTGTGCTCGCGCAGTTTCCAAGCCCCTGATAACGTTGACGCTACGGCCTGACGTTGATATTGCGATGGCTATATCTCCTGGTTTGCCTAATGCTTCGATCTGTCTGGCAAAAAGATAATCAAAACCGAGGTCATTACCGATGGCTGTCAGCACTGAACTATCGGTAGTTAAAGCAATCGCTGGAATTGGAACCCGATCGTTTCGGTAACGGACACAAAGTTCCGTTGCTAGGTGCTGTGCATCTGCCGCGCTGCCACCGTTACCGAAAAATAGAATCTTATTGCCAGCAGTTACGGCAATTGCGCAATGGTGAAGTAGCTGCTGGAGTGGCTCGAACATCGTATGTTTGGTTGCTTGCAATACAAGATCATGTTCGTCAAATTCAGCTTGGTACATGGCATCAAAGTTCAAGGGCATATCGTGCTCCCCCGTGCTACGCTAGTTATGAAAAGTGTGTGCATTTGGATAATCATTAGAAAGAGTTGATAGCTAGCCGCCAAACATCCAAGAATTATATAATTTGCTCTCTTTTGGAGGAAAAGGACAGTCAGGTGTGCAGAAGCCTGATTACAGTAGCGTTTTTCAATCTATTCGGAAGTTATGGCGGTGCCTCTTGAGCTCGAATGTGCGCACTGTTTTTGAGTGTGTATTTAGAGGCTATCGCCCCCGTTCTGGCGAACTTGAGGTGCCGCGTGTGCTGTTTTTGTTAAATGCTTGCGGCAGCATTTTCCACTGGAGAACTGTAGCTTTGGTCAAGTGAGCATTTGGTGCCAGCAAAGGACATCAAATCGATGTTATACTTAATGATGAACAGTATTGACCCAGGTGAGCTATCTAATTCTGTCTCGTCACCTCGTATATAGGCAGTATGTGTTTTCGATTCATTGGATATCCAATAAGCTCAAGTCATCCAGAAAATCAGCATCTCTCTGTTTAATAACGGCCCTTGAACGAGAAACTTCAGCATGCTTTGCTTAACTATGGATAAGATGATTCTAACGTTTGGATTCTAGGGGGATGTGTGGAAGCACTCTATAGCGGAGGCCTAATCTTTGATGGAGAGAGGCTGCTCGAGAATCATGGTGTTATGGTGAAGGGTGGCCGTATAGTTCGGTTGGCGCCGTCGACCGAATTTGTAGGATTTACCGGGAAACATGTGGACACTACAGGGCAAACCGTTCTTCCAGGTTTGATTGATTGTCACATACATATATGCATCGGGGCTGAAGCTGATCTGGTTGCCGTACTTGGGCAGCTTTCCGAATCAGAACTTGCTGTCCGTGCTATGGAGAATGCACAGTCAACTTTGCGTGGTGGAGTTACTTCTGCGCGGGACCTTGGGGGAAAATCCTTTGTCGAAATAACTGTCAGGGATGCCATTAATGCGGGTCGTTGTCTAGGTCCAACATTGATGTGTGCTGGACAACTAATCTGTATGACGGGTGGACACGGTTCGTGGCTGGGTACGGAGGCCGATGGTGCTGAGGAGATTGTTCGTGCTGTGCGAAATAATATAAAGGCGGGTGCTGATCTCATAAAGGTGATAGCGACTGGCGGCGTGCTTACGCCTAATGTTGATCCGATGCAGGCTCATTTCGATAAAGCCGAATTATGTGCGGCAGTATACGAGTCCCATCGTTTTGATAGAAGGATTACGGCGCATGCTCTCGGAGCACCGGGAATTAGTAACGCAGTTGAGGCTGGAATTGATTCAATAGAGCATGGATTTCAGATCACAGACGAGCTGGTTTCTGAGATGGTTTCGAAAGGTATAGTCCTGGTTCCTACAATATCGGCACTTCAGGAGATAGTGCAAAACGCGAAGTCTGGCATACCAGATTACGCGTTTGAGAAAGCTTCTCGTTTCTGTGAGATGCACCGTAGTTCAATTCGTGAGTTTCATGCTGCTGGAGGAACTATAGCTATGGGTACTGATGCAGGAACTCCTTTCAATTATCACGGCAACAATGTTCATGAGCTTGGTTATATGGTCGATTATGGGCTTAGTCCTCTTGAGGCATTGCAGGCTGCTACAAAACACTCTGGTGATTTGTGTAATTTGTCAGATCGAGGATTGGTGCGGGAGGGCTATTGGGCAGATCTGCTCATAGTTTCCGGAAATCCAGTTCAAGATATTTCTGCGGTATCTAGGGGGGAAAACCATGTGCGTGTGGTCAAGGAGGGGTTTGATGTATTTGATCATCTTGGTCCTTACATAGCAGACGGGCGAGCGCAAAGGTTCATTCATGATGAACCATCATTTTGAAACTGCCGAGTTTTCTATTAGCAAAGTTAAGACTTCATCCACTGCTAAGTTGCGCGCTTCGGTCATTACAGGGTTTCTGGGTAGTGGAAAGACCACACTGGTGTCTGGTATTCTCAAACAGCCGCAAGGGGAACGTGTTGCCGTCATTGTTAATGAATTTGGTGAGGTGGGGCTTGATCACCAGTTAGTGAGACATGTGGCAGAGGATATCGTTCTACTCGACACAGGGTGTCTGTGCTGTGCTCTTCGGAATGACTTAGTGGAGACGATTGAACAGTTGCTCGAACGAAGGGATGACATGTCGATACCATCGTTTGATAGAATTCTGGTAGAGACCAGCGGTTTAGCAGAGCCAGGTCCAGTAGTACACAGTTTTATGTCAGAGGCCGAGATTGTATCGAAACTGTGTTTTGATGGTGTTATAGCCACGGCGGATGCGATCAATTTTGAGAGACAAGTAGAAACTTTTTCAGAGACAGCGAACCAACTTGCGTTTGCTGATCGAATAGTTCTAACCAAGACTGACATCGCCACAGCGGCTCAAGTAAATGTTGTGCGTAATCGTCTCCGTTCAATTAATCCTGGCGCACCGATCATTGTTTCTACAGGAGCACCAATTCACATGGGGGAGCTTTTTGGCGCAGGTCTTTATGACCCTGTTACCCAAGTAACCAACGTTTCGGGTTGGCTTCGAGAGGAGGCTTATGCAACGTCACATGCACACGGCCACGGCATTAGATCCTTTTGCCTTAACCTTACCGAATCAATTGATCTGGTTTCGCTTACTCGCTGGCTTAGCTTGCTTACTGCGCTTCATGGTGAGGAGATATTGCGGCTAAAGGGAATTATTGCGATCATTGGAGAGGATCGTCCATTAGTGATTCACGCTATCCATCATCTTTTTCACCCGCCCGCATTTTTGGAAAAATGGCCATATGGGATGAAAGAAGGGCGAATAGTGTTCATCACTCGAAACCTTTCCGAAGCGGATGTGCGTGATAGCATGAGCGCTTATATAAAATAAGGTGTGGTTACGATGAACATGTTGCTTTGCCGTTTCGTTTTTGGTTTAGGGTTCAACAGTTCTATTCTCTTTGGGAATAAATCATTTAATTCATTAGATGTAGCGGTGGGGTATCGGCGGCGGGTAGGCATGGCTAAGAAGGCACAATCATTCAGTGCATCGAAGCGTTTGCCGTGGAGAGGTTGGGCTAGTTTTAGTTCGGCAATAACCGCCACGAAACATTAGATTTATTGATATTATCAGGCCGTACAATTCAAGCTAGGTTAAAAATCATTACAATAGCTGCCGTCATTACAGCGTTAGTGACGGCATCCTGTGCATTGATAGTACCATTTCCGCCGAAAGTTGATTTAGAGGAACGGCTTACTGCATTCCCGCAAACGAAACTGCCGTTATCAGCGCCAGCAAAAGTCTATTGGAATTTAAACCAGGTGCCATTCGTTGATGCTAAGACTGACGAGGATGCAGCATTTGTTATAGGGCTTATCCATGCTCATTTGAGGCTTGGGCAAATGGAGGTAATGCGTCGTATTGCTGCCGGGCGCATTTCTGAAATGGGCGGTCCGCTCGCGATAGACATAGATCACTCATTGAGAGTGCTCAACCTTGGTCGCGTTGCGTCACAGGTTGTAGCTTCCATGCCAGACGACACACGACGGTGGCTCGAATCTTTTGTCCTTGGAATTAATTACTACCAAAATAGTATTGAATTCCTACCACATGAGTTTCAGGTTCTTGGATTGGAACGAGAAGTCTGGACTGCTGAAGACGTTATAACTATTGGCAGACTTGCCTCAGTCGATGTTAACTGGATTGTTTGGTACCGCCTGTTAGCGTTGAGGAATGAACCTGGCTGGGCAGTGCTTTGGTCTCGTTTGCTTGACGAGGGAACCGCATCACTACCAAGCTTTATTTCTGAAAACTCAGACAGTTTGAATTCGCTTACCGATATTGTTTTGGGTATGAGTCGATCGGGTAGTAATGCGGTTGCGATATCAGGGGACAAAAGTATTACTGGAAGTGGGCTGATAGCTAGCGATCCTCACCTTGGCCTAACTGTGCCAAACCTGTGGCTTATCGCTGGATATAGGTCGCCATCATATCACGCTGTGGGAATGATGATTCCCGGCATCCCGTTTATTGCGTTTGGTCGTAATAGGGATATTGGTTGGGGGGGAACCAATATGCGTGCAGCTAACTCTGATCTTTTTGACGTTAGTGTTCTCAATCCAGAAAGCTTTGTGGAGAGGGAAGAAAAAATCAAGGTAAGGTGGTGGTTTGACAAAAATATTACGGTACGAGAAACGGAATTTGGCCCAATAATCTCTGATGCTCCTGCTGTTCCATCTATCTCAGATGATCAGATAGGCTTGCGGTGGATTGGTCACCAGCCAAGTGATGAGCTGACGTCGATGCTAAAGGTTAATCGCGCACGGAACTGGAACGAATTCAAGGATGCATTGGAAGGGTTTGCGGTTTCACCACAGAATATGGTTTTTGCTGACAGGCATGGCCATATAGGCATGATAATGGCAACTCATATTCCCCAGAGGAAAGTTGCCAAACCTAAAGATTTAGTCTTGCAGCCACACGACTTAGATCACTGGAGCAGTATTCTGACAAGTCAGGATCTCCCAGCAAGCTATAATCCGAAGTCGGGCTATCTTGTATCGGCCAACAATTTAGCTACAGAAACAGATATGCCGATCGGATATTTTTTTTCATCCAATGATCGTGTTCATCGTTTGAGCGAGCGTCTTGTCGAATTAGACCGAGTCTCTGTCAGGGACCTTGAAGAGCTGCAACGTGATGTTTTCATGCATTCGGCAGTTGAATTGCGAAATGCTTTTCTCGAACGGATTAAGACATTATCTAACACACACAAATTGGATACACTACAATTTCTCAATGTTTTGGAAGACTGGGATGGGTATTACCACAAGACGTCAGCTGGGCCCGTCGCAATCGAACTCCTGACGTACTATTTTGTTGATAATTATTATAGTGAAAGCCAAAAGGCTGCCTACGCAGCAACTGGCCGACAAATGACGAGCTTGCTTCACGAACTTAATACAGCTAGCAGGACAGTTATTGATGCTGCTCTACATCCAGCTTTATTGTCTGCAAGTGCTAAGTTTAAAGAGTTTTCGACATGGGGAGATATGCACTCGATAAGCCTATCTCATCCGTTGAGGTTCATACCGATCATCGGACGTTACTATCGCTTTGGAACTTTTCCAGTCTCCGGTGGGAGTACGACGATAATGAAAACGGCTAATCGACTTACAGATCAACGTCACACTGCAAGCTACGGTTCAAATGCACGCCATATCTCTGATATGTCAGATCTTGATTCCAATTATTTGGTTCTTTTGGGTGGCCAAGATGGCTGGATTAACAGTACGACTTTTCTTGATCAAGTGACTCTCTGGCGCACGGGAGGTTATGTGCGTGTCCCTATGAGGATGCGGACAATACAAAATGACTTTCCTTATCTCATGGAGTTGACACCATAATTTGTAATGTAGCGAACATACATTTTAACTTTCGACTAATGGCCGAATAAAAGTATGGATGTAACCTCGTTTCTTCGAAGCTATGCCGCGGTTCGTCGCTTTTGGAATAACTCGTGTAAGCCAGGTTTATCTCAATCATTGACGCTTCAGTCTCTTCTGCATCGGGCTGCATTAACTCAATTTGGTCGAGATCACATGTTTTCGTCTATCGCCAACGTGGCTGAATTTCAGAATAGAGTTCCATTGCGCAATTATGAAGATTATTGGATTGATTATTGGCAGAAAGATTTTCCAAGGCTGGAGAATCAAACTTGGCCCGGCTTAAATCCTTTCTTTGCTGAAACGTCGGGCACTACAACGGATATCACGAAATATATTCCTTGTTCATGGGATATGTTGCGGTCAAACAGGCGTGCAGCAGTTGATCTGCTTGTTTATCATCTTGCCCGCCGCCCTGAAAGCCGTGTTATGGGGGGTAAACTATTTATGCTGGGTGGAACCTCGGCACTGACAGAGCTAGATTCGGGCATCTACAGCGGTGACATAAGTGGGATTGCGATGCGACGGGTCCCGTGGTGGGTACGCAGTCGCTGTTTTCCACCCACTAACCTAGCGGATCTAGGTGATTGGGATGAAAAAGTGCCGCTTATAGCTGAAGCCTCGCGTTTTGAGGACATACGGTTGCTCGGTGGAACTCCCAGTTGGCTTTTACTATTCATACAAGCATTGACTGACTGCCAGGAGGATGATTGTCACCTAACATCACACTATCCAAACTTAGAGTTGCTTGTTCATGGCGGTGTGAGTTTTTCCCCATACCGTCGTCGATTTGAGACATTACTGGAGGGGTCTCATGCAGAATTGTGTGAAATCTACGCCGCGAGCGAAGGGTTTTTCGCCGTTGCTGACCGTGGTGACGGAGAGGGATTAAGGTTGATACTTGACCACGGGATTTTTTATGAGTTTGTTCCCGTTGAGGAGTTGCACAGCAGGAACCCGACCAGACACTGGGTTGAAACGATAGAAACCGACGTCGATTATGCCGTGGTTGTCAGCACGTGCGCTGGCGTTTGGGGGTACATAATTGGTGATACTGTTAGGTTTATCGATCGTGATGTTCCAAGACTGTTAGTTACTGGGCGGATTTCTTACACTCTTTCGGCATTTGGGGAACATTTGATTGCAGCTGAAATTGATAAGGCAATCGTTTATGCGGCAAACTCAATTAATGCTCACGTATCTGACTATAGTGTCGGATCTATTTATCCGAGTGCTAGCGAGGCGCGTGGTGGGCATCTCTACATAGTGGAATTTTCCGACTCACTGGTTGATAACGATAGGCTTGGCGTATTTGCCGAGTCTGTTGACGAGTCCCTACGGGAGATGAACAGAGATTATTCTGTCCATCGTGCAGGTGACTTCGGACTTCAGATGCCTTCATTTCAAGCGGTGCCGCCTGGAACCTTTGCAGCGTGGATGAAAAAACGTGACAAACTTGGTGGCCAGAACAAGGTTCCGCGGGTTATTAATGAACCAAGTCTCTTTGATGACCTTCAACGGTTTGCGCAGAGAACACAATAAGCTCGTCTGGTGTGATGCTGCATTATCTGCTCTTTTTTCGGTTACTATTAAAACAGCTGTTTGCAAGGAGATGGTACGACTTACACTGTTATTGGTCGATGTCAGAGAAGCGGACGGCTTGGTATTGGGATAGCTACGTTTTCGCTAGCCGTCGGCAGTTACTGCCCATTTGTTCAGCCAGGACAGGCTGCAATTTCTACGCAGGCCTACGTGAATCAGCACCTCGGAGTCAAAGCCATGCACTTATTAAAACAGGGTTGTTCCCCAAAGCAGGCGGTCAAGGAAATATCTGGGGAGGATAATTACATTGACTATCGGCAGGTAGGAATAGTTGATGGGAAAGGGGACACAGCTGTTTTTTCCGGTTCCCATATCAGGGATTGGTCTGGGGATATTTCTCGTCAAAATTTGGTTGCGATGGGCAACGCATTGTGCGGATCTGAAGTTGTTGAAGCAATGGCTGATGCTTTTGATTCCCAACCAGCGCATGATCTCGATGAGCGCTTATTATCGAGTTTGGAGGCAGGACGAGATGCAGGAGGGCAAGTCGGAACGAATGGACATCTAGCGGAACGGTCGGCCGTAGTTTGCGTTTACAACCAGGAAATCTTTCCAGAGCTCGATCTCCGTGTGGATTTCCATGAGCAGGCGGTTGATGAGCTCAGGCGGCTACATGCAATTTATAAGCCATACTTATCATATCATGAGTTGCGTCGCCTTTCTCCACAACAGTCTCCGCCGCGAGAAGCGTGGATGCGCGATAATTTGGATGACTGAGGCTATCTTTGGCTCGAGAATACTTGCGTTCTCTCAAAGATATTCGCTAGGGTTTTTTGTTTGTTTTACGCATTTAGGTAGTAAACGTGCAGATTCTTGCCGTAATCAGTCACCCGCGTGCGCTTCCTTATTTGATTGGCGAGCGGATAACAGCACGGGGTGGTACATGCCACAATATTAATCCTCATAAGGGTGAGGCTCTCCCAGTTAGCCCAGCGGGCTACGACGGTTTATTGGTGCTCGGTGGCTCAATGAGTGTTGCCAATCCAGAATTTGATCCAGTCTTTAGGCCGCTCATGAAACTGATTCGTGAATTTCATGAAGATCAGAAGCCAGTACTCGGCGTATGTCTGGGCAGCCAACTCCTTGCAAGAAGTTTTGATGCTGAAGTCTATCCTCTCAACGATCTTGAGGTTGGGTATACCCCGCTGCATATCACTGAATCGGGAGTGACTGATTCATTGTTAACAGGGCTTTCCCGACGTCAAACGATCTTCGAGTGGCACGAAGACACGTTTGACCTTCCTAACGGTGCAGAGCTTTTGATGAGTGGGGACAACTGCTACCACCAAGCATTCAGGATTGGTTCCACTAGCTATGGTTTTCAGTGTCACTTCGAAGTTGATGCTCGCCATATTGATGTCTGGATAAAGGAGGGTAGAGAAGATCTCGTGCATTACCATGGCACTGGTGCCGACGAAGTGGAGCGTGATATTCGTCGGCAAATGACTCGGCATGTGGGGCTATCTAGCAGATTTGCTTATCATGTGGGAGATCGTTGGATCGACCTTGTCTCTGAGCGATGCTAATCGGACACAGTGTTTTTTTAACTGGGTAGCCATAGGTTGATTGGCTGGTACATACACAAGGCGTCATCTACATGTCGGGTGCGCCACATCGCATATCTCACCGGCGATAAATCACTTTAATTCAAGCAGTTAGGTGTTTCACTGCTAATTAGGGTAG
>CAJWJK010000003.1 GCA_913041535.1 uncultured Alphaproteobacteria bacterium
CCTCTGTTGATGGTGTAATCCACTCTAGTGGACCCACGCGACTTTGGTAGCACACAGTCCAGCGTACTGACGGGCCATAGCGCTTCACAAACTGTTTGGCGATAGAACTTGCCGTAAGCTCTACTTGCCATTTGTACGGATCACCACGCTCAACAATACGTTTGGGTAATCCATGCGCCGAAAAAAGAATTCTACACGGCTTTTTTATCGTCGAGAAAACACTATCGATAAGTTGCACATGAGCCTTAATAAATCCCGATAGACTAGGATAACAGCAAATCATGTGACAACTAGTCTCCAGATCAACAGCTTTACTGGCTTTTTGCCATGCTGTTATAGAGGAACCGGTTGTGGTCGTTGAATATTGCGGATAGAGAGGCAACAAAATCACTTTGTCTGGGTTCCAGGCCTTTACTGCTCGAGCCACCTCCATGCTTTGAGGATGCCAATACCGCATAGCCACAAAAACCCGAGCAGTTTCACCAAGCTTTTGATACAACGCATTCGCTTGCTCGTTAGTATTATCTAACAGTGGCGACCTACCCCCAAGATGTTGATAAATCTGTTTGGCTTCTTTAACTCTTTTAGTTGCGATAATTCGTGCAACCACGCTTCTCCACGGCCAAGGGAGACCAATAATCGCTGCATCACTAAACAGATTTACCAGAAAAGGTTTTACTGAAGCTAATTTATCAGGGGCTCCAAGGTTTAATAAAACAACCGCTATACGCATAGCCGCCATAACAATTATCCCATCTCTCTTACGACAGTTACTAACTTTGCAACATTTTCTAGTGGTGTTTCTGGTACTATGCCATGCCCAAGATTAAATATATAAGGCCGCTTTTCAAACGCCAAAAGCAACTCTTTTACCTTCTTTATAAGCCTCTCTCCACCAGCAACTAAAACTTGGGGATCAAGATTTCCCTGAACCACACATCCTTCCGGTATATGCTCAACCGCCCATAGGGGTTCCACGTTTGAATCCAAGCTAATACCATCCACCCCTGTCTTCAAAATATAGGGTATTAGCATTTCTGTGTTTCCACGAGGAAAACCAATGATAGGTACATTTGGTACTGCTTCTCGAACTGCTTTGATGATCTTTAATGTGGGCGCTATACACCAGCGTTCATATGCATCATTGTTTAAAAGTCCAGCCCAAGAATCAAATATTTGTAAAACATCTGCGCCTGCCTTGGCTTGGGCAATGAGATAACGTGATGTCACTTCTACAAGCCGATTTATTAGGAGTTTAAGATCATTTGGCCGATGCTCAACCCACTCTAAAGCTCTACTAAAGTCAGTTTTACCATGCCCCTGAATCATATAGGCGGCTACTGTCCAAACGCCACCAGCAAAACCTATCAAAGTCTGTCGAGAATCTAACGATAATCTTAGATTCTGTACGGTTTTTATCACATTACTTAAGCGCTGATCCGCATTGAAATCATATAAACCATCAATATCAGATCGATTATTTAGAGGTTGTAATACTGGACCTTTAGTCTCTTGAAATACAACCTTCTGTCCCATGGCTTCAGGTATTAACAATATATCTGCAAACAGTATGGCTGCATCAAAATTAAACCTTTCTAGCGGTTGAAGACTGGCTTTAACAGCTAGTTCCGGAGAGTGACAAAAATCAATGAAGGTCTTCGCCTGCTGTCGTAAATCACGGTATTCTGGAAGATACCGACCGGCTTGTCTCATTAACCATATTGGTGGTGGACGAGACACGTTATTCTGAAATACTGAAAGTATGGGTTGAGAATTCGTTTTAGGTTGTTGCTTGATCATGTCGGTTTATACAACAGTATTATAATAGATTTATAAGATAGTAGATGTAAATGTAGTCAGATTATTGGTGATGGATTATTGGTAATGAACAGTTTTTCAAACCTGGGGACGAATTTATGGATAGCGGTGTAAGTGGGATAAATAAGGATTAATTTTTAATACCAACGTTTTGTGTTAAGGGGATTAGGTTTATAACTGGAGATAAAAAGAAAAGTAAAACGAGATATCCCCAACGATTTTAATACGAGTTAGGTTTATCCAGATGGAGTATCACTGTGGATAAAAAGCGGTGTTTGGGTATATCTAGCATAAGAATGAACACGTAGTGGGATAAATGACGATTTATACCTTTGATTTATTAATAGGCGCAGCTTTGTTTGCTCAGCGAATAGGGTCGAAATGACTACATATCATTTACATTTAGTGTCTGATGCGACCGGCGAAACTCTACAGATGTTAGCAAAAGCAGCGATGGTCCAATTTGAGAATATTGATGTTATGGAGCATGAGTGGCCCCTGGTGCGAAGAGAAGCTCAAGTGAATAATTTAATAGAAGGTATAAAGAAAAACCCAGGTTTGGTTCTATGTACATTCGCAGATCAGAGGTTGCGTGATGTTGTAGAGGTCGCTTGTCGCGATATGGCAGTACCATGCCTAGCAATATTAGATCCGATTCTAGCTGCTATGGCGAACTATTTTCACGCGGACATCCAAGAGTTACCTGGGCAGCAACATGTGATGAATGCAGAGTATTTTGGCCGAATTGAGGCCATGGGTTTTTGTTTGGCACATGATGATGGACAAATGTTACAGGATTTAGATACAGCTGATGTCGTACTTGTAGGCGTTTCTCGCACTTCGAAAACTCCAACATGTATGTACTTAGCTAACCGTGGCTTAAGGGTGGCGAACGTGCCCTTTGTTTCCCAAATACCGATTCCAGCGGAATTATTGAACCTTAAAAACCCGATGGTGATCGGTTTAACCACTAGTGTTGATCGTTTGTTACATATAAGAAAAACGCGTTTGATCGCGCTTAATCAAAATGAAAAAACCAATTATGTTGATGAAGAGTTTGTGAAGGAGGAAGTAACTGCGGCTAGAAGATTGTATGAGAAACTTGGGTGGCCGATTATTGATGTTTCTCGGCGCTCGATAGAAGAAACATCGGCAGAGATTATGAATCTTTATCATAAACGTATAAAACCAGATGTTGCGTAAATAATATGGAAATTAGTGGGAGTTGTGCAGTAGCGGGGATTATTGGTTGGCCAATTGAGCATACCCGTTCACCACGTGTACATAATTATTGGCTGAATCAATATGGATTAGATGGGGTGTATGTTCCGTTATCGGTGGAGCCAAGATATCTAGAAAAAGTGATTCCTAGTCTAACTCAATGCGGATTTGTGGGAATGAACGTTACTATACCGCACAAAGAGAACGTTCTTGATATCGTGGACATAGTTGATCCGATTGCGCAGCGTATTGGTGCTATAAACACAATAGTGGTGCAGCCCGACAAGTCTCTTGTTGGTAGAAACACAGATGTAGAAGGTTTTATCACGAATCTTTATGATAAAATACCAGACTGGAATGCTGCTTCGGGTCCAGCGGTGTTGTTCGGTGCTGGTGGGGCCGCAAAAGCAGCGGCAGTAGCCCTTATAGACGAGGGGGTTCCCGAGCTTAGGGTTGTGAATCGTAGTGAGGACAAAGCCCAAAAACTGCGGGAATCACTAAACGGAAATATTGTGATTTTATCTTGGAATCAGAGAGAAAAAGCCCTTGTTGATGCAAAGATAGTGGTAAACGCTACCAGTCTTGGTATGGACGGCTGGCCTGCTTTGGATGTAAATCTGGGCAGGTTATCAAGTGCTGCAATTATATACGATATTGTCTATGTGCCACTAGAAACTCCATTGGTGATACAGGCGCGAACTAATAACCTACGCGTTGTTGATGGGTTAGGCATGTTACTGTATCAAGCTTGTAGTGGTTTCGAATCTTGGTTTGGTGTAAAACCGGAAGTAACAGAAACTCTTCGAGCACACGTTCTCGCTGATCTAAAAACGCCAAAACAAAAATGATATTTCTCGGTTTAACTGGCTCAATTGGTATGGGTAAAACAACCGTTGCAGATGCTTTTGCATCTTGTGGAATACCAACTTTCGAGGCAGATGCCGTAACGCACGATTTGTTGGGGCCTAACGGTGCGGCTTTGCCGATAGTTATGCGTGTCTTTCCTGAAGTAGTAAGTAATGGCCTGGTTGATCGCACCAAATTGGGAGATGTAGTGTTTAGAGATGCTGGTGCTTTACAGAAGTTAGAAGCAATCATCCATCCACTTGTCAGTGATCAAGAACGGGTTTTCAGGGATCAAGTAGTTGCGGATGGTTGTTGGCTGGCTGTATTTGATATTCCTTTGCTATTTGAAACTGGAGCAAGTCATCGTTTCGATTATATTGCTGTCGTAAGTGCACCAGTATCGATTCAGAGGGCTCGTGTATTGAAACGGGCTGGTATGACGGAGGAAAAGTTTGAGGCCATCATGGCGCGGCAAGTGCCTGATCAGGTAAAGCGTTGTAAGGCCGATTTTATTATAGACACAGGTTCTGGGAAAAGGCGTACTTTCCAACATATACAGAGAATCATCGAAGACCTACGGGTATCAGGGAATTCTAGGCAAAGCGAAGGTGGTAAACGTGCGTGAAATTGTAATAGATACTGAGACCACGGGTCTTGATCCAGCGACAGGCCATCGAATTGTTGAAGTTGGGTGTGTCGAGCTTGATAATCATGTACGTACAGACCGTGTGTTTCAAACCTATCTAAATCCAGAGCGGGAAATACCCCCTGAAGCCTTTGCGATTCATGGCTTAAGTAAAGAGTTTCTTATAGATCATCCTAGGTTTGAGGAAGTGGTTGATCCTTTCCTCGACTTTCTTGGTGATTCCACAATAATTGCGCATAACGCAGAATTTGATATTGGGTTTATAAATTCTGAGCTAGAGAATATTTCTTATCCTACTCTAACAGCTATCGAAGTCATTGACACAGTTAGATTAGCTCGCCAAAAGTTTCCGGGGATGCCAGCGAGTCTGGATGCCTTGTGTCGCCGTTTTGGCATCGATACGTCTAGTCGAGAGAAACATGGAGCGCTTCTGGATGCTGAACTTTTGGCGGATGTCTATCTTGAATTGTTAGGCGGAAGACAACCTGCCTTGGAGTTGACAAAAGCGCACCCAACACACGGTATTAACCAAGTTGTAAAGTCACCTCGTCCACATACAGCAAGCGCATCAGAGCTTGCTGCACACGCAGCATTTATGTCGGATTTCGACGATCCGTTTTGGCAGAGATAACTAACTGTCACTGGTAGTGGAGGAATCGGGCGAGTTCTCTTTCGCAAGCCGCTGTCGGTACAGGCGAACAAAATCGATTGGATCTATCATTAATGGTGGATAGCCCCCATCACGTGTAGCATCCGCAATAATGCGCCGAGCAAATGGAAAAAGCATTCTTGGGCACTCGATCATACACACAGGCTGAACTTGATCAGGTGGAATATTAACAAGCGTGAAAAGACCTCCGTATTGGAGTTCGACCACGAACAACGACTCATCCTGATGGAATGCTGAGGCAGTAATATTGAGACTGCATTCATATCGGGAGTCGCCATTCTGTCTCGCCGACACTTCAACATTAACTTTCACTTCAGGCTGGCCGACAGTGAGACTTTCAGGAGCACGAGGGTTTTCAAAGGATAAATCTTGGATGTATTGCGCATTGATGTTAATGGACGGTTGGGCTTGTGGTTCAACTGATCCGGCTTCTTCAGTGTTATCAGCCACAGCTTCTTCATTGGTATCAGTCATACGAAATCTCCAGCCGCTCTATAAGTTCTTTACTGTCAGCTAACACGTAAAATAGGATTACTCAACCAGGTCAAGTGAGTGAGTGTTGGGTTTGTTTTGGTAAAAACTATCATTTGTCGTCTGAAGTCGGAGGATCCTCTACGACATATGTTGCGTCGATGACTGTTGATTTCTCAGAAAAAGAGTTGTTTTGCGAGGCGGACTGACGTTTCCCAGTTTTCATTAAACGTGCAAGAATTATGTTCCGAAGTATCCAGCGAACAAACGGTAGTAGTAGCGCTACACCAACAGCATCTGTAAAAAACCCGGGGAGAAGCAAAAACCCGCCACTGACCATTAGAAAAAAACGATCAAGCAGTTCAATGAGAGAGAGCCTTCCTTGGGAAAGGGTTGCTTGTGCTTGTCGGAGCGCGTTGGTTCCTTGCCAGCGCAAAAGGCCGATGCCACATGCTGCTGATAATAGGACTAAAAACATTGTCCACCAGAAACCAAAGACTGCACCGGTTTGGGTAAACAACGCGATCTCCACTAGAGGAAGTCCGATTACTATACTTAGAAATATAAATTTCATTTGCAGCACACTACCTAACACTCAATTACTAGGATAATTTAGATACAGCACCGCTGGACCGTTTGTTCAGTACGGGCTACTGTGGACAAGGACGTAGTGGATTGTAGCTACTTGAGCAGGATAAAAAAACAAATGATCCCTGTCGGATGTGAGTAATGGAAGGTTTTGGCTTTCTAGACATTATATTTTTTGCGATGGTTGCGGCCTTCATCGTCTTGCGGCTACGGAGCGTGTTAGGAAGGCGAACTGGCCATGAGCGCAGATCTAGTGATAGGTCGATGTTCGATGAACGGCAGAACATGGCTGATGATAATGTGATTTCTCTTCCGGAGAGGTCAGGTGCATCACCGAGTTCCGAAGATGCTACTGAGAACAAGTTTGATATAGAGAGTGATGAAACTATAGAGAGTGCGACAGACGGTAAATCTATAGCCCAGGGTCTTAAAGATATTCGGCGAGCGGACGCAAGTTTTGATCGCGCGGAATTTCTGGTGGGTGCGAGAGTTGCATATGAAATGGTAGTCACAGCGTTTGCAAAAGGTGATGAAGAATCGCTTGAACCATTATTGGCAACAGACGTATTCGCTGATTTTTCTGGTGCTATAAGAGATAGAAAAGAGCGAAGAGAGACTCTGGAAACAACACTTGTGGCAATCGAATCAGCAGAAATAATTGATGCGGGTATGAGAACGCAATCTGCCGAGGTCACGGTGTCATTTATTAGTGAATTTATTAACGTGACCCGTAACTCTGAGGGCGAAGTTGTAGCTGGGGACCCACGTGTTGTTGACAAAGTTACGGACATATGGACCTTCGCTCGTGACACGCGCATTAGTGATCCCAATTGGAGACTTATTCTGACAAGCAGTTCAAATTAGGAGGTTGCACGCGTTTGCTAATGTTCGCATTAGGTGGCGCGGTGCTGCTGATCATTATTGCTGCTTGCGTATGGTATATTACGAGGAATCAACCTCCGATGCCTGATCGCTTGGAGCTGGTTAGTGCGGGCTTTGCCGATTTGGACGGCTGGGCGGACGATCAGCAGTCACTAGCGTTAGGGGCCTTACAGCGAAGTTGTGAACCTTTACTTAGGCGTGAAGACGCACATTCAATCGGACCAGACGGATTGGGGGGTACCGTCGCGGATTGGCGGGGAGTTTGTATGGCCGCAAAAAAAGTGATTGGTTCGGACAGCGTAATGGCAAGAAAGTTTTTCGAAACATATTTTCTGCCTTTGCTTGCCACAAATAATGGAGTTACCACCGGTCTATTTACTGGCTATTACGAGCCTATACTGCATGGCAGTAGGGTTCGTACTGGCGAATACAACGTTCCCATATATGCCAAGCCAGGGGATTTGGTAACTGTTAATCTAGAATCTTTCAATGTTTCGATGAAGGGCCAGAGACTAGTTGGCCGAGTGATTGAGGGTCGTTTATTACCTTATCTGGACCGCAAGGAGATTGAATCTGGAGCTTTAGATGGCCGTAACCTTGAGATTGTATGGGTAAACGATGCCATCGATGCTTTTTTTCTTCATATACAAGGGTCGGGTCGGGTTATTCTGAAAGAAGGGGGTACAGTGAGGATTGGCTATGCTGCTAAAAATGGCCATGAATACTTTTCGATAGGTAAGTGGTTGGTTGCTGAAGATGAGCTCTCGTTGGAGACAGTCTCTATGCAAACCATCCGTGAGTGGCTTAGGACTAATCCATCTAGAGCATTAGACGTGATGGCAAAAAATCCGTCATATATTTTTTTTAAAAACCTAAATACCGACGGAGTTATCGGCTCTCAGGGTGTACAACTGACAGCTGAAAGGTCATTGGCTGTCGATGTGAATTTTGTTCCTTTAGGTATTCCGGTGTGGGTCAACACCCAAAGACCGTCGGAGGATCCTAAAAAGACAGATCCTGTTTTTCGTCAACTTTTGGTGACACAAGATACGGGAAGCGCAATTCGCGGTCCGATAAGAGGCGATGTATTCTGGGGCGATGGAGATATAGCTGAGAAATTGGCAGGTCGGATGAAACATCAAGGTAGCTATTACCTTCTTCTGCCGATTAAGACGGTGGAACGACTTAAGGACACCGGTAAAATCAAACCTTAGATTGATCGGCGGTTATGTAGAACAATGCAGTTTCAAAAAAGATGATGAGGAGATCTAGCGGTGAATGATCTTGGCATAGGAATAGTCGGTTGTGCTGGGCGAATGGGTCGGGCGCTGGTACGTCAGGTTATTGCAACAGAAGGGTGTGTTCTCGTGGGCGGAGCTGAGCATGAACGGCATCCAGCGGTTGGCGAGGACCTAGGCAAAAACGCCGGGCTGGGCCAACTTGGGTTGGATATTGGGCAAGATGCAGTAGCGTTATTTGAGACTGCAGATGCTGTGTTGGAATTTAGTGCGCCAGACGCGACCACAAAACATGCACGCATGGCGTCTGAAACGAAAACGATTCACATTATTGGAACAACAGCATTAGATGCTGACCACTACAAAATAATCTCTGAAGCTTCCAAATCAACGGTAATTGTTGCAGCTGCAAATATGAGTTTAGGTGTTAATCTCTTGCGGGTTCTTACGCAACAGGTCTCTAGTATCCTTGAAGACGATTTTGATATTGAGGTTCTTGAGACTCATCATCGATATAAATTGGATTCTCCTTCAGGTACTGCTTTAGCGCTGGGTAAGGCTGCTGCACGCGGACGGGGAGTGGACCATGATCAACGAGCTATCAGCTCTCGTGACGGTGTAACGGAGGAAAGACGACGTGGCGATATTGGTTATGCAGTTATGCGTGCAGGTAATGTGGTGGGAGAGCATACCGTGGTATTTGCGGCAGATGATGAACGGATAGAGATTTCTCACAAGGCGGGAGATCGTCGTATCTTTGCCAGAGGTGCTGTAACAGCTGCCTTGTGGGGAAGAGATAGGTTGCCCGGTTTGTATGACATGGAGGATGTTTTGGGTTTAAGAGGTGGCATAACTAGTGATTAACGTTAGTGCAACTATGAATTTCTGACCGCAGTGCAGTGGCTACCTGAAGACGCTCGTCAGGGGTCAGGAATGAGCCGATAACAATTCGTTTGCCGTGAGAGCGCAGGGTAAGTTCGCTTTGGCGAAGCGGGGGGTCATCCATTTCAATACTCATCCAATTGGGATTAAAGGACCATGACAATTCTTTTCCACTTGGAAGAAAACGTTTAATTATGAGATGGTCGGGTTTCAGTAGGAGGGTTTCACGTGTCTTTCCAGTGCGGTAGCTCATAAGGAACGCAATTATTATTGCGAAAACATCAAGGCCGAAAAACCCAGCAATCGGCTAAGCCCCGACGAGGGAAAAAGCTCCACTAATAAGAACGCTTATGCCTAAAAGAATGCTAATAAGGATAGCAAAATGACGTTTGGGAAATGATTGATTAGGATATAATACCGCATTGAAATGCAGTGAGCTCTCGTCTAACGGTTGATTTAAATCTTTATATGGAACACCCCGCATAGATTATGTTATTTCGCCAGTAGGTAGCTTATCAATCTTTGGGATTTGGCTTGAAGCTTTTCTTGATGGCGATTAGCTTTAGGCTAATGCATATGGACAATGCTAAAGAGGTTTTTAGTCGGCTGTCTTCCAAGCGACCTTCTCCTAAGGGCGAGTTAAAATACACCAACCCTTACACACTTCTAGTCGCGGTGGTTCTCTCGGCTCAGGCAACAGATACCGGAGTTAACAAAGCAACGCCGACACTTTTTGCCGTAGCTGATACGCCAGAAAAAATGATTGCATTGGGCGAAAATCGATTGCGAACGTTTATCCGGACTATCGGTCTGTTTAACACTAAAGCCAAAAACATAATTCGTTTAAGTCATATTCTCAGAGATCATCATAATGGGGAGGTACCAAATGATCGAACGGTACTTCAGGCGCTACCTGGAGTAGGCCGTAAAACGGCTAATGTGGTATTGAATATTGCGTTTGAGGAGCCCACCATCGCAGTGGATACGCATGTCTTTCGGGTTGCCAATCGTACTGGATTAGCACCAGGAAAAACCCCACTCGCAGTTGAAGAGAAGCTTATGCGAGTCGTTCCCCGAAAATACCAAAAACAAGCCCATCACTGGCTTCTATTGCACGGTCGGTACGTTTGTAAGGCTCGGGCGCCAGCCTGCTCGGAATGTTTAATTTCTGATATTTGTAGTTTTGTAGACAAAACTATCGTTTCTAATGATGCGGACTAACTCTCAAACTCTAATTCGTGCGTTGCTATAAGTTTTTGGCATAGGTCAGAGTGTGGAAGTGCATCGCTAGTTGCAGAAACTGCATAGTGACTTATGCGACGTTCATGAGGTATTGCAATTTCGTAAAAGAACACGTGCAGTGTGCAATCAGGGAACGAGAAATACCATAATTCCGAATTATGCTCGTGTCGTAAAAGTGTCGGCGGCCCGAAAAGAATTGCGGCTTCACTTCGCGTGATCCCCAGAATCGGTTGCGTTTCGAGAGCTGGATTCGATGGGATTACAAAGTTAGGTGGTGAAGGCACAAGCTCAATGTTTGGTAACGCAATAGGTTTGCGCCGCATGACTCGGGGATTGACCACAGTTGCGAAGGGAGATGCAATTTGGGCAGCTTTTCGGTAGATGACATGCGGGCGTGACGTTTCCGTATCAGACGAGGTGTTCGGCGCGGTGCTGCAAGCCATCATGGCTATACAGGAAGCAAGAACCATCGCTGTTCTAACAAAAACGCTGTAAAGGGCTGGCGATGATTCAGGTTTTTGAGTTACCAAAATCTGTGACGGGTGTTGTTTCCCCATCTCCGTTGGCCTCATCTAGTGAGCTAACCGAGCCAGAAAGACGTCCACCACGCTCGATTTCAAGTTCACCATAGAGCACGTTGCTACTAACATTTCCTGAGGATTGGATAACAAGAATGTTGCGAACCGTAATGGAGCCTTCAAAGGTACCGTTAATTCGGGCATCATCAACAACGGCTGTACCCTTAAAGTGGCCACCCGCAGAGACTTCAATTTGATTACAGTTATTCAACGAAGCTTCAACGCGGCCTTCTACAACGAGCTTATCACAGGCTGCAATTTCACCGTTTAAATTGATCTCGCGGCCTACGACAAGTGTCTTTGAATCAGGGACATAGCTGGCGGAGCTCCCTAACTTGCCATGATCATATGCCGGGCGGCTGTCAATGTCAGGTCTGAAAGTAGTGGTATTAGTCTTGCTATCGGACATTTATTAACCCCATGTAGCGCCGGTAACTCAACGGTTCACTAGTTGGTCCGGCAGTATGCTGTCCTTATCGGGCCTCGCAAGGGCCTTGAATATATGAACCATTGCGGCAGTTGCAATTAACGGTGTAACCAGGTTCACCAAAGGAATTGAAAATAGAAAGGCAATTACTGCTCCCGCTAGTATCAACCTGTAGGAGTGCTGTTGACGCAATTTCTTTGCCGTTTGTTCGTCGAGGTGACGAAAAGCCACAAGCTCAAAATATTCTCTCCCAAGAAGATACCCATTTAAAGCGTAGAATACTAGAAAACTGAGGATTGGAAAGAATAGCAAAGGCACGTAGAGAAGTAATCCGATAAAATTAACCAAAATTAGGATCATCAGAAAATTCATAGTTATCATGAAAGAACGTACGATCGATAAATCCTTGCCGGGAGGATCATCTGCATAGTGCCTACGTTCTACTGCGCCAGCGACACGTTCTAGAAATAAGCCAACAAAAGTTGATACGACCGCAGGAAATAGGAACCATGTCAAAGTTGCAAACGTTAGCCAACCGAGTGTTTCAAAGGCCCAACCAACAAGAAAGTCTAGCCAACCAGGAAGATCAAGTAGACCTGTGCTACTTAGTCCCCACCATGCAAGACCACCGAGAACAGTTAAAGTGATAACACTTAGTGCGACGCTATAGGCTAAAGCCAGGCGGAATTCCTTTTGCGGCACTTGAGCGATAGCTAGAGAAAAGGCAGATATCACGGTGCAGGTTCCCTGTTTGTATTTCCGGGTCTTGGGTTAATTGGCACCATGTGCTTAAAGTCATGAAACTGTTCGAAAGCAAACGCAGCTTCAAGCAGCCTGGCGTCACTGCCGGGCGCGGCGACGAGTTGAAGGCCAATCGGCAATCCGTCACGGTTAAAGCCGCAAGGAACAGATATGGCCGGACAGGACGTTAGAGTGATGGCAAAGGATAAAGCAAGCCAGCTGACATAGTTATCAAACTTGTGGTCACCGATAGCGGAGACATAGCGGGTCGCGCCATCGAATGGCGGGACCGCTACAGTAGGGCAAATTAACAAGTCATATACATCAAAAAAATCAGTAACATTCTTAAAGAGCTTCCCCCGCTTACTTTCTGCTTCTGCCATTTCTTGACCTGAAAGGGAAAGACCTTTTTCAATATTCCAAATAATCTCTGGCTTGAGTTGGTGGCGGTGATTTTGGAGAAGGTCTGATTTTGTTGCTGCGAATTGAACGGCTCTTAAGGTTTGGAATATAAATTCGGCATCATCCAGTTTTGGGCAAGCTTCTTCTACGGTTGCTCCTAAAGCTTCAAAGTCATGCGCGGCTTTTTCCGAGATAGTGGCAACTTCTGGATCCACTGGAACGATGCCAAGATCAGGACTATAGGCAATGCGCTTAGGAATCGTAGGCATGTGAAGCGCGTCAGTATAGCTAGTGGATGGTTTGGGCCTGGATAGTGGGTCACGGCGGCTAGGATTGCTTAGGGCGTCTAGCATAAGTGCAAGATCTTTCACATTTCTTGCCATTGGGCCGTGGACACTTAGATTGTCAAAAGGCAGCGGTCTGGGTCCGGCTGATACGATGCCTGGCGTAGGCCGTAGGCCTACAATGCTGCAGTAACTTGCAGGAATCCGTAGTGAGCCCCCAAGGTCGCTACCTGTACCGAGCCAAATCTGTCCGGTAGCTAGTGCAACAGCGGTACCACCTGATGAGCCTCCAGGGGTCATACGCGTGTTCCATGGATTGCATGTACGGCCGAAAACTTCGTTGAATGTGTTAGCACCGGCACCAAACTCTGGAGTTGCCGATTTAGCTAAAACAATGGCTCCATTTCTTTCCAGTGTTTGGACCATGATGTCAGATGTGGTGGGGATGTGATCCGCAAAGATTGTTGACCCATAAGTAGTGCGAACGCCTTCGACATCTGACAAGTCTTTTACAACAATCGGCAAACCGTAAAGATACCACGGTGGTGGGTTTGCAGGCATCGATTCTTGTAGCCGATGGGCATTGACGCGCGCGCGTTCTGCACAGCGGGTCGGAATGGCATTTACAGCTCCATCGGTATCGTCCATGCGCGTCAGCGCCGCGTCGATAAGCTCACTAGAGCACACTTCCGATTTTCTGAGGCTTTCTACCGCCTCGCACGCTGTTAATTGCACAAGTTCGTTCATAGACATATTTTAACTTTTAAAGCCGCGGATCTTATTGAGTTTGGAAAGATAACACAGTTTTGTACAGTCTTAGGGTGTTCAAACATATATACTTTATTGATGGGTAATGGATGGAGCGCCTTATGATAACAGAAACATTGGATGTCGTTGGAATTGGCAATGCTATTGTGGATGTCCTCTCCCAAGTGGAAGATGAATATCTTGTTCGTCATGGGCTTGAAAAAAGTTCAATGTCGCTGATTGATGCTGAGCAGTCTGATCGTATGTATGAGTCATTGGAAGAGCGTATTGAGGTATCTGGAGGATCGGCTGCAAATACTATTGTTGGGGTAGTATCTTTTGGCGGAAACGGGGCTTTTATTGGCAAAGTATTTGACGATGATTTGGGGCGAACATTTTCGGATGATTTGAGAGCAGCTGGTGTCGTATTTGACACTCCCATGGCTGTGGACGGGCCATCCACTGCACGCTGTTTAGTCAATGTGACGAAGGACGCTAATCGGACTATGGCCACCTATCTTGGGGCTAGCGTCGGACTACGATCTGAGGACGTCAACGTTGATACAATAGCTTCCGCAAAAATAACTTATCTTGAAGGATATTTATGGGATCCACCGAGCGCGAAAGAGGCTTTTCGTAGGGCAATGGATATAGCCCATGGAGCGAAACGAAAGGTGGCTTTATCACTTTCTGACTCGTTCTGTGTAGAGAGATATCGTGCTGAGTTTCGTGACCTCGTAAGAAACGGCGTAGATATAGTTTTTGCAAATGAACAGGAATTACTGGCCCTATACGAAGTGAAGGAAATTGGTGAAGCAATAACGTTAATTGCCAAGGAATGCCCAATCTCAGCGATTACCCTTGGTGAAAGAGGGTCGGTGATCAATGTTGAAGGGGAAACTTTCACTATAAGCCCTGAATCGCCTACAAAGCTGGTTGACACAACAGGTGCTGGAGATCTGTATGCGGCTGGGTTCTTATACGGCTGTTCGCAAGGGATGGAATGGCAGGCTTGCGGCCGTCTCGGAAGCTTAGCTGCGAGCGAAGTGATAAGCCATTTTGGCGCTCGCCCTAAATGTGAACTTTCAACGTTTGTATCCTGACGGGACAGGCGATCGTAATAGGGACGCTGAACCACCGCTTTAAGCGCACAAAAGAAGTAAAAGTTATGCATGTTTAGACGTTAGATAATGAGGCATTCTTCAGAGGATTATTGCCATGGAACTCCGTTTATCTTGGAAGTAACATTCCTAAATTACGGCCCGCGAATAGGTGAATGTGGAAGTGCGGCACCTCTTGGTTAGCATCAGCACCATGATTAGCGAGCATTCGGTATCCGTCTTCTGTTATTCCCAGTTCACGTGCAACTTGGCCAACTGCAGAGAAGAAACCACAGATGAGATCAACAGGCGCGTTTTTGCTAAAATCATCCATCGATTCATAAGGTCCTTTTGGGATAACCAAAACATGAACAGGCGCCTGCGGGTTAATATCGTGAAAAGCAAGGGCATAATCATCTTCATAGACTTTGTTACAGGGCATGGATCCATTTAGTATTTTGGCAAACACATTATCAGGGTTATAAGTCATCAAATTTCCGGAGAGGTTTGGTTGGAGAGCAAGGGATTAGAGCGGTTTTCTTTCTCGTCGTGTCCTGAGGTTCCTTCGCGTCGGGTCAGCTCTGAACCTATATCCTCCGTTGTTAAACCGCAGTTGGCCCATAGCACCATAAGGTGGTAAAGGAGGTCCGAGCTTTCTTTTGTAACGTCTTCTTTCTTCCCGCTAAGAGCCGCGAGAATTATTTCTATGGCTTCTTCGCCAATCTTACGTGTAATTTGAGTTTCTCCGGCCTTTAAAAGATTCGCGGTATATGATGTAGCGGGGTCTACGCCGCGGCGACTCTCAATGACATTGAAGAGTCTTTCCATAGCTGCCCCTAAACTTTTATCTATGTTGGACACAGCCCCTCCTATCTCTTTTGTTTTTCTTTTAATCTCATGGGAATACCAGCTCGTGACATGGAAGTCTTAGCCGTTTGAATGCTTATCTCTCCAAAATGAAAAATTGATGCGGCCAGTACAGCGCTCGCATGTCCTTCACGAATGCCAGCCGTAAGATGGTCAACTGTTCCAGCGCCACCCGACGCGATAATCGGGACATCTACTGCGTTGGCAACTGCTCGCGTGAGCGTTAAGTCAAAGCCTTGTTTTGTGCCATCTCGATCCATCGATGTCAGAAGTATCTCCCCTGCACCGAAGTCTACCATTTGGCGGGCAAAAGTGACGGCATCTATTCCTGTGCAGCGCCTACCTCCGTGAGTAAAAATCTCCCAAGTTTGAGCGGAAGTTTGTTTAGCGTCAATTGCAACAACTATACACTGGGAGCCAAACTTAGTGGCGGCCGACGCTACAAAATCTGGATTGGCGACGGCGGCGGTATTGATTGATACCTTGTCGGCTCCTGCTAGTAGAAGCTTTCGAACATGTTCAATTGTTGATACACCACCGCCAACAGTTAGGGGCATAAAACATGCTTCGGCCGTACGTTCTACGACGTCGTATATTGTTTCACGATTCTCATGGCTTGCTGAAATATCGAGAAAGCATAACTCATCTGCACCCTCGGCGTCATAAAGTTTAGCTTGAGCCACTGGCTCTCCAGCATCGACTAGATTGGTGAAATTTATTCCCTTAACTACACGGCCATCCCGCACGTCAAGGCAAGGTATTATTCGTGCCTTAAGCATCAGTGGTTTCAAAGGTTAAGGCTTCTATAGGCTCTATAGTTCGGGTATAGAAGGCTTTCCCTACGATGACCCCCCCAATATTTTCCTTTGCAAGATTACGTAAGTCATGAATGCTAGAAATGCCCCCCGACGCTATTATCGGAACAGAAACGGCACTTGCGATAGCGCGAATTTCTTCAAGATTAGGTCCAGAGAGTGCCCCATCTCGGTTGATGTCGGTGTAGATGAGTGCGGCAACATTATTGATACAAGCCCGTTTTGCAAAATCAAGTGCACTTATTTGTGATTGTTCAGTCCAGCCCGAAACAGCCAGTTGGCCCGCACGAGCATCAAGACCAAGAGCAATTCTGTTGGGAAATGCCTCGCATGCTTGTTGGATCAAGCTCGGACAACGTATAGCTGCGGTTCCCAGTACGATCCGACTAATACCCTTAGCAATCCATGATTCTATTTGCTCCATATTGCGAATACCGCCCCCTAACTGCACGGGTATTGATACAGCGCTAAGAATTGAGGATACAGCTTCATGGTTAATTGTCTCTCCCGCGATGGCGCCATCAAGGTCAACCACGTGCAACCATCGGAAGCCATAGGTCTCAAATGTTCGAGCTTGGTCAGCAGGGTCCGCATTGTAGACGGTAGCTGAATCCATTTCACCACGTAAAAGACGCACACACTTTCCATTCTTAAGATCGATTGCTGGGTAAATAAGCATTTTCGTGGCCTATACACGTTTTGTAGATGGTGTGGTCCGTTGACGGCGGCGGGACTTTTCGAGGGTTTTGGCGTAATAGTAGCCAGAGACGTAGTTGCGTCCAACCAAGGCATATCGAGGTTTTATTCCCCAGCGAGAATATCCGGCAGATTCGTAGAGTTGAATGGCTGCCTCTTGGCTGGCGCGTACAACTAAACTGAGTTGTTTTATTTTCTGTTTTTTGGCTGCATTTTCAACTTCGTTTAATAATCGGCGGGCCAATCCATGACCACGTGCCCATGGTCGGATAAAAAACGCGTTGAGTGTAGCATCAAAGGCTCCAGATTCATTTGAACGTGTAGGCATAATTAATTGGGCAGTGCCGACGATGGCTTGATCTAGTCGCGCGGCGAACAGCTGCCGCTCTGGGACAAGTAAAACACCTCTCCAATAGCGTTCAAGCGCCCCCCGCCCTGGAGATTTAAGCCACTCGAAGCCAAGGCCATCAATTATTGCTTCCTCAGTGGCTTGGCAAAGGTCTTCCAGATCGGTGTCGTGGAGGTCGTTTATCTGCTCAATGTTAGAAGAAGTCATGGTCGCCAACGTAAAAAATTCGAGATCAAACGCAGTCCAGTCTCTTGGCTTTTCTCTGGATGGAATTGCGTACCTACCAAATTATCGCGTCCGATGGCTGCGACTACAGTGCCGCCATAATCAGAGTGAGCCAAGACATCTTCTGAATTATCGCATTGAAAGCCATATGAATGAACGAAATATACATGGTCACCGTCCGATAAGCCGTGCAAAATAGGTTGCTTTGGTTGATCTAGTAAAAGCTGGTTCCAGCCCATGTGGGGTAGGCGGCATGCAAGTCCATCTAGGTGATCATCTTCGAGTGGTTTAGGTGCTAATTGGCGCACCACCCCTGTTATCCAGCCAAAGCCTCTGTGTTGCCCGTTTTCAAGGCTAGTTGTTGCCATAAGCTGCATGCCAACGCATATGCCTAGAAACGGTCGCCCACGAACACATGCAGACTCGTTAAGCGCTGTTAACATTCCAGGAATTGCATTAATTCCAGCTCTACAATCAGCAAATGATCCAACACCAGGTAGAACTATGTGATCTGCGGCTGCCACGATATCTGGTTCGGCGGTAACGCATACTTGAGGAGTATTCGTTCTTTCATTAGCAACTTGCTCAAATGCTTTTGCGGCGGAGCGGAGATTGCCAGAGCCGTAATCAACGATGGCGATAGTCATAATTCACCACTTAGGAGCCTAAATTGGACACGCTTCGTTCTTTGTAATGGAGGGAGAAACATCTTCTCATGACTGATTAAATAATTTTCTGTTGTCATGAACGAAGTTCTGCGCAAAGAAAAACCGCTCTATTGCGTGCTGCGTGTTGGCAGCAACGATTAAGCCTACACACTTATAGTCTTTACGTTGCAACGACAGCGCTCGCATATCGTTTGCATGGTGACTGAACAAGAACAAGGATGCCAAAGCCATTGCTGTTGATGATATCCAATCAGGTTGCAAGTAGGCAAAGAGAAATGGGATGGAGCCCATAATTACTAGAGTTGCTGAGAGGACAGGCCATAGGCGGTGGTGGAACGCCCATATTGGTGGAGCCAAAAATGCACTCCATATAAAACCGTCCTTAAGGAAGATATACTCGTCGCCACTTGTGTCAACGCTTGGACGCTCATGAATTGTGTATATCCGCATAACCCTATTCTATTATAGGCGGTCGAGCCTTAGCGTAAATGTCCGTATTTGTTTATCATCTGGTACATTCAAGCAATAAATAGGCCCATCTTGGAGAGGAGGCCAAGGGAGATTCACAACTGATAGTTCTAGTAGCAGCTCCATAAAGAGGTCTAACCACGTCTGAGCACGCCCTTGGTTGATGGAATTATATCTTTTCGTCGAGAGTCAAACTCGACTGCTTGGCGTAATGCTCGCGCCAATCCTTTGAAGCATGACTCCACAATATGGTGAGAATTTTCACCATAAAGATTCTCAACATGAAGGGTGACCCCAGCAGTTTGAGCAAAAGCTTGAAACCATTCCTTGAAGAGCTCGGTGTCCATTTCACCAAGTTTGGGTGGGGCAAGATCAACTCTCCAGACCAGGTATGGTCTGTTAGATGCATCGAGAGTAACGCGCGTCAAAGCTTCATCCATCGGCGCAAGTGCGGCGCCATAGCGGTTTATGCCGACACGGTCGCCCAGCGCCTCGCTGACGGCTGACCCTATCGAAAGCGCAACGTCCTCGTTTGTGTGATGGTAATCAATATGTAAATCCCCCTGAGCCTCTACCTGCAAATCAATAAGGCTGTGACGGGAAAGTTGTTCGAGCATATGGTCCAAAAATCCAATTCCAGTAGAAATCTGATAGTTACCCACACCGTCGAGGTCCAATGATACCGCGACAGATGTTTCATTTGTTGCCCGCTGAATTTGTGCCTTGCGTCCAGAACCTTGTTTCATAGGGGTATCGAATGTTGTTTCATGGATCTTTTTAACAGGAATACAGTAACCTTCAAGTGGAACATATCCGATTATGGCATGTTCGTGCCATAACTTAGATGTGATGGAGATACAATTGGGTACAGACATAATTGATAAATCGGTCTATGGCAGAGCGATTGTCCATCTACGCGACCGGAAAGTGCGGCTGCCAAAATTTTCAGAACTTGCCGCTCCAAATACTATTCCATCAGCAATAGAGAGGCAGCTTGCGGGGATAGGGCCTGACGAGCCAAATGCTCTTAACCTTTTTCGTGTTCACTGGTTTAACGGAACTAACCGTGTTGGCAAAGTGGTGGTGCCAGAACACATTATCCTGCCGTTCGAAATAACTGGGGTTAGATCGCCGATCATTGTTGCGCTGGGAACGCCCTTTCCAATGATCGGTGCACATAAGGTGCTTGCTGCATATGCCTGTCTTGTGCCCCGTTTGGTTCGGGGAGAGTTCGATCCGATTGTCCAACGGGCTGTTTGGCCCTCCACTGGAAACTATTGCCGCGGTGGTATTGCCATCTCGCGCATTCTTGGCTGCAGAGGAGTTGCGGTTTTGCCGGAAGGCATGAGTGTTGAGCGTTTCCGCTGGTTAGAATCGTGGATAAGCAATCCAGGTGATATTATTAGAACGCCTGGCACGGAAAGTAATGTTCGGGAAATTTATGAGGAATGTGAATTACTTAGCCAAGACCCTAATAACGTAATCTTTAATCAATTTCGTGAATTTGGAAATTACCTAGTTCACAGACAATGTACCGGCGCAGCCCTCAGCACTATAGTTGATGCCTATCAGTGTGCGTGCCCTGAAGCCCGCCCTGCAGCTTTTGTTGCAACGAGCGGGTCTTCGGGGACTTTGGGAGCCGGAGATGCCCTAAAGGAGAATTATGGCACCAAAATTGTTGCAGTTGAGGCACTTGAATGCCCCACTTTGCTTTACGCGGGTTTTGGTTCTCATAATATTCAGGGTATAGGTGATAAGCATATCCCTTTCATCCACAACGTGATGAATACTGATCTTGTTACGGGCGTCTCGGACGAGAGTACAGACCTATTAAATGTATTGTTTAACGACAAAGTGGGACTCGATTACCTCGAGTCTCGGAGAAACGTAAGCCCGACCATATTGCAGCGGTTCGGGGAGCTAGGGCTTTCAAGCCTTGCAAATATTATAGGAGCAATAAAGATTTCAAAGCATCTCGGACTGGGAGATCAAGATCTAGTGGTTACCGTGGCAACTGATGGAGCTTCACTTTACGAAAGTGAGCGGGAGAAAACCATTAAGGAAACTCTATCTGGTGCGTTAGATACAATTTCAGCAGCAGAAATTTTTGGTGAGCATCTTTCTGGCATTAGATCTGACCACGTCATGGAACTCAATAGTCGTGATCGAGAGCGAATTTTCAATCTTGGTTATTATACTTGGGTGGAGCAAAGAGGCGAGAGTGTGGATAGGTTTCAAGAACGCCGCAAGATGAGTTTTTGGAATTCACTAATGGAGCATCTTACTGTTTGGGATGATATGATCGAGGAATTTAATGGTCGGACAGGTATGAACGGCCGTGTGCTAAAGAGGGATTAAAAGGCGAAATAGTGCGTATAGATTAAGGAAAGTAGAATCTAGTTTGTAAATAATTACAGTCACTATTGGTTTAATATTTTTTTGAGTCATTTGGCATTACAGAGTTTTGCAATTAAGCTCTCATACAGAAGCAATAAAGGGAGGTTTCTTGTGAAACGATTTTTTTTGAGTTTGGTTGCTGTTGGCGTTGCGACATTGATGTCGCAGACGGCATCCGCTGCATGCGGATCAGTAACCATTGCAGATATGAACTGGGCGTCAGCCACATTTATGGCTCACGTTGACAAAATCATACTGGAAAAAGGATATGGATGTGATGTGAGCATAGTGCCTGGCGATACGATGCCAACATTTACATCGATGAATGAAAAGGGTGAGCCAGATGTGGCCCCAGAGGTTTGGACAAATGCAATGCGCGGACCTCTGCAGATTGCTTTTGATGAAGGGCGGCTACACGCGGCAAACCCCAACCCGATAACTGGTCTGGGTGAGGGCTGGTGGATTCCGCCAAAAACCGCGGAAGAACATCCGGAATTGAAGACTGTTCTTGATATTATCGAGCATCCAGAACTGTTTCCGTATAAAGAGGACCCCTCAAAAGGTGCGTTTGTAACCTGTCCAGCCGGTTGGGGATGTCAGCTGACAAATGCCAATTTGTTCCGTGCGTTTAAGATGGAGGAAAAGGGCTGGGTGTTGGTTGATCCTGGATCTTCAGCGGGTTTGAATGGATCGATAGCGAAGGCTGCTGATAGCGGGGAGAACTGGTTCGGCTATTATTGGTCTCCAACCGCGATAATTGGAAAATACAAGATGGTGCCAGTACCATTTGGTGTTGACTTCGCTGGGTCAGAAAACTGGGATGGCTGTATCGTAAAGCCTGAACAGGAATGTGCTGATCCAAAGCCGTCTTCATGGACCAAGTCCGAAGTTCAGACAATTGTGACGGACGGTTTTATGAAGCAGGGTGGTGAAGCAAACGATTATCTGGCAGCTCGTGTGTACCCGGGGCCCATCATGAATGGCATGCTGGTGTACATGGAGGATAATCAGGCAGACGGTGCGGATGCGGCTGTGGAGTTTCTCACTACACATGAAGATGTGTGGACTCCATGGGTTTCAGCTGACGTGGCCGCAAAGGTAAAGGCCGGACTATAGCAATAGTTTTCGGTCACATATATCGGGGCCTACTCACAAAGTATGCAGTAGGCCCCGTATTTTCCATATCGTATCGAGGGTAGGGTGGACTTTCAAAACCCTCCAATGATGGATCGCCAAGACCTACGTGATCTTAAGAAATCCATCGATTTGGGGTTTAGAGATTTCTCTAGGGCTTATGGCGAAGACATAGAGTCTGTTTTTGATCCTTTGCTCTATTTTTTGGTATGGCTTGAGAAGCTGTTACTAGCTACGCCCTGGCCAGTGGTTTTGTTGGTTTTAGCGCTCTTGGCCTGGTTTGGAGCACGAAGTTGGTTTGTTGTAATTGGTTCCGTGCTAGCATTTCTTCTAATCGGTTATTTTGGCATGTGGAAAGACATGGTAGCGACGTTGGCTATTGTGTCAGTGTGTACGCTTTTGTGCTTGCTCGTCGGAATCCCAATAGGAGTTTTGATGGCCCGTTCGGATCGGGTGCAATCTTCGATCACACCGATCTTGGATGTAATGCAAACCATTCCAAGTTTTGTTTATCTGATACCGGTAGTTATGCTTCTTGGTATTGGCAAAGTGCCAGGTCTGCTGGCCGTTTGTATTTATGCGATGCCACCAATAGTTAGACTCACCAATTTAGGTATTCGGTTAGTAGATAAGGAAGTATTGGAGGCGGCTGAAGCTTTTGGAGCGAGTTATCGCCAAAAATTGTTCGGCGTCCAAGTTCCCCTGGCACTACCTAATATTTTCGCAGGTGTAAACCAGACAATTATGATGGCGTTGGCAATGGTGGTGATTGCTGCAATGATTGGCATGCAGGGACTCGGCCAACAAGTGCTACGTGCCGTAAATAATCAATATCTTGCTGTTGGTTTTATGAATGGGCTCGCTATTGTGGCTCTAGCGATAATTTTCGATCGCATTTCTCAGAATTACGGTAAACGACTTCAAAAGCATCTGGATGGAGGCGATGACTGAGGCCTCAGTAGAAATCCGGGGTGTTTATAAAATTTTTGGCCCCGATCCCAAAAGCATGGTTGATTTGGTGAAAAATGGCCTGACGAAACAGGAGTTAATGGATGTTTACGGACACACGCTGGGACTTGAAAACGTACACATCGATGTAGCTCATCGCGGTATACAGGTCATAATGGGCCTCTCTGGGTCAGGAAAATCGACGTTAATACGGCATATTAACCGACTAATAGAGCCAACGACTGGCGAAATAGTTGTTGGGGGCCGCAATATTCTTGAGATGACTAGATCTGAATTAAGGGATTTTCGGCGGTTTGGAACTTCTATGGTGTTTCAACGATTCTCTTTATTCCCTCATCGCACAGTGGTTGAAAATGTAGTGTACGGTTTAGAAATTCAAAATATCGATAAAGAAACAATTGCTGACAGAGGTCAGAGATGGATTGATCGCGTAGGACTTTCTGGATTTGAGAACTATTACCCAGCTCAATTGTCTGGGGGTATGCAACAGCGCGTCGGTCTCGCTCGAGCGCTTGCAACGGATGCCGATATATTACTGATGGATGAACCATTTTCAGCGTTAGACCCTCTTATACGTACAGACATGCAAGACATTCTTCTCAGCCTTCAAGAAGAACTGCATAAAACAATAATATTCATTACACATGATTTAGATGAAGCACTGCGCTTGGGTGATAATATTGCCATTCTTAGAGACGGCGTGATTGTTCAAAAAGGATCTCCGCAAAGTATCATATTGGAACCTGCAGACGACTATGTTGCTGCATTTACTAAAGACATTAATCGTGGTCGTGTGCTTAAGGTTGGCTCAATAATGGAGACCCAGAGACTGCTGGACGGGCCTCAAATCGAACGAGACATGGCTATAGAGGATGCGCTCCAGATAATGATCAAAACAGGCTCTACAAAGGCCATAGTAGTCGACAATACAGAAGCTGTGGGCTCTGTATCTTTGGATAAATTGGTTCCGGCTCTTGCGAGGCCAGAGATCTCTGCTGGTTTAAAAGATTAGGGAGAGACTGCGTATTGTTCGTTTAAAATAGATGCGTGAATAGAAAATACACCAGAATTACGCGATTTTGTGGGGGCAATCGACCGCATCAATCTGTATCGAGCACCCCAGCACCAGCACCTGTTAGTCGTGAGGTTTCTGTTGTTTCTACTAGAGAACGACCCGCGTACTTTAGAATGTTGTTCCAAACTCTTTCCTCAACTTGAGGAGAGTTAACTTGATCAACAAATTTTGAAGTAGATTTATCAAGCGGGTCCCCCAATTCAACCAGTTGTAGGCTTATCTCAGAAGAGTGACTGGATAATAGATCAGCAAGCGTGCCCTCAGTGAACAGAAGAGACCCTTGCCAGCAAATACCGTGGAGGATGCTGGCTCCACTAATATGCCATGATAAGGAATACTTTGAATCTACGTTTTCTGAAACAACGGATGCTTGATAAATTACAACAGCTGGGACATCGATGCTGATGAGGGTAATATGACCTTGTTTTACGTTTTGAGTCTCATTCAGAAAAATGAAATCGCAAGCTGACGGGCCGGCATGTAAGGCGGACAGATTCTTGTCTGAGTCATGGGGAACGAAGTGTCCCATGATGGCTTTGTCAATGTCGTAAGTTACTGAACGATTCTGCGCCATCGCTTCGATTGCCTCGACGAAAGCTTCTAGTTGTCCAGAGCCACGTTGGATAGCGTGTCGTGCCGCATGCCCCGCATCTTCAGCTAGACCAAGAGGGAGTCTAGTTGCGACACAGGCTTTTGTTATAAAGGTCTGGATTTCGCTCAATGAGACGCGCATTAAAACTTCGCTGGCTGAACTGGAAAGCACCAATCATCGACATAATCATTCGATAACTCGTCGCGCAGTGGGGCTCCCTGACAAAGAGTGATCCGTGTCCACAAGTCTGACTTTGGGTCAAACTTGGATGCACCAAAGAAGGCAAGTTTACTTCGTAAGATGTCTATCGGTGCGCAGGATGACGAGATAATATTCTCCTGAATTTCAGAATAGGCATATTGGGAAGTCATCTGAACGCGCCGTGCAATGTGTCGCAATTCGGGGTGAGATAGTAAAAAATGCGCTAAAGGGGTGGATTTATCCACTGTATTAAGCGCGTAATGTAGTGAGTTTATGTCACGCGCGACAGCTATTTCCATCTCTTTTTCGGCTCCGGGTTCATCGCAACGCAAACCTCGGCGTGGTTCGTTTTTCTCTTGCGAATAATACCAAAAGTACTGATTCTCTTTGGGATCATTAAAATTTATTGCTAGTGCCCACCTGTAACGGGTCTGCACATGTTGAATCATTTCGGAGACGGTCATTCGCACGTTGAAAGTGTTTACTGGATCGTAATGGAGGGATTCTCCCAGCTCATCGACGAGCTCTGGATACGGTTCAAGAAGGAGCGATACGAGGATTTCCTGGCCCTCGATAGAAAAGTTTTTCTCCGACAGTCTAAAAAGATTATCCCACGGTCTGTTCAAATTGATGATTTTGCTATCGTCAGACACCCAACAGTCAAGCACTGCAAGGTCATCATTCAATTTTTGAATTTTACTTTTCTGTTTTTCATCTTCAATGATCCATTCACTTACGTGTTTCTTCGATCGAGAAACTAATGAGCGAAATCGGGCAATTTTCGTTGCTGTGGCGTTTTCAATAGACCGTATTCGTGCAAGGGCTGTTTCTCTTGCCTGGAACCATTTATGGATTAATGCTGGATGATCAACCAAGAAGGGGGCCATGCCGAGTCCAGTAGCATTTCCCATACCAAGATGGCGCTTGAGGTTTCGATTTAAAGCGGTAGCTCGAATGGGCGCCCTATAGCGCGCTACGTGCTCAACTAAATCCAAGCAAAACTCCCGGATTAGGTAAACGGTCAACATTTCAGCTTGATAAGGAGGCTTAAGCTCAGGCCGATCGGCATAAAGCGATCTGTCAGCTAAGCCAAATTTACCATTCGCATATACGGCAGTAGTGCGCATTAGGTATCCAACAGAATTAATAGTTTTTGGATTTGGTTGATGTCCCTGAGTTAAGGAGTCAACTACGTAATCGAACAGTCTTAGACTCTTATTAGCGCGGCTTAGCACCAGATCTTTCTCTTCAAATCGACCAGTTTCTTGTTTGGGTGTCTGTTTTGCTAACCGCTTGATATCAGCTTTCGTGGGAATGCCATCAAAAAGGGTAAAGGTAGTATCCCAATCTTCCGCAATTACCCTATCTGTGCGACTGTTGGGGTCAAGATAGTGTGAGAAACAGACTAAGCTGTACCAGCGCTCTGGGGTCGTTACCACATAGAGAGCCATACCATAACCTTCATCATCAAGGTCAAAATGTTTTTGCTCTATGCTCCAATTTTCACGATGCATATGTCGGATCAACCTGCGCATGAAGCTAATCCGGGTTTGGAAAGTCGCTCCTAGTCGAGTTAGCTTCATTACATGGTTAGATGCGCGAGTATGTACGTTAAATGGTATGTCAGGCATTTTAATTAGTTCTGTATGTTGGCGTACGAGCCCAAAGATGCGTCAAAAAAGTTTAACCAATTGCCTCCAGCTATTTTGGCAACCTCTAGATCTGAGAAGCCGATATTGCGCAACCCCAATAGAATATTTGAAAAACCTAGGTTGCTTTGGAACCATTGTGGTTGGGTCGGGAATCCAATGAATGTTTGTGATTCTGAGCCAGACGCAATGTCCAGGGTCCAAGTTCCATTGCGCATCCAACCAACAACTGTATCGGGTTGATTTTGGCAAAGGTCGCTTCCAAAACCAATACGGTCTGTTCCCATAAGTTCGGCAGTTCGCGCTACCATCGTACAAAAATCTTCGATAGAACAATTTGATCCATTGTTCAGATGGTGAGGATATAGCGAGAATCCAAACATTCCACGATTTTCAGCAAGGGCTTTTATAACTTCGTTAGTTTTGTTTCGGGGTGATGGATGCCAAAAAGAGGGATTAGCATGGCTTATGGCAATTGGGCGATCTGAAAAATCAATGGCGTCTAACGTAGATCTTTTCGACGAGTGACTCATGTCAATTATCATGCCCAAACGGTTCATTTCGCGAATTGCCTCGCGGCCCATACGCGTAATGCCGCTATCGTTATCTTCATAACATCCTGTAGCAAGGAGACTTTGGTTGTTGTACGACAGCTGCATAAATCTAACGCCCAGCTGATGGAAAATTTCAATTAGACCGATGTCACCCTCTATGGCAGAGCAGTTCTGAAAACCCAATATGATTGCTGTTCGCCCTTCCTTATGTGCCTCACGGATATCAGCAGAAGTTCGTCCTGGTACAATATGTTCAGAGAAATTTTCGAAATATCTATTCCACACACTGATATTCTTAATAGTTTGGGGGAAGTTTTCGTGGTAGCAGATTGTCACGTGAACGGCAGCAACACCTGATCTATTCATGTCGTGAAAGATCTCTTTAGACCATTTGCAGTATTGCAAGGCATCAATGATAAAGGGTTTTTCAATCATCCTTGGGTTTCCGTCGTTAGACTCGCATGACTAAAGTTTCAATGTCCGCATCTATAGTTTTTAAATATAATCACTAGATGTTGGCAATTCGACCTTGATCTCTCATCCTAAATTACCACATCGTGTTAAGGAATTCGATTGCCTGAGCATGGGTGTCGGTGTAATCGTCTCTTGATTGGCAGGAAAGTGAATGAGCACTAAGGAAAATTCAAGTTGGCATGGGACTACGATCCTTTCGGTTCGTAAGAATGGGCTTGTGGTTGTTGCTGGCGATGGTCAGGTTTCTATGGGGGCGAGCATTGTAAAATCAAATGCTCGAAAAGTTCGGCGGCTAGCTGATGGTGCTGTGATCGCCGGATTTGCCGGAGCTACAGCAGATGCTTTCACGTTGTTTGAGCGCCTAGAGGGGAAGCTCGAGCAACATTCTGGTCATTTGACTAGGGCGGCAGTGGAATTGGCAAAGGATTGGCGGACTGATCGATATTTGCGCAGATTGGAAGCTTTAATGGCGGTGGCTGATAAAGATACCAGTCTGGTATTGAGTGGCACCGGTGATGTGCTGGAGCCAGAGGATGGGGTGATAGGTATTGGTTCTGGTGGAAACTATGCGCTTGCCGCCGCACGTGCCTTGATAGATAGAGAGGATCTTGATGCAGAATTGGTAGCCTCTCGAGCAATGACTATAGCCGCAGGTATTTGCGTGTATACAAATGAATTTATTGTTATGGAGAGCCTTAGTAGCCAATGACTTCCTTTAGCCCGAGAGAGATTGTTTCGGAGCTCGACCGATTTATTGTTGGGCAGGATGAAGCGAAGAGAGCTGTTGCGATAGCATTGAGAAATCGCTGGCGCCGTCAGCAATTGCCCGAGGAATTGCGAGATGAGGTGCTGCCTAAGAATATTCTAATGATTGGGCCGACGGGTGTCGGGAAGACAGAAATATCGCGACGTTTAGCCCGGTTGGCTCAAGCCCCGTTTATTAAAGTGGAGGCGACCAAGTTCACAGAGGTGGGTTATGTGGGTCGCGACGTAGAACAAATTGTTCGTGATCTTGTAGAGTTGGCAATATCTATGATTAAGGAACGGAGTCGTGCTGAGGTGAATGCTAAAGCTGAATTAGCCGCAGAAGCGCGCGTATTAGATGCCTTGGTCGGAGAGCAAGCTAGCGAGGAAACACGAGCTAAATTCCGCACAATGTTGAGAGACGGCACTCTTGACAACAAGGAAATAGAAATTGATGTACAAGAGAGTACCGCGGGTTTGCCAACTTTTGACATTCCTGGCATGCCAGGAAGTCAGGTCGGTATGATAAATCTTAACGATATGTTGGGTAAGGCGTTAGGACAACGCAGCAAGCCGCGACGTATGACAGTTGCAGAATCATATGAGGTTCTGGTGTCGGAGGAAAGTGACAAACTTTTGGATCCGGATAAGGTGGTGCGCAGTGCGATAGAGTTGGTAGAGCAGAATGGGATCGTATTTTTGGATGAAATCGACAAAATAACTGCGCGTTCAGAGCGAATAGGGGCAGATGTTAGTCGGGAGGGGGTTCAGCGAGATCTTTTACCATTGATAGAGGGAACGACAGTAGCAACGAAACATGGAACAGTGAAAACGGACCACATTCTGTTTATTGCATCTGGCGCATTTCATCTTTCCAAGCCTGCAGACCTTCTGCCAGAATTACAAGGGAGGTTGCCAATTCGTGTGGAGCTTACGCCGCTGAGCCGTGACGATTTCAAATGTATACTGACTGAGCCTGAGGCGAGCCTTATCACACAATATGTAGCATTGCTGGCAACTGAAAGCGTTACAATTGAATTTACTGAGGATGGCATAAATCAGATTGCTGATTTAGCTGCTGAGGTAAATGAAAATGTTGAAAATATTGGAGCACGTCGCCTACATACTGTCATGGAACGTCTTCTTGAGGAGATTAGTTTTAATGCAACCGATAAAGCTGGCACTAGCATAACAATCGATGGCTCGTACGTGCGAGATCAGGTAGGTGATTTGGTAAAAGATGCTGATTTATCGCGTTTTATATTGTAGCGCGAGAGGACCACTGAATAGCATTGATAGAAGTAGTCACCGTTGTCTCCGGAGGAGAACATACAGTGCGCCAGCGCCTCCATCATGTGGCTGTGCTGGACAGTAAGCTACTACACGGGCTCCATTTTCTTGTTCGTTGAGCCATTGAGGGACGGCTGTACGGAGAATTCCTGTGGAAGATGCTCCGTGATTAGAGTATTCGTCGTGCCGCTTAGAGGATCCTTTTCCTGTAATGATAAGGACACAACGTTTACCAGATGCAAAGGATGATTCGAGGAAAGTATCAAGCTCATTGCGGGCTTGCTTCTGAGTGAATCCGTGTAAGTCGAGATGCGCTTCGATGGGAAACTGCCCTCTCTTGAGTCGCTGCGCAGTGCGTCGATCTAGACCGCTAGAGATATTGGATTTTGGTCGTCTGTGAGAGATTTTTTGCGATTTTGGTCGATCTTTGCGATTCGAATGGGCAGTACTTGTAATATTAACTGAGGTAGAAGCAGGTGCCTTATGCTTTTGCAACGGGTTGTTATCTTTTTCTATGGGTTGAACATCACGCATGGCGCGCTCGAATAAGGATTGATCCGCAATATTGGTCCTAACTGGGTCCCTTGTGCGTCGCGCCATTTCGTACCTAAAGGTGTGCGTTAACAATAACGATATGTAAACGTTTGGGCCCATGTGCGCCCAGCTCTAGTTTTAGCGCTATATCTCCCGTGCGGGAGGGGCCAGTTACAAAATTTAGAACTCGTGGCATTTGGGAGTGTGGCTGCTCGGTTTCTGGAGGTTTCAATCTTTTAATTGCTTCCTCATAGCTTCCTACGATAGTCGATGCTCCAACGATAGCGATATGATTCTCTGGTAAGAAATTAAGACTGGTAGGTGTTTGGGGTGAAGAAGCGAACATAAGGGTTCCGGTTTCGGAAATGCCAGCAAGTGCTAGATTGAGACCAACCTCATCATCTTTTTCTGGTATGCCCGTGCGAATAGATAAAAAAGAGTGATCCGACCATGACAAACCCTCAAGGGTAGGATTTCGGGCTATGACAAGTGACGGTGGGAGATTGTTATGAGCAAGCCAGTTAGCGACAGATCTTGGAATATCTTGAGGCGTTGAAACTCGTTCTATGGAACAGTTCGCAGCTAAAGCTAACTCTTCAAATATTGGTATTCGGTCATTAGCCTTTGGGTTGCCTCTATTGGGAATTGGCTGGGGTTTTGGGGTGATTAACTGTTGTCTTATATCGTTAAGCTCAGACTTTTCGTCCGTGCGGTCTAGGGTGCTCCGTAGTTTATTCAGGATTTGGTCACGGGAACTCATTTATGAACCTGTTGATTTTCGTGCGTCCGGCGGGACGATCGCCAAAGAGTGTGAAATGCTTGCTCTTCAGGCGCTGGAAGATCGCGGCCGTATGTCCAACCACGAGAGAGAGGGAGGGAGGGAAGCCAACCACTTTTCTTGCTAATGGTTAAGAAGAAGGATGCTGCAAGGTTTGAAATAAGGCGATATATCTTAGGATGAAGTGTTATGAACGCCCAGCAGCGCACAATCATGCGTTCACGGGTCAAGTTAATTCTTTCTTTAAAAGCTTTTTCTCTCCAGTGCCGCATCATTTTGGGTAAAGGGATATGCATTGGGCATACTTCCTCACAGCGTCCGCAAAAACTTGATGCAAAAGGTAGGTGATGTGCAGTTTGCAGGTCGGTTAGCGCTGGTGTTAGGACAGCCCCCATTGGTCCCGAATATACCCAGCCATAAGCTTGTCCTCCGATTGCACCAAAGACCGGGCAATGATTTAGGCAGGCACCGCAGCGAATGCAACGGAGGATATCCTGAAACTCAGTTCCAACCAGGTCTGTCCTGCCATTGTCAACAAGAACAACATGGAAGGCACTAGGGCCATCAAGCTCGCCTTCACGTTTGGGTCCCGTAACAACGGTTGTATAGGTAGAAAATTCTTGACCTGTTGCTGAGCGAGCAAGAAGGCGCAGCATGGTCAATCCGTCTTCCACCGTTGGAATCACCTTTTCAATGCCAGTAACGACAATATGGGTTTTTGGGAGAGAAAGAGACAAGTCTGCATTGCCTTCGTTTGTAACAATTACTGCCGAGCCGGTCTCAGCTACAAGAAAATTCGCGCCAGTAATACCAACATCTGCATCCAGGTACCGTTGGCGCATGACTGCTCTGCCCTCTGCTACAATATCCGCAGGGTCATTAAGAGATCTATCGGGGTCAAGGTCTTTGTGGTGCTTGTAGAACAACTCAGCAATCTGAGCTTTAGTTTTGTGAACAGCAGGTGCAACTATATGCCCAGGTGCTTCGTTAGCGAGTTGAATAATATATTCGCCCAAATCCGTTTCAATGGGCTCAATATTGTTAGAGCTTAAAAAATGATTGAGGTCGATTTCTTCAGTAACCATCGATTTTGCTTTTGTTACCGTACGGGCTCTTTTTTCTTTGCACAATTTGAGAATAGTGTTGCGCGCTTCTTCAGCGCTCGAGCACCAGTGAACGGTGCCACCCGATTTCTTGACCTCTGTTTCGAAGCGTTCAAGGTATAGGTCTAAATTGATAATAACGTGGTCCTTCAGTGATTTAGCATGATCTCGAAGATCGTCAAATTCAGGCAGACGGGCAATGGCTTCCTTTCGGTTACCGGCAAAATTGGTTTCTATGAGGCCGAGAGCTTCCCGCAACAGCGGATCGGAAACTGCTTTCGAGGCATTTTTTTGAAAATGTGGGCTTGTGATCTTCATTTATCGGCGCTGGCCGATGGCTGGAGTGGTGCCGATTCCAGCCAAAATCTCGGCAATATGACGGACTTCGATTTTTGATCCCTCACGTCTCAGACGTCCAGCGATATTTAACAGGCAACCAAGATCACCAGACAATACGGTTTGGGCACCAGTTTCAGCAATTGCTGAGGTTTTGCGGGCCACCATGTCCACAGAAACTTCGGGGTATTTGATACAAAATGTGCCGCCAAAGCCACAGCATTGTTCTGCACCTTTCAACTCTCGGTATTCTACGCCTCGGGTTTTACGAAGAAGGTTGGACGCTTCATCTCGAATGCCGAGCTCGCGAAGGCTCGAACAGGAGTGATGATAGGTCACGGTGCCGTGGAAAGGTTCGAGAGACTTATCTACCTTAAGTATTTTAGTAAGAAAGGTAATTAGTTCGTAGGTGCGCTCGGCCAGCTCATGAGCCTGGGGTTCCATAGTTGGGTCGTCGGCGAAAAGGTCGGGATAATGTTTGATTATCATGCCCGCGCAGGAGCCTGAAGGAACAACCACATAATCATAGTCAGCAAATGCGCTGATAACTTTTTTAGCTATGGCGATGCTACCATCGCGATCGCCCGAGTTGTACGCGGGTTGCCCGCAACAGGTCTGAATCTTAGGGATTGAAACGGTGCAGCTGTGCGATTCTAGAAGTTTGACCGCCGCAAGGCCAACACTTGGTCGGAAGAAATCCACCAAACAGGTAACGAAAAGTGCCACGTTGTGAGTTATCATAACACGCTGTGCTCAATCGCCATTTATTTCATTATCGTGGTTGGTTGTATGTGGTGTCTAAGATTGTGTTTGTTTGCACAAGCGTTGGCATAAGTCGTCAAGCTGTTCAAGAGTTTTATAGTTGATGGTGACTCGACCACCACGAGGCCCCCAATCCTCTATGTTCATGACGAGCCCTAGAGCATGCGAGACGTTGCGTTCAAGTTCCGCCGTATTGGCATCTTTAAGTTTACGTTTTTGAAGTTGTTTGGATGGTTGTTTTGCCAGTCGCTCTGCTTGGCGGACACTCAGGTCTCGCTCGATGATATCTTTTACTAATTGTAATGGATTATTTGTTGCCAACAACGCACGGCCATGACCAGCGGTTAGCTTGCCGTCTTGAAGTAAGTTTTGTATTGACTCGGGTAAAGTTAGCAAGCGTAGCGTGTTGGCAACGTGACTTCTGCTTTTGCCAACGGTCTGGGCAATCTGTTCTTGTGTTTGGCTAAACTCATCGATTAGGCGTTGGTAACCGTCAGCTTCTTCTATTGCAGTTAAATCTTGCCTTTGAAGGTTTTCGACAAGAGCAAGTTCTAATGCGTCTTCATCGCTTATTTCTTTGACAATTATCGGCACTTGGTGAAGTTGGGCTAGTTGGGCAGCACGCCAACGGCGCTCACCTGCAAGTATCTGGTAGGAATCAGGCTTTTCATCTGAACGGCGAACAAGAATGGGCTGAAGAATGCCTTGAGCGCGAATTGATGCCGCCAATGCTTCGATATCACCCTGAATAAAGGCCTTACGGGGCTGGTGGGGATTAGGCTCTAGCCGTTCGATCGGCACCGTGTTGGCGGTCTGTACGCGGTCTAACGAAGCGAGTTCTGCTTCATCTTCGCCGAATAAGGCTGAAAGCCCGCGGCCTAGCCCCTTGTTGCGCATTTCTTCGGTCATGCCGCAGCCAGCGTCTCTCGACGCAGGACCTCTCGCGCTAGTGCCATATAGGCAGTGCTTCCTGCACAATGACGATCGTAGATAAGAGCTGGTTTACCGTGAGACGGAGCTTCAGACATCCTAACATTGCGAGGGATTATAGTTTCATAAACTTTGGACCCCATACAGTTTCGAACGTCTTCAGCGACTTGGGCAGATAGTTTGTTTCGTTTATCGTACATAGTTAGTACTACTCCTTCGATTCCCAGCGAGGGATTAAAAACACGGCGAACTCGTTGAAGTGTACGGACAAGTTGAGTTAATCCTTGAAGTGCAAAAAACTCGCATTGAAGGGGGATTAGAACGGTTTGGGAGGCCGTTAAGGCGTTCAGGGTTAGAAAACCAAGAGCTGGAGGGCAATCGATTAAAATGTAATCGTGATCGGTTGGTGCGGCTTGTACTGCGTCGAGTAGGCGATATTCGCGTCGTTCAGAGTCGACCAGTTCTATTTCTGCCCCCATTAGGTCCACTGTCGATGGAACAAGGTCGAGGCCAGGGATTTCGGTGTATCGGTGAGCTTCATGTAGTGGTTTGGATCCTTCAATAACTTCGTAAGTTGATACGGAGCCAGCAGCTGCGGTCAGACCTAAACCCGTGGTGGCATTGCCTTGGGGGTCCGCATCAATCAATAGGGTGCGCCTGCCTACAGCAGCAAGGGCTGTTGCTAGATTAATTGCCGTCGTTGTTTTACCAACGCCGCCCTTTTGATTGGCGACAGAAATGATCCGTTGGCTACGTTTGGGCGATAGAGTCGAATCAGGAATTGTCGAACCCTTTCACGCGCAAGATAACACCCGAAGCATGTGACCGACTTTTCACAAGTTCTAGCTGTATTGTCGGATATTTGGCCAGTGCCGTCAATTCGGTGCCAAATTTTGAGCCTTTTATGAATAGGCCCAATGTGTCCTGTTTGGCAAAGGCGTTGGCAAGATCAATTAGCTTTGCCAATGGCCCGATAGCTCGCGCCGTTATTACATCGGCGTTTAGCTTGGTCATATCTTCGATACGTTGACAATGTATAGTTACTTTTGTAGCAGTTTGGCGTGCTGTAGCACGAAGAAATTCGCACTTTCGCTGGTTGCTTTCAATCAGATGAACATCGGGAGCGCCCATTATCGCAAGCACTAGACCTGGAAAGCCTGCCCCGGCTCCTAAGTCAACCCAGGTTTGGCATGTAGGGGGAGCTAGCGCTAATAGTTGCGCTGAATCTAGGAAGTGGCGCCGCCAAATATCGGCCAGGGATGCCTCGCTGACAAGATTAACGCCTCTGTTCCATTTAATTAACGCATCTGCGAAAAGTTCAAGACGTGACATTGTTTCACGTGAAACACTAGTTGCGACACAAAAGGCCTCGGGGGTTAATGGCCTCACCTCAAGGCGCCTGCTCCGCGCCGTCTTACATGGCTAAGTAGAGCTGTCACCGCTCCTGCGGTTATCCCTGGAATTCGCGATGCTTGGCCTAAAGTTGTTGGACGCGCGTTGCTCAATTTTTCACGCACCTCGTTGGAGAGTCCTCCGATCTGATCATAATTGAGCCATGGCGGTAACGTGAGATCTTCATCTCTCCTGAAAGCTTCAATGTCGGCGGCCTGGCGGTCAATATACATTGAATAATGAGCTTCTGTTTCCAGTTGAGAGGCGATGGAATGGGGAATGTTTTTTAGTTCTGGCCAACGCACAGAAAGTTTAGCAATTGTTGTGCCAGGTACGCATAAAAAATCGGCAGCACAATTCCGTTTTCCATCACGTAATGCTGCTAAACCAGCGGCCCGCGCATCGGTTGCGTTCGTTCTGAGTGTGGAAAGCATCTCGTGAGCGTTTGATACTGCGGCCATCTTACGGGCAAAGATACTGCTTCTTTTTGGGCTTACACACCCAATTTTCTCACCTATAGGTGTCAAACGCTTGTCGGCGTTGTCAGCTCGTAAGCTTAGGCGATATTCTGCTCTCGAAGTAAACATTCTATATGGCTCGTCGACTCCCTTGGTAACTAGATCGTCGATCAGCACACCAATATAACCGTCGGCACGGTCCAATAATAGTGGATCGCTATCGCCCGCCGTTAGCGCTGCATTTATCCCAGCAATAAGACCTTGAGCTGCAGCTTCTTCATACCCCGTGGTGCCATTTATCTGGCCGGCAAGGTATAGACCTTTCAATCGCTTGGTTTCTAAGCTGGCAAGGAGTTCACGGGGATCAACGTGATCGTATTCGATTGCATACCCCGACTTAAGCATAATTGCATTTTCTAAGCCAGGAATGGTAGCAAGCATTGATTTTTGTATCTCTTTGGGAAGTGATGTGGAGATCCCGTTGGGGTAGACCGTATTTACATCTAAGCCTTCCGGCTCGAGAAAAATTTGATGATGGGATCTATCGGGGAAGCGCATCACTTTGTCTTCAATTGAAGGACAGTACCGGGGGCCTTGACCGATTATACGGCCTGAGTACATTGGCGCACGATTTATATTTGAGCGGATAATTTCGTGCGTCCTGCAGGTTGTTCCAGTAATATGGCAAGGGATTTGTTTTGTGGTAATTGATGAAGTTAGATAAGAGAATGGCGTCGGAGGGTTGTCGCCCAGTTGTACTTCGAGTTCATCCCAGTTGATGGTTCGGGCATCGATGCGGGGAGGGGTCCCTGTTTTTAGTCGGGCTAAACGGAAACCAACAGCTTGTAAGCTATTAGCCAGCCCGACGGCAGGTGCTTCACCAGCGCGTCCAGCGTCGGTGGTTTCCTCTCCGATGTGGATTTTCCCTCGAAGAAAGGTGCCCGTTGTGATCACAACGCATGGTGCGATAATTTGCCTTCCATCGCTTGTTTTGACGCCTCGGATTGATCCACTATCAAAAAGCAGCTCGTCGACAGCGCTTTCAAGGATGTCCAATTTTGTCAGTTGGCCCAAAGCGTGCTGCATTTCGGCTGCATAAAGTTTTCGATCTATCTGAGCCCGTGGACCTCGTACAGCAGGGCCTTTTCGTTGATTAAGCATTCTAAACTGTATTCCAGCTGCATCAGCGGTTAGCCCCATTAGTCCGTCTAGAGCATCCACTTCTTTTACCAAATGGCCTTTTCCAATCCCACCAATCGCTGGGTTGCAGGACATTGCACCTATTGTGCTCCAAGAATGAGTAATAAGCAGTGTGCGCGCCCCTACTCGTACTGACGCACTGGCTGCTTCACAACCAGCATGGCCACCGCCAATGATGATAACCTCGTACTTGTTGGTAGCTGATTTAGACAGCCAGGAAGGCAAGTTATTTGCCAATGCACATCTCCGCAAAAACTATATCTAGTAAATCCTCCACGTCGACACTACCTGTAATACGGCCCAATGCTCGTGTCGCTAGCCGCAAATCTTCCGCCATCAACTCAATATCCACGTTGTGACACGCTCTTTCTAGCGACGCTTGGCACTCCTGAAGTGCTTGTCGATGGCGGGCATGGGTGATAACGCTTCTCTCGCCGTTAGAAAGCTGGGCGGCTGCCTCTTTCTCTATTGCGCGACTCAAAGAATCCATACCTTGTCCAGTAAGAGCAGATACTCCAAAGGCATTCTGTGCGTCTGGAATTTCTGGTTCCGAAATAAGGTCGATCTTATTAAATACGATTATTTCAGTGCCATTGCCACCCACATTATTTGCTTCCCCGGGGCATCTAGCATCAAAAACCATCAGCTTTATATCAGCCGACTTTGCGCGCTCTAGTGCTCGACGAACGCCTTCTTCTTCCACTTCATCCAGAGAACTTCGGAGGCCAGCTGTATCTGCTACGGTTACTGGATAACCGTTTAAGTCCAACTGGACCTCTACCACATCACGAGTTGTGCCCGCGCGGGCCGACACTATGGCTGCATCGCGGCCTGTTAAGTGATTGATAATAGTAGATTTACCGACATTTGGCCGTCCTAGAATCACTATATATATGCCTTCCCTAAGGCGCTCTCCGCGTCCGCCATCGTCAAGATATTCTGTTATTTGGTTTAATAACCGCTTACAGTCCGCCCGTGATTTCTCCGTAAGTTCAACTGGGAGCTCATCTTCCACAAAGTCAATCTCTGCTTCCAGGCGTCCGAGGGCTCGTAGTAAACAGGTTTTCCATTGCTCGCATTGGGCACCAAATTCGCCGCTAAGTTGTCTAAGAGCCTGTCGGCGCTGTGCGGCGGTTTCCGCGTTAATGAGATCGTTCAAGCCTTCTGCTTGAGTAAGATCAATTTTTCCATTTTGGAATCGGCGTTTGGTAAATTCGCCCGGATAAGCGGCACGCAGACCCGATTGTGATTCCAGCGCGCCGATAACACCAGCGACGACTGCAGCGCCACCGTGAAGATGGAGTTCAACCACTTCCTCGCCGCTATAACTTGTTGGAGCGGGAAACCATAGAACTAACGCTTTGTCCAGGTGCTCTTTTGCGTTTGCTGTGCGGAGATCAACAAGTTTTGCACGATGTGCAACAGGTTGACCGCAACCCAGTAGTTTGACCGCATCCAATGCTTTCGGTCCTGACAAGCGTAATACGGCGATCCCAGCACGCCCGCGCCCGCTCGCAAGAGCAAAAATTGTGTCTGAGTTGGTCAGGGTAGATCAGGCTCAGTTTGATCGGGTTTCAACTGAAGGCGCTCCACTCTGCGATTACCAATTACATCTGTTTCAAGAATTTCATCAAGATCGGCTTTAGTGCGATAGGTGTACCACACACCTTTCGGATAGATGACAAGAGTTGGTCCCAATTCGCACCGATCGAGGCACATCGACGCATTTATACGAACGTCGTCAAGTCCCAAAGCTTTGATCTTAGCTTTCAAATAGTTTCGCAATGGTTCTGAGCCTCTAGCTTTACAGCAGCCACGTGGATGGCCTGAGGGACGTTCGTTTATGCACATGAATACATGACATCCGTAATACAGTTGCCGTTCAGGTTCAGGGCGGTCTTTCATTCACTTTCCATTTTCCAAATTACTATGTTTAAAAACACACTCACTCCTGTATACACAATCAAATGAAGGCTCGCGTTGTGAAAACAAAGCATTGATTACCTTTAGTGCTTCGATGCGGTGTCATCAACCTATGGTCAGTCATACATATATGCAATTCGCTCGATCATACAACGGTTCTTTCTCTCACGCAGCGAGGAAAGAAGTTAGCTGATGAGCGACAATGGGACCGATAACTGGGGGGCGGCCATGCTAACCAAAACAAACTCCTAGGCAATGGGCGGTAAAAGGAACCTCTGCCTCCGCTATACGTAGTTTGTGGAGACCAGTGTCACTATTGGAAGAAAATAGTAGCACATTTTTATGCATGAATAACTTATTCAGCTCTGACATAAGAGGTAGGGTAAGGTTACTTATAGTGGTTCGGTGACGTTACACGGGTAACGATTCGGGGTTGATATGGGGTATGTTTCGTTAAGAACATTAATCGGCGACCTAACGCTATTTGACGAAGCTAGAGAAATTGTTTCGCTTGAGTGGGGATGGGTTCCAGCGAGACAACCGACGCCACTTCTACTAGATGCAGTAGAGGTTATTAGGGAATATTTCGCTAGCGGTAGAATTAGTAAGAGTGTCCCATTACGACCGAAAGGCACCGAATTTCAACTTCGTGTTTGGGCTGCGATAGAGAAAGTTCCATCGGGCCGAACCGTGACATATACGGACGTTGCTCGTGACATTCATAGTGGACCCAGGGCGGTAGCACGAGCCTGTTCGCGAAATCCTATTCCTATTCTGATACCGTGTCATAGAGTAGTTGGCATCGAAGATCTTGGTGGATACTCAGGGGAAGGAGGGTGTGAAACAAAACGTACTCTCCTTGACTTAGAGGGCGTCTATACGGGGAAGAACTCTAAAGATTCTTAGTGAGAGACATGACTGCTCCATGTTAATCCAAAACTCAGCCCTTCCTGAGGCGTTGTGAACTGCACGGTAACCTGAAATCGTGGGCTTAATTCTTGGCAATAGTGTGCGCATTCATGGACCAACTTAGATTAGGGCTTCCGTCTAATCCTCTAATGTTCTCGCATGCTCCTTTAAAGTGCCGCATTGGCATGGATTAAGGGCGCTTTAGCTATACGGCACGCAGACGTAGGTCCGCAACCATCGATTCCGATGGTTATCATTGCACAAGAAGGGTGAGTTTAGGGGTCCGCCATAATTTCCGCCATCGTAGATGCTCAAAGACCGTATTTCGGGTTATTTGCACTATCCCAAGCTGCTAAGACCTCTAACGACATCTTGAGATGCAGTATATCTCTCTCGCAACAATAGGGGCCAAATTAGCCTTTGACGCCCCACTGAATATGGGATCGTCATTAAAAGGATGTATCAGCGTGTAACCATAGAAAATAACGGTCCTATGCTGCCTTTCCTTTAGCTTTTCGACCGCCGGATGCGATTACAGCGAGAATATCCGATTCTTTAACTATAACTAATTCTTCACTTTTAATAGTGACGTCTGTACCAGAGAATTTTCCGAATAGGACCTTATCGCCTGCTTTTACTTCTAACGAGACAATGTTTCCATCGTTGTCACGTGAACCAGGTCCAGCGCTTACTACTTCACCCTGCATTGGCTTTTCTTGAGCTGTATCGGGAATAATAATGCCGCCAGAACTTCGTTCATCCGATTCTAATCGTCTAATAAGCACGCGATCGTGCAATGGTTTGAATTTCATTTGATTTCTACCCCTTTACTATAATACTTAATACCAGTTGGCAGATTTGGCACTCATTAATGTGGAGTGCCAAAGCTGCATGAACACCATTTAACAATCATGGGCGCGTCGTCAACCCCCACTTTCAGAAAAGTGAGAGACCAAGAATAAGTCTATTATACAAATAGCTCAATTGCTCGTAGTCAATCGGGATTGTCGTGGTTCGATTGTTGCCACCAAGTTTCTATAACGTAACCGTAGAGAGGGGTGACCTTTGGTCGTGCTAGATTAGCCCAATACGCAACTCTATCCTCGTTATAGTGATAAAGAGGTATAACGTAGTGGCCCCAGAGTAAAACACGGTCCATGGCCTGAATTGTGGCTACAAACCTGTCTGGGTCACGTGTTTCGGTAATGCTATGGATTAAATGATCAACCACGGGATCACTCACACCCGGATAATTGCGGGTAGCTTCCTGATTAGCGGCAGTGGTGCTCCAATAGAATGCCTGTTCATTACCAGGCGATAAAGACATGCCCCAATGATTAAATATCATATCGAAGTCATAAGTATTCCGCCGATACTGATATTGGGCTGTATCAACTGTCCGAATTCTTGCCTTAATACCCAGTCGTTTTAGATTTCTAGAGAAAGATAAAGCAATTTTCTCATTCTCTGGTTGCACTAGCAGAATTTCAAAAGCCATTGGCAACTTATCAGCAACACGTATGAGTGTGCCATTGCGAACATTCCAACCAGATTCGTAAAGTATTTCTTGCGCGGCTTTAAGGTTCGCCCGAATGCCACCCGCAACTTTTGGTGGAGAGTATGGCATACGGAAAACTTCACCGGGCAGTTGCATCTTGTATGGCTCAAGAAGCGCTAGTTCTAGACCATTTGGTGTGCCGTGGGATGCCAAGTCTGAATTATCCCAAATACTTTTTGTGCGCACGTAGGCATTATAAAAAAACATCTTGTTAATTTGATCAAAGTCAAAAGCTAAGGACAGCGCCCGTCGTACTGAGCGGTCTCTGAAGATTTCTCGGCGTGTGTTGAATACAAGACCCAGCATGCCTGAAGGCCTACCGTGCCCCAATTCTTCAAGCCTAACTTTACCATTCGCTACAGCGGGAAAATTGTAATCGTTAGCCCATCTTGCTGCGGAATATTCTTGACGAAAGTTATATTCTTGGGCTCGAAACGCCTCCATCATGACGTTTGCGTCTCGATAGTAGTCAAAGCGTATACGATCAAAATTATTTTGGCCTAAATTAATTGGTAAAGCAGCTCCCCAATAATCTGGGTCACGATCATAAATAATCGCCCGACCCGCATCTACGTGCCCTATTCGATAGGGTCCGCTACCTAAAGGGGGATTTAGAGTAGTGCTATCGAATTTGCGTGTTTTATAATGGTATTCCGAAAGGATTGGCATTAATCCTATGATTAATGGCAGTTCGCGATCAGGATTGCGGTGATCAAAAGAGAATCGAATTGTTCGACTTCCTGTAACATCGACACTAGTTACTTGTCGGTAGTAAAGCCGATGATTCGGTTTGCCATAAGTTTTCAGGGTATTCCAGGAAAAAATTACATCATTAACAGTAATAGGGCGCCCATCATGAAAGCGCGCCTCAGGGCGGATTGTAAAAGCAATTGATGATCGGTCATCAGGCACTTCAATGTTTTTCGCTATTAGCCCATATAGTGAGAATGGCTCATCCGAAGTCCGCTTTAAAAGTGACTCGAACATTAAATTCCTGCCATGTGCGGGGACTCCTTTTATGATAAATGGGTTTAAACTATCGAAGGTACCCGATGCAGCTCGCCGCAATTCCCCTCCTTTTGGAGCTCGAGGGTTGACATATTCGAGATGTGGGAATTTTGCGTCGTATTTTAGTTCACCATGCATCGCAATACCGTGCTGGTGTGTTGTCTTCCGTTCAGCCGATAAACTGTTCGGTGCAGCTCCCAAACTTAAGGCAATGGTTAGGGCAATTGTTGCCGCAAGAAGACTCAGTTCAAAAATTCTAACATTTAGGGGATGACCCATATGTCAACTATACCCATAATTATTGATTGTGACCCTGGTCAAGATGATGCTGTTATGCTCCTGTTGGCTCTGGCATCGCCGAAAGAACTGAAAATTTGTGGCATCAGTACGGTTGCGGGTAATGTGCCGCTTGAGCTCACCCAACGCAATGCTCGGATTATCTGCGAACTTGCAGGACGTAGTGATGTCTCAGTGTATGCTGGCTGCAAGCGCCCACTGGTGCGGCCACCAATAACCGCGGAAAACGTTCACGGGCATACTGGAATAGATGGGTTTAATGTATTTGAGCCCACGGCCCCTCTTGAAGAATTACATGGTGTGGATTTTATCATCGACACTTTGATGGCATCTGCTGATGGGGAGATTACACTAGTGCTAACAGGGCCTCACACAAATGTAGCTGTTGCCATGGTAAAGGAGCCAGGAATTATACCAAAAATTGCCAAAATTGTACTTATGGGAGGTGCATTCCGCGAAAAAGGAAATACTCAACCTTCAGCAGAGTTCAATATTTTGGCTGATCCACATTCGGCACACATTGTATTTGGTTCAGGGTGTCACATTGTCGCTATTGGTCTTGACGTTACAAATAAGACAGTAGCGACACCAGAACGAATGAGAACGATTGAACGCATTCCAGGTAAGATAGGCCAGGCTGTTCACGATATGCTGACATTTTATGATCGCAAGAATCCAGAAAAATATGGCAGTTTTGGTAGCCCTCTCCATGATCCGTGTACAGTTGCTTATCTTCTGAAACCGGAGCTGTTTGCTAGTAAATTGGTAAATGTGGAAATAGAGATACAGTCAGAATTAACCATGGGCGAAACAGTGGTTGACTTCTGGGGGGTTACAGGTCGTCGGCCTAATGTTCATTGGGCACACCAAATAGACCATGATCAGTTTTACTCGCTCTTGTTAAATCGTATAGCGCGACTTCCTGGTTGATCACGATTTAGGAGTTGGCATTAAAAAGGGCTTAATTTTTTCATAAGCGTGGCTAGCTTGTAGTACTAACGTATCCGCATATTTAGCCCCGACAATCTGAAGGGCAACCGGTAAGCCGTCGCTACCAAAACCACAAGGTACAGTAGCGGCAGGTTGTTGGGTTAAATTAAAGGGATATGTAAACGGAGACCATTCCCACCATCGCGTCATTCCTCGCCCTGGTGGCACTTCATTGCCGGCTGCAAATGCCGTTAGAGGCAGTTGGGGAGTTAACAGGAGGTCGTACTTGGTATGGAATAAACCCATTAGACGACCCAATTCTTCCCTTTTGTACTCTGATTCTCTGTATTCAACTGCGCCAATACTTTTACCACGGTCTGCAAGAGCTAAAATCGGTTCATCCATTAAGTGATGTTTAGAGTCAGGAATGTGTGCAATAAGAAAAGCTAGGCCCACGGACCAAATATCTTCAAAGTATTGGCGTGGATTGGCGAAACCAGGGTCCACCTCATCGACTGTTGCCCCAAGATCATTGAAAACGCTCGCTGCTGCATCGACTTGTGCCAGCACATCGGGGTCCACTTGTGCATACCCGAGGTTTCTGCTGTAAGCAATTCGGAGACCTTTAACGACTTCCTCAGTGCGGTCTAGCATATTGTGAAAATCAGGTGGTTGATTGTTTAGAGCCAGCCAGTCTCGGGAGTCAGCCTCTGCCATGACTCGTAGCATGAGCGCAGCATCGCCGACGGTACGGGTTGTTGGACCATGGTGTGAAAGCGTACCTTGAGCGCTTGACGGATACGTTGGCACAACTCCAAACGTTGGTTTAAAACCGAACACTCCACAAAATCCTGCGGGCATACGAATCGATCCGCCGCCGTCGGAACTAATGTGTAGGAATCCCATGGCGAGAGCTGCTGCGACTGCCGCTCCACCGCTGCTACCTCCTGAAACACGCTCAGTGTTCCATGGGTTTAAAGTCTTTCCGGTAAGTGCGCACTCTGTGACACCCTTCCATCCAAATTCCGGAGTAGTAGTTTTTCCAACGAAAACTGCTCCATGTTCACGCATACGCGCAACACATGGTGTGTCCTCCTCCCATGGGCCGCTGACTTCAGAGGTCTTTGATCCTCGTAAAGTGGGCCAGCCTTTAGAAAGCATCAGGTCTTTTATTGTTGCAGGCACCCCATCAATTAACCCCAGCGGCTTATTACATCTCCAACGTTTTTCAGACGCTTTGGCGTCGGCTAGTGCTCGATCTTCATCGATCAGGCAAAATGCATTGTATTGCGCGTTAAGAGCGTTCATACGATCGAGCGTAGCGCGAGTCACTTCAATCGGAGACAAGTCTCCACTTCGGTAACTTGCCACGACTGAGTTGGCGGTCAGGTTGTCTAGATCGGTCACTATTTAGCCCCTTGGTTTGGGTATGAGCGTGGAGGAATTACAATAGTTATTAAGGATGTGAGCGTGATATCATAAAGCAACGAAAACGCCAATAAGGTTGGTTGTCTTTGGAGTAACGAGCGATTAAGCATCACAATAGTCATGTGCAACCAATGCTGAATGAAACCGCTACGGGTGATTACTAGACTTTTCAAGATAGTCCTTTACGTAGGTAGAGATCCCCAATTCTAGAGGGGTAAATGGCTTGGTGTACCCCGAAGATCGTAGGCGGTCCATTTTTGCTTCAGTAAAGTATTGATAGCGCGTACGGAGATCTAAAGGAGTATCGCAGTACTCTATCAATGGTTCGCGATCTAAAGCTACAAAAACTGCGCTTGCAAGCTCGTTAAAGCTTCGTGCGTGACCACTTCCTAAATTGAAAAGCCCACTTATTTCTTCGTGATCAAGAAGCCATAAAATCACGTCAACGCAGTCTTTTACGTAAATGAAATCCCGCTTTTGTTCGCCGTCCTTACAGTCACTACGATGCGAGCGAAATAATTGAGGTATATGACCACTGGTGATCGTTTCATATATTTGCAGGGCTACGCTTCTCATCGCTCCTTTGTGGCCCTCACCAGGCCCAAAAACATTAAAAAACTTCAGACCAACCCACTGGGAACCCCGAAGTAGCGCCTGCGAATCAGCCGTTATACAGCGGTCGACAAGGTGCTTGCTCCAAGCATAGGGATTAAGCGGACAAAGTTTTTCCAACAACTCGGGTATTGGGTCGTCATCAAAGCCGTAAGATCCGTCGCCATACGTAGCAGCTGATGATGCGTAAATCAGACGGGTGTCATGCGCACGGCACCAGCGCCAAAGGTCTAGTGTATAGTTAGTATTGTGTTTTAGCAGCAGGTCAACGTTAGTCTCGGTAGTGTCAGAGATTGCACCCATATGGATCACGGTCTTGACTGCGCTAGCGGATGAGAGGAAGTTGATCAAATTGTCAGGCGCGATGATATCTGCGACATTGGCTGTAGATAGATTTCTCCACTTGGTGCTTTCATCATGCCAGTCACAAACGACTATGTTGTATTCTGATTTCTCTGTTAGCTCAGAAACAATGTTGGATCCTATAAATCCAGCCCCTCCGGTTACAACAATGGTTTGCACCATAATGCTACCTAGATGCCCGGCGGATAATGTCAGTGTCGCTATGGCCTGGTACGAGATCTGCTAGCACGACCTTGCCCCCGTAGCTTCGCACGAAGCTACCTCCTACTATATCATCCAACTTGTAGTCAGCGCCTTTTACAAGAATGTCTGGGCGAATCTTCTTTATAATATCCAAGGGTGTATCTTCGTCGAAGATTACCACCAAATCTACATTAGCCAATGATGAAAGGACTTCTGCTCTTGCTAACGCAGCCTGAATTGGCCGACCCTTACCTTTTAATCGTTCAACGGAATTATCACTATTAAGGCCAACTATTAGATGATCGCAGAGAGAGTGAGTCTGATTCAATAAAGATATGTGTCCCGGATGAAGAAGGTCAAAGCAACCATTTGTGAACCCAAATGTTTTTCCCAGCCTTCTCCATACCGCAATTCTTTCTAGAGCTTGATCTACGCTGCATATTTTGGACGGAGCGGCCGTGTGTAATAAGCTATTAGACGTGGCAACCAGCTCATCTGGTCGGACTATCGCTGTTCGGGCCTTACCAACTGCAATACTACCAGCTGAATTGGCAAGCACGGCTGCTGTAGGGAGGTTGGCACCGACAGACAGTGCGACTGCAAGCACTGCAATCACAGTGTCACCTGCTCCCGATACATCGTATACTTCTGCTCGTCGGACAGCTGGCAAATGAATGATATCGTTGGCAGTGATGACGCTTAGGCCGTCGCTGCCCCGAGTAATCACAAGGGCCTCATATTCAAACCTTGTACGTAACTTCTGGCCTGCGGCCGCGATTTCATCATCATTTGAAAGAGAAAGCCCTGTTGCTGCCATCAGTTCAGATCGATTGGGCGTTATTACAGTTGCTCCACGATAGTCTGCAAATTGGCTGCTTTGGGGGTCCACAAGGACTGGAATGTTGTGTTTCTCTGCAGCACTGATGATTGCTGACAATGAATCTTTGCGGAGCACGCCTTTCCCATAGTCTGAAAGGACTATGGCATTGCATTCTGGCATCTCTTTAGCAATTTGATCGAGCAGGCTCTCATTTATGTTGTTTGATATCTGTAAAGTCGATTCGTCATCGGTACGTAGGAGTTGCTGGGTGCCGGCTAGGTAGCGGGTTTTGACGGTCGTGGGTCGTCCACTGTCGGTAATGAGGTGAACTTTAGTATTATCAGAGGCTAGTTCAGCTAGCTCTTCACCTTCTTTATCGTTGCCAATAATAGCATGAAGGATGGCTTGCCCCCCTAGTGATTCAATGTTACGGGCGACATTGCCAACACCGCCAGGCATAGCGTTATAATTATCCGTACGAAGAACTGGTATCGGTGCTTCTGGGGAAACACGATCGACAGTGCCATCAATAAATCGGTCGAGTATAATGTCGCCGATGCACTGAACACGCGCTTCTTGAAGCCGATTAACGTCGAAGGACGCAGCGTCCGCTAAACCCTCAACAAGGAGTGTCATCATTATCCTCCCGTGGAAATAACACGTTGCTCGGATCCTTCAAGTACTAGGGCACTTAGCTGATCCGAGAACCATGCCCCGGTATCCACACCTATACGATGCGGATAGAACGCAACCTTATCGCTGATTGAATGACCATGAACGATAATTTTTTCAAGCTGTGTGCTGCAGTACAAAAATTCATCGCGAATCCATAACAGATCGTCCTTTGATTGTGTATCAAGGGATAAGCTGGGTTTCACACCAGCATGGCAGAAGAAGTAGTCGCCACAGTCGTAGGAGAGCTCAAGCGAGTTAAGAAATGAAATGTGAGCAGCAGGAAGGCTGTTTTTTAGTGTCGACTGTAAATTTGCGTAATCTATTGCTTGACTCAAGATTCCCTCATCAATCTCATAACTCATCAAGGTGGCATCACCGCCGTTGTATAGCCAGTTTTGGCCAGACGATGCAGTATCAAGAAAGTCAAGGAGCATCGCTTCATGATTCCCCAAAAGATATGTAGGAGTAAATCCGTCCGGGATATCATGAAGTAAAAGGTTAATAACTTGTTGGCTACATGGCCCACGATCAATGTAATCCCCTAAATACACGATGTGTTTGAGGAGATTTGACGCGTCGCTGGCGTCTTTAAGAATCTTCTGGTGCAGTTCCTGAAGAAGGTCACTACGGCCATGAATATCTCCAATAGCATACAATCTTCGGCCGTCAGGAATGCGACTAATCTGGTTGCTGATCACCTTTCGGTTACTCCAGTACGCGTTGTCTGTTGTCGAGGTCATTACCGTTATATACTAGGATCCTCTCGTAGTATTGCAGTGAAATTTGTTGTCCCGTTTTGGTAATTGCCATTGTTACCTATGAATAATGCAACCCATGGTTTTGACATGAGGCCGTTTACTGGAAACACCCTATTGCTTCATGGCTGAGCCTGCAATTATCGTGAAGAATTTAACCAAAAGATACGATAGTGTCTTGGCTGTAGATGCAATAAATTTTGTGGTTGAGCCAGGCTCAATCACAGCGCTTCTTGGAGGTAACGGAGCAGGTAAAACTACAACAATTGCTATGCTGTTAGGATTATTATTGCCAACCTCAGGGTCAATAAGTGTTTTGGGGATAGATATGATCCGGGACAGGTATAAAGTTTTACCCCGCATGAACTTTTCCTCACCCTACGTCGAAATGCCCAAGAGACTTACTGTGGCTGAAAATCTAAAGGTTTATGCAGCCCTCTATGGAATCTCCCATATCAAAAGACGTATTTGTGAAATTGCTGAAGCGATGGATATTGTATCGTTGTTGAATCGACGCCTCGGCAATCTCTCTGCTGGGCAAAAAACGCGAGTTGCTCTTGCTAAGGCATTGATCAACCAGCCAGATATTTTGTTACTTGATGAACCAACAGCGTCGCTTGATCCAGATACGGCTGATTGGGTGCGGCAATACTTTGTACGTTATCATGAAACTAAAGGAGCTACTTTGCTGATTGCTTCGCACAACATGGAAGAAGTGGAGCGTTTGTGCAGTGATGTAATAATGATGAAAAAAGGTAAAGTGGTTGATTGTGGTGCCCCCAGCCAGCTCATTAAACGATATGGCAGGGGCAACATGGAGGAGGTGTTTCTTGATATCGTCCGTGGGGATACTGGAGAATAGCTACGGAAAGACTGATGGAATTTAGAATATCGAGTAACCGTTACGAATTGATCTTCTCCCCAACACGTGTGGGGGCAATGGCGCTCCGATACTTCTACCTATTGCGTGGATCATGGCCACGCTATCTTGAGCTTGCATATTGGCCTACCGTCCAAATGATCCTTTGGGGTTTCATAACCGAATTTTTGGCCACCAATTCTTCTTATGTTGGCCAGGCATTTGGAGTGTTGCTATCGGCTGTCTTGCTTTGGGATGTTATGTTTCGCGGACAGTTAGGAGTGTCAATATCGTTTTTTGAAGAAATGTGGTCTCGCAATCTCGGACACCTTTTTGTAAGTCCTTTGCGTCCCTATGAAATGATCCTAGCACTCACGGCTATGAGTCTTGTGCGCACCATTATCGGTATTGTTCCTGCTTCTATACTGGCTATTGTATTTTTCGACTACTCTGTTTATGGCCTCGGAATATCACTTGTCGCTTTTTTTGTGAACCTTCTAGTAATGGGCTGGGCGGTTGGACTAATTGTAGCTGGTATGGTTTTACGGTTTGGTCTTGGGGCAGAAAGCTTAGCATGGGTAGCGATCTTCGCGTTGGCGCCCATTAGCGGTATATATTATCCAATCTCAGTACTCCCTAGTTGGTTACAGGTGGTGGCTCAGGCGTTACCCTCAAGCTACGTATTTGAGGGAATGCGTAGTATCATTCGGGACGGTGTAGTGCTCACTGAGCATATGGTGATTGCAGGTATGCTAAACGTCATTTATTTGCTGATTGGTGCCATAATTTTCCTCGCATTTTTTCGCAGTGCTCGAATTAAAGGTTTATTGCTAGGAGTTGGTGAGTAGTTTTCTGGAGCACCTCTATCCCTATTAAGGGACTGACTGGATAGTGCATTCTGTTATAAGGGACTCAATGAAAACATGTTTAACGATTTTCAGTGCCGTTCCGAAAGGAGTGTAAGCTGTGTTTGTCTGTGACGAAGAGCTGAGGTCTTGGTGAGAAAAAGCCAACCATATTGGGAAAAAAAGAAGCTATCCGAAATGAGTGAGGAAGAGTGGGAAGCATTATGTGACGGTTGCGGAAAATGCTGTCTAGTAAAGTTGGAGGACTCAGATACTGGTTCGATTGAGAGCACAACCGTCGCTTGTCACTTGTTGGATATAAATGTTTGCAGGTGTACGAATTACGCGCGCCGCACCGAGCTTGTGTCCGATTGTATTGCATTGGCTCCAAATAATATCAAAAAGATAAAATGGCTACCGTCCACATGTGCGTACCGATTGGTTTCTGAAGGTAAGAACCTAGAGTGGTGGCACCCGTTAGTGTCGGGTGACCCACGCACTGTACACGATGCTGGGGTTTCTGTAAGAACCACAGCTATTTCAGAAGATGACGTGCTCAATATTGAAGATTACATCGTTGATACAGAGCTATCAGATATATAATTTGCTCGGTTAACTGAAAAAGCTGTCAGGTATAAGGGAGGCACTTTGCTATGCCAGGAAGCAAAAGATTCGTATACGCTGCAGCTCTCACACCTCTGGCTGCCGATTTGGCACCGGATGTTGCAGCCTTAAGCGGGCATTGTAAATGGTTGCTACGTAATGGTTGCGATGGAATTGGACTGCTTGGCACTACTGGAGAGGCAAACTCATTTACCATAGATGAGCGGCTAGATGTAATCGAGGGAGTTGTTGATGCGGGGGTTCGGCCTCACCAATTAATGGTTGGAACTGGGTGTTGCGCGATTGCTGATACGGTACGTCTAACGAAAGCGGCGCTTGATGTTGGCGTTACTGACATCTTAATGCTGCCACCATTCTATTATAAGAGTGTGGATGATGACGGTTTATTTGCTTCGATCTCCTCTGTGATTGAGGCAGTGTCTGATAGTCGATTGAAACTCTACCTATATCACTTTCCGACAATGACTGGGCTGGATTTAAGTCTTGCACTTGTTGGAAAACTATACCGTTCATTTCCTAATACGGTGGTTGGCATGAAGGATAGTTCGGGCGATTGGACTCGAATGCGAAAGTTTCTGATAGAATTGCCAGATTTTCAGTTGTTCTCTGGTACGGAGAAGTACTTGTTGGCGTGTCTTGAGGCGGGGGGCTCCGGCACTATATCCGCTACTGCCAATCTAACCAGTTTAGCTTGTGCTGAGGTCTGTAAAGCCTGGAAAAATGGTTCAAAATCAGCACCTCAACTTCAAGCGAAGTTGACGAATGTTCGGTCTCGTTTACAGGGATATCAACTTGTACCAGCTTTAAAGGAAATCATGGCTCGCCACACGGATGAAGTGGGATGGAGAAAAGTGCGTCCGCCAATGATGCCGCTTCAGCCCGAAATAGCAGAGACTTTGTGGCAATGCGTGATTGATAGCGGACTAAAATTACCGTTAGCAATAGACTCCTGAATTTACGGGACTGATCGGCTTCTGCTGTAGTTTATCGGCCGCTATACAGTGCGGTACTAGGGTCTGGGTCGACCGTTCGGGTGGTAGCCGTTACTTTAGGCAGTAAAGGACGCTGAGGCTTATCTTTGTGCGCCTCTTCCATGAATTTTCTCCAAGTGCGCGCAGGAAGGCCTCCGCCAGTCACCTTGTCCATTGGGCTAGCATTATCGTTGCCAAACCATACTCCAGTAACTAGATCAGATGTGAATCCAATGAACCAAGCGTCACGAAAGTCTTGGCTTGTGCCAGTTTTTCCACCAGTGGGGCGGTCCAGGTTTGCAGCCTGGCCTGTGCCAGTGCTTGTGGCGGTTATCAGCATATCAACAATATGTTGAACGGTAATTTGCGTGAGTGCTACGCCTGGGCCATCGCCTATTCTGCTGTATATTTGTGTTCCAACACTATCCTGAATCTCGATAATTGCGTACGGTAAAACAGCCTTACCCGCGTTCCTTGCGGTAGCGTAGGCGCCTGTCAGTTCAATGAGGCGTGTCTCTATGGAGCCGAGAGCAAGACTCGGATGATTGGGCAATGGTGTGGTGATTCCGAGCCGTTGTGCCATATCAATTACTTTATCTCTCCCAACCTGCTCTGAAAGTTGAACAGCAATAGTGTTGATAGAAAGTGAAAAAGCATCTCGTAACGTTATCGGACCAATGTAACTTCCTGAATAATTCTGGGGACTCCATCCAGAGATTGTAATTGGTTTATCATGGAATATGTCATCAGGAGTTAAACCGGATTCTAGGGCTGCCAAATAAACGAAAAACTTAAATGCTGAACCTGGTTGCCGCTGTGCTTTAACCGCGCGATTGAAAGAACTTTCACGATAGGATTTTCCTCCAACCATTGCCCTAACAGCACCGTCGGGACTCATCGATATTAGGGCGGCTTGTTTTACTTTCTGTCTAATCCCATCCGTTTCGAGGCTTTTCGAAATAACGTTTTCAGCAACAGTTTGGAGAAAAGGCTCTAGTGTAGTCCTTACCGTTAAGTTGCGCCCTATATTTCCGACGTAATCCGGAATTTGATCGACTACCCAATCTGCGAAATAGCGATTGCCGAGATTAGCAACAGATGGCTTTATCACAACGGAATCTGATTCCACAGCGGACGCTTCACGAGGCTTAAGATACCCAGCGTTAACCATTGACCTTAATACCACGGCAGCTCTTTTCGCTGCACCAGAAGGATTAACAGTTGGCGCATAACGAGATGGTGCCTTTAACAATCCAGCTAGGATCGCTGACTCATAAAGGTTCAAGTCGCGGGAAGATTTTCGAAAGTAGCGGCGAGAAGCTGCTTCTACGCCCCAACTTCCGGCGCCAAAATAGACTCGATTGAGGTACAGGCTGAGAATGTCATTTTTTGAAAGGCGCTCCTCTAGCCACAGAGCTAATAGGAATTCCTTAACTTTTCTGTTTAGTGTGCGTTTGGGGGTCAGAAAAAGGGCTTTCGCGAGTTGTTGGGTGATTGTGCTCCCACCCTGTTTGATGCGGCCTGCAAAGATATTAACTAATGATGCCCTGGCAATACCCAGGACATCTATTCCCCAGTGGGAATAGAATCGACGATCTTCTACAGCGAGAACGGCATGAATCAATGTTGCCGGCAATTCGTCTACTGGGACAACGTCACTTTGAGATCCGAGTACCGTTAATTCAGATCCATCAGCTGCTAGAACCGTTATAAGCGGTGAAGCGGAAGCTTTAGTTATGCTGGCACTGGCTGGTAAGTCATGGCCATAGATAATGATTAGCGCTAGAAGCCCTATGCAGGCCCACACCGAAGCAACCAGAAACCAATATACGCTTGCTCCCAACCTTTGAGGAAGGCGTGATGGCAATGTTTCCCCAGTTTTGATCAGTTTTCGCAAACGGATCTCCGCCTATCCGAATGAGCTCTAAAATCTATATTAAGGGGGTTGCACCCATGCCAAAACAAAACCTAGTATGGGTCCATTAATACCGACTTATTGCATAAAGTTCAGACATCGAGGTTTATCACGTCAAGGGCGTGTGATTGGATAAAGTTGCGACGTGGCTCAACAAGCTCTCCCATAAGTGTCTCGAATAAGTCGTCTGCATCATCAGCATGATTTACTGAAACTTGAAGCAATGACCGCGCTTCGGGGTCGACTGTAGTTTCCCAAAGCTGTTCGGGGTTCATCTCTCCAAGCCCCTTATAGCGCTGCACAGACAGGCCTTTTCTACCAAAAGCTAAGACAGCATCAAGAAGTTCCGTCGGTGACTGTATAATTACTTCATCAGACTTGCGGCGTAGTACGGCTGGGTGTGTGTAGACTAACTGGAGTTCGGCAGCGTATGAATCGAGCTGACGCGCCTCTGCACTGCGAATCAACGGTCCATCGATGACGTGGATTTCTTCATAACCGCGCAGTGTTTTAGAAAAGCGCAATCCTCCATCTTCGGTAGGTTTACCATCCCAAACCTTTTCAGCGCTTATGATATCAAGTCGTTGAGCAACATAGGCGGCTGCCGCAGTGGCTTGATCCTGAGAGGATAAAACTTCAGGGTTTAAAGCTCCAGCAACAGCTACCTGCTCCGCGACAGGCTGGCTGTATCGTCGCGCAATAGCACCGAGAAGACGACGAATACGGCGAGCGGTGTCAACGATCGATCGCAGATCCGAACCTGCTCTTTCTTGGCCTTTACCTTCCTGAAGAGTTAAGACCGCGCCCTGGAGGCCTTCAGTTACCAGAAATTCATCGAGAGCATCGTCGTCTTTGAGGTATTTTTCTGTGGGTCCACGTTTAATTTTATAGAGAGGAGGCTGCGCAATATAGAGATAACCAGCCTTAACGACCTCAGGCATCTGGCGATAGAAAAAAGTGAGTAATAGAGTTCGTATATGCGCTCCATCGACATCAGCGTCCGTCATGATAATGATGCGGTGATACCTCATTTTGCTAATGTCAAAGTCATCGCGCCCAATGCCTGCTCCGAGTGCTGTGATGAGGGTTCCTATCTCGTTGGATCCAAGAATGCGGTCAGTACGAGCTCGTTCTACATTCAGAATCTTTCCACGTAGAGGTAATACTGCCTGAAAACGGCGGTCACGGCCCTGCTTTGCGGATCCGCCTGCTGAGTCGCCCTCAACAAGGAAGAGTTCACATTTGGAGGGATCGCGTTCTTGGCAGTCAGCTAACTTTCCCGGGAGATTAGCAATATCTAATGCACCTTTTCTGCGCGTGAGCTCACGGGCTTTACGAGCTGCTTCTCGTGCTAGCGCTGCCTCCACAACTTTAGCTGTAATTGATTTTGCTTCACTGGGGTGCTCTTCAAACCATTGGCCGAGGCGTTCGCTCACGAAACTTTCAACAATTGGGCGCACTTCTGAAGAGACCAGTTTATCTTTGGTTTGAGAAGAAAACTTGGGATCGGGTACTTTAACAGAAAGGACGCTCGTTAAACCTTCCCTTGCATCCTCTCCCGAGATTGAGACCTTATCTCGTTTGCTTAAGTTCAGGTTACTAGCGTAGGCGTTGATCGTACGTGTTAGTGCGGCTCGAAACCCAGCTAAGTGAGTACCGCCATCTCGTTGAGGAATATTATTGGTAAAACAGAGGACGTTTTCATGGTAGCTGTCATTCCACTGCAGGGCGAGGTCAATTACAACATCATCTCGTTGACCATCCAGTGCGATGGCTGGTTTATGTCGTGGTGACTTGTTTCGATCAAGATATGCTACGAACGCTTCAACGCCTCCCTCATAGTGCATTTCGATAGTGTTGGTCTCTATGCCTCGCGAATCGGTGAGAGTTATGCGGATGCCGGGATTGAGAAAAGCCAGTTCCCGTAGGCGATGTTCTAGCGTAGGCATGCTGAATTCGATTGTGGAAAAGGTCTGTCGCGATGGTTCAAAAGTGATTTCGGTGCCAGTGCGTGTACCGCTTTCATTCACTACTGCAAGAGCTTCCGAGGGAACACCATCGTGAAACGTCATCGAATGTTCTTGACCATCACGCCAGATCCTAAGAACAAGGCGTTGTGAAAGCGCATTTACTACGGACACTCCTACCCCGTGGAGGCCACCAGATACTTTGTAGGAGCTACTATCAAATTTTCCGCCGGCATGAAGGTGAGTCATTATGACTTCAGCTGCAGAAACTCCTTCCTCTTCGTGAATCTGTGTAGGGATGCCTCGGCCATTATCTATAACTGTAACAGAGTCGTCGGGGTGCAGCGTGACCTCAATCATGTCACAGTGTCCAGCGAGAGCTTCATCTATAGAGTTGTCAACAACTTCATATACCATATGGTGAAGACCTGAACCGTCATCAGTGTCGCCAATGTACATTCCCGGTCGTTTGCGAACGGCGTCCAGGCCTCGCAACACCTTGATTGAATCCGCGCCATAGTCTTCGCTGTTAGCTTCATGGGAGGTATCGCTCATTGCTGGGTTACTTTCTCTGGTGCAATCTCGCTGTCAATGACAGATAGCCACTGTGCATTTGTGCCGAGCGGTTCAAAAAGACGTCTATCGGTTCCCGTGAACCACGCTTGAATTCCAAGGCCAAGAAGTTCGGAAAACAGTGACTCACGTCGAACGGAGTCCAAATGTGCGCAAAGTTCATCGAACAGCAAGAGAGGTGCGCTCTTTCGGCGACTAGAATGCAGACGAGCATCTGCAAGTAGAATGCTAATGAGTAGGGCTTTCTGTTCTCCTGTGGAGCATTGTGTAGCTTCTATACCTTTTTCACCATGATGGACCACCAGGTCACTTTTGTGGGGGCCTACTGAGGCCCCGCCAACCACTTTATCTCGGGATCGTGCTTTCTCTAATGTGGAGCAAAACCGTTCCGCAGCTACACTGGTAGAATCATGTTCAAGCCATTCTTCTACAACTCCTGAAACATTAACTATTGCCTTGGGAAATGAACCGGTGGATAGATTTAGTGCATTGGTGAGATGATTCACGGTATTAAGCCTTGCAACGGCGATAGCGATGCCAGAGGCGCTCATAGCTTCCTCAGTCGCGGAAATCCAGGCATCGTCAAGCCGTCCATCTCGTAATAGCTGCGTTCTTTGACGCAATGCTCGATCATATTCATTTACCCGTTTAGCGTGGGAAGGGTCGAGTCCAAAAACAAGTCGGTCAAGAAAGCGTCGGCGAGGTCCAGAGGACTCTGCTAGCAGGCGGTCCATTTTAGGTGTTAGCCATTGCATTGCCAATATTTCGGCCAGGTCAGTTGATCCTTTTGCAAGCTTTCCATCGATTTTAATAATGCGTCGGTCTCTGGTGTCGTCACGGCTATGTTTTTGGGCCGAATGTAAAGTTAAATAAGGATTCCCTCTTAGTCCCGTTCCGATATCATGTTTACCACTCCGTCCGTTGGCCTTGGCAGCAACGGCCCATGGTCTGTCTGATCCTTTTCTTCCAAGTTCTCTGAGGCGAGCCCCACGTAAGCCACGTCCCGGAGCTAACAACGAAACAGCCTCCAACAGATTTGTTTTACCGGCTCCGTTTGGTCCGATCAGTACGACTGGTCGATCATCTAGTACTATCCGTTGAACACTGTAGGATCGAAAATCGGTGACTGTGATCTGTTCGATCGAATCGCGCAGAAAGCTTGATTCATGCTGAGCAACTGCTGGACATGCGACTTTACCTTGTGCATCTGACGCTATAGCAGTGCTCAAACTTGTAGTATTGCCCTCCGATACGTTCACCAATATCTCTCAGACCCTCATCGGCATTAGCACATAAAGCGCGCTGGGGTCTGAGGAATCTGAAATCAGCATTGGTGAAACGGCATCCGCTAGCACCATAATCAATTTTTCGTCATCAATCTGTTTTGTGATCTCCAAGAGATACCGTGCGTTAAAGCCAATTTCGAGAGTGTCACCCTGGTAGTTCACAGGCACTGTTTCACTGGCGCTACCGCTCTCTGGACTCGTTGCAGAAACCATCATTGAGTTGTTTTCAATGCTAAGTTTTATAGCGCGGGTTGTTTCAGTAGCAATAGTCGAAACTCGATCTACCGCCTCAGAGAATGAGGAGGTATCGACGGCGACGGACTTATCGTTCGCTTCCGGAATTACACGCTCATAGTCAGGAAACGTGCCGTCAATTAATTTACTGGTAAGAACTGCGTCATCGAGGGTAAAACGAATTCTAGCGTCCGAAATCGCGATAGAAACAGAAGCTTCGGTTTGATCAACTAATTTTCGTACCTCTTGAATTGTTTTGCGTGGAACAATGATCGGGGGTGCATTGCCAGCTCCATCGGGTAGCGGCATTTCAACTTTAGCAAGTCGGTGCCCATCTGTAGCCACTGCACGGAGCATGGCTAACTCGTTGGTGCTAGCGCGATGAAGGTGTACGCCGTTAAGGTAGTACCTGGTTTCTTCTGTAGAGATTGCGAATCGAGTTTTGTCTATTAAGCGCCGCAAGTCAGAGGCCATTATCGCGAACTCAACAGGAAGATCACCTTCACTGATTAAAGGAAAATCTTCTCGTGGTAGGCAGGGTAACGTAAATTCTGACCGCCCTGCACGAAGTGTTAAGCGGTCTATTGCACCATCCTGTATAAACTCAATTTGAGTGCCATCGGGCAACTTTCTCACGATGTCGTATAGCATATGCGCTGGCGTGGTTGTTCCGCCATCTTGGTCAACTGCTGCATCAACATTTTCTCGAAGGGCCAGGTCGAGGTTAGTTGCAGCAAGTGTGAGGTGACTGTTAGAGGCTACGAATTCGACGTTGGCAAGAATTGGAATAGTGTTACGTCTCTCCACCACACTTTGAATGTGCCCGAGAGATGATAAGAGAGCTGTGCGTTCCAACGTTAGTTTCATCGATATAGCCGCGATATGTCCAAAACTCTATAAGCTAAATATAATGAATAATTTCAAATACTACAGTATTTCAGTACTGAATCCGATCCTATACGGAACTTAAACTTTAGGAACAAACAATACCAGAAATCGTCGGCAGAGGCACGGGTTTCGACAAATAATAAAGTAAAAGCCTTATTCAGCCTTCAATGGTGCGGCGCAACAATTCAACGTCTTCAGCTAAGCTGGCGTCTTCACTGCATAGTTGTTCGACTTTACGAACAGCGTGCATGACCGTGGTATGGTCTCGACCTCCAAATTTCCTGCCAATTTCTGGTAACGATCGTGAAGTAAGCTGCTTAGCGAGGAACATTGCCACTTGGCGTGGCCTTGCCACAGAACGTGCTCTGCGCGCCGAATGCATGTCAGCTAAACGAATATTGTAGTGCGCCGCCACGCGTTTCTGAATATCTTCAATTGTTACTCGGCGGTCATTTGCGCGCAAAAGGTCACTTAAGATCTCGTGCGCCATTTCTACAGTTATGGAGCGGCCTACAAGCGTAGAATAAGCAACAACTCGGTTGAGGGCTCCCTCTAATTCGCGGACGTTGGACGATATCCTATGGGCAAGAAACTCCAATACCCGCTGCGGCACGTCAACGGAATTCGAAAGTTCAATCTTGGATTGTAAAATCCCTAAACGGAGTTCGTAATCTGTTGCATGAATGTCGGCAACAAGACCCCATCCCAGTCGGGATCGCAGTCGCTCTTCCATGCCATCAAGGTCTGAAGGTGATCTGTCGCCTGAAATAATCACTTGCCGATTTTGATCTACCAAAGCATTGAATGTGTGAAAAAACTCTTCCTGGGTAGAGTCTTTTCCGCTGATAAACTGAACATCATCAATCATGAGAACATCGACAGATCGAAACTGGTGTTTAAAAGCCATTACATCTTTGAAACGGAGAGCGCGAACGAATTGATACATAAATTTCTCTGCGGAAAGATAAATCACCTTTCTTTCCGGTCGGTGAGCACGGATATCAGCTGCAATCGCGTGCATAAGGTGTGTTTTTCCTAGCCCTACACCGCCGTATATAAATAAGGGATTGAAAGGCACTTCAACAGAGCTCGCCGCGCGTCTTGCTGCTGCATATGCTAACTCGTTAGGCTTCCCTACGACAAAATTATCAAAGGTAAAACGAGGATCCAGAGGTGCGCCAACATCTCCGAGAGGTGTTCCATACTGGGCTAAGGGCTCTTTGGGTGGAGATTTAGGCTTTTCGCTATCGTGATTATGTGGGCCGATGACCCGTTCACGGCCGTGGGGTGTGATTTGAATGTCCAAAGAACGCAAGTCTGGGTACACCCCTCGCCAGAGAGCATGTATGCGATCTGCATAATGACTGCGAACCCAATCACGCATGAATCTTGTGGGCACTGTCATTGTGATGCGATCGTTATCAATAGCCGTTAGGGTGAGTGGTTTAAGCCAGCTGTTGAACGCTGCATCACCAAACTCTGAGCGAAGACTACCGCGAATCCTGTCCCACTGCGTTTGGGAAGGTGACGGTGTGCGTGCGTCGTCGGACATAGATTACAGTGCTGCCAGCATTATAGCTAAAGCGCAGCCGTGACAAGTATTTGGATATGTAGAGATAGGACTCACGTAAAATGTAACGTATAAGTCACTTGGATCGACCATATAGCTGGTATACTCCCCGTTATAATTATTTATTTATGATAATAAGATGCTTGTTGCGCAGCGTCTTTACGTATCAAATTTTGTATAACCAAATAGCTAGAGCTACTTCTCTATCGATTACTTCTCCAATACTTTAATGTTGCTGACAAAGGAACATACCGTACAGCAGCACAGTACTGCTGAGCGGCCGTCTGTGCAACGGGTCCAAATAGAGAACTAGCGAAAATTCGTAAAGCGCTGCCGCTGTAGGCCGAAAATTTTACAATATATTAGGAGTGAGTCTGGGTAGTTACCCTGGGGTATGCAGTCACACAGTTCATTCTACGTTATTGCAGCTACTCCAGCAGTCAGTCTAGATACCTTTCGGGCAGCCGTATTTCGGTGAATAGCGCCACGGCTCGCTGCCCGCATGATTTCTGGCTCTGCCGCCTTCAGTGCCACTTTTGCGGCCTCTTTGTCTCTCTCGCCAATAGCCTGCTCAACTCTTCTTATAAAGCTTCGCATACGGTTAATGCGCATGCGATTTACTAGGAAGCGGCGTTGGTTCCGTCGAACGCGTTTTCGCGCAGACACATGTTGGGGCATAAAAAAATCTCCGACTTACATAGCCGGCGCCTTATATCGTTGAGTGGCGGCCACGTCAAGTAATCCTTGTTGAAACTGGGCGTAAGCTTTACTCAGTGTGGGGCATAATGGAAAAAAGAACCTGAACTTTATCATTATTCTGAAGAATCGATAGTGATAATGATTCGCCTTCACGCAAAAAATGCAGGTGCCCTGTTTTTGTCCAGCCAAGCGCTGGCAGAGTTGAATGGTAAAAGCTTTGAACTTTGGCGACTGCCACGGTTCCAATGGCTGCTGCTTCAATAATTCGTCCATCAGGTTTATCAAAAACGAGTGTAGCGCTCTTCACTTCCTCTAATTCTTCCATCAAGGGAAGGTCTTCGATTCCGGCAAGAAATTCGGGGTTTTGCCCAATAGCACGCCCGATACCAAAAACAAGCCAAAGTAGGGTGAAGAATGTTAGATGTTTCATTAACGTTGATGCCTTGAGCAAAAAAAAGTGGAGCGGCCACCTTGAACTATACGTTTAACACCCGTCGAACAGACACAATTTGGACAGGGTTTGTGTTCACATCCGTATACAGAGAATTCGTGTTGAAAATAGCCAATGCTGCCCGTTGACTGTACATAGTCTCGTAGCGTGGAACCGCCAGCGTGAATAGCATCATTAAGCACATTACGAATAGCAATCGCGAGGCGGTGTGCGCGCAAGCCTTTAACGGAATTAGCTAAACGACGCGGTGAAATGCCAGCTCGATACAGTGCCTCGCATGCGTAAATGTTGCCGAGGCCAGCTACAATGGTTTGATCCAGTAGCGCTACCTTAATGGCCATTTTCCGCCCGGATAGGGCGGATTCCAGAACTGGTCCAGTGAAGTCTCTTCCAAGTGGTTCTAGCCCAAGCTTGCGTAGTAGGCGATGTTGTTCGATGGAGGCTTTGGGAACTAAAGTCATAAGGCCAAACCGACGAGGGTCTGTGTAGGTGAGAATAGTGCCATCTTTAAAGTGGATAATCACGTGGTCGTGTTTACCAGGTTGTATGTCCTTGTATCCTGAAACAACAAGAGTTCCTGACATTCCCAAGTGAACGAGCAACACCATCCCGTTATCAAGCGTAAGGAGAATATATTTGGCCCTTCGTTCAATTTCTGTGACCATACGACCTGCAAGGCTCCGAGAGAATCCTTGAGGAAAGGGAATGCGGAGAGATGATTTCCGCTGAACAACGGAAACAATACGCGAACCCATAATCAACGGGGCCATGCCCCGACACACAGTTTCTACTTCAGGAAGTTCCGGCACCCTATTAGCCTAGCCGAAACGAGCGCTCTGGGCTATCTTCTGTTATGGTTTCACGATTTTCTTCCTTCGAACCAGAACCACGGGCGGGTTGGACGCGTTTTGGTGAGCGTCTCGTTCCGAGCCAAGAGAAGATAGGGCTGGTTCGTAATGTATTTGATAGTGTTGCGCCAAGGTATGACCTTATGAATGACCTAATGAGTTTGGGAATTCATCGCTTATGGAAGGATCGCCTTGTGTCATGGCTACAACCACGGCAAACAATGCGTATCCTTGACGTTGCGGGGGGTACAGGGGACGTTGCTCTTCGCATGTATGGTAGACGTAAAGAGCTGAGTGGTGACCAAGTAGGCGGAATTACTGTTTGTGATGTAAATATTGAGATGTTGGAAATTGGTCGTGATAGGGCCCTCAATTCCGGTATAGTTGAGGGCATTGAGTGGGTATGTAGTGATGCTGAAAGTCTTTGTTGGCCTGATGATACTTTTGATGCGTACACAATTGCTTTCGGCATCCGCAACGTCACCAATATGAAGCTTGCGCTTTCTGAGGCCAAGCGTGTTTTGAAACCTGGTGGACGCTTTATGTGCCTTGAATTTAGCAAACCGATTATCCCGGCAATAGTGCCTCTCTATAACGCTTATTCGGAACATGTATTACCGCGCATGGGTGAATGTGTAACGGCGCATGGAGATGCTTATCGATATCTAGTGGAGAGCATTCGCCGCTTTCCAGATCAAGAGGTATTGGCCGGTATGTTGTGCGATGTTGGTTTAGAACGAGTGCGGTACCGCAACCTGTCTGGCGGAATTGCGGCACTACACTCAGCGTGGTGTCTTTAGTTTAAGGACAATGCCTTACTGATAAAGTCCGCAGGGTCGCGCTCTCATAGGGTACATTCACCGATTATATATGTTGCAATCAATTCGTTTCTGGTCTGTGGGGGAGTACTAATGCCAGGCCTTCAGCAAAGAAAACCGTATTAGGTATAGATGTGCTTGAGACTCTTCGTCATATACTACGACTATTCATAATCGGACGTATATTAGTGCGTTACGATGCATTATTTCCATTAGAGGCTTTGGATTTAGGCCTAGTGGTTGCCTGGGCCGTGCGGATTTTGGGAGGGCGACCTGACAAAAGGTTCGTGGGTAAAAGGCAAGGTGAGCGTCTAGCAGCTGCTATGCAGGAGCTGGGCCCTACTTTTATCAAGCTTGGCCAGTTGATTTCAACCCGACCTGACTTGGTGGGCGAGCCCATGGCTACTGATCTTGCAGAATTGCGTGACCAGTTAAAACCATTCGCTCCATCCGAAGTTCGAAATGCCGTGGAAACAGAGTTTTCAGCCCCACTGGAGTCGTTGTTTTCTAGTTTCCAACTAGAGCCGATCGCTGCGGCATCTATCGCCCAAGTCCATTTAGCAGTAACCGATGATAACCGTAACGTTGCAGTCAAAGTGCTGCGACCAGGGATTGAGCGAGCGTTTCAACGTGATCTTGCTTTATTTCTTTGGATCGCTGATATAGCAGAGCGCACGCAACCTGCTATAAGGAGACTGAGACCTGTAGCAGTAATACAAACGCTAGCGGATATTACTGCCATTGAGATGGATCTGCGTCTCGAAGCTGCAGCCGCTTCAGAACTGAAGAGTAACTTTCTGCGTGATCCCAGACTGGAGGTGCCAGAGATAGATTGGCAACGAACCGCGCGGCGGGTCATGACGTCATCTCGTGTTGAAGGCATATCCATAAACGATAAGGATACAATGCGCGCTAACGGCATCGACTTATCCGCGGTCGCTGTTACCTTGATTCAGACTTTTCTGGAGCAAGTTTTTAGAGATGGATTTTTTCACGCTGATTTGCACCATGGCAATCTATTTGTTACCTCGGATGGCGCGATACAAGTGGTGGATTTTGGTATCATGGGACGCCTAGATCCTAGAATGCGCTGCTTTTTTGCAGAGTTATTGCTTGCTTTTCTTGATTCTGATTACCGTCGGGCCGCTGAACTTCATTTGGAGACAGGTATTTTGACGTCTGACCAGTCTGTGGAGTCTTTTGCTCAAGCATGTAGATCAATTGGTGAGCCTATATTAGGGCTGCCAGCGAATCGTATATCAATAGGGCGCTTATTGGGTCAGTTATTGGAAGTGACCAAGACGTTTTCAATGGAGACCCAGCCTCAACTATTAATGCTACAGAAGACTATGGTGGTGGTAGAGGGGGTTGCACGAGGGTTAGATCCCGAACTAGACATCTGGAAAACTGCTCGTACCGTTGTTGAGCCGTGGGTGCAGGAAACGTTAGCGCCTGATGCTCGCCTCAGAGATTCCTTGCATAGAGCTGCTGGTGCTGCCAAAAGAATCCCGGACTTAATTTCTCACGCAGAACATGCTGCTGCGTCACTTACCTCACACGGGGTTCTGTTGCATCCTGATAGCGCAAAGGCCATTGCTGCTGCACAGGCTCGACACCGACGGCCGCTAAATATCTTGATTGGGTTAGTGATCGCATTGCTCGCGGTTGCTCTGATCCATAGTGCTTAGACATCTTCGATCTTGTCAGACTCTAGAGATCGGCATAGGTTAAGCTGCCATTCGGTATAGAAATTATCGTTATGAAACGAGGGCTTATGAGAGATCACAATGATCCTCGGATGCTTCTGATAGTGTCTGGTGGAATTGCTGCATATAAGAGCCTCGAGCTCGTGCGACGTGCTCGTGAGCGTGGGCTGAGTGTTGGATGTGTTGTCACTGCGGCGGGCGCTCGGTTTGTAACTCCGCTGTCATTGGAAGTTGTGAGCGGAGAGTCGGTGTACTCGGATCTCTTTGAGCTTACTGAAACACATGAAATGGGTCATATCGAACTCGCTCGAGGGTCTGACATCATCTTGGTTGCCCCAGCTACGGCCAATCTTATGGCGAAGGTGGCTGGCGGCATTGCCGATGATTTGGCGTCTACTTTGCTAATTGCGACGGATAAGCCGGTGCTTATGGCACCAGCAATGAACGTTGAGATGTGGAAACACCCAGCTGTTCAGCGTGTATTTGAGCAACTTAAGGTGGATGGTGTGCATTTTGTGGGCCCAGAATCAGGTAACCTAGCATGCGGTGACGTTGGCCTGGGTCGGATGGCAGAACCGTCAACGATCTTAAAAGCAATGGACGACATTTTCCTTGTTAATCGCCCCCTAGAAGGCCGGAAAGCGCTAGTAACATCTGGCCCAACACGAGAGCCTCTTGATCCGGTTCGCTTTCTTTCAAATCGTTCCTCTGGAAAACAAGGGCATGCAATAGCTCTTGCCCTTTCTCGTCTCGGCGCAGAAACTACCTTGGTTACGGGCCCTACAGATGAGCCTGATCCTCAATCTGTTCGTGCTGTTCATATAGAGACGGCGGCTGAGATGATGGCGGCATGCGAATCTGCACTGCCGACGGATGTGGCGGTATGTGCGGCGGCAGTGTCTGATTGGAAATCGGTTGAAACGAGCTCAAAAAAGATAAAAAAGACAAACCGAGTGCCAGAAATAGACCTTGTTGAGAATATAGATATTTTGTCAAATTTGGCGCAACGGTCTCATGGACGGCCCCATCTTGTAATTGGTTTTTCTGCTGAAACGGATAATTTACTATCAGAAGCTCGTGCTAAGCGGTTGCGAAAAGGATGTGATTGGATTTTGGCAAATGATGTCGCGTCTGGAGATGTGTTTGGTAGTGACGACAATACTGTCCACTTTGTAACTGCCGACAGCGATGAATTATGGCCGCGTATGACTAAAACCTCTGTTGCTGAGCGTCTAGCTGATCGTGTTAGTAATGCGCTACTTCAACTGCCACGTTGATGGTAATGCAGCTAGGACTGCTGTGGCACCAGATTCTGTTAGTGATTATTAATGGTTTTTTAATAGAGTCAAAAGCAATGAAGAGTGCAAGGCCAACTGATTGCCTATAATTTTTGCTTGTGCAATGCATCGCCATGGTTCGACTATGGTTTATTCGAGAGAGAAATAGATAAGTGATAAGTTATAAGTGAGCTTGAGAATGGAGTTCTCTGATACTCAAGTCGAGCGCTATGCACGTCATATAATATTGAAAGAGATTGGTGGTGCGGGTCAAAAACGACTTCTGTCATCAAGGGTTTTAGTCGTAGGCGCGGGTGGGCTAGGCTCTCCACTCCTTCTTTACCTTGCTGCAGCAGGCGTTGGTACGATTGGTATTGTGGATGACGATACGGTTAGTCTGTCCAATCTGCAACGTCAGGTAGTGCATACCACGGATAGGCTTGGAGTACCGAAAACAGAAAGTGCTCTCGCGACGATTAGCGGGATAAATCCAGATGTGAGGATTGTTCCGCACGGCTTTCGGTTAGTGGAAGATAATGTATTGTCTTTGATTAGTGAGTACGATGTGATTGCTGACGGAAGTGATAATTTTGCTACAAGGTTCCTTGTAAATGATGCTTGTTATTTTGGGAAAAAGACTTTGGTTTCGGGGGCTTTATTGGGTTTTGATGGGCAACTCTCCACTTACAAGGCATATCTTGGTGGTGAGAATCCGTGTTATAGGTGCTTGTTTGATCAGCCGGAAACAGAAGGTTCTACAAGTTGTGCTGAGGCGGGTGTTCTTGGTGCATTGGCTGGGGCAATAGGCTCTTTTCAGGCTGTCGAGGTCGTTAAAGAGCTTCTAGATCTAGGGGAGAGCCTATCTGGAGCATTATTGATTTTCGATGCACTTGGCGCCACATTCCGAAAGGTAAGAGTAAATAGGGATTTAGCTTGCCGACTGTGCGGGGATAATCCTGATATAAAGGATCTCTCGCGTTAAATCTGTGGTCAAGGAGCTTCAACTACAAGGTCGGGTGGAGTATGGCCGTCGATAAAGCTTTTAACGTTGACGAGCACTCTCTCTCCCATGGCAATACGTCCTTCCAGTGTTGCAGAGGCAACATGTGGAAGTAGAACTGGTTTACTGAGCGTTAAGAGCTCCGCATTGATTTCAGGCTCATGCTCATAAACATCAAGCCCGGCACTGGCAATTCTGCCCTCACTCAATAGCTTAACCATCGCAGTTTCGTCGATGATCTCACCACGCGCAGTGTTTATGAGAAGGGCGTGAGGTTGTAGAAGATTCAATCTACGCGCAGACAGTAAGTGGTACGTAGCAGGCGTATGTGGGCAGTTCACTGACACGATGTCCATGCGAGCCAGCATCTGATCGAGACTCTCCCAATATGTAGCCTCAAGTTCCGACTCAATTTCTGGGTGGACACGTTGTCGGTTGTGATAATGTATTGAAAGTCCAAACCCGCGGGCACGTTGGGCCACTGCTTGGCCAATACGTCCCATGCCAATAATGCCAAGACGTTTACCACCTAATCTTCGTCCAAGAAGTAGAGTTGGTGACCATCCTTTCCATCGACCTTCACGAATCATTATTGCGCCCTCTATTATGCGACGCGCAGAAGCGAGTATAAGAGCCATGGTCATATCAGCGGTATCCTCGGTAAGCACTCCAGGCGTGTTCGTAACAATAATTCCCTTATGCTTGGCTGCTTCGATGTCGATATGATCAATTCCAGTTCCAAAGCTAGCAATTAGTTTAAGTTGAGGGCCAGCGGCTTCTATGATACTCCGATCAATGTTGTCTGTTACAGTTGGAACGACCACGTCAGCTTGCTGAAATGCGCCACATAGACCGTCTTGGCTCAAAGGGATATCGTTAGCATTCAGGCGCGCATCAAATAGCTCCATCATTCGAGCTTCTATGGATTCCGGTAGCTTTCTGGTTATAACAACAACTGGCTTTTTATGAACCATAGGAAAATTCGCCCTTATTATGCCACCGAAGGCAAACCGCGGTGATCAAGAAAACTAATTACTTGTTCACAACCGAGTAGGAACTCAAAAGCGTGCTAGTATATTGCCCTGTTTTAACCATACTTGGCATAACTAATTCATATATTTGTGTGTACATTATTCTATGCTAATAGAAATGGCTGACAGTGGATCGTGAGATACATTTCAATTATCCCTCTAATTAGTTTTGTCGCGCTATGGTGTTACCCAGCAATGAGTGATTTTACTGGGGAATCGGGCTTGCCACTACCTCGTTTTGTAAGTTTACGGTCGACTGAGGTTAATGTGCGCACGGGTCCGGGTGTACGTTATCCAATACTATGGGTTTTTGTTAGGAAAGGTTTGCCGGTCGAGGTCACTGCTGAATTTGAGCTTTGGCGGAAAATACAAGATATCGATGGTGCCGAAGGGTGGCTGCACCGCAGCATGATTTCAGGCAACCGAACAGCGATAATTGTTGAGGGTCGGCAACGAGTCTTTAGCAAGCCAAAGAAGGATTCTATACCTATCTTAGTTGCTGAATCGGGTGTGCTGGCCGAACTGTTACGGTGTCAGGATTCTTGGTGCAAGCTTTTGATTGAGGGGCTCCGGGGGTGGATAGAACAGAAATATCTCTGGGGAGTCTATCCAGGAGAAGTGATACCGTAAATTCAAGCGAGTTAGTCTAAGTCTTTACAGAGTTCTTCACGCTCAGCATTCTCAATTCGCGTAAGATGTGGGTATTTATCATGTTTGATTTCAAGAATCATTCGATGGTTAGGGTTGCGAGCTTGGCACGACTGACTGGGGGTCATAGGAAATCGTAGAAAGTGAACCGAAGACGTTCGGCCAGAATCCTTGGTACGCTCAACATCGTTTTCACTTATGCCCGGTACCACTTGGTTATCGATCTGCAATAACACCGATTCCTCAATGCCGCCGAGTTGATTAAGCTCATATTCACGCCGTTTTGCATTGTCGATTTCAATCATCATTGTTGCTACAAATTCATGACCCTTTGGTATTAGTGGGTTATATGCTTCTAATTCTCCAGGGACTTGGGCAATGCCACCACCCTCAATGTGTAACATTTCCTGAATCTGAAACCATACGGTATCGAAACTTTCAAAGTGAAACGTTATAAACGGACCAACTCGAATGCGGCGTAGAGTTTTAGTCGATTCTAATTCCTGACGACGCTGTGCGCGCACCCGTGAATACTCGTGCGGTGCCATCAGGTCGTTTGGCGTGATTGTGCGAGTCTTATACGGCATGTAGTTGGGCAGTATTTAGGGTTTAGTATTGAATTCCATAACTCATTGCAAAAAGCTCAATTGGATGGTGTGACATCTTGGCAGATGGCTTATCGTCCTCTAGGAAAGGCTCCATGCCTTGAATAATATGGTCTCCAGCCAGGGGACACTCAGAAGCAAGATAAGGACGACCACTTTGTGCCGCCTGTTTCATCACGTTTTCGCCCACTTTCATTCCAACTTCGAAGTTATCTTTCATTACGCCCCATGAGCCACCATGACCTGAACAGCGTTGCATCACCATTACGTTGCATTTGGGAATTAGGCGCAACATCACTGCAGCTTTAGCCCCAATGTTTTGCGCTCGTGCATGGCATGCGAGATGCAATGCAACTCCTCCTTCAATAGGCTCTAGGCCTTCTGCAAGGCCCTCGTTACGAGCAATCGCTACCACGTATTCAGCAATATCACTGGTATTATCAGCAAGTTTTTTCACATTTAAATCGTCAGGAACGTGAAGCGGCCACTCCATCTTAAGAGTGAGCGCACAAGATGGAACTAAGGTGACTACATCATATCCTTTATCGATCCAGGCGGATAGTTCTGCAGCAACAGTCTTAGCGCGCTCCACGACGTTCTCAATATCGCCACGTTCGAGCTGAGGCATGCCACAACATGTCGGGTAGACGACTTCTGTTTCCACACCGTTTTTTGCAAGGACACCCTGTGCAGCAACACCAAGACCGGGGTTATTGTATTCAACGAAACAAGTGGAATAAATCACCGCTTTTCGTCCAGCAGCAGGCGCCTTCATGTCTACAATTGGAGGGTTAGCTTTAGATCGTTTGCTGAATGTTTTTGAATGATACTTTGGCAGGGAGGCGTCTCTATGAATACCGGCTACAGATTCCATAATGGGTCGGGTCAGAGAGTTCTTACGGTCAGACGCCCAGTTTGCTAGCGGGGCTACGGGCCCAGCCAGCTTTCCATTTCGATCGGTTTCCCCAAGCTGACGTTCAAAAAAACTTGTTTCACCCTTACTAGTTTCCAGCGCTCGATAGCGTACCATTAAGTGGGGAAAATCAAGTGCGTACTCGTGGGGTGGTACGTATGGACAACTTACTATGTAACACATGTCGCAGAGAGTGCATGCATCAACGACAGGCTTAAAGTCTGCGCTATCCACAGAATCTAACTCTCCGCTTTCAGACTCATCAATCAGGTCAAATAACTTGGGAAAGCTGTCACAGAGCATGATGCAACGTCGGCAAGTATGACAAACATCAAAAACCCGACGAAGCTCCTTGTCGATAATATTTTCATCAAGGAAGTCTGGGCTCTCCCAATCAATAACGTGACGTGCGCTGAGGTCTGTTTTGCCTTGTTTCATGCTCATATTCCCACTGGACAGCAGATCGTTAGAAACTTGCATGTCGTGCCAATACAATTCATGTACAGGACACTAATGCCAATGGTTGTGCCTAGAAGTAGCTGTCATTGGTTACTTTTTGAAAGCGGAAAGCATCAGTTGTCAAGAGCGTTTAATGCCTGTTGAAAACGCCCGGCATGGGATTTTTCAGCTTTTGCCAGTGTTTCAAACCATGTAGCAATTTCATCAAATCCTTCATCGCGGGCAGTCCGCGCCATTCCGGGGTACATATCAGTGTACTCAAATGTCTCTCCGGCTACCGCTGCTTTCAAATTGTCACTGGTTTCCCCAATTTTTTCACCTGTCGCAGGGTCTCCAACTTCTTCTAGATAATGCAGGTGGCCATGGGCATGCCCGGTTTCGCCTTCTGCTGTAGATCGAAACAGTGCCGAAACGTCGTTATAGCCCTCCACATCTGCTTTTTGGGCAAAATATAGATAGCGTCGATTAGCTTGCGATTCTCCGGCAAATGCTGCCTTGAGATTTTCATGAGTTTTTGAACCTTCGAGAGTTGTCATAGATGAACCTCCATGGGTGGGTCGCTAATAGTCAAGATGGCGTGTAAACCTTATTTGATAGTATGTCGTATATGTCGCGAAAATTATCTTCTGTCAATAAATTGCCTCTATCTCAATCTTTTTAGTGCAACGAATAGTTATTATTTCATAAAGATCCGCCAGTATGCACGATGATTTTAGTCTATAGGTGGTGAAGATGACTGACAGGAAGGAGTCGCCGTACTATCACAGAAAATACATAGCGCTCAGTCGGTAATCTTAATGGGTTTCAATAGAATATTGTCTCAATCACCCTCACAAATTCTTTCAACGAGCTGCCTAACGGTTGGTATAAAGCCATTTGAGTAAAATGGATCTGAGCTGAAACGATGAGCTCCGTGTCCAGCAAAGATCAATTCGTTTTCAACATCATTACCATGGATTGCTTGTTGCAATGTCTTTTGGATGCAGAAGCTTCTTGGGTCAGCTTTCTTGTGGGTGTTGCCTGAAGGTGCTTCGGACCAATTCGAAAATCGACATTGGCTTAGGCAGCCCATGCACTCAATCTGATCGTTGCGGATTTGATTTGCTTTATCCGGTGTGACAAAGATCATTGTTGAATCAGGTGTTCTGAGGCATTCAGTATAGCCATTAGCAATCCAGTTTTCTGCGCGGAGCACGTCTTGGCTAGTCATATAAACCTTGCGGCGACGTGGTCCAAATGCAAATTCGGTATCATGAGTGCCTACTAGTTCCTTGCTGAAGGGCAGTTGCCTATGAGATCGCTGGCTCAGTTCGCGGATGAAACCATTGTTTAAAGACGAAGCCCAAAAGCCGGTGGGGCTATAGCGGTGCAACTTGATGTCACCGTCCTTGAGACTAGTCAGTCGCTGTTTCCACACATTAGGAATTGGACTTTCTTGAGTTAGCAATCCCCGTGTTCCGAACTGAAACGCGATTGGGCCGAGGTCTGGATTTCCTATCCAGTCCTGCCACTCTCTCAAGTACCACACTCCACCAGCCATTAATATTGGGGTCTCATCCAAGCCAAACAATCGCATGTCGCGACGCAGGGCAACTACACGTGGATATGGATCCTCTGGTAATTCAGGGTCTTCGCTATTTGATAAACCATTATGACCGCCAGCACGCCACGGATCTTCATAGACGATACCTCCAAGCCATTCGGAAAACTTGTGATGGGCTCGTTTCCACAGGGCACGGAAAGCCCGTGTTGATGAAACAATCGGGTAATAATTTACACGATACCGAGCAGCGATTTCGCCAAGACGATATGGCATGCCGGCCCCACAAGTAATTCCATGAATGAGGCCGCGAGCGCCTTCTAAGACTCCTTGAAGGACTCGTTCGGCGCCCCCCATTTCCCAAAGAACGTTTATGTGAATTCGGCCCTCACCCAAAGCAGTTTCGTGTGCAATCCTTGCTTGAGTTATTCCACCTTGGATGGCATAGGCAATTAGTTCTTCGTGCCGTTCTAGTCGAGTACGGCTACTATAGATTTGGGGTATAATATCACCATTTTCGTCGTAAGAGTCAGCATTTACGCCTGAAAATGTGCCTACACCGCCAGCAGCAGCCCAAGCTCCTGAACAATGACCATTAGTTATGCCTACTCCTTTGCCGCCCTCAACTAGAGGTAGGACTTCTCGGCCTGAAAGAAGTATTGGGTTTAGTGGTTTCAAGGTTCTTACCTTACAGAGTTTTTTGCTGGGACGCGATCTATACCCCACCAGATTAACGAGGAACTATATTATAGCAATAGAAGGCCCGTGTGTCGGCTAGGACCACTGGCTATGTTATTGAGTCTGTGCATCTTCCTTTTTCGAAAGGTCGGCACCAGTGGCTTGGTCAACAGCCTTCATGCTCAATCGCACCTTGCCACGATCATCTATGCCTAATACTTTGACTTTCACCTCTTGTCCTTCTTTCACAACATCTGTCACGGAATTTACCCGCCTATCTGCTAATTCGCTTATGTGAACTAATCCATCACGAGTACCAATAAAGTTAACAAAAGCACCGAAGTCTAGTGTTTTCACTACCTTTCCCAAATATATCATTCCGACCTCTGGTTCAGCGACGATGTCACGAATCATCTGAATGGCGTTATCTCCGGAGCTTGCCTCAGTTGCGGCGATCTTAATAGTTCCGTCATCCTCGATATCGATTTTGGCATTGGTCTGCTCACATATGTCTCTAATAACTTTGCCTCCAGTACCAATAACTTCTCTAATCTTATCCCGTGGGATATTGATTGTAGTAATTCGAGGTGCGTAGGCGTTAACCTCTACCCGCGCTGCAGAGAGCGCTGCGTTCATTTCATTCAAAATGTGAAGTCGCCCTTCGCGTGCTTGCTCAAGGGCGTCGCTCATAATTTGTTCGGTTACTCCCTGCACCTTGATATCCATTTGTAGGGCCGTGACACCTTCTGCTGTGCCAGCGACCTTAAAATCCATATCACCGAGATGGTCTTCATCACCTAGAATATCGGATAGTACAACGTAGTTTGATTCTTCAAGGATGAGGCCCATTGCAATGCCCGCTACTGGGGCCCTCATTGGGACCGCCGCATCCATCAGTGACAGCGAGGTTCCACAGACTGTTGCCATTGACGATGACCCGTTAGATTCAGTGATTTCAGAGACAACTCTGAGGGTATATGGAAAGTCTTCATGTGTTGGCAGTAGAGCCTTTATTGCTCTCCACGCCAGTTTTCCGTGTCCGATTTCACGTCGCCCTGGACTACGTAAAAAGCTTGCCTCGCCAACTGAATAAGGAGGAAAATTATAGTGCAGCATAAATCGTTCCCGATACTCCTCTTCCAAAGCATCGATAATTTGTTCGTCCTGACCAGTTCCGAGTGTTGTTACGACAAGCGCCTGTGTCTCTCCACGTGTGAAGACAGCTGAACCGTGTGCTCGAGGTAGCAGACCGACCTCTGCACTTATAGGACGTACTGTCCGTGTGTCGCGTCCATCGATCCGCCGTTTGGTTTGTAGAATGTCGCCTCTCACAATATCACGTTCTAGTTTTTTAAAAACTGTCGCAGCGACAGTTGAATCCCCTCCCTCTTCCTCCAACGTGTCATTTACATGCTGGCGAATTGCTGCGATCTGGTCTTGGCGTTCTTGTTTTTGTGGTGTCTCGTATGCATGACGAAGCTTTGCTTCTGCCATCTCTTGTACCCGTTGTTGTAGCTCACTGTGGTCTTCTATTGTGGGTAATTCCCAAGGTTCCTTCGCACACTCTTCAGCAAGAGATATTACGAGATCTAGCACTGGTTGAAACATTTTTTGTCCAAATGTAACGGCTTCTAGCATGATCTTTTCAGTGAGCTCTGAGGCCTCTGACTCAACCATTAAAACACCCTCATGCGTTCCAGCCACAACAAGGTCTAGAGAGCTTATTTTGCGTGCCTCTAAATCCGGATTGAGTACATATTGGTCATCAATATAACCGACTCGAGCTGCGCCGACCGGACCTAGGAACGGGATTCCAGATAGCGTAAGAGCAGCCGATCCGCCAATTAAGGCTACAATATCTGGGTCATTCTCAAGGTCATGGGAGAGCACGGTACAGATGACTTGGGTTTCGTTAAGAAATCCTTTGGCAAACAATGGTCTAATAGGCCGATCGATGAGACGGGAAGTGAGAGTTTCCTTTTCGGAGGGTCTCCCCTCACGTTTGAAAAAGCCCCCCGGTATTTTGCCTGCAGCAAAAGATTTTTCTTGGTAATTGACTGTTAGAGGAAAAAAATCAACACCCTGTCGAGATGATTTTTGTGCTACTGCAGTGCAGAGAACAACTGTTTCACCATAAGTGATCAGAACGGCTCCATCCGCTTGGCGGGCCAAATGCCCTGTCTCAATAATTAGCGGTCGACCACCCCAGTCCATCTCTTTGCGAAACTTAGAGAACATCAATTTATCCTTCCTAGTGACAAACAGCTGCCTTATTGCAGCTTGCCACGGTCATCGACCCAGTCTTCTGATCAAAGCGGTATCTGTTGAATCACAGTAACAGTGGTTATCTCTTCGTACTCCGAGTGTAGGTCTTTAGGCTAAACCACCACGAAGCAACGTGAATTGCCTCGTGCAATTGGCTAAAACCCATTCAGACGTTTACTTACGCAATCCTAACCTCTGTATCAGTGTGCCATATCGGTCAGGGTTGCGACTCTTAAGATAATCTAGCAGTCTCCTGCGCCTGCTGACCATACGCAATAGTCCTTGCCGGGAATGCACATCTTTTTGGTGAGTCTTGAAATGCTCGGTTAGGTTTACGATTCGCTCGGTGAGAATTGCGACTTGTACTTCAGGAGAACCTGTATCCTCAGACTTTGCTGCATACTCACCAATTAATTCTTGTTTACGCTCAGTGGTAATCGACATCGTTTTTCCTTATATCAGAGGTTGAAAACTCTTTTTGGTCGCACCCAACCAGAGTCGAGGCTTGCCAGAGCTATCGGTTGACCAGACACCAGAATAACAGCAGTACCGCTGTCGGCGCCCGAAACATGGACAGCTTGGCCACGACGCAGTCTGTCAGCACTCTGTCCGTCTATACTTAGCGCCGGGATGTCGGCCAGCGCAGTTCTAAGCGGCAGCAGATACTTCAAAACACAAGAACTATGCCTCAGACGTTGAAGCTTTTCTAACGAAATCGATTGTTTTTCATGGAAAGGTCCAGTCTGTGTGCGTCGAAGGCTAGAAACATAACCGAATGTGCCGAGATGGTGTGATAGGTCACGAGCCAAAGCACGGACGTAGGTTCCTTTGCCACATTGTAATTTGAAGAACGCGCTATCACGGTTAGGGATAGCGATGAGTGAGAATCGGCGGATCAAAATTTCTCTTGGCTTTAGCTCGGGAGTTTGTCCGCACCGAGCCAGCCTGTACGCGCGTTGACCATTAACTTTTAAAGCAGAATATATGGGTGGAATTTGGTAAGTTATGCCGATAAACGTAAGAAGCGCAGATTCAATTTCCTGTTGTGTTGGGCGCGATTCAGTCGAGGCTATAACAATACCTTCAGAGTCATCTGTACTGCGTTCCTCTCCCCAGTTAATGGTAAACTCGTATTGTTTCAGACCTTCCATGACATGTCGGATTGTCTTCGTGGCTTCGCCGAAGGCGATTGGCAGCACCCCAGTGGCAAGAGGGTCTAAAGTGCCTGCATGGCCCGCTTTGCGAACATCAGGTATCTGTTTTGCTACAGAAACAATCTTTGCAGATGTCGGACCGGAAGGCTTGTCAACGACGAGCCATCCATTAATCCCTTGAAGTGCTGGTGTGCTCATTGTTAGAGGTTTGAGTGGTTGTAGATAGAGAGCTTCTAGAATCGTACTCTTGGAGTGCTGTATCAATTTTTTCGGCATTGTTGAAGGATTGGTCAATCCTGAACTCTATTAAGGGTGCGTATTTTAGATTTAACGCCCTTGCAACAGGGCCTCGCCATTTTGGTGCTGAGCGCGTTAGAGCTTCAATAACAGCCTCAGTTGTTTTTCCCCCAAGAGGCAGCACGTAAGCAAAGGCGTGACGAAGATCTGGAGTAACTCTCACCTCGCTGACTGTGATAGAGATCCTACCAAGAGAGTGATCTAAGTTTGTGTCCGTTGTGAGAAGGTCAGATAGCACGTGACGCATTGCTTCTCCAACACGTAGAGCGCGGCGGTTGTTATGCATGTTGTAACGGGTCATTCTTAATCCGCCCTAAAGGCAGGGTCTTGGTCTATAAACTGCGCGCGATTTCCTCAATCTCAAAGGCTTCTATTACATCACCCGTCTTGACGTCTTGAAAGTTACTAAAAGACATTCCGCATTCCATCCCCTCTCGAACTTCACGAGCATCCTCTTTAAAACGTTTAAGGGAACTGAGTGTGCCTTCATGTACCACAATATCGTCTCGTAGCAGCCTGACACGAGCTGTGCGTCGCATCAAACCTTCACTGACTCGACATCCGGCAACTCTTCCTACCTTCGATATCTTGAAGACTTCAAGAACTTCGGCGTTACCTATTAGGTGCTCATTAATATCCGGTGACAACAAGCCGCCTAGGGCGCTCTTTATCTCGTTTACTAATTCATATATTACTGAATAATAACGAATCTCCGCACCTCTGCTTCGAGCGCTATCACGCGCCTGGCTATTTGCACGTACATTGAATCCAATTATTAGCGCATCCGAAGTTGTGGCAAGGTCCACATCGGATTCACTGATTGCACCCACCCCGCTGTGCAGAATACGAACTGCCACCTCCTCATTTGAGAGACTTATAATCGCGCTAGTTATCGCTTCAAGGGAGCCATGGACGTCGGCTTTTATAAGAACGGAAAGTTCTTTTAGTTCATTATCTTTGATTTGTGAGAACATTTTTTCAAGTGATCCCGTTGTCCCAGCGATTCTTTTTTGGCGGGCACGACGGGAACGAAATTCTGCTACTTCTCGCGCTCTGCTTTCATTGTCGACAACGGCAAATTCATCCCCTGCATAAGGAAGTCCATTAAGGCCGAGCACTTCCACGGGAGTTGATGGGCCTGCCTCTGAGAGTGACTCACCAAGATCATTGATCAACGCTCGAACTTTGCCCGATTCATGACCTGCTATGACGACATCACCAACGTGTAAAGTGCCACGTTGGATTAATACCGTTGCCGTAATCCCTCGGCCACGATCAACTTTAGACTCAATGACTGTGCCTTGTGCCTTGCGCTTCGGGTTGGCGCGAAGCTCCAAGAGGTCCGCTTGCAATAAGATTGCTTCTTCGAGCTGATGGAGGTTTGTTCCCTCGGTTGCTGAAATTTCAACCGCTTGAGTTTCACCACCCATCGTTTCAACTACGATCTCGTGTTGCAAAAGATCGCGTCGGACGCGATCTGCATCAGCATCTTTTCGGTCAATCTTGTTTATAGCGACAATTATTGATGCCTTGGCGGCTTTTGCATGGTCTATAGCTTCGATTGTTTGTGGCATGATTCCGTCATCGGCTGCCACTACCAAAACTACAATATCAGTGACCCCGGCTCCTCGCGCCCGCATTGCCGTGAATGCTTCATGGCCAGGTGTATCTATAAAAGTAATTGACCGGCCTGGCTCAGTCCTTATCTGGTATGCACCGATGTGCTGGGTAATACCGCCAGCTTCCCCGCTGGTAATATGTGTTTTTCTCAGAGCATCAAGAAGAGAGGTTTTGCCATGGTCAACATGCCCCATAACAGTGACAATCGGAGCTCGAGGACTCAATAATTTATCGTCATCAGGATCACCTTGCAGTCCGATTTCTACATCGGACTCACTGACACGTTGGTATCGATGGCCAAACTCTGCAACTACTAGCTCAGCCGTGTCCCCATCAATTTCCTGATGTATCGTGGCCATGACCCCGTTGTTCATCAGCTGGCGGACCACATCAACGCCACGCTCCGCCATGCGATTGGCTAGCTCTTGAACTGTGATTATTTCTGGTATGACAACGTCTCGGATGATTTTTTCGGGCGGCGTTGTATCAGTGGCGGCTGCGCGCTTTTCTCTCTCACGAGCTCGGCGCATTGACGCAAGACTGCGTACACGCTCATTGTCATTGAGGGCTTGGGAAACTGTAAGTTTTCCAGATCTTCTCCTTGGGGCCATTCGACGTTGTGTTCCTAAACGCGGTTTGTCAGCGCCGCGGCTTGGCTTGCGTCGGGCCTCAGCATCCGTTGCATCTTCGTCGGAATCACTCTGTAGCCGTTGGGCTGCCTGCTCTTCTGCTTTCCTTCGTGTTTCTGCTTCGGTTCGCTTACGCTCCTCTTCTTTTTTGCTGCGCTGATCGGCTTTCTCACGTTCACGGGCAAGTTCTGCTTCTTCTTGTACTCTTCGGGTGGTCTCTGCTTCAGCGCGTTGCCGAGCCTCTTCATCAGCTTTTATTGCCCCCTCAAGGGCTTTGGCTCTGGCGTCTTTCTCTTGGTCTGTAAGAGTTCTAAGCATGACACGAACTTTAGCGGGTTCAGTCTCGCTTGCTGACGTATCGATAGAAGTAGGTTCAGGAGGGGGAGGGTCTTTCTTAACAGCAGCTTTGAGTGGAGGTGGCTTTACTGGTTGTGGGGGCGAATCAGATATGGTGCGCTTCTTTTTTACTTCAACTTGAACGGTTTTTGATCGACCATGGGAAAAGCTTTGGCGCACTTGGCCAGAACCAATTGTTTTTTTGAGTTCGGCGCGTCGTGACGCCGAAATACTCAGTGATTTCTTTTCCTTTGGTGTTTCAGTATTGCTCATACAGCGGTTGTATACCTTTTATTTATGTTAGTGCTTAGTTAGTGGATGATACTCTGGGGTTTCACGAAAAGCCGAGAGTTTGGTGACTTCTACCATGAATCGTGATGCTAGAGACCCTCGTTTCATTGCAGCATGTACCACATTCTGTCGGCCTAGCGCCAAGCTCATTTCAGCGATAAGCAAGCATTGAACGTGAGAAAGTTCTTTTGCAAGTGACTCAAGTTTTTTGCGACCACCCACAGCACCGTCCCCAGCACTAACAAGCACAGCTACATCTCCTGCTTTCAGCGCTAACATCACTTGCTGGTACCCGGTAACAATCCGTTGCGAACGGCGCGCAAGACCCAGGTAATTAAGCGCCCTGTTAGCAAGTCCGGCTTCAACATTGTCAACGAGCGAAGTATCTACGGTGGCTGGGCATTTGGCAACGCGTGAAAAAAGATTGCCATCAATAGCACGCTCCAACGCTGTCCGACTTGCAGTAAGCCAGAGGCCACGCCCAGGCAATGAACATGCTAAGTCTATGACCACCTTGCTATCTGGAGATATTACAAAGCGAAGCAATTGATCAGTGTTGGCGACCTTCCGCGTCAGTATGCAACGTCGCTCAGGGCTTCGGGGCGCGTTTTTATTTGCCATTCGCGCTAAGCTCATCACCATCACCTGACTCCTTGCCCGAAGTTGCAGCAGGTGGTTCCTCATCAACTAGCTGGTCTCCAAACCAATGGGCGCGCGCCGCCATGATTATGGTGTTTGCTTGCTGTTCAGTTATTCCACTATCTGGGAGTAGATCCATGAGTTCATCGCTAGCGAGGTCTCCAAGGTCATCAAGTGATTTGATGCCCTGCTCGCCAATTCTAACGAGCATGTTGGGCGTCAGACCATCTATTTGTGCAACCTCATCAACCACTCCAAGCTTGATTCGTTGCATTTCGTGTTGCTCATTCAGTTTCTGTAAATATGCGTTAGCTCGATCATGTAATTCTCGAGCTACATCCTCATCGAAACCCTCAATTTCTAGAAGTTCCTCAACTGAGATGAAGGCCAGTACCTCAATCGTTGTAAAGCCTTCAATAACGAGAAGCTGTGCAACCACCTCATCAACGTCAAGGCAATCAATAAACAACTGGGTACGTTGCCGGAATTCTTCTTGTCGTCGCTCAGATTCCTCGGCTTCTGTAAGTATATCAATGTCCCATTCGGTTAGTTGCGACGCTAATCGGACGTTCTGGCCCCGGCGTCCAATGGCTAAACTCAGTTGTTCATCCGGAACCACAACCTCAATACGCTGTACGTCCTCGTCAAGCACGACCTTGGAAACTTCTGCCGGAGCGAGTGCGTTAACAATAAATGTTGCCGCGTCAGTAGACCAATTGATGATATCAATTTTCTCACCCTGTAGCTCACTTACAACCGCTTGGACACGGCTTCCTCTCATGCCGACACATGCTCCGACGGGGTCTACGCTAGAATCATTTGAGAGAACAGCAATTTTGGCACGGCTACCAGGATCTCGAGCAACGGCTTTAATCTCTACAATGCCGTCATAAACTTCGGGCACTTCTTGGGAAAATAGCTTTGCCATAAAGTGTGGATGAGTGCGGGAAAGAAATATTTGAGGACCTCGGAGCTCGCGGCGAACGTCGTATATGTAAGCGCGGATGCGGTCACCTTGACGAAAGGTTTCTCGTGGCAGCATTTCATCTCGTCGCACCACTGCTTCCGCTCTTCCCAAATCAACGGTGACATTGCCGTACTCGACGCGTTTGACGAGGCCATTAACTATCTCGGCAACACGATCCTTATACTCCTCATACTGTCTTTCTCGTTCCGCCTCTCTAACTTTTTGCACGATCACTTGCTTTGCGGTTTGCGCGGCTATTCGTCCAAAATCAATTGGCGGTAGGGGCTCAGCTAGAATGTCTCCGGTACGAGCATCTGGGTTCCGTTCACGAGCCTCCGCTACAGATATTTCAGTGGCATCATTCTCCACGTCTTCACATACTTCCATACATCGGAATACGCGAATATCACCAGTCTTTTGGTCAATTTCTGCTCGGATTTCATGCTCCATGCCATATTTTGATCGTGCCGCTTTCTGTATTGCCTCCTCCATCGCGCCTAACACAGTTTCGCGTTCTATGCCTTTTTCTCGAGCAACTGCATCTGCCACCTGCAACAATTCCAGCCGATTGTGACTGGTTGCAAACTCCACATCCCCATTAGTCATCATATTTCCTTACCTGTGACGCGTCTTGTTTCAGAACGGCTACTTCTTCTTTTGTAGGGACTAGTTTAGCTTTTCTGATCTGTGTAAACGGAACAAGAAACACCCCGTCTTGAGCTAAAATTTTTACCGCGCCATTATCAACGCCATCGAGAATACCGCGATAGTGTCTCCTTCCGGAGATGGGAGGCTCAATTTCAAGGTGTGCGTAGCGACCCAAAAATCGCTCATAGTCAGTTATCGCAACCAATGGACGATCAGTGCCAGGGGAGCTAACTTCCAATACGTATGTGCTAGGAATCGGATCCTCTATGTCCAATAATGCTGATAACGCGCGGCTCACCGCTGTACAGTCATTGATGCTAACGTTATGACAGTCCTGTCGCTCAACCATGACCTGAAGCCGAGGGTTCTTCTTGCCGTCTATGAGAGCTCGAACAAGATTGAAGCCCATTCCATGAAGAGTTGGCGTTAGGATCTTTTCAATCTCACCTATGCGATAGTCTGTGCCCATAAGTTCCGAGTCCCTGCAGATGCTGGCACCGATTGCTTTACGACAAAAAAATGGGCCAACGCCCATTCCTGATCAAGAAGCTCACTGGAGATAACATCAAAGCCCTATTCTAGGCGAGGCTTACCAACGTTCATAGTACTTTTATTCTTTTTTAAATTCGAGAAAAAGATAGAAAGGTTGGTTGTCTCCCAGCGACAATCGCCTTCCTTTCGTATCTGGTTGGTGGCCAGTCGGGGGGGCGGCATAGCCAATCGTTGGCACATTCTGCTGTCCATTGAAAGTTCGGGTTGGCAAGGAGGTGGCTTAAAGACCAGCGACAGTACTCATCATGATCGGTTGCTAGGCGCAACAATCCACCCGAGTGCATGATGCGAGCAAACTCAGAAACGCTATTAGTTGAGATTAAACGTCGCTTATGATGACGCCTTTTATGCCATGGGTCTGGAAACAGCACAAAAATGCGACTAATGCTGGCTGGCACGAGGGCTTCCATCATTTTTCTTCCATCATCAACAAGAACGCGGACGTTACAAAGTTTATCCGTTTCAATTTGTCTGAGAAGCCTCGATACACCGTTAAGAAATGGTTCGCATCCCAGAAAGCCCACTTTCGGGTTGCGTTGCGCTAATGTTGAAAGATGCTCTCCAGCTCCGTATCCAATTTCCAGCCATATTTCTGTCGTATTAGAGGGGAACAGAGATCGAGGGTCTAAGCTGCGAGCCGCTACATTTTCCAATGACACAGAAATTGTTGAAAGCATGGTTTTGAGCAATTCTTGTCGATGCGGTCTCTCTGGCCGGCCACGCCGACGCCCGTAATGGATATAGGACAACGTTCTTGATTCTTGAGGCATGGGAGAGATGTTATGCAAATGCAGACTTAAGGTCATCGACCAGGTCAAGTTTTTCCCATGAAAAGCCACCATCTATTTCTGCAGCACGGCCAAAGTGACCATAGGCTGCAGTTCTTGCATAAATGGGTCGGCTTAATACCAAACGTTGTCGGATGCCACGCGGACTTAGATCAAGTATATCCCCAATGATGTTCTCGAGCCGACGTTCGTCGACAGTCCCTGTGCCGTGCAAGTCAACATAAATCGAAAGTGGTTTGGAGACACCAATTGCATAAGATAGCTGGATGGTGCAACGATCAGCTAAACGGGCTGCCACTACATTTTTTGCGGCGTAGCGGGCAGCATAGGCTGCTGACCGATCAACCTTGGTGGGGTCTTTACCCGAAAATGCTCCACCACCATGAGGAGACGCACCACCGTACGTGTCCACAATAATTTTTCGACCAGTTAGACCACAATCACCATCAGGCCCTCCGATTACAAAACGACCTGTTGGATTTACGTAGAATTCCTCCTCTGGACACATCCAGCCGTCCGGTAGGGTATTCATCACATACGGCCGAACGATCTCTCTGATTTCAGCCTGCTCAAGGTTATGGCTGTGTTGTGTTGACACGACAATCGAAGTGGCTCCAATGGGTTTTCCATCTACGTACTTGAGTGTCACCTGGCTCTTAGAGTCCGGGCCTAAACCAGGCTCAGTTCCTGATCGTCGGGCTTCTGCCAACGAGCTCAGTATGGCATGGGCGTAGTATATCGGAGCTGGCATCAAAACCTCGGTCTCGCGGCAGGCATAGCCAAACATAATGCCCTGGTCTCCCGCTCCTTCATCTTTATTACCACTTGCGTCGACACCTTGAGCAATATCTGTCGATTGCGAGTGTACACGAATGTCAATCACGGCATTTTTCCAGTGAAAACCCTCCTGCTCGTAGCCGATGTCTCGGATACAGGAACGAGCGACGTCTTTGAGTTGATCACTTGTAATAGAGTCTGGGCCACGAACTTCGCCAGCTATACATACGTAGTTCGTCGTAGCTAAAGTCTCGGCTGCAACACGCGAGTTTTCATCGGCTTCGAGATATGTATCAACAATAGCGTCTGAAATTCGATCGCAAAGCTTATCAGGGTGTCCCTCGGATACAGATTCGCTGGTAAACAGATAATCAGATATTGGCACTTTCTCTCTCCCGTCTATCGTGGTCGCAACAAGGTAAACCACACCAATAAAAAGAGACATTACGGCACTTGGCAAGCACATTATCTATTCGCTAAGTCGGTTCGTGTGTTGTGTCCGATCGGCACAGCATCCGTAATGGACCCGCGAACTAACTCAAGTTAAATTCCGACGATCAGAAGATTAGTGTCTATATGCTCAATACATAACAGAATTTAAAGCGTCGTATAATGTCTCCTGTTCAATCATTTTTCAGAGAAGGGTGCAGATTTTCGTATGTCCGACAAAGACAACGGTAACTCTATGAAAGTCTGGTGTGTTTTATCATGGCGCAGAATGTTTTCTCCATTCTCCTGAACTTAATAACAGAATGATTGTTGTGACCATTATGAACAGAAGGGCCGTGCTATCACCCCAGCGTGCATAAAATGGCCGTCGGTCAAGTGGCCGCGGAAGTTTCCCGTCAATCACTCCGTATTCACCCAGGTCAAGCCGTTGTTGAACTCTGCCGTATGGGTCGACAATAGCGGAGATTCCAGTATTGGCAGCTCGGACCAGTGCTTTTCCCTGTTCTATGGCTCTTACACGGGCCATCGCAAAATGCTGGTGTGGTCCGCTGCTATCCCCGAACCATGCATCGTTTGTGATGTTCAACAACCACTGGGACGTTTCTTCCGAATCGTGAGTGTGGTGTGGAAATATTGCCTCGTAACAAATTATGGCAGTAAAAGTGGGCAATCCTCTAACGGTCACAAATGGAGAGCCCTGGCCTGCCGTAAAGTCTACAGCGCCAGTGGTTACCTTGGTAAGGCCAAGTAGAGTAAGCAGGGAACGAAAGGGTAAATACTCACCGAAAGGCACAAGGCGCTTTTTGTGGTAAGAGGCTAGAAGTCGACCATTATGTCCGATTGCTTGAAGACTATTCCACACGGTTGGAGGACCGGCGGTGTTCGCTACCGTATGGATAACTCCAGTGATTACGGCACCGTCAAGTCCAGCTAAGCTGCCAATTTGAGTGTTAATTTTTTTGTTTTTGAGAGCAAACGGAAGGGCAGTCTCCGGCCAGATGATATGGGTTGCAGTACTGTTGCCTGGGTTTGAGCTTAGCGTTAAATAGCGTTCGAATTGTAGTTGGCGAAGTTCATCGCGCCATTTGTGGTGTTGTTTGATATTTCCCTGCACTATGCGAAGTTGTACGTTGTTGAATTCTGTTACTGATTGTTCTGAAATTCTTAGGTTACCGCCCGACCAGATAGCGACTAAACTGATTAAGATTAGTGCCCCAGGTATTAGTCGACGCCAACCAAATTCTACTCTGGTTAGTATTGCAGGAGTTGCTGCTACCAGCACTGTGACAAATCCTAGTCCGTGGATGCCAACAAGCGACGTGAACTGCAGCATCTCGTCTGAGGCGGTCCATGCATAGCCGATCAGATTCCAAGGAAAACCTGACAACATATGTCCGCGCAACCATTCAACTCCAGTCCAGGCAATAGCCAATGTTAGTGGTCGTGCAACGCAACCTACGGGAACGCATACAGTAAGCAGTGTTGCTAAAGATGAAAACATCGCTAGCAAGGCCGGTAACCCTAGAATGGCAAACGGCACTATCCAAGCAAATTGAACTGGATCAATGAGCAAGGCATTGGCTATCCAATAAAGTCCTACGACAAACTGCCCGTATCCGAAACACCAACCTATCACCGCCGCGTGATATTTTCTGCCGCAACCGTTAAGAAGAAAAATTAATCCAGTGTATGAGATGATTAATACGGGTATTGCATTGTACGGAGGTAAAGCGAATGTAGAGCTCATGCCAATCGCTAGTGCTATAACTGATTTTTGCCATAAACTAAGTACGTGTAGCCTTGCTTCGATTTGACTCATCCGTCTGATATTCATGTAGGGAGAAGTTAGCACCTGGCATCAATTCGATTTAGCAAGAGCAAACGCCAGTCTCAAATGCGGAACATACAACATCACAGAGCTTGCTGTGCTGTTGTGGAAGAGTCGCTTGCATTGGCATAGGGATCGCCAATTCCAATTTTCGACAGTACCTTGCGTTCCGTCGTCTCCATGAGGTCTGCCTCTGATGAGGTGGCATGATCATATCCAAGGAGGTGGAGAAGCCCATGTATCACAAGGTGGCACAGATGGGCACTGGCAGTTTTTCGTTGTTCAATCGCTTCGGAAAGAACGCTTTCTATGCTAAGCACGATATCGCCCAAAACAATTGGAAAATCTTTACCTTTCTCTTGATTTTCTTGGTTGATAGGAAACGCAAGAACATTAGTTGGTCGGTTAAGTTTGCGATACTTTTTGTTCAATCCCTGCAAGAAATGGTCATTCGCGACTACAACACTAATCTCCACACTTGCATCTTGAAGGTGACCGGTCTCCGCCATTGCTGCTTTTATAGCTTGCCTGATTGTCGGTGAGGCGTTTGGGATAGTAGTTGAATCTGCATCAATGTAGGAAATTTCAATATGTATATGTGACACCATCCAAATTCACCTAGTGGTCAACCATTTCTTGCGCCCTTCTGTTTTGTGTCTTTGCCATTGTAGGCGCGTATGATTTTCGTCACTAGGGTGTGACGGAACACATCGTTTTCATTTAGGCGCACAACACCAATTCCTTGAGTTCCTTCAAGAATGTGTACAGCCTCTGCTAGGCCAGAAGGCGTTCCCTCGGGCAGGTCTATTTGAGAGAGATCCCCCGTTACAATCATACGTGAGCCCTCACCTAGGCGCGTCAATAGCATTTTCATCTGTACAGGCGATGTGTTCTGCGCTTCGTCCACGATTACAAATGAGTTAGCTAAAGTGCGTCCGCGCATAAAGGCCACCGGTGCGATTTCAATCTCTCCGTTATTTAAACGTTTAGATACTTGGTCGGCCGGCATCATTAAATAGAGTGCGTCGTATAGTGGGCGAAGATAGGGATCCACTTTGTCTCGTATATCACCGGGAAGAAAGCCGAGACGTTCTCCAGCTTCTACTGCTGGGCGTGATAGCACAATGCGGTCAACATGCCCCCCCATTAACATTGAGACTGCCACGCCCACCGCTAAAAAAGTCTTACCTGTGCCGGCCGGGCCGAGGGCAAAAAGAAGTTCATCCTTTTGCATCTCAAGCACGTACTGCTTTTGGTTGGCTGAGCGAGGAGTAATTGTACCTCTGCGGGTACGGATAACCACCTGGTCAGAAAGAGAGGCGCAAGAATCTCCACCTTCAGCCATTCTTATAGCAGCATCGACATCTGCGTCAGTCACTGAAAATCCTTTGAGTAAACGAGAATAAAGCCCATTCAACACGGTTTGTGTTGTCCGTTGTGACCAAACTTGACCGATTATAGCTATACGGTTTCCACGTGAAGAGATGGAGACATCAAGGCGGTGTTCAATTGTTGCAATATGTCGGTCATGCTCACCGAAAAGTGCATTTAGTAGTCGGTTGTCATCAAAGTCAATGACCAGAGGGGGGGGTGTCTTGGGGCTGCTTTCCACTTCTGCTATCGGGTCTGCACTGGGGCTGGTTGTCCTCTATCAGTTGGTCACTTTAGGTTGCTGGAACTTATCAGTAAACAGATGACCGGAAAGACTGTTCTTGTCCACACCATCGATATTTACTTGTACAAGTTTCCCAAGAAGGGAATCAGAAGCATTGACGTGCACCATTTGCATGTGGGGGCTCCGTCCAACGAGTTGGCCATTGTGACGTCCGTGCCGTTCAAGCAATACAGAAACTGTTTTTCCAATAAATTTTTTATTAAATGAGATTTGCTGTTGGCGTAGAAGGTTTTGTAATTCAGCCAATCGAGCCTTCTTCTCATCCTCGGAAACTTGCTTCCTCATTATTGCGGCTGGAGTGCCGGGTCGTGCGCTATATTTAAATGAGTATGCCTGTGCATATTCCACCTCACGTACGAGAGTTAGCGTGTCTAAAAAATCTGCTTCGCTTTCGCCTGGAAAGCCAACAATGAAGTCACTGGATATGGCGATATCCGGTCGTGCAGTTCTAAGCTGATCGATAGCATGACGATAGTCATCAGCGGTATGGCGTCTATTCATGTCAGTTAGCACGGAGTTGGACCCAGATTGGACGGGAAGATGAACATAAGGCATGACCTCGGGTAGTTGCCGATGCGCATCCAGCAATTCTTTATGCATATCCCGAGGGTGGGAGGTGGTATACCGTATACGTTCTAGATTGGGGAGTTCTGCCAGTTGGAATAGTAGCTCACCAAGGCTAATTTTGGATCCGTATTCATCGATGCTTAGATACGCATTAACGTTTTGTCCGAGAAGCGTAACCTCGCGCGCGCCTCGTGCTATCAATTGTGAAGCTTCTCTCAAGATGTTTCTGCTAGGTCGTGAGAACTCCTCTCCGCGTGTATAGGGGACAACGCAAAAGGTGCAAAATTTGTTACAGCCTTCTTGAATGGTTAGGTATTCGCTAGTGCTGGCGGAAGTATTTATTTGGAGCGGGAGGTCAAATTTCTGTTCAGCAGAGAATTCGGCGTGGAAAACTGCTTCTTTTCGTTGGGAAGATGCTAGCATCTCTGGAAGACGGTGATAAGTTTGGGGACCAAACACGATGTCTACCCAAGGCGCCCTGGCCCAGATCTCTTCTCCCTCTGCTTGGGCGACGCAGCCGCCAACTGCGATGAGCATAGGGTTTAAGTTCTTGTCGCGTGCTGTTTTAATTTTTCGTAGTCGGCCTAACTCTGAGTAAACTTTTTCAGCTGCTTTCTCGCGAATATGACAGGTATTAAGGATCACTAGATCAGCATCGTCAGGTGAACCGACTGACCGGTAGCCATGTGGTGCAAGCACGTCTGCCATTCGAGCAGAATCATAGACATTCATCTGGCAGCCATACGTTTGAATGAACAGCGTCTTAGGCACAGGTTTTATTTCTCTGCATGATCATCATCCTCGAGGATTAGTCCGAAAGAAAGCTGTAGTGTGTCGAAATTAGCACTGCTGTTAGTACTGTCAAGCAGGCGGCGCTCACGCTGATGCCTGGCGGTCAACCAGTTGATGTTGTTTGTGAGAAAAGGAATGCTTGCGTCCTGTCAAGGCTTCTGCCAAGCCTTTCTTCACCAGACCCTCGCAGTGTTTGGCTAGTGTTTTTCTTGTATCAGCTGACCCGATTGTAACGATTGGGTGAAATTGGACTACTACAGTAACGGGACCTAAGCCGACCGCTTTCCAGAGGTGTATGCCCAATTGCATATCCCCGTACCAAGCAAAAAATGGCCTCATATGTCTGCCAAGAGGTAGATTGCCAAGTTTAGTGTATGCAACGGAAACAGGTTGCACAGTTAGGGGTGCGCCATTGATAGGTCTCTCGGCCACTCCAAGGAAAGAGCTCTTAAAAGGAAGAACCTGATGGCCGTTACTGCTAGTTCCCTCAGGGAACAATATCAAATTATCGCCCAGTTCAAGCCTGGCGATCATTTCATTACGATGTCTTATTGAATGATGTGCTTTACGGACGATAAAAACCGATCTTTGAAGTTTAGCTAAGAGTCCTATACCTGGCCAACTAGCGACTTCTTGTTTAGCGACAAATGAGCCAGGAATGACCGAACTTAACACTATAATGTCTAGCCAAGAACTATGATTGACGGTAAATAGCGTTGCACTTTTATCATGCCTTTTTCCGATAGTCTCAATGCGCAATCCTAGAATTCGGCACACACCACGATGGTAGAATCCAGGAAGGGTTCGCGCGAGCGGGAGCTGGAACAGGAGTGCCCCGATTTGTACTGGTAATAACAGAAGTGTCCAACCTACAACTGTAAGCAAGCAAACAAGTGCGCGAAGTGATTTCATTTTAACGACGGTGTCTCCGCTTAGTTTCAAGGCCAATCTGCTTTGCACGTTCACTACGATGTATAGCATAGTTTGGCACTACCATCGGATAGTCGGGCGTTAGATCCCGGCGCTCTTTGGATTCTTTTGGCATCATGTTGTAACGACTCTTTAGATGTCGTTTAAGAATTTTTATTTTCTTGCCATCTTCCAGGCATATTAAGAAGTTAGGCGTTATAGATCTCCTTATTGGTACGGCTGCCTCTACTTGATTTGGTTGAAGTGTTGCATTGGAGCTGCTTGCAGTTGCAAGTGTAGTATACACGCTCTCTACCAACAGTGGGAGCTCCGACACCTGCGCAACGTTGATGCCTAGTCGCTAATTAGTCACCTATAATTAAACTTGGACGATCACTATTCATCAACATATTAGCGCTGTATTAAATGAATAAATCAAGAGATCTATAAGTGAGTAATATACAATTGTAGAGAACTTAAATATTGAAAGGTGTACTATCTATCCTAAAGGTACTCGAATACGTAGCTCTTATTGGCCGTTTTTAGTTGTTAAGGTGGCCCGAAGAATTAAAGCGTCCGTCATGTCGTTCCTGTACGTCGAGTAATAACAACGTCTGCGCCCAACATGGTCAAACTTACATTTTTCGTAAACTCTTTGTGCCGCATAGTTGAATTCCTCAACCTCTAATAGAATGTTTGACACTCGTTTTTCTTGTGCCCACATTCTGCACTCCATGACGAGAATAGTTCCTATCCCCATTTTTCGGCAGGGAGCCTGGACACCCATGGTAAGAATTTCAGCCTCATCATGAAGACTTCGAGCCATTAAATAGCCAACAGAGTTTTCTCTATGCGGGGTGTTTGCCAGGAGAGTTAATACATTTTCCGTTGTTACAAGCTGTTTAAGCGCATCAAACCCCCAACTAAAGCCAAAGCATTCATTTTGCAATGATGAGACTGTTCTGATTTCTTTATCATTAGGGGATAGTAGTCTCCGGGCATGTATCTTGGAGTGGGCAATCATAACGGGGGTAGAGGGTGAAGATACAGGGGACTTGGTGTCGAGCAAATAGAAATTCCGAAACGCGTTATACGAGTGTGTGCCAATTTCGCGAGCGCGCGTGCATCAGGAGCATGACAAGGATCAATAACTCTAAACCCCTTTGTTTGATTCACTTTAGTGCTAAGGAACACAGCAGCATTTCCCACAATAACACCGCCAGTCTCTGGTAATATTGGTGTTGTGCCATCAACTTTCACTCTTTGGGGCGCGCATATGGCTCTGACGTCCTTTCCTTCTGGGTGAAATATCTGCATATAGACCTCATGATTTCGGGCCTCAAGGGCAGCCACAATGGATTCGTTGTCGTTAACGTGGCTCAGTACAAATGCTGCGTTAACTTCCATGGAGTTTAAACCAATACTCGGAAGTTCAGATACGAGTGCGATCGAGCGCGCTGCCGCCAGGCCGACACGCAACCCAGTAAAGCTCCCTGGTCCCGTAATAACGGAAATAGCATCAAGAGTGGTGAATGTTTCCTCAGCGTCAGCCATGGTGTCCTCTATCATGGGCACCAAAAGTTCTGCAGATCGGGAAGATTGACCTTCGCGAAAAGCGCTTACACGATCTCCATCCCAAACCGCGGTAGAGCAAGTTGTGTGGGCCGTGCTAAGTGCGAGAATCTTCAATATCTTCAAAGAATTTTACAAGCCTCACCAAATGCATGGCGTGGCAAGCGTTCAGGCATACTCGTTTTATCCCCATATCCAAAATTTATCAATAAATTGGACTTTAAGCGCCCGTCTGGAAAAAATTCATTGTCTAGAGCTGTTTGATCGAAACCAGACATAGGTCCGCAGTCAAGACCAATAGCACGTGCAGCGATAATAAGATATGCGGCTTGGAGCGTGCTATTTCTAAATCCATGGATTTCAGCACTCTGCTGATCAGCGGCAAAGCTGGCTGCCGATTCTGCGTTGTCCATTAATTCAAAAAACCTTATGTCACGGGCAATGATGACCGTTGCTGATGCCGTCATTGTCTTGTTTATGTTACCGACCGCTAGACATGGTTTGAGGCGATTCTTAGCTTCTGATGAGATTACAAACACAAACCGTGCGGGCTGACAATTAGCGCTGGTGGGACCCAGGCTCGTGAGCTCATAAAGTTTTCGTAAAAGCAACTCAGGAACTTCGCCATTTTGCCAGTCTCTGCAGGTTCGGGCATTGCCAAATATTACATCAAGGCCGCTGTTGTCTAGGGAGTTAGCCACATCAGAGTTCCTTCAGCTATATTTAGGAAGTGGAGACAGTGGCGCAGAGCCTGTACCCTGGCAAGGCCATTATACTGGTATAAGGCAATGATATTACGCTAATGTGCAGATTCTATGACTGTGTGGCTGTATGGGGTGCTATGCGTGGTTTTATAAACTTTACCACGGTTTTACTTGTCTCTGCTTTCGTTTTGTCTGGGCTTGGTGAAGCGGCCAACGCGAATATAACGGGAGATGGAGCGTCAATACTAATCTATCATCGTTTTGGTGAGAGGGGCCTTCCGTCAACCAATATTCGGTTGGATCAATTTGATGCCCACCTTCAGGAATTGTCGAATGAGACATATAACGTGATGTCTCTTCCGAATATTGTGTCAGCGTTTGAAAAAGGGTCTTTGCTTCCGGATCGTACATTAGCCATTACGATCGATGACGCTTTTCTATCGGTGTATACTGAAGCATGGCCGCGACTTAAGAAGGCCGGCTTTCCGTTCACGCTGTTTGTTTCTACAGGTCCAATCGATAATGGGACTGCGGGGTACATGACGTGGAACCATCTTCGTGAATTGGTAGCGGACGGGGTTACGATTGGACATCATTCTGTAACCCATCGTCGAATGCACGAATTGAGTGCTGCTGAGAACATTAAAGAGATTGAAACTGCGAATAAGCGTTTCCTTAAGGAGCTTGGAATCGTACCAGTGCTTTTTTCATATCCTTTTGGAGAGTACACCCCATCCGTGAGAGATATTGTTGAAGCTGCTGGGTTTCGCGCAGCATTCGGTCAGCACTCTGGGGTTGCTCATAATAAGGCAGATCTACTGACGTTGCCGCGCTTTTCAATGAATGAGAAATACGGCAGCATCATTCGTTTTCGGCTTGTAGTTAACGCACTTCCTCTGCCGGTTAGTGAGGTCATACCGGCTGATCCATATCTTGTTAATAATCCCCCTGTGTTGGGATTTACCGTGGCTCCAAATCTAGGAGATTTAGCTCGTCTATCTTGCTTTGCTTCTCACGAGTCAAAGCCTGCAAGGCTTGAGCGTCTAGGAGAGCGCCGTATCGAGGTGCGTCTATCTAAGTCTTTTCCACCTGGGCGGGGGCGCGTTAACTGTACACTTCCAGCAAGCGATGGGCGGTGGCGCTGGTTTGGAATTCAGTTTATCGTTTCAGACGGTGTGGCGGAAACAAACTAACTGGTGAGGTTTAGGGGCACAGTTAATGTATAGAGAGAATAGATTAAAAGCACGGCTGAAACAGGGATATAAGTGCCTTGGGTGTTGGCTTTGGCTCGGCAGCGCTGATGCGGCTGAGATTTTAGCATTGTCCGGATTTGATGTGCTTTTGATGGATCATGAGCATGGACCAGGAAACTTTAAAAGCGCAATTGATATAATGCGCGCTTCCGCAGTCGGCGATGCAACGTTGGTAATGCGGGTGGAGTCTGATGATGCGGCGTTTCTCAAGAGAGCATTAGATTCTGGTGTTGAAGGGGTTATGGTTCCAGGAATTGAGACTGTGGATCAGGCGTTGGATGTGGTTAACGCTTGTCGTTACCCACCGTTAGGTAGGCGCGGAGCAGCCTTTAGTGCCACTAGGGCCTCAGACTATGGACTGCAGGGCCCGCACTATGCTGCAACGGCTGCGGACAATTTAATGCTCATTGCTCAAATTGAATCTGCTACAGCTGTAGAAAATGTGGAAGAGATAGCAGCAGTTGATGGAATAGACATGTTGTTTATTGGCCCGACTGATTTGTCTGGCAGTGTTGAAAAGCTTCTACAGTTTGATGACCCAGAAGTCAGTGAGTTAATTGAGAAAGCTGAACGTGGCATTAAGCAATCAGGAAAAGCGCTTGGCGGCATTGTGTTGGGTACTGAAAATATAGTTAGTAAATTTGAGCGTGGTTATGATCTTATAGTTGCAGGTGGTGATGTAGTGTTCCTTCGGGAAGGTGCAAAGGCACTACGGACTCAGATTCCGTCAGAATAGATCTGTCTCAAAGACTTCTTCTCGTAAATGCTAGGGTAACATCGTCTAACAGGTCAAAGCCGTTGGCTCGAATGATTGATCGAATGGTGGCAATATAATCTGTACCGCGTTCAGAGTATCTCCCGAGTGTTGCGGCTAGTTTGTAGCCATCGAGGCTTTCGTCTTGCAACCGCATCTCTGATCGGGCTTTGCGGAACGTTTCGTATGCCCAGTGGCTATTAAGATTAAGCATGTACGTTGCAACAGAGAAATGAAGTCCGTCAAAGACCCTGACCTCATGCTGTTTATCAGCATCACGTTGTTCGGGTACCAGGCCTCTCCCTGTCGTAAAGGTGCGTTCCCCGAACACAGCATTGCCCTCGCGGGCGAATCTAGAGGTTCCCCACCCAGACTCCTCGACAGCTTGAGCAAGCGCGAGTGAGGGGGGCACCTTGTCCACTCTTTCAAGCAATGCTTGAAAATTATCGGGAGCTACACCGTAGACTGACGCAAGGCCCTCTAGCCATATCTTGCTATCATTGGAAATCTTACCAGTTATTCTTGCTTGCGTGGCTATCGCAAGAACCCGTTGGCGTTCCATCGATATTACTTCGTTTGCACGCAGGATGAGTGGAAGAATTGCCTGAACAAAAAGGCGTTTGCGTTCACTAACAGAAGCAGCAGAAAGATCGTGTGGTAGAGTGCTTAGGAATAATCGAGGGACATCTCGTTCGCCTTCCGTGATTGCAGATAGGTCATAATTAAACTGAGAGAATTTTTGCTTCAAACTTGCACTGTCATCAACTTCGAAAGAAATTGGCACCAGATTAGAATTTACTGAAGCATTACCATGCCAGAATTTAGCGTACTCTATTGGTGGTATATAGGGGTTGCTAGTCACTGCCGCTGTGTAGAGGCTTGCAATGCATATCACCAATACGACTAGAGCTGGTTTCTTTGCGGCGAGGCGAGAAACATCACTTAGTAAAGATGGTTTATTCGAGCTCAACGTTTTATAGACTTTTACCATATCCCTGACCGTCATAGCCTTATCGCTAGACTATTTTTAGTTGTTATTTGTACGCACCAAAAAAATAGACCTTCTTAGGTGCTACGCCAACAGCATCTTCGAATACCACGTTTGCTAATATTGTTCTACGTTTAGTTGAGCGCCAAAGCTAATTATAGAAATTGTACATATCCATGGTAGGTTTTTATATTGAGAGTAATAGCGGATTCGGCAGAACTCGAACCCACGATCTTTCAGCTATGAATCGAAAGATCCAACGAAACCTATTATATGCTGCACATCTCTCAATATTGGTGCTGCCATAGCACTAGCCTTTTCTGCTCCGTTTTTCAGAACCATTTCTACATGATCAGTATCTTCCATTAGTTGGCACATGCGGGCTGTGATTGGTGTTAGTTCTCTAAGTGCAAGCTCAGTGAGAGCTTCTTTAAAGACCAAAAATGATTTTCCTTCAAATTGCTGGCAAACCTCTGCGACGCTTAGCCGAGAAAGACTAGCAAATATCCCAATCAAATTCGCCGCTTCTGGTCGTGTTTCGAGTTCTGAAGGCAGCCCGGGTAACGGGTGAGAATCTGTTTTAGCTTTACGGATTTTGCGGGCGATATTGTCGCGTGAATCATTGAAATTAATACGAGAATTGTCGGATGGCTCGGATTTACTCATTTTTTGGTTGCCATCGCGCAAGCTCATTACACGTGTTGCAGCTCCAAGAATGAGCGGCTCCACGAGAGGAAAGAAGTCAACGCCATATGAACTATTAAACGATTGAGCAATATCTCGGACTAGTTCCAAATGCTGTTTTTGATCATCTCCCACGGGCACATGCGTTGCGTGGTAGGCCAAAATGTCAGCGGCCATAAGGGTCGGATAAGCGTATAGCCCGACGGACGCCTTTTCGCGATTTTTCCCAGCCTTTTCCTTGAATTGGGTCATGCGATTGAGCCACCCTAATCGAGCAGTACAGTTAAAGAGCCACGCCAATTCACTATGCGCTGGCACCTGGCTCTGGTTAAATAAGATACTGCTGTCCGGGTTTATACCAGCGGCGAGAAGGCTGGCAGTCACCTCAAGCGTATTTCTCCTTAGTTCCTCTGGGCTCTGGAAAACGGTGATGGCATGAAGGTCCACTACGCAATAGAGACAGTCATAACTCTCTTGTAAGTCGACCCAATTGCGAATTGCTCCCAAATAGTTACCAAGGTGCAAATTTCCTGTGGGCTGTACTCCTGAAAATATCCGATTCATTGTTTCGAACTCTAAAGGCTGTAATAGCACTCGTGTTATCGCTCAGAGAGTTCTGTTCGGTCAACTCCCTTAGATCTATTAGTGCGACGCATTGCAAGCGCCTTTATTTCGCTAAGGTGCATAGCGCCACTAAAATGGGCCGAAATAGCGTAGAGCGCCACTCCAATAATAATCAAAATAGCAAGGGCAGTAATTTGCTCTATTTTACCCCCAAGGAACGACTCAGAAAACATTCTTTCTAACAGCCATAGACCGGCTGCCATTATAGCGCTTGAAATAAACATTCGGGGTACACGCTTCTTGATTCGGCTATCAATCTTAAAGATGGATTTTTTTCTAAGATAGTAAGCTAGCAGTATAGTGTTAAGCCAAGCAGATATTGCAGTCGCTAGTGCAAGACCAATATGTTGAAAGGGTCCCATAAGCACAAGGTTCAATATGAGGTTAGCAACCACACATAGCAACGCAATGCGGACTGGGGTTTTTGTGTCCTTTCTAGCGAAGTAGGCTGGTGTTAGCACCTTAACTAATACGTATGCGGGAAGACCTAACGAGTAAGCCATCAGGGCAGTTCCGGTAGCCACGGCCGCATAAGCGGTGAACTCACCATGGCCAAATAAAACTTTGATGATTACGTCAGAGGAAACTAAAAATGCGGCTGCCGATGGAAGTGCGAGCAACATCGCAAGTTCTACTGCACGATTTTGGCTAACTTCGGCAGCGTGAGTATCACCGGATGCGATCTGACGGGACAGCATTGGCAGAAGAGCAGTTCCAAGGGCTACTCCAACGATGCCTATAGGTAGCTGGTTTACTCGGTCAGCAAAATATAGAAACGTCACTGATCCGTCCGGAAGGAAGGATGCGAGAACAATATCGACAATCAAGTTTATTTGAATTACGCCAGCACCAATAACACCTGGAAGCATTAGGCGCAGCAATTCTGATGTGCGGTGCGTGAGTCGGGGCCACCGTAACCTTAGGCTGAGACCCGCCTTTTTAAGTGCTGCCGTGATCCATACTAGCTGAAGTACGCCGGCAGTTGTTACGCTCCAGGCAAGAGCATGTCCGGCGGTCTCTGTGTGCTGTGCAAGCCAAAGAATGCCAGCAATCATGAATAGGTTGAGCAAGATTGGTGTGGCAGCTAAGGCGGCAAAACGTCCGAGTGTGTTGAGTATGCCTCCCATTAGGGAGACTAGACTGATAAGCAAAAGGTATGGAAATGTAAGTCGTGTCAATGCAACCGTCAGGTCAAATTTATTTGGGTCACTGGTGAAGCCCGGAGCTAGTCCATACATGACCCAAGGCATAGAAATTTGCATGACAGTTACAAAAGCCAGTAGACAAAATAGCAATATGCTTAATATCTGTTCGGCAAAAAGACGGGCCTCCACTTTACCGTCTTGCTCTAGAATGGAAGAAAATAGTGGTACAAAACTAGCGTTAAGTGCCCCTTCGGCAAAAAGTCTGCGAAAAAAATTTGGCAATTTGAATGCAACAAAGAAGCAGTCGGCGAGAGGTCCAGCGCCAAGTCCGTGCGCAATCAGAATATCGCGTGTAAAGCCTAGTAAACGGCTTATCGCGGTGAAGGCTCCCACCGTGGTCGCGGCTCGAAGAAGATTCATTGTGAATAACCAAGGAAAGAAGTCAAAGCAAATTGCTGGTTAGCCAACTGTGAAGCTTCGTCGAAATTTAACAGGCAAGTATATGATGGGAACTCGTCTAAATTATACAATTCCTTTATCCGATAAAGTCTACAAAAGATATGAAGGTTTCTTTTGTTGTAAGTTGTTTCATTGTGGCGCGGGGTGTAGTGAAATAGACCCGTGAAGGATGTCTGCAACATCATGGAATAGCAAGCTATCTAGTAGGTTGTTCATGGAGGGCTTATAGTTCGACTATTGATTTACGGTATGTGCGGTTCTAGGGTTTCTTAGTATTTGGCTGATTAACTTTATCAACATGTGAGGGTTGAATGGACGTTCGAGCTGCTGTGGCTTACGAGGCTGGCGCCCCTCTAGAAATTGAAACAGTGAGTCTGGAGGGGCCCAAAGATGGCGAAGTGCTGGTTGAAATTAAGGCTACTGGCGTGTGTCATACGGACGAATTTACACGGTCGGGTGCGGATCCGGAGGGGTTGTTCCCTTCTATTCTTGGACATGAAGGTGCGGGAGTCGTTGTGGACGTTGGGGCTGGCGTAAGTTCGGTTGAGGTGGGAGATCATGTCATTCCGTTATATACACCAGAATGTCGTCAGTGTGAGTATTGCCTTTCAGGTAAAACGAATCTGTGTCAGGCAATTCGAGTAACTCAAGGACAGGGATTAATGCCCGACGGTTCTAGTCGTTTCTCTCGCGGTGATGAAAAAATCTATCATTACATGGGCACATCAACTTTTGCCAACTATACGGTGCTCCCAGAAATAGCGGTTGCTAAGGTTCGCAATGACGCCCCTTTCGACAAGATATGTTACATCGGATGTGGTGTAACAACTGGTATTGGCGCCGTGATTAACACCGCTAAGGTTGAGCCAGGGGCAAATGTTGTCGTTTTTGGTCTTGGGGGCATAGGACTTAACGTAATTCAGGGAGCCCGTTTGGTGGGAGCTGATAGGATTATTGGTGTTGATACCAATTCTCGTAAACGGGTGCTGGCAGAGAAATTTGGTATGACAGATTATGTGAACCCTAGTGAAATTGAAGGTGATCTTACCTCATATCTGGTAGATCTAACGAAGGGCGGTGCAGACTACAGTTTTGAGTGTATCGGCAACGTTAATACCATGCGTCAGGCATTAGAATGTTGCCATAAGGGTTGGGGCGAGAGTGTGATTATTGGTGTTGCTGGTGCTGGCCAAGAAATTTCAACTCGGCCATTTCAACTGGTCACTGGGCGGGTTTGGCGAGGTACGGCATTTGGCGGTGCGAAGGGGAGAACTGAGGTTCCTCAGATTGTCGATTGGTATATGGATGGAAAAATTAATATTGATGATTTGATTACACATAAAATGCCGCTTGATGAAATAAACAGAGCATTTGAGTTAATGCATGATGGAAGCTCTATCCGGAGTGTGGTGGTTTTTGAATAGAACTGGTAGATCGCGCGCAGAACTAGTGGTGCTGTCTTGCTCAGCAGTGTGGCCCGACTGTTATTTACGACGTTAATTGGTAACCGTCTGGCACTGTAATTAGGAGCTCATTCTTTGAAGGGTTCTGTTCAATTTTTTGGCGCAGGCGATAGATGTGTGTTTCGAGGGTATGAGTAGTTACTGAGGCATTGTAGCCCCATATTTCGTCTAAGAGCACATCTCGTGTTACAGTTTTTTTGTCAGCACCATGCAGACATTTCAGAATCTCGGTTTCCTTGGTTGTTAGACGCACGGTGGAATCGGCGTCTGCATCTATTAAGAGTTTCGAGCTTGGGAAGAAACTAAAGCGCCCTATGGAAAATACGGATTCAGAAGTGGTTTCGTGGTGAGGGAGATATGTGTGAATGCGTTCTAGTAAGATATCTAGTCGAAATGGCTTGATTAGGTAATCATCGGCTCGCAAACGATCCTTGTATTCGGAGGCTTCATTGGCTTGAGAGTTAGTAAGCATGATGATCGGGATTTTAACTTTGTCTGGTAGAAAGGTCTCGACAATGTCTTGTTGTCTCAAGGGAATTATAGAATCGCTAATCAAAATGACATCAAATTGCTCAGCTTTAGCTTTCGAAACGCCAGATTCATAAGTGCAGGCGACCGTGAGCGCTAGTTCGTCCGTTAGGTCAAGTTGCTCCTTTATTGAGTCGATCAGGGCAACATCGTTGTCCACCATAAGAATTCTTCTGGGAGAGGTCATACGCACATCAACGCTGTTGGTATTCATCGCGGAAAAATTGGGGAAACATGTTTTGTATTGTTTCTATGATGGTTTAGCTAGGGTTATAAGAGCTTGGGATAGCTCGGTGTCAGGTATCGTAATATCGTCAATAACATTAAAATGATTTCGAGTTTCTACAGCAACAACTTGACATTTAAGGCCCTGATCTATCCAGGCCTTGGCTAAGGTCTGGGTCTGGCGTGCAAATTCGTCCGTTTCATCGGCGCCATAGGCCAATGTCAAGGGGCACGATTTTTGAGGCAAATTATAGAGAGGACTATTTCGGGCCACTGCAGCATCATCTAGTTTCAGGGCCTCATTTTGGTAGCTTAGTTGAATTGGCTTAAGATCATAAATACCGCAAATTGCGCATGCCCCTACAATAGGCATGGATGGCATTTGAGTATCAAAGTTTTTCCATTCAGTTGCCAGAAGCATGAGAACAAGATGACCACCGGCTGAGTGTCCAGACACACTTATTTGGTTCCGGTTGCCTCCATATGAGGTAGCGTTATGCCAGGTCCATGCGAGGGCTGCACGGTTTTGACGGACAATTTCATCAATATTTACATTCGGCACCAGGTCATAATTGATGATAACCGTAGTAATACCAGCGGAAACTAGAGGTTCAGCTAGATAGCTGTAGTCCTTTTTATCGAGGTTTTGCCAATAACCTCCATGAATAAATATATGCACCGGGGCGTTTGCAATTTTCGCCGGAAAGATATCAAGAGTTTCTTTTGCTGAAGGACCATAATGAATGTTTAGATGGCAATTGAGTGTTGTTCGGCTTCTTTTACTGCGATGATCCCAAGAGTCGAAGTAGGTCTGGAATTCGGGATGACGTTCACGCAAGTTATATTGGGCATCTAATTCAGTCTGGTCATAATTGAGGTATACCATTCTTATTCCTATGTGTTCTTCTATTTTAGTGGTCGATTCAGGACTGTTTAGTCTAATTCATCGTACTGGTTGGTCACGTTCCAGAAGCCGAATAGCTGCAACAATAATGGGAGAATGGAGTTAAAAGCTACCATGTTGCTGCAATTTCTCTGGTTATTGGTTGAAAGTATGTGTGTGTTAGTTATCTTGGGACAGGGCTACTTGCTATTCTTGATCGCAACAGACATGCTCTATGATTCTCTTCAACCGTGCATTGCTTGTTTATGGAACGCTCTGAACTAAGGGATAGATTTAAGTCCTCCCCTCTGAGTGCCAGGAAAGAAGGTGTGCGCCTTATTGCCGTTGATCGTGCTTTAGATGATCTCCGCCGCGGAATGCCCGTAGTGTTAGTTGGGGGAGATGCGCATTACGCAGTCGCTGCTGCTGAGCGGATTAGTGACGAGACTATAGCGTGGTTAAACAACTTTGGTGGAGGTGAGCCATTTCTGGTTATCAGTGCTCATCGGGCGAGAACACTGAAAATCAAGCAAACTGGTTCTGAAGCGGTGGCAGTTCGCGGATCCGGACATCTTGCGGCGGCAGATATTGCGACACTTGTGGACCCGACAGCTGATTTAGACCATCCAATGCGAGGACCATTTGTGGCACTTCAAGAACAGCCTGGGGAGGAGCTCCGTGCAGCTCTAATGTTGAATAGGCTGGCGCGGCTATTACCAGCAGCAGTCATGACTCGTATCGGGCAAAAATATGACCCACCGGGGCTGCGGGAGAGCGAGCCCTTTCTTAGTGTATCGACTAAAGAGATTTTTTCCCACGAAACGTCGGCAGCGGAGTCACTGGTTGCGGTTAGTGAGGCTCACGTGCCACTTGTCGGGGCCGTTAAGACACGAATAATAGTTTTTCGTCCAAAAACCGGTGGTGTTGAACACCTGGCAATAATTATTGGGGAACCAAGTCGCTCTGTTCCGGCGTTGGTAAGGCTTCATTCTGAGTGTTTTACGGGCGACTTGTTGGGAAGTTTGCGTTGCGACTGTGGGCAACAGTTACGAGGGGCAGTGGACGCTATTTCCGAGGGTGGAGGTGGCGTTTTGCTGTATTTAGCCCAAGAGGGTCGAGGGATTGGTCTTGTAAATAAGCTTCGTGCTTATCAATTGCAAGATCAAGGCTACGACACAATAGATGCAAACCAACGGCTTGGCTTCGAAGCCGATGAACGCATTTTTCTTCCCGCTGCAAAGATGCTTCGGAATCTTGGGTTCAATAGCGTTAGATTGCTCACGAATAATCCGCACAAGGTGTCAGCTTTGGAGTTGAACGGCATAGAGGTGATAGAGCGAGTTTCGCACAGTTTTCCGGCAAATGATCATAACCTTAAGTATCTTGAGACCAAGGCAAAGAGATCCGGCCATCTGCTCTAATCAGAGGTTGTGATGCGAAACAATGTTTTTGGATCCTTGTTCAAATGAGGGCAACCATTGTGACAAGTATTGGGGAGGCAATAGAGGGAGAAACAATATCAATTTCCGATGGGGTTGTTATTTGGCGCAAGCGGAGATATCGGTGTGCCTTAGGGGCCTCCGGCGTTAACAAACAAAAGATTGAGGGTGACGGCGTAACGCCAATTGGGTGCTTTGCGATAAGATATATTTTATATCGAGCTGACCGTATTCCTCTTCCAAGAACTGGTCTTCCAGTCCAACAATTAGCGGCTGATGATGGATGGTGTGACGATCCCAACGACAAATTTTATAACAAACGAGTCCGGTTGCCTTACGTGGGTCGTACGGAGAGGTTGTTCCGTGACGACAATTTATACGATTTAATCGCTGTGCTAGGCTACAACGATGACCCAGTGATTCCAGGAAACGGAAGTGCGATATTTATGCATATCGCTCAATCAAATTATGCTCCAACGGCTGGATGTATTGCATTAGAACTGTCGGACTTGCTCTCTATCCTAGTTGATTGTGGTTTAGGGTCTAGGGTGTGTATTGGTAGTTAGCACGCAAGTTAGTAGATATCAGCTGCCTTGTTCTTCATGGACTAACATAAAAAAACCATTGATTAACGAGATGAACGCGCCCCGAAAATGGCGGTGCCTATACGCACTTCCGTTGAGCCGAAGTCAATCGCAGTTTCAAAGTCATGGCTCATTCCCATGCTAAGGCGAGGTAGACCATTGCGCCTTGCAATTTTTCTTAACAGGGCAAAATACAAAGATGGTTCTTGACCATTTGGCGGAATACACATAAGCCCCTTTACGGGTAGTTGAAAGTTCCTACAACACTCCACAATAAAGTCATCAGCCTCATTGGGAAGCACGCCACTCTTTTGCGGTTCCTCTCCTATATTAATTTGAACATAGCAGTCCGGGGATCGGCCCGAACGTTCTATCTCAATTGCTAGCGCACGAGCAACTTTCGGTCTATCGACGGTCTCTATTACGTCACCGATGGATACTGCTGCTCTAATTTTGTTTGTTTGTAGCGGGCCAATTAAGTGTAGGCGGATATCGCTATATGAAGCTTTTAGCGAGGGCCATTTAGCCTGCGCTTCTTGCACTCGGTTTTCTCCAAACGTACGCTGGCCAGCCGCCAGTGCAAGTTTAATAGGGTCTTCGCTCAATGTCTTGGTGACAGCTACTAATGTAACATCGTCATTGCGACCGGTAGCTTCAGACGCTAAACGGATGCGCGTAATTACAGACTCAAGGTTTTCAGAAATACTGGTATTGGGAGTGGTGATGAGTCTAGAGGGCATAGTGGCCGTGGCGCCGCGCTCGGCAATATGGTAGCTGATAATGCCATGTTAGCAGATCTTGCTTATCATCTCAATTTAGTATGCCCATTGGATCAAGCTAAGAAGCTTCCCTCAGCAATTTTTCTTACTGATGATCGTCGGACACCTAATCCAGGTATGGTGTTGCCTACGTTACCACGAGGCAGTGCAGTAATTCTGCGTAACTACTGTGACAAAAACAGAGCCAGCCATGCTTTTTCTCTTAGGAAAATTTGTCGTCACTATGGGCTTCTTTTTTTAATTTCTGGCGATCCTGCATTGGCTATCAAGACGGGAGCGGATGGTGTTCACTTGCCTGAATGGTATCTGCGCAGGGGGGTTCTTTACCCCAGACGTCTAAATTGGTTGGTTACAGTTGCGGCTCACAGCAAAGCAAGTCTGACTCTAGCAGCAAGAGTAAGAGCAGATGCTGCGCTATTATCTCCAGTGTTCCCAACAGACAGTCACAAAGGAGAGAGCACACTAGGTGTGGTAAAGTTCGCCGCTCTGGTGAGATCAAGTCCTGTACCGGTTTACGCCTTAGGTGGTGTCGATTCACTCACGGCTCGTCGCTTAGCCTCTAGCGGTGCAGTCGGAGTGGCGGCCATAAAAGGATTGTGCTAGACGTTCGATAACTTGTGGGCACCACTATTTATCATGCAGTACAAAGTGGTGCTCTATGTGTTCGATAAGTTTCTGAGCACACTCATCAACGCTGCTATCCGAAGTATCGATTGTAAGCTCTGGGTCCTTGGGAACTTCGTAAGGTGCAGAGATTCCGGTAAATTCTGGTATTTCACCGGCGCGGGCCTTCTTATAAAGGCCCTTGGGGTCTCGTTTTTCACAAGCTTCTAGGTCGGCTTTTACATATACCTCATGAAATCCGTCAGGTAGCGCGGTTCGTGCCCTTTCGCGATCAGATCTATATGGTGAAATGAAAGCTGTAATGGTTATAAAACCTGCACCCGCGAACAATGCACCGACCTCGCCAACACGCCTAATATTCTCGGCCCTATCCTCTGGAGAAAACCCTAGGTTTGAGTTCAGACCGTGTCGAACATTGTCTCCATCAAGAACATATGCTTGGTAGCCAGCAGCAAATAAACGTTTTTCCACTTCGATAGCGATAGTTGATTTGCCAGCGCCAGAAAGTCCCGTTAGCCACAAAACTCCACCTCGATGGCCATTGCGCTTGGCTCGGTGTTTATCTGTAACTGAGTGCTCCACACGTACTACATTCGTGGAGCGCACTGTGATCAAATCACGCTGGTCCGCGTAACCCCGCATATTAATTTGGCCAGCGCCTATAAAGTTTTCACCATCATTTAAAATAAGGCTTCCTGTCGGCTTGCAGATTTCGAATGGGTCCAACGCAATTATTTCGGATGCGCGGATGGTTGCGTCGAAAATATTGTCCAGGCCAATATCATCGGTGACACGTTCTACAGACTGAATGCTAACTGGAATTACGTGACCAAACCGATAGAAACTGTACCCAGTGTCAACATTTAATACCTCGCTGCTAAACCCGGCAATGCGAGCACGAAACACATCAGTTTCGAGAGGCGGATTATCAACATGACTAGCAAGTTCGGCATTACCAAACTCAAGATCTGAATCAAGTGTAATAGTGACCTCACGCCCAGCTTCTGCGCTGTTTAAGCTTTCATTTTCGTCTATGGCATTAAGAGCAACGACACGCGCTGTTTGGTTGGATGGAGAGAACAGTAGAGTGTCTCCCATTTCGATGAGTCCCGTGAGAATATGGCCTGAATATAGTGATTTGTCGGATTCCGTTCGGCGAATGGGCATGCGTAATGGTACGTCAATAGGGAAGTCTGCCAATTGGATATGCCGAAGTGTAGCTGTTAATTCTGGTCCATCAAACCAAGCAGGTGGTTCTAATCCACGAGACCCTATAGCCACCGCGGTAACTTTAGGCCAGCCAAGCAGCGCTGATTTAGATTTGATTGTTGAGAAGGCTTCTTCGGCTTTATGTGTATCTTTTAGCCCCGTCACTACAATAATCAGTTCATTTATGCCACAAAGGGTAAGTAGAAAGGCATGTTGAAGGCATAGCTGGTCCAGGCCATGATTATCATCTGTAGCCAAGATTGCAGTGCTAAGTCCAGCAACTCGGTCCGTTAACCGTTTGGTAAAACCTTCGACTCCAGCATGATCTAATACAGAAATTGTCTGTTCATTAGATTCAAACTGAAAACTTTGTTCAGTGTCTGAAATGCTAGGATATAAACTTGTAGCAAGGCGATCACTACTCCGTTTATGGCCAGCAATAACTAGTTCTAACTTTGCCATTTAATCTGAATTCACCCTATTATTTTCAATTCATATGCATTGTGACGAGTGAGAGCTTAGCCAATCAGCCGTTTCTCACTTACGATTGATAATCTAAGGTAATCAATATTCCAACATACTCATAGTTACAACACTTTGATCCTCAAAACATATTTTATGGAAGATAATTAAAGCGATCCATTTGGTCGCCATGTGCCGCAACGATTTTGTCAATTTGTGATCGAGATAGGTGGCTGCGCCATTGATCTGCTTCACCGGATCGGAAAAATGCATTTGACATCGGACTGCGTTCACGAAACCCCTGGCTTTGTTCCTGCTTCTGTAATACATCAAACGAAGAAAAATTTATTGCTTTTGACAGTCTGCTTGATGAGCAATGAAGGCCAAGAAAATGAACCATGTTCCCAAAGTAAACCTTGGGAGATTCATATAAATCTTCGTATCGGACAACGTATAGAGATTCATTGGCATCTTGTGTCCAACTCTTGACGTGTTGACTCCAAGTGCCCAGCGTAATCGGAATATTTCTCGGATCTTCTGGGGCGCCAGCAGTGGCGTTGGCAAGAAGGTCAATTGTTGTATCGACATCAAGGCCTGAGTGGTGTGACATAGAAAGCACAACGTCCATTGGGTTTCGAAGTATATATATGGCACCTGAAGTGCAATCCATAGTTATTGCTGGGGTTCCATGTTGTTCAGTAAGTGGGCTATGTGTTTTAACAAATACTGAGTCGGAGTTTGCGGTTGACATAAGTTGGTGAACGCGAGGCCGGATTTGAGCGAGCTGGTATTGATCCATGCCGTCGACTGGGCCACCTGCCACTTTGCCATACCAGTCTTTTCGGCCATCCCCCATCGTAACTTTATCCAGCTCATTAATGCTTGCTGCGGTAGCAGAGTTGAAAAATAAGTTATGAATGAAAGCCCGTAGCCAAGTGTTCCCGGATTTTGGGTACGAGGCGATCCAAATGATTCCGCTCATTAAAATCACATCAGCTGAAAATAATAAGGTTTGGTAGTAGGTCTTCGTGGGGTTTGGCAAACGTAAAAGGGGCGGACCGAAGCCCGCCCCTTCACAAGCGTTATGAATTTTACTGCTAGAAGAACACCGCCGTGCCGACAAACACAGCACTTACATCATTCTCATTTGCAGCAGCTCTGGCATTATCAGTCATAGTGATATTCTGGAGACCAAATGCGAATTGGACACCAGGACCGACGTCATAGGTACCACCGATCTCAAATGCTTCTATTTCATCTGAGCCAGCACCGGCACCAGCTTCAACATCCATCTCTACGTACTGTACACCGAAGCCCCATGGGCCTGTTGAATAACGCGCGCCAACCGACCAGTTGGTACGATCAAAGTCACCCACGACACCGGTTCCAGTGAAACCGCCGTCATTAGACTGACGATAAGCAGCACCAACAGTAATGTTGTTCACGCTTGCCCTCAAACCAGTGGAGAAAGCCTCAAGATCATCAGATCCAGCCGCTCCAGTAGTTGTGCTAGGTGCCTCAGGTTCACCCTGGGTATAACCGAATGACATCGCAAGATCGACATCACCAACAGTGCTGACGTAGTTCATGCCAACATCCCAAAGAGTATCCGAGCCAGCATTGTTCTCTGCAGGCGGCCCACCAATGGAGCCAAGACCGAAGAGACCGTTACAGTTTGCTGTTGCAGCCTGGCAATTTTCCGGCGTGTAGGATACCCCAAGCTGGAAACCACCCATGCGCGGCGTGAAGACCGTGATCTTCTCTGCATCACCTGAAGTGGTCAAGTAGGTTGAGGTGTATGCCAAAGTCGAGTTGCCGCCAGGTGCCGTAAATGTAAAGACAGGAGACTCAAAACCCCATCCAAACATAGAAGGCGTTGGTGACTGATAGTGCATTGTATTGGAAGCACTGTTCCGCGCACCCATTTGAACACGAAAATCAGCAAATTCCATCCAAATGTAACTGTCTTCGATATGGTCTGTGTTGTTCTCAGCTTTGATATCAAAGGCTGCACCGACCTGGAGACCGTTATCAAACGTTGAGTTACCGCTGAAACCAATTATGCCCCAACGACTAAAAACGTGATCACGAGTATTGGCTGCGGGCTCGCCGACAGCATCATCTCCTGATACCAAGCCGACGTTAAAGATGTACCAGCCTCCAACACCCAATTTCACGGGATCATTGGCCATCGCAGGGCCGGCTACTGCGCCAGCCGCTATGAGAGCCGTAGTACCGTATAGGTATTTCTTCATCCTAACCTCACTTACAGACGCACAAAGACCCGAGCATGCCGGGCGCGCCCCTTTTAATGATGGCCTATTCAGCCAGTACAGGGGCGGACCGTCAAGCTAGGCGACTCCCGACTGTGTCGAAATTCGGTCACTGTTGCTAGATTGACACAGCAGTATGCATTCTGGTTCAAAAAACGGCGGTTCTACAGGTCACTTTCCAACGCTGACCGCAGTGGAGCTAGTTCTCCACTGTAGAGTTTTGCCCGTCCGACCTCGCGACGACAGCGATCTAGCTCCTGTGCTAACGAGAGAGAGTTCTGATGGTTTGGCCTTTCGAGACATGTTTTGTCCCATTTTAGTCCGCAAAAGGAAACTATTTCTTGGCTAATGGTTTCAAAGTCATGTAACAACTCTTCATAACTAATATTGAGTGTATTCAAGCCTAAGGTGATGCCCCAGTGCTTCATTAGACGTTGATATTGGGCTAGTTCGCTACCGATATTTGCGAGGCTTGCACTGTAAGTGAGGCCGTCCTGATCGAAATCCCTGAAGTAGGTGAACAAACCGCAGTCCAACGGGTCGCGAATGCAGCGTATAACTCGCGCGTTTGGAAATAAACCGGAAATCAGCCCAAGATATAGATAGTTGTTTAATGAATCATCTACGATCCTTTCAGCGTCACGGGCGGGGCCTCCTACCCTAGTAAGGTATTCTTGTGCCAGTTGAGTAGCCGTGGTTGCTGATAGATCTCGTACGCAGTGAGGGTAGGGATTTATACTTCCAAGTGTATCCTGCAGGGATAGCGCGACCTGTTGAAGATTTGCAAAATTACTTCCGCTACGTACACCAGGGTAGCTGGTTAATACTTCTTTGATGAGGTTGGACCCTGATTCGGGCATGCTAACCAAAAATATCAATAAGTCGGATTCGACCTCTGCGCGCGGAAGTGTTTGTAAATGCGTTCGGTCAAAAACCTCCATAGAATCAGTTACAAATTGTTGCTGGGCTTCGCGGTCATAAGCGACATCAGCTAGCTGATTGCCGATCTTTGCATGATCGAATGCCTCAGTATGATAATCACGCTGGTCATACAATCGTGCGAGTCCAAGATGAAGAGATCTTGAAACATCTCGTGAGAGGTCGGGCTCTACGAGAATGCTCTCAATTCTTCTGCAGTTGGCCTCAGTTGGGGCTTGTACTGCCATAAGATAAGCAAGCATTGCAGATACAGTATTGCTATCGCTTTGCTGTTGGGCCCGATACTTCAGCAGCTGTATAGCAAGGTCAAGGTATCCACGGTAATACAGTGTAAGCGCTGCACGGCACAGCTCGTCCACTTGGCAATGTGGAGTTGACGACATTTGTTTGAAAATCGCTAGGGATTGACTGGCGTTACCACTATCCAGTAAGGCATGTCCGTAGGGAGCGAGTAAGCTGTTAGTCACATCTTGGTTGCCTAATGACAGTGCTTTTTCGTAAGCAGTGATAGCCTCGTCCAAATGTCCCAGCCGATGCGTAACTATGGCAAGACCTGCATAGGGTTCAGCATTGTGCCGATCTATGTCGATAAGTAGCTGGTAGGTATCCCTCGCTTCGTCGAATCTGTTTGTCTCTCTCAATGCAACGGCGAGGTTGTTCGCAATATGTGGATTTCTAGCATCCAGTTCGAGGGCATCTCTGAAGGCATCGATTGCACTGGGTATCTGTTTTGTAGCAATTAACACGTTTCCAAGTTTGAAAAGATTTGCAGCATTTCGAGGGTCAAGCTCTAAAGCTTGATGTAGGCTTGTTTCGGCATCGGATAAACGGCCGATAGAGTGCAATACCAAAGCCCGATTTGAGTGATATCGTGCTTCGTTGGGCCGAAAAGATATCGCTTTAGCGATGCGTTCCAGAGCTGCGGCATGATCGCCTTGTTGGTAAGCTACAACACCCCACAGGTGCCATGCATCGGGTTGGTCTGGGTCATTAACCACAACTTTTTCATATAGTTGGCTTGCCTGTTCCAAATTCCCGGAACGGTGTGCCTTGTTTGCGGTAGCGAGAATATTGCTGTTGTCTATGTTACTGCTCCATTTCTTTCAACTTGTTGTGAGCAACATGAAGTTTGTTATGGTGCTGCGGCACTAATAATATACCCTAAATACGAGTATAGGCGGGCCAATTTGTTTAGGGCGCGTCCAACTGCACGAGAGGGAACGTTATGAAGTGGTGGCTCCTACCTGTATGCTGCCTTAGTTTGCTGCTTAATGCTTGTGGTTTGCCAACGGAGGCAATATTCCCAGAACGCCGAGGCGCAACTTATGATCCAAGACCGACAGAGGAGCAAGAGTCGATTTTTGGGCCAGGTGGGCTTGGTTTGTTTGGCGATGACGAGGAGGGTTCGCCGGGCAGTGGCGGGGGCATAGGTGTTAATAGCTATTTGTGGCGAGCATCCTTAGATACGCTTGCCTTTATGCCTCTTACCTCGGCAGATCCGTTTGGGGGTGTGATAATCACTGATTGGTATGCGCCCCCCGCGACACCAAACGAACGTTTTAAATTGACTGTTTTTATTCTGGATCGGCAGCTAAGCGCTAATGCCATCCGTGTATCAGTCTTTCGGCAGGAGCGTAGGGGTACGGACTGGGTGGATGCCGTGGTTCGAGATGAGACCATAACTGGTGTTGAAGATGCAATACTTACTGGTGCCCGACAGTTGCGCATAAAAACAATCGGTGGCTCCTAAAGGTCATTACAGCTGTTTGTCTCTAGGATCTTGTATACTGTGTGCGGTCGGTCGGCTATGTTTTGTGGACGTAGAGGTGGGTAAGGCCTAGTTCATATCATGTCACGTTACAACTTCCGCGAATGTGAGCAGAAATGGCAACGTATCTGGACGGAGCGCGAGACATTTGTGGCTCGTGAACAGTTAAATCGTCCAAAATATTACGTGCTAGAAATGTTTCCATATCCCTCTGGTAGGATTCATATGGGGCACGTGCGCAACTATACTATTGGCGATGTGGTTGCGAGATACAAGCGTGCTTGTGGCTTCAACGTATTGCATCCTATGGGCTGGGATGCTTTTGGTCTTCCTGCTGAGAATGCGGCGCTTGAGAATAACCTGCATCCCGCAAAGTGGACCAAAGATAACATTGACAATATGCGCGACGAACTGCAGTCGATGGGCATTTCTTACGATTGGGATCGTGAGCTTTCAACTTGTGATCATACCTACTACCGCCACCAGCAGAAATTGTTTCTTGATCTTTTAGGAGAAGGATTAGCCTATCGTCGAGAAGCCGTAGTTAATTGGGATCCAATAGAGCAAACTGTGTTGGCTAATGAACAGGTCATCGATGGCAAGGGCTGGCGTTCCGGGGTTCCGGTTGAACGCCGCACACTTTCTCAATGGTTTCTTCGCATAACGGCTTTTGCCGATGAATTGCTTGAAGAATTGGAAAAGCTTGAGCGTTGGCCCGACAGGGTGCGTCTCATGCAGGAAAATTGGATTGGCCGTTCTGAAGGCCTTTTGATGCAGTTTGAGATAATTGGCCGTGATGACACGCTAGAACTATATACGACCCGTCATGACACGATTTTTGGCGCTAGCTTCTGTGCTATTGCACCTGAACATCCGTTGGCGCAAGAGCTTGCTACATCGAGGCTTTCTCTGCAAGAATTTATCTCGGAATGTCGGCGATTGGGAACCAGTGAAGTGGCAATAGAAACAGCCGATAAAATCGGCTTTGATACTGGCCTAAAAGCCCGTCATCCATTTCGTTCAGATGTAGAGCTTCCCATATATGTAGCAAATTTTGTGCTTATGGAATATGGCACAGGTGCCATATTTGGTTGTCCTGCACATGACCAAAGAGATCTAGATTTTGCGAACAAATACAATTTGCAAGTGTTGCCAGTAGTTGCATCATCAGAGAGCACAAATCATGGTGTTATCTCGGATGAAGCATATGTTGGGGATGGAATTCTTATAAATTCTGATTTTCTAAATGGCCTTAACGTAGTCGAGGCTAAGCGTGCCGTTGCCGAGCGTATGACTCGACGATCAATCGGTGAGAAGACGGTCAAATATAGACTTAGAGACTGGGGTATATCTCGTCAGCGTTACTGGGGCTGTCCTATACCAGTTATAAACTGTGATGAATGTGGAATTGTTCCAGTTCCAGACACAGAACTGCCTGTCACTCTTCCGGATGATGTGAGTTTTGAGACGTCCGGGAATCCTTTAGACAGGCACTCAACATGGAAACATGTTGAGTGTCCCTCCTGTGGATCTAAGGCTGAGAGGGAGACCGATACTTGTGATACGTTTGTTGATTCATCATGGTATTTTGCCCGTTTTGCGTCGCCAAGTGCTGACACACCCCTTGATCGCGACGCGGCTGATTATTGGCTTCCGGTCGACCAATATATAGGGGGAATCGAACACGCAATACTTCATCTTCTTTATTCACGTTTTTTTACCCGGGCGCTGAAGACTTGCGGATATTTGGGTGTTGATGAACCGTTTGAGGGGTTATTGACACAAGGAATGGTATGTCATGAGACTTATCGTGATAAAGACCAAAACTGGCTATATCCAGAACAAGTTCAACGTGGAGAAAATGGAAAAGTGACACATATTGAAACCGGTGAACCGGTTACTGTTGGGCGTTCCGAATCTATGAGTAAATCACGTAGAAATGTCGTTGACCCAGCCAGTATTATTGCCACATACGGAGCGGATGCAGCACGTTGGTTTATGTTATCAGATAGTCCTCCTGAAAGAGATTTGGAATGGACTGATTCGGGTGTAGAAGGTGTTTGGAGATTTATTAATAGGCTATGGAGATTGTCAACAGAGCCACCCAATGGCTCTGGCAAATCAGTGCGTCCAGATGCAGCTCTGAATTTGAGAAGAACAAGCCACCGTATTTTGTCTTCGGTAACAGACGACCTCGAAGGGTTTCATTTTAACCGAGCTGTGGCTCGTGTGCATGAACTGGCCAACTTACTTGGCGATACACCACGAACAGAGTGTGACCAGGAAGTGAAGCAAGCATGGCAAGAGGCCCTTGATATCTTGATTCAATTGATAGGTCCAATGATGCCTCACCTGGGGGAGGAATTGTGGGCTCATCAGGGGCATAAGGGATTGTTGGCAGATGAGCCATGGCCTACAGCCAACCCAGACTTGCTGCAGAATGAGCTAGTCACGATTATAGTGCAAGTGAATGGAAAAGTGAGAGGGAGACTCCAAATTGCTCCTGATCAGGATGATAAAAACGTTGTTCGGTCAGCGCTCGACCTTGAAAATGTAAAGCGTGCCATTGGTAGCAGATCAGTGAACAAGACAATTGTAGTTCCTAACCGGGTCGTAAATGTTGTTGTTTGAGTTTTCGCGTCGCTCTGTTTTTTTCGGGCTGTTGCCAATGGTTATGGCGTGTGGATTTAAACCTATTTATGGCAAGAAGGAGGGGGCTACAGGTCTTGTAGCCTTAATGGGCAAGGTTCAAGTGGCGTCTGCTTCCGATCGTCTTGGGCAGACCGTACGTAATAATCTCTTAAATGACTTGATCCCTTACGGAGTAAAAAGCGCCCCAGAGTATCGCCTCGAGTTTTTTCTCAAAAAAACCGAAGAGGGTGTTGCATTTGAGCGCGATGACTCCGTAACCCGCTACAATGTCATTCTTGTGGCCACTTTTAAACTGACTGAGATTTCAACTGGCTCGACTCTAGCAGAAGGGCTGGTGCGTTCAATTGCAGCGTATAACGTAGTTCGGTCTGAGTATGCGACGATGTCTGCATCGCGCAATGCTGAAGAGAGAGTTGCCAAAGCGGTAAGTGATGAAATTCAGTTAAGAATCGCTCTTGAGTTACGGAACTATTCGTAGCGTTTATGGTCAAAATTGCTTCCAAAAACGTTGACCTCTTTCTGAAGTCTCCCGACGCATCGGTTCGTGCAGCGATAATCTATGGGCCTGATGGAGGGCTCGTGAGAGAGCGGTCTGATAGTTTAGCTAGGACAATTGCAGGCGATCAGATGGATCCTTTTTCCGTTGTCGAATTGGTTGCGGAGGTTTTGAATGAAATGCCAGGTGTTTTAGCGGAACAGGCGGCAACTGTTGCTTTTGGCGGGGGGAGAAGGTTGGTGCGTGTTCGAGGCCCAGGCGAAATGGGAGTCGCAGCGCTGGCGCCTATCTTGAAACACAATATTGGAGATGCATTCATTCTGGTTGAGGCTGGCAACCTCAGTCCAAGGGCGCCGCTACGTCGTCTAGCTGAAGCTGACGAACACGCTGTTGCGCTTCCCTGTTATTTTGATTCCGATTCAGATTTGGAAAAGCTTATCCTGTCGTGTCTAGGCCAAGCCCAACTTACAATTGATCAGGATGCATTAGTATATCTATTAGGGAACCTTGGTGGAGACCGTCAGGTTACGCGGCGAGAGATGGAAAAACTTATAATTTATGTTGGATCTAAAAGTGGAAATAGAGTTTCATTTTCAGATGTTCTAGCCATAGTTGGTGACGGCTCTGATTTTGCGATAGAGGACGTAGCGTATGCTGTTGCTGATGGCAATCAACGTTCCTTGGATAGAAGTCTGCGGCGCAGTTTTGATGATGGAGTGAGTCCAGTGCAGGTTCTTAGGACAGTGGGGTGGCACTTTGATCGTTTACAACTTGTGGCCTCAGCCTGCAGTTCTGGTCTTAGCGTTGATCAAGCAATAAAAACGCTAAGGCCACCGTTGTTCTTTAAGAGAGCGGCATCGTTCAAGTCTCAGCTCGCAGATTGGTCAATTTCACGAATGGACTTTGCTCGGGAAACTTTGATCAAAGCAGAAATAGACTGCAAGACGACGGGTCTTCCTGATAATGCATTGTGTGGACGTGCCCTAATGCGCCTCGCTTATGTTGCCAAGCTGGGCCCGCGGTGAGCTGGTAAATTAGGTGGTATTACCAAGGACATGTTTTACGAGCCTCCGGTTTATGTCTCTCGAAGGTCCTCCCACAGCTCCTTTACTTTAGTGAAGAAACCCTCAGACTGGGGGCTAGTCTGACGACCGCTGCCTTCGCTTGTAAACTCCTTAAGCAGCTCCTTCTGTCGTTTGTTGAGGTTAACAGGAGTTTCAACAATGGCCTCAATATACATATCTCCGTGACCTGTTCCACGTAAGGGAGGCATGCCTTTGTTGCTGAGGCGAAATTGTTTTCCGTTTTGTGTTCCACTTGGAATTGTCACTCGGGCGCGTGCACCGCTCACGGTTGGCACTTCGATTTGACCGCCGAGGGCTGCTGTTGTCATAGGTATAGGAACACTACAGTAGATGTTAGCTCCATCACGTTGAAAAAGTCGATGAGGCGCCACTGAGAGAAAGATGTAGAGGTCACCAGGTGCGCTACCTCGTGTGCCAGCGTCGCCTTCATTGGCTAGTCTTATACGTGTTCCATCCTCTACACCCTTCGGTATATTCACTGAAAGAGTTTTTTCTTGCTTCACTCGTCCAGATCCGTTGCAGTTGCGGCAAGGGTTATCGATAACATGGCCAGCTCCTTGACATTGAAGACAAGCACGTTCAATTGTGAAAAACCCCTGTTGGGCTCGTACTTTTCCGTGTCCACCACAGGCCGGACACGATTTTGGGGCTGAATTTCCATCCGAGCCGCTTCCGGTGCATGGCTCACATGTTATAGAGGTAGGAACTCTTATCTTTGTTTTCTTGCCTGAATATGCGTCATCAAGAGAGATCTCGACGTTATAACGTAGATCTGCTCCGCGGCTACGAGATGATGCGCGCCTTCCTCCGCCACTTGTTCCCGCGAATTCCCCAAATAAGTCATCGAATACATCAGCAAAGGTTGAGCTAAAATCAAAGCCACCACCGTAACGGGCGCCGCTTGAGCCGGTTCCATCGAACGCGGAGTGTCCAAATTGATCATACGCGGCTCGTTTTTCGGCATCATTTAGAACATCATATGCTTCACTGATTTCTTTAAATTTCTGCTCTGCTTTAGTGTCGTCGGGATTGCGGTCAGGATGATGTTTCATGGCAAGGTTACGATATGCCTTTTTCAGATCGGCCTGATTTGCATCTTTCGAGACACCAAGGGTATCGTAGTAGTCACGCTTACTCATTGATAGCCGCCACTCCAGTAACGCCAATCCGCTTTTAAGCGTGTGCCAGTTACCTTGTTCATAGTGACCTACCGTTTAAGAATTTTTATTCAGAGCGTTTTTTATCGGTATCGTCCACTTCTTCAAAATCAGCGTCTACGACGGTATCATCTGAGGTGCCGGACTGCTCTGCACTTGAAGCACTTTCTGCATCATCTCCGGGTGAATCACCGATGTCACCCTCTTGTGCCTGTTGTGCATTGTACATGGCTTCACCAAGTTTCATAGATGACTGTGCTAAAGCCTCCATTGTGGTTCTGATTTCATCTTTATCTGAGCCCTCAAGCGCTTCACGTAGAGCTGAGAGGTCCGCTTCTATTTGGTTGCGCTCGGTTTCATCAATCTTATCGCCATACTCCTTAAGGCTACGTTCTGTAGTGTTCAATAATGCCTCAGCATGGTTGCGAGTTTCTATAGTCTCACGGCGATCTTTATCCTCATCCGCATGCTCCTCTGCGTCTTGGACCATTCGTTCAATGTCTTCGTCGGATAAACCTCCCGAAGCTTGAATTCGAATCTGCTGTTCTCGGCCTGTACCGCGATCTTTTGCAGAAACGCTAACTATACCGTTAGCATCAATATCAAATGTAACTTCAATCTGAGGTATTCCCCGAGGTGCTGGCGGTATGCCAACCAGATCAAATTGTCCTAAAAGCTTATTATCAGCAGCCAGTTCACGCTCGCCCTGAGAGACGCGGATTGTAACTGCTGCCTGGTTGTCTTCAGCAGTGGAGAAAGTTTGTGATTTTTTGGTGGGAATCGTGGTATTCCGGTCAATAAGCCTTGTAAACACGCCACCAAGTGTTTCTATTCCAAGTGAAAGTGGTGTGACATCAAGAAGCAGAACGTCCTTAACGTCTCCTTGCAGAACGCCAGCTTGGATTGTTGCTCCCATAGCGACGACTTCGTCTGGATTAACTCCTTTATGGGGCTCACAGCCGAAGAAATTTTTTACCGTCTCGACAACTTTGGGCATACGCGTCATTCCGCCTACCATGACGACCTCACTGATCTCACCAGGACTCAAGCCGGCATCTTTCAGTGCAGCCTTACAAGGCCCAACTGTCCTTTCAACAAGGTCCTCAACCAGCGCCTCAAGCTTGGCGCGAGTAAGCTTCATGGTTAGGTGTTTTGGGCCTGCCGCATCTGCGGTTATGAAAGGCAGGTTGATTTCTGTTTGTATAGCGCTTGAAAGTTCTATCTTGGCTTTTTCAGCTGCTTCCTTTAGCCGCTGTAACGCTAAACGATCACTACGTAAGTCAATACCATTTTCTTTCTTGAATTCATCCGCAAGGTAGGCAACTAAACGTAAATCAAAGTCTTCACCGCCTAAAAAGGTATCTCCATTGGTTGATTTTACTTCAAATACGCCTTCCCCAATTTCTAGTATGGATACGTCGAACGTACCGCCACCGAGATCATATACTGCAATTATGCCACCAGCGCCCTTGTCGAGCCCGTAGGCCAGAGAGGCAGCTGTTGGTTCATTTATGATACGTAGTACATTGAGGCCAGCAATCGCTCCCGCATCTTTCGTAGCCTGCCGCTGAGCGTCATTAAAATAAGCTGGAACCGTAATAACCGCATCAGTAACCGTGTCTCCAAGATGAAGTTCGGCTGTCTCCTTCATTTTCTGTAACACGAAAGCACTGATTTGGCTTGGAGAATATTGTTCGTCGCGAGCCTTTACCCAGGCATCTCCAGTATCAGATTCAACAATTTCATAAGGAACCATTCCTTGGTCTTTTCGAGTTGTGGGATCGTTAAAGCGTCGACCAATCAAACGCTTAATTGCAAACAGGGTGTTTTCAGGGTTGGTCACTGCCTGTCGCTTTGCAGGCTGACCAACCAGACGTTCTCCGTCATCAGAAAAAGCAACCATAGATGGTGTTGTGCGCGACCCTTCCGCATTTTCAATAACTTTTGGGACATCACCTTCCATAACGGCAACACACGAGTTTGTTGTCCCTAGGTCGATACCAATTGCCTTTGCCATGACTTCTCTCTTTCTAGTGGAAGACCGAACCGCCCAAAACGTATCTTGCTTTGGTTCTGGTTTCCATGTTCAAACCCCTTAAATATTTCGGGGAACTTTGTTTATATAGGGTGTGCAGAGATATCCGCAACCTTCACTAAATCGCGAGATATCGGTAGCGCAGCCATCAATCTTGCTCCGTCACATTGTTTGACTTTTGGGAGTCAGCTTCAAGAGTATCTGTTTCTTGGTTTTCAAGCTGTTCCGTTGGAGGTTTTGCAGAGACACCAACAGAAGCGGGTCGTAGTAGCCTATCAGAAATTGTGTACCCGACCTCAACAACTTCAACGATCGTACCGGGAGGAGATTCAGCAGTTGGCACTTCGAACAAAGCTTGATGTTCGTTTGGATTAAATTTACTGCCAAGAGGTGTAATTGGCTGAATGTTGTGTCGCTCCAGAATACTCTCAAATTCTCTCTCTGTCATTTCCACTCCTGACAGCAGGTTGTCGAGCGTTTCGTTTACACCGCGAGCGTCGTCAGGCACGCTAGCAAGGGCTCGCCTGAGGTTGTCGGCAATACTTAAAAGGTTGCGTGCGAAGCCAGTAATCGCATACTTCGCCGCTTCGTCTCGGTCACGAATTGACCGTTTACGAACATTTTCCGTTTCTGCCATAGCGCGTAGAAGGCGATCCTTGAGAGCAGCAATTTCATCCTCATAGACTTTCTCATCACTTGCGTCATCAATGTCTGTGGGTTCAACCAAAGTTTTATCAGTCTTGGCATCCTCACCGTTTTCGTCATTTATCATGTTTTCGGTCAGCTGGGATTCCAAATCGGATTGTTCCGACACAGTAGATGTGTCTGGTTGTTTCTCCAGGGTCTTTTTTTCTGGTTCCGTCATAATCTCCTCTTTTGGATGGTTGATGTTAGCCAACTAGGCGGCCAATGACCTTTGCCGTGTAATCAACCATGGGAACAATGCGGGCGTAGTTGAGTCGTGTTGGCCCTATGACTCCAATGGCACCAATAACTTTCTCGCGTCCATCTCGATATGGCGCAACGATTAGAGAACAACCAGTAACGGAAAAAAGATCATCATCAGAACCTATGAAGATGCGAATATCCTCAGCTATCGCCACGTTTTCTATTAGTTGGGCAAACTCTCCTTTGGTTTCAAGTGCGTCAAAAAGATCTCGGATTCTTTCCAAGTCTTCGAGAGCAGTGACGTCATCAAGAAGATTAGCCTGACCACGCACGATAAGTGTTCGGTGTTCATGCTCTCCACCCCATGTTGCTAGACCTGTTTCCACCACACTGGTGGTTAACTCGTCTAGCTCTGCCCTGTGGTCATTAAGCTCTTGGCGGATTTCGATTAATGCGTCTGCAAGAGTTCTCCCAGTTAGACGTGAATTAAGATAATTAGCAGCTTGGGTTAAGGTTGAATATGGAACATCAGCTTCCATCTCTACAATACGGTTCTCTACAACTCCTGATTCTGTGACCAGTACAACCAAAATACGAGTTGCAGATAACTGAACGAATTCTATATGTCGAAGAGGTGCATCACTTTTTGGTGCAACTACAAGGCCTGCACAACGGGAAAGTCCGGAAAGTGTTGATGTTGCTTCAGTGAGAAGTTCGTCGAGACTTCTACTCGCGGCTGTGCAATTTGATTCAATGTTTTCTCGCTCAATTTCATTCAGCGCACCTACCTCAAGAAGTCCGTCAATGAATAAACGCAAACCGGCAGGCGTTGGTAGCCGACCAGCGGACGTATGGGGTGCGTATAGCAAGCCAGCAACCTCAAGGTCTGACATGACATTTCGAATGGAAGCTGGGGATAGTCGCATATCGAGTCGACGGGCAAGAGTGCGTGAGCCAATCGGTTCTCCTGTTTCAACATAGGAATCGACAATCTGTTGGAAGATTGCTCGAGACCTCTTATTTAGTTCGTCGATCATGGCTTACGTGAGATCCTTTAAACGCAGTGCTAGGATGTTAACTGAAAATGTAGTTAGGCGGCCGAGGGCCGTCAATGGAACTTGCTCACTATTTAGTTTGGGGCTGGACCAATGCATCGAGTGGCGCTACATAGTCGGGTGCGGCTGAATGATCATATTGTTGTGAGTGGTGTGTTGGCAAAAAGAACAACTGGGCGCCGTAAAGACGAGCTTCGACCCATCTCTTTTGAGGTCGGTTGTAACAAGCATGCTGAAGGCTCCTGCTTTGTGCGTTGTGGAGATACTCACGTTGTATGCACAGCGACCGTTGAGGAACGTGTGCCACCATTTCTTCATCAAACGGGTGGAGGATGGGTAACGGCAGAGTATGGTATGTTGCCGCGTTCTACCAACACTCGAATGTTACGCGAAGTAAGCCGAGGGCGGCCCTCAGGGCGCACGCAGGAGATTCAACGCTTGATTGGAAGGTCGTTACGCGCCGTGACTGATCTAAAGAAGTTGGGGGAACGGCAAGTTCGGCTTGATTGTGACGTTTTGCAGGCTGATGGGGGCACGCGTACGGCAGCGATTAATGGGGCCTGGGTGGCACTTAGGTTGGCTCTGGAGCGGTTAATTGAAAATGGTAGTATGAATGTTATGCCATTGACTGATCAAGTTGCAGCGGTTTCGTGCGGTATATTTCAGGGTGAAGAGATTGTTGATCTGGATTATGGCGAGGATAGTGCTGCAGAGGCGGATGTTAATTTTGTACTTACCGGTGAGGGAGGCATTGTTGAGATTCAGGGGACGGCCGAGGCCGGGCCATTTACCGAGGCTCAATTCTCTCGTTTGTTCGAGTTGGCTAGAGTTTCTGCACGTGATGTTTTTGAGCTACAGCGTGCGGCTGTAAAGCCAATAGCGAATTAGCGTTTGAAGTGCCTCGCCAGTTTGATGCTGCAAGGTTGATTGTAGCAAGTCATAACCCGGGAAAAATTACGGAGATTGCGGATCTAATTTGTCCGTTAGGTATTAGTGTGGTGGGCGCTGCGGGCTTAGGACTCGTTCCCCCTGATGAGACTGGCACAACATTTGCTGCTAATGCTCAAATTAAATCTATGTTTGCTGCAACTTCAATTAATGAACCCGCTTTGGCTGATGATTCAGGGTTGGTGGTGGAGGCTCTTGACGGTGAGCCAGGCATTTATTCCGCCCGTTGGGCGGGGCCACAGTGCGACTTTTTAGGGGCCATGCATCGTGTTCAACGCGAGTTGTTGAGCCGTAAAGCAATTGTACCAGAACGACGACGGGCCCATTTTGTTTCAGCATTGGCACTTGGGTGGCCAGATGGTCACTGCGAGGTTTATGAGGGGATCGTCAGGGGCCACATAGTCTGGCCCCCTCGTGGTAATGAAGGATTTGGCTATGATCCCATCTTTCGGCCCAGCGGTTATTCTTTAACTTTTGGGGAAATGAAACCATCGGACAAAAAGAAAATCAGCCATCGTACCATTGCATTTTCCAAGCTCTTGGATGCTTGCTTCTCAGCGAATGCCTGAAACCTTTAAATTAGAGTGCGCTTCAACTTTTGGCATCTACATACATTGGCCATTTTGTACCAGTATTTGCCCGTATTGTGACTTCAATGTTAGACGTTCACGTAACGTGGACGCTGAGCGCTGGTGTAATGCATTATTAGTGGCGATAAGTAATGCGTCTCGTCGCTTTCCCAACAAACTTGCTTCAAGTTTGTATTTTGGAGGAGGAACACCTTCTCTCATGTCGGTTGCTACTGTAGCTGCCATAATTGAACAGGTAGAGAAGTGTTTTGGGTTTGTGAAGAATGCAGAGATAAGTCTAGAAGCTAATCCAGATTCCTCTCATGCAAAGGGGTTTAAGGGCCTAAGGCAGGTGGGAATTAACCGCCTTTCAATGGGCGTTCAGGCATTCAATGATGATGCGCTGAAATGGCTTGGGCGTAGCCATAGTGTTCGTGAGGCTGAGAGGTCCATAGATACAGCTCGAAATTTATTTCCTAGGATGAGTTTTGACCTTATTTACTGTCGTCCTGGCCAAAGCTGTCACGAATGGAGAGCCGAACTCAGGCGATCACTACAGTTTTGTGGCGGGCACATTTCCCTATACCAGTTAACTATAGAATCTGGCACCGCATTCGCTCGTGCGAGTGCCCGAGGAGATTTAGTATTGCCGGAACAGGATAGTGCTGCTGAACTTTATGAGATTTCACAAGAAGAGTGTGGTGCTATCGGTTTGCGTTGCTACGAGATTTCAAATCACGCGCTACCTGGGCACGAGAGTCAACACAATCTTGGATACTGGCGCTACAACGAATATCTTGGCATTGGACCAGGTGCTCATTCGCGCCTTATTGATAAAGGGAAACGATGCGCTGAGGAGCAAATCCAAGACCCAAAAGCATGGCTTGCCTCTGTGGAGACATCTGGTCACGGCGTGGATCGGTGCGAGGTGTTGTCAGCTGATACGCAAGCTGCCGAAATGCTCATGATGGGATTACGTCTCCGAGACGGACTTTCTTTGGATCGTTTTAACTGGGTAACAGGTAAACCGTTGGAGAAATTTGTTTCCTACCAAGGGTTATCGGCATTGAAGGACAAAGGACTTCTTATGGAATCGCGCGGTAGTTTATTTGCTACGGAAAGAGGCCTTCGAGTTTTGGATGCTGTCCTTGAAAAGCTTTTGTTGTAAGGTGACTTAACTTATTTCTCAGCTTAATTGTTGGAATTCTCGAATGTGGTTGGTGCTTTTGATAATACGTTAAAACCATCTACTGTAACTTCGAGCACAGCAAGGCCGCGTTCGGCAGTGCCAGTATTTGAAAAGCGAAATATTCCAGCTACTCCAGAGAAGCCGCTTGCTTCGGAGATAGCCTCAGCAGAAAAGTCTCGTTGCCGCGCTAACGCAGCGGCGAGCGCGACCGAATCGTACACTAAAGTGGCGATCCGGGGCGGAAGCCGTTGATAGGTATTAAAATATTTTTGTCTAAATCTTTCTACTCGATCTGGAGTTGGTGCGGGAAACCAGCCGCCTATAAGAGCGGGTTCTTTGCCAATTGTAGAATTGGACCAAAGTGTCGTGCCTATGTATTGAACAAGTTCAGGGTGGATATCGTGATGCGGTAATAGCGCTGCAAATGCTCTTAAACGGTCACCACCTTCAGGAACAAGAATAGCGTCGTAGCTGCGAGTTTCCGTGAGCGTTAACCGTTGGACGGCGGCGTCGAGCTCAGAAATCTCGGGTAAATAGAATTCAACTGTTACCAGATCTCCGTCAGAATTATTTATTGAGTCCCGAAGGCTGCGCAGTATTGCCCGACCGTACGGTGACTCGGGAATGAGGGCAGCATATCTTCGGATCCCTTGGGCTCTCGCGTATTTGACAATACGTTTGATTTGCTGCTGTGGAGATAGTCCCATCAAGTAGGCACCGCCACCCGCAACACGTTGGTCGTTCGAGAATGACACTAAGTTGATACTGCTTTTGCGAGCTTCTTTTGCCGCAGAGACTGTAGTTTGGCTAAAGACTGGGCCGAGAAGAAGGGCTGCACCCTCGACTATTGCGGTTTGGGCGGCTTGGGCAGCGCGTTTTGGATTGCCCGCAGTATCATAAGGTCGAATCTCAAGCGCTTTATCGCCTAAGTCGAAAAGGGCCAATTGAGCTGCGTCAAGTAACAGATGTCCTATTTCGGCATGAATACCCGTCAAAGGCAATAATAGCGCCACTGGCACGATGCCCGCTCCAAATTTTGCAGGAGCTTCCAGTATTGGTGCCGCTGGCTCCACTACAACCAGAGTGTTGGCGGGCTTCATTTTTATTGTTGCACTTAGTTTAGCTGATTGGACTGCCTCCGGTTTCTGGGTCGTTTCCGAAATAGAGTTTGTCGGTAGTTTGTCTACTTCGGCTGATGCAACTTTATTATTATCGAATTGATCGCCGTCATCCGGTTCGAGTGGTACACTGTGGCATGCCGCGAGTAAGCAAACGAGACCGGTCGCCCACAGGAATCGACTTCGGAGCGGGCCTTGGTGTTTCAGCAGAAGGTTTCTCTGAGATTTCAAATACGGCTCACATAAGCGATTTAACACCTGAACAGCGTAGCTCTGCTAAGTCATCACGTAAACTAACTCCTGGCCTCTATGTTGTTGCTACTCCAATTGGAAATCTTGCTGATATAACTCTACGCGCCTTAAGCATTTTATCTTCGGTTGATGTAATAGCATGTGAAGACACTCGTGTGACCCGCAAACTTCTGGCGAAACACGGTATTTCCAACAGACTGACTTCATATCATGAACATAACGCTAGACGTTCGGGTCGTCGTTTGCTCAATAGGTTAATAAACGGGGAGGCTGTTGCTCTGGTATCTGACGCGGGTACGCCACTGGTTTCTGATCCAGGATATCGGCTAGTACTCGAGGCCAGACGGGAAGGTGTGCTGGTTGTGCCGATTCCAGGACCATCTATTGTAACAGCTGCTTTATCAGTTTCGGGTCTTCCCACAGATAGATTTATGTTCGTGGGATTCTTACCGAGCAGAAAAGGAGAAAGACTTCGGGTGATAAATGAATTTCGCGATATCAAAGCTACTTTGGTGCTGTTTGAGTCTTCCCGCCGTCTGGCTGCTACACTGTGTGATCTGTGGAGTGTACTTGGTAAGAGGAGCGCTGTAGTAGCCCGAGAGGTTACAAAAAGATTTGAGGAGTCGCGAAGCGACATGTTGGATTCGCTTGCGGAGTACTACAGTAATACTAGCCCACCACGTGGCGAGATCATCGTTCTTGTAGGCCCTCCAGAAAAGAACCGGGGTGTTGACTGTAAATTTTCCGACGTTGAAATTGATGCTCAAATTGAAGCAGCACTAGAGCATCATCCATTAACAAACGTCGCGTCACTTGTTGCTTCTGCTACGGGCTTGCCGCGAAGGGAAGTCTACTCTAGGGCTGTTAAGGTAAAGAAGCGTGAATGAAGGCTCTTCAGAAAGTTGTCTTGCGTCTATTCAAATTGGTGTAAGTATGTGTGTGATTGGTTTGTCGCGATGGGTGTAGAATTTTAATGCGGGGACAGGGGCGATCTTAGCGGTGCCACCCGATGATCGTCCTAAAGTGAGGGTCACATGACACGTTTGAATTTATCTAGCGTCAATAGCCTGCGATGTGTGGTTGTTCTGGCATTGTGTGTTTTACCGTTGGCGGTCACGGGGTGTGCTGGCTTCATAGCAGGAGGAGCTGCTACAACCGGGTTGGCTGTTGCTCAGGAGCGGTCAATTGGATCAGCTATTGATGATACGGCCATTCGACTAGATATTAATCGTCGGATGTTTGAAGTTAGTGACGTTATGTTTGCGGGAGTAAGCCTTGAGGTAGTCGAGGGTCGGGTGCTTTTGACAGGAAATGTACCTACTCCAGAGGATCGAGTTACAGCGGTTCGCCTTGCTTGGTTGGCACCTGGTGTCAGGGAAGTTATCAATGAAATAAATATACGGGATCGTGGTGATCTCCTTCACTACCTAAAAGATCTTAGAATAACTAGTCAACTTCGTTTCGAACTTTTGCGGGACCTTGCCGTTAAGGATATCAACTACTCTATAGAGACACAAAACTCTGTAGTGTTTCTCATGGGAATTGCGCAGGACAAACCCGAGCTTGATCGTGTAACTAATCATGCACGCAATATTCCCGGAGTAACTAAGGTCGTGAGTTATGCAGTATTGAAGGACGATCCAAAACGGTGAAGATTGCTTTTTTCTGTAGACCCTTATATTCGGTTGAGGGCGTTGGGCCACTACGATGACCTTTGCTGTTGCAATACAAATGGATCCTGTTGAATTCATCGATATTGAGGCGGATAGTACCTTTTTGCTTGCTCTAGAAGCACAAAACCGCGGGCACACGCTTTATCACTATCTAGCACGAGATCTGAGCATTCGAGAAAATCGTGTTTTTGCCCGCGCCTGCACTCTTGAAGTTAGCCGAAAAGAAGGTGCGCATGCGCGTCTTGGAGTCCCTTGCAACGTAGATTTGGCAACATTGGATGTAATACTGATGCGGCAAGACCCTCCATTTAATATGTCCTATATCACAGCCACACATATTTTGGAGCATGTTCATCCCGGGACGCTGGTAGTAAATGATCCTGTGAGCGTCCGAAATGCTCCCGAAAAATTATTTGTTACCCAGTTTCCCGACTTGATGCCGCCAACATTGATTTCGGCAAACGTAGAAGAAATCAGGGAATTTAGAAAAGAGCAGCATGATATAATCTTGAAACCGCTTTTTGGTAACGGCGGAGCTGGGGTTTTTCATGTAACACCTAATGATGACAACTTTAATTCCTTGTTAGAAATGTTTTTACAAAAATCGTGTGAGCCGATCGTGGCGCAGAGGTATCTTCCTGAGGTTCGGGAGGGTGACCGCCGTATCATATTGGTTAATGGAGATCCAGCAGGTGCTGTGGATAGAGTTCCACCACTGGATGATGTGCGCGCCAATATGCACGTCGGTGCCAAACCAAAAAAGGCCAGTTTAAATAGGCGTGATATCGAGATCTGTGAGACCATTGGTCCTATCTTAAAGAGTCTGGGTTTAATTTTTGTTGGGATCGATGTTATAGCCGGTCAGGTAACCGAAATTAATGTAACGTCACCGACTGGTTTGCAAGAAGTGAATCGCTTTGACGAAGTTAATCTAGAAGTTGATATTTGGAACGCAATTGAAGATCGATGCAGATAGAATAGCGGCCACAGTAATATCGGATTAGCGCCCAGGTCTTAAGCAGAGTTATACAATAATCTGTGTACTGGTAAGGACCATTAATTTTTCTTCTGTGCTAGTAGCTTGATTCCTGGTTTGAATGCAAGGAATTGGCGGTAAACTGTTAGATTGTGTTTTTCTAGGAGTTTAGAGAGATTTCGTGGGTTGAAGTACAGACAGTGGGATGGGGGGCAAAAGGCGTCCCAACGGCGGACGTCGCGTGGTCTTCGCCAATGGCTTATATCTGGCGTCGTTAAATAAAGAAATCCTTCAGGTCGTAAGCGGGCAACTATGGCAGCAATAAAATCGTTGGCATTGGCTACATGCTCGATAACCTCGGAGCAATAGATAACATCAAAAGGCTCGGTATTCTCATATTCCTCGATGCGACTTCGAACAAATTGGCCTGATGGGTAATGTTCTTTGGCCCATGAAATTGACACAGCATCAAGGTCTATTCCGTACGCTTTAAATCCTTGTTCGTGGGCAGCGGCAACCGTAAAGCCACCATTGCAGCCTACGTCAAGGAAGCGTCCACCATTAACTAATCTGGCAATACGGGAAACGCGCTTACGGGCACGCCGTAATTTTTGAGGAATTTTCAGAAAATAACCTTCCCCTGTTCCACCGTATGCGTCATCGTAGATCTGCTCTATTTCGGATAAAGTTGGCATTGGGTTGAGGTAAATCAAGCTGCACCCCGGACACTCAAAGAGCGCATAATCTAGATGACGAATGAATAGCTGCGGCGAATGTGACCCGCATATTTGACATGGCGCAACTTCAAGGTTTTTTTTGCTCATAGAAGGGGCCGATTCGCTAGAAAACACGTTCTATATGCATCCAAGATATAAATGATTGGTCGTTCTGACTGCAGTTTTGTCAAGAAATACTCCATGCATGGTAGTAAAAACAGCTACTAGTACTGAAAGTGATCTTGCACTTTGTGGGCCATATCGTCTTGTCTCGTTGTCAATAGCTACAAGAAACCTGTACTTATGTGCTTCTCTCGGTGTTTTTGATAGCATAGAAAAAAGTTTCAAGTGAATGTCTTATTCCAGTCTTTCTGCGGGCGCCGCTTGCTAGCTCGAAAATTCATTCGTTTGTTTAATGCCACGAAAGCCAATGCTTAGGTTTCAAATTTGACCGTCGTGAGTTAGCTCCGCTACTATCATGCCTAACTGACGCGGATCAGGACTTCGTTAGCTTTATGCCTGGTTTCAAGAGAACAATCTAGGACCCCATGCAGCGAATATCTGCTCTTAAAAACCTCCGTAGGGCTGCGCCACGACCCCAACCCAGTCGTTTTTTTGCGCAGGATGGGCAACTAGAGGTTCGCGTAACTCGTAAGCGCTTTGATATCATTGCTGCGCAGGCGCTGCGGTACCGTGTCTTTTACGAGGAAATGGGCGCCACGCCAACTTCAAGAATGAGAGCTAAACGTCGAGACTTTGATCGTTACGACCGAATCTGTGATCACATCTTGGTTCTTGATCATAGGAGACGTTCTGGAGACAAAGTCATTGGCACATATCGTTTGCTGCGTCATGAAGTAGCGGTTCAACATGGCGGTTTCTACAGTGCTGGGGAATACGATGTCTCAATATTAATGCAGGAAGAACCAGAAGACGGCCAGCTTTTGGAAACTGGGCGTAGTTGTGTAGCAGCAGAGTATCGCAATACGGCAACCATACAGTTGTTGTGGCGTGGAATTGCGAGTTACATGTTAGAGCACAATGTTACTTTAGTTATGGGCTGTGCGAGCTTTCAGGGTACAGACCCTTTAGAGCACGCTCTACCATTATCGTATCTTTACCACCACCACTTAGCGCCCTTTAAAACGAGAGTGAAGGCTTTACCGCATTTGCACCAGTCTATGAGGTTTATGGAGGAGGAGGAAATCGTGCGCCGTCAAGCGTTGCGAGCAATGCCGCCCTTAATCAAGGCGTATCTTCGACTAGGGGCACATGTTGGCGATGGAGCGGTGGTCGATCACCAGTTCGGTACCACAGATGTTTTCATGATTCTTCCAGTGGATAGGGTAGCAGACAGATATCACACTCATTTTGAACGAAGTGACGAACTTTCGCCCGTGGTATCAGGTGCTCGGAGGAGAAAATTGTTGCGATCGGTGTTGCCTTTAGTGCGTCGACGGGAAGCCCAAACAGGAATTTCATTTTCAAGTCGATATGGTCAGGCTAGCAGCTGTGGTTGATTGCCAAGGTTTATGATCGGTGGCCGCTGTCAAGACCAATAAATCATCGGCATTTGATCCATCCAATGTTTCGATGTTGCCTGATCGCACCGAAAATACTGAAAAATTTACCCCGATGATGGAACAATATCACTCGATAAAGCGCGCCCATTCAGACTGCTTGCTATTTTACCGAATGGGCGATTTTTACGAGCTTTTTTTTGAAGATGCCGTCACAGTCTCTGGTGAAGTGGACATTACGTTGACTCGTCGGGGCAAGCATCAAGGCAAAGACATTCCTATGTGTGGAGTTCCCGTTCACTCTGTCGATAGTTATCTTGCACGTCTAATCCGCAAGGGTCATAGAGTGGCCATATGCGAGCAAATTGAAGATGTCTCACAAGCCAAGCGTCGCCGAGGAAGCAAGTCACTAGTCAAGCGAGATGTTGTGCGCTTGTTGACCCCGGGAACGATTTTGGAAGATACGTTGCTTGAGGCTCGTGAAAACAATTATCTGGTAGCATTGAGTTGCGCTGAAAGTCAGTTGGGGTTGGCGTGGCTAGATATGTCTACCGGAGAATTTAATGTAACGACTATAGAAAATATTTATCTGGAAGCAGAATTATCTAGAATCAGTCCTGGGGAAATTCTTGTTTCAGAAAACTTTTCTCAAGTATCCGGGCTGTCAGATGTGCTGGATAGGTGGACAGAGAAGCTGACATTTGTGCCGTCTTCGAGTTTCGATGTTGGGGGTAGCAAGAATCGTCTTGAGCAAGTCTATGGCGTTGATCAGCTAGCGGGCTTCAGTGAATTTAACAGATTACATTTTGCGGCTTGTGGGGCGTTAGTTGAGTATTTGGAGCTTACCCAGAAGGGGCGACTGCCGCACCTAATGCCGCCATTTCTTCTGGAGATGGGGGCTGCAATGACTATTGATTCTGCAACCCGTCGTAATCTTGAGCTTGTCCGTGACCTAAAGGGAAATCGAGGTGGAAGTCTGTTAGCAACTATAGACCGCACTATTACCAGTATTGGGGCCCGTCTACTTGCCAGCCGTTTGACGGCGCCATTGACGCGAGTTAGCGCAATTAATGACCGACTAGATATGGTGCAGTACTTTGCCGAAGATTCGGCAATGAGAAGTTTGATTCGAGACGAGCTACGTCATTGTCCGGATGTTGAGCGAGCGCTATCTCGGTTGCTGATAGCGCGGGGTGGACCTCGCGACCTTGCTGTAATTGGCGATGCTCTAGCACGTTCTGAGGCAAGCTATAAACTATTGATTGATTCCCCGTTAAACCCTCTCACGGATGCTCTCAAGTTGGTCATAGAGGACCTTACTGGATATATGGACTTGGTCGGGAAGATTAAAGAGGCTCTTGCTATCGATCTTCCTCTGTTAGCCCGTGACGGAGGTTTTATAGCTGCAGGATATAATACAGACCTTGATAACCAGCGAGAACTCCAGGATCAGAGTCGTAAACTCATAGCAGCTCTCCAGGCAAAGTACGTTGAGCAGACCGGGATTCGAGCGTTGAAGGTGCGTCATAATAACGTATTAGGATATTTTGTTGAGGTGCCATCTGCTCATGCTGAAAAACTTGAGGAACTGTCATTGAGCAATACCTTTGTTCGCCGACAGACAATGGCAAACGCGGCTCGTTTTAGCACTGTTGAGCTCGGCGAGGTTGAGGTGCAAATAGCTCGTGCTTCTGATCAAGCTCTAGCATTTGAACTGGAGTTGTACGATGAGCTTGTTGCTGAAGTGTCTGTTAGATCAACTGAGATTTATAAGGCGGCCAAAGCGATCGCTCTGCTTGATGTCGTAACTGCATTAGCAGAGCTTGCGGAAGAGTGCCGGTTTGTTCGCCCTCAGATAGATGAATCTCTTGATTTTTGCATAAAGGGTGGGCGTCATCCGGTGGTTGAAAAATCGTTGGGGACATTCATCGCAAATGATTGCAATATTGAGGAGCGCACGCGAGTTTGGCTTGTGACGGGCCCTAACATGGCCGGTAAGAGCACCTTTATGCGGCAAAATGCATTGATTGTTATATTAGCTCAGATGGGTGCATACGTGCCTGCAACGACGGCGCGATTAGGTGTTGTTGACCGGCTTTTTAGCAGAGTTGGTGCGTCTGACGACCTGGCTCGAGGTCGTTCTACATTTATGGTAGAGATGGTGGAGACAGCGACAATTCTTAATCTTGCCACCTCGAGATCATTTGTGATCCTTGATGAAATAGGGAGAGGGACTGCTACCTATGACGGGCTGTCAATTGCCTGGGCTACGATCGAGCATATACACGAGAAAAACAGGTGTCGGGCAATGTTCGCCACTCATTATCATGAAATGGCAACGCTTTCTGAAAACCTTTCTAACGTTGCATCTTTTACGATGAGAGTTCGCGAGTGGGAGGGAGAGGTAGTGTTTCTGTATGAGGTTAAACCCGGAACAGCGGATCGATCTTACGGCATTCATGTTGCCAAGCTTGCAGGTATACCAAACTCTGTAATCGCACGTGCCAAAGAGGTTTTAGAGTTATTGGAGAGGAGCGGACAGGAATGCGTTGACACTAGGTTAGTTGACTCAATGCCATTGTTGTCATCAGTTGTTTCTTCTTCAACCTCGTCTACCGAATCGCGTCTGGTCACAATGCTTGATGAGATAGACGCAGACAATATGACTCCGCGTGAAGCACTCGAGCGGATTTACAAACTTAAGGCATTGAGAAATTCTCACAAGCCTTGAATTTATCGCCAACCGTTAGGTAGGTAGTTTGTTAGGTCGACATTCTTCACATTACGTACCCTACTTACTGCTGGTGCTAACCAGCCTTTTCTGGGCAGGAAATGGGATTGCTGGTCGCTTGGCGGCGACATCTAATATCGAACCATTGGCGCTCACATTCTGGCGATGGCTCGCAGCACTGGCATTTATAGTGCCATTTGCACTGCCGTACATATTTGCAGAGCGCGTGGCACTAGTTAGGCATTGGCGAATTCTTACTATTTTAGGCGCACTGAGTGTGACTGCGTTCACTGCATTCTATTATTATGCCCTTAGCCTCAGTACAGCTATAAACGTCACCCTTGTAGCCGCAACAATGCCTGCTGCAATTGTCGGTCTTTCCTGGCTTCTATTTCGGGAGACAGTAACCTCGAGGGCATTAATAGGGATGTTGGTAGCCTTTATTGGTGTTGTCGCCATAATCGCGCGAGGCGACGTATCTGTTTTGTGGGAACTAGGATTCAATCCTGGGGATTTAGTTGCTCTCGGCGCGGTGTTTACTTGGGCGCTTTATTCAGTGCTACTAAGGTACCGTCCGCGGGAGCTACACTCCCTGACTTTTTTAACAGGTATTATTCTGCCTGGAGTCATCATCAACCTGGTTGTGTTGTTGATTGACGCTGATAGCGTTTCCGTCACATTCAACTGGAGTAACGTCGCGCTAATTGCGTATGTTGGATTGTTTCCATCGGTGCTTGCCTACGTTTTTTTTAACTCTGGTGTAAAAGCCGTAGGGGCTAATATATCTGGTCAGTTCGGCTATCTTGTTCCGCTCTTCGCAGCGTTTCTAGCAGTGGCTATCTTGGGAGAAACTTTTGAGACATATCATTTCATTGGGATGACAGTAATATTTGCCGGTCTTTATCTTGCCAGTCGTAGTCGCACATAAATAGCTACATCGAATATCTGATCGAGTGTGTTTGGGAGTTCGGATTCATCAAGCACGCAAAAAAGATTTAAAGAGGAAGCGCATGGAAACGTTAGTAAGGAGTGATCGTGAATTTTATGTCCGATTCTGGGGTGTGCGTAAAAGTACGCCCGTTTGTGAATCGGAATTTTTCCGTTATGGGGGAAACACTTCGTGTCTCGAGGTGCGCTGTGGCAATCAGCTGTTCATGTTTGATGCAGGCACTGGATGTCGCTATCTCGGCAACAGCCTTGATGGGAGTTCAGGCATAGATGCAGATGTGTTTTTCACTGGGACTAATTTTGAGCATGTATGCGGTCTTCCGTTTTTTAAACCAGCATTTTTTCCAACAAATAGCTTTAAATTTTTTGCTGGACACCTGTTGCCCGACGTGGGCATTCAGAGCACGCTCCAACACATGATGAGGGAACCATTGTTTCCTGTGCCACTACAGGTGTTTGAGTCACAATTCTCGTATCATGATTTCTTTGCTGGCGAAACCTTAAAGCCGCGTGAGGGAGTTGTTGTGCATACTGCATTAATGCAAGATCTATATAAAGGTACGGCCTACAGGATTGAATATGACAACCGTTCAATTTGCTATCTTACAAACGCAAGACTCCCTGGAGATGGACCGAAGACAAACATGTATCGGTTGATTGAAGGCGCTGATGTTGTTATCTGCGATTCAATATTTGTTGGGCGAACTGAACCTAACCGACTTGTGTGGAATGATGGAATCAACTTTTGTGAGAGGGCAGGTGCAAAGAAACTTGTAATTTTTCCCCATCCACCTGAGTACGATGATAATTTTTTGGACGGCGTTGCACGCCATGCTTCCGCATTTTGTCCGGCTACGATGATTGCGAGTGAAGGTATGGTGCTGCATCCCTAAACTGAGGCTAAAGGATGTGAAAGAACGCTGGAGAACTTCTATTAGAGCCTTTTGGATGGGCATTCTTACCGTATTGCGCATAGATGTACGTGGGTTTTTCATCCCCTATCGGTATGCAGCCCTTTTGCAAACTCAGGAAGTGAAATATCCATTGCTTGAAACAGTGTTTAACAAGAGGAGGCAAAGTTTTGTTGAAGTTCTCGATTCAATAGATTCGTTCGAAGCTAATTTAAATAAAATTGGAGGTGAACCACCTCCCGCTCCGCGCTTTGATCAAGGGTGGTTTCCAACGCTTGATGCTGCAGCGGCATACGCTCTAGTTCGTAGGAACATCCCAAAAAGACTTGTGGAGGTCGGCTCTGGTCATTCCACACGGTTCTTAATGCGAGCACTGATTGATGAGCGAGCCAATATAAAGTTCACTTCTATTGATCCTATGCCGCGCGCTGATATCTGTGGTTTGCCTCTAGAACTTATTCGCTCGACTGTGCAAGAGGTTGGGACGGGAATAACCGATGTACTGGAATCCGGAGATATCTTATTTATCGATTCTAGTCATGTGCTAATGCCTGGTAGTGACGTAGATTGGGTTATTAATCAAGTTTTTCCCTCTTTAGAGCCTGGCGTATTGATTCATGTGCACGACATTTTCTTGCCTGACGCATACCCCTCATCATGGGCGTGGCGTGGCTACAACGAGCAGACCGCGATTTCAGCTCTAATAACCAATTCCCCAGGTTATGAAGTGGTGTTTGCCAGTCACTATGTTAGTGCTCGAATGTCGGATCTCTTGGCCAGGACTATAGTTAATAGACTTCCTTGTTACACTGATTCACATGCTTCTAGCCTCTGGCTACGTAAGCAGTGACAGTTCGTATGAGAGAGTTTCCAAGCACATAAAAAGATTTATTGTACGTAATCAAAGCCCAGAAAACTCTTGAAAGTCCCCATCCAGGGTTCTTAAGAATGCTCTTATATCAGGCTTTGTATAGCGAAAAGAGACGCATACCCCAAATGAACACGGGGACTGGTAAATAATGATTTAAGCTCATCTCTGAGACTATTTATATGGATCGGCAGCGTCTCGAAGGCCGTCACCAAAGAAGCTCAAGGCAAGAACCACTATCATTACGGGAGCAACCGGCAACATTAGCCATGGGTAGATGGCAACGATATCAAAATTTTGTGCTTCGTTAAGAAGCACGCCCCAGCTGGTAATTGGTGGTCGGAGGCCCAGGCCTAGATATGATAAAACAGTTTCGCCTAGGATCATGCCTGGTATAGAGAGTGTAACTGAAGCAATAAGATGCGATGCAAAACTTGGTAGAAGGTGACGTGAGATCACCCGTCTGGGGCTTGCGCCCATTAACACAGCTGCGACTGCAAAATCTTCCTCGCGCAATGATAGAAGTTTGGAACGGACTGCACGAGCAAGTCCAGGCCACTCGATGAGGCCAAGTATGACAGTAATTCCTAAGTAAATTAATATAGGGCTCCATGTTACCGGGAGTGCGGCGGATAGTGCCATCCAAAGAGGCAATTCAGGAAAGGAGCGGATAATTTCAATGAGGCGTTGTACAGCAGAGTCGACCCAGCCGCCAAAGTATCCCGCCATTCCACCTAGCACGATTCCAAATACAAAGCTGATTATTACTCCGACTAGACCGATGGTAAGGGAGATGCGTGTTCCATATATTATTCGGGACAGCTGATCTCGCCCCAATCTATCGGTACCAAGCAGATAGAGACTTCCATTTTCAGCTGGGCAAAAAAGGTGAAAACGTCCTTCTACTGCACCCCAGAATTCATAGCTATCGCCCATACAGAAGAAACGAAGGCGCTGAATGTTGTCATTATTGGGGGTATAGACTCTTTGCAAGTTCTCCATATCTAGCTTGTAATCGTAACCGTAAACGAAGGGACCGATGAAGCTACCTTCGTGAAATAAATGTAGTCCCTGTGGTGGCGCATAAATGTGGGTTCGGTCTCGTGTGTTGAGGTGATAAGGCGCAAGCACCTCACTAATCAATATGGATCCGTACATAAAGAGAAGCACAATTGCCGAAATCACGGCTAGTTTGTGGCGACGGAACTTCCACCACATGATTCTCCACTGCGATGCCATGAAAAACCGTTCTTGCTCGGGTGTCATGACCTCTGTTGCGTACGGGTCAAAAGGTTCCTTGCTAACAAAATGCTGCAACGGAGTTTCTTTTTTTGTCTCAGAGTCAGTCATTTTAGACGTTTACCACCAAGACGGATGCGGGGGTCCAGCACACTAAGAGCTATATCAGATATGAACATGCCTACCACGGTTAGAAGTGTGAGCATAAAGATCAATGCTCCAGCCAGATATTGGTCTTGCGAACGCAATGCTTGGACAAGTAGCGGGCCAAGCGTTGGTAAAGAAAGTATCATTGCAATAAGGGCTGAGCCTGAAATGAGTGTTGGAAGCAAGTTTCCGATATCGGCAATAAATGGATTCAAGGAGACTCGTAAAGGGTATTTGATCAATAGTCGCGTGGCAGGCAGTCCCTTCGCTCGACCGGTTACCACATATTGTTTCTGAAGTTCGTCCAGTAGATTAGCTCGGAGTCTTCTTATCATACCAGCTGTACCCGAGGTGCCAATAATGACTACGGGTATCCACAAGTGTTCTAGAACTGACAGGAGTTTGTCCCAGGACCATGGTTGATTAATGTACTCAGGGGCCATCAAACCACCAATAGAGGTGCCAAAATGGACATTTGCGAAATACATTATGATGAGGGCTAGTAAGAAATTTGGAGTTGCTAATCCCAAAAACCCAACAAAACTTAAAGTGTGATCACCCCAACTGTACTGATGTGTTGCAGAATATACGCCAATGGGAAAAGCCATGATCCATGTGAACAGCACAACGGAAAAGTTCAGTAACACAGTGAAAGCGATGTTTCCGCTAACCACTTCGCTTACCGGGCGGTCAAACTCAAAGGAATGTCCAAGGTTCCCTTGCAATAGGCCGGAGAATCCATTTGGACCTTCTAAAATACCAATCCAAACACCGTATTGCTCAACAAAAGGTCGATCTAGAGAGTATTCGTGCCGCAAGAACTCAATTTGATCAAGAGCAGCAGTATCCCCCTGAGACCGAAGTTCTGAAATTTGATTTGAAAGGTAATCGCCGGGAGGTGCTTGAATTATCAAAAACGTCAGGAAACTGATGATCAGAATCGTTGGGATCATGATCAATATTCTGTGTGTAAGGTACGTAAACATTTCAGTTTCTGAGCTCAGGGAGATTCAGACGTTTCGTACCAGAAGGTATCTGGTCGGTATATTCCAAATTGTGCTCCTGGGTTCCAGTTATAAACCGCGTTACGTGGTAAATTTCGTAAGCTATTATGGACTACAACTGGCTGCATAATGCCTGATATTATGCCAATCGAGAACACTTGGTCCTTATGAATTTCCAGCATCCTATGCCAAATTGCTTCTCTCTCATCCTTGGTGGGGGTCACAAGCCAAGCCTTATGCAGTCTTAAAAGCTCAACTGCAGGTTGCATGTCTGGAGCTTCACCAGAAGCCCCATTCGTTTCATAGTATTGGCCCCATTTGGGCCATTGGTACGCGTGTTGCCGTGTAGGGGCCAGCTCTTCTGGGCTCATTTCTGGTGTAGGCAGCCCATTTTCGATACCGGACCATATGGAAATCTGAGTTTCACCGGAAAAGATTCTGTTGCGAAAGACTTCTCGTTGGGAGGGGCGTGTATAGACCTTGATGCCAATTTCTGCCCAGTTATCACGGATCAACTCTAATACATCTGTTTGCTCTGTATCCTCGCCAGCAGTCTCGATAATTACTTCGAATGGTCTTCCATCAGGAAGTAGTCGATGGCCGGAGTAATTGCGCTCTTTTAGCCCCACCTCATCGAGTAGTTCGTTGGCTTTACGCGGATCATACTGTGACCAATCGGTTTGATAGTGGGGCTTAAACAATGGGCTATCCGTTAGGACCGTATTATTGCCCTCTACGGCTAGACCAAAATATAGGACTTGATTAATAAGACCTCTATCTATAGCGATCGATAAGGCACGGCGTACGCGGACATCTCGAAATACAGTCCTCCACACAGGATCGTTAATGTTCAAGTTAGGGTATAGTGCTAGGTGGGAACCTTTCGCCGTTCGCCATAGAAGCGTAGAATAGTTGTTCCTTTTCTCGCCTTTCTTGAGAAACGTGTAGTTGTTGAAAAATAGGCTACGGGATTGGAGGTCCACTTCACCAGCACTTGCCTTTCCAGGAATGAGCTTGCTGTCGGCAATAGTTAATATGAAACGATCAATATATGGCAGTTGGCGGCCATTTTCGTCTATACGGTGATAATACGGGTTACGCTCGCCCACAAAGCGATTAGACTGGTCTGCAGTCGTGTTACGCCACGGTTGTAGTGTTGGTAAATCAGGATTATCAAATTTGTATAGGTTGTCCATGCGATTATGGAGTGATGCCCAGTTACGCTTACCTGCTGCTAATGCTCGCTCCGCAAGCCTCTCGGCACTGGCGTATTTTGAGTGAAACAGTTTCATATAATGAGCTGGTCGGTAGATGAATAGTGGTGCCGCGTGTGCAATCGCTGGCAGGAATAGAGGATTAGGAGCAGACCACGTGTAGCGGATCGTATTGACATCTATAACTTCGAAACGTGGTCGTTTCCCATTAACCATCATTTCCTTGGGAGGACCAGAAGGCCGAAGATCTTTGTTTGTTGCGACGTCTTCCCAGTAATAGCGAAAGTCTTCACTCGTAAAAGGATGTCCGTCAGACCACTTGTGTCCAGGGCGCAGTTTGATGGTAAAGATTCGTCCTTCGTCAACTGTGATTGATTGTGCGATGTCGGGAACTATATCAAATTTAGTATTATATCCGACTAATCTAGAGTAACCGTAGACAACAAAAAGCCGCACATCTTTGGCCCTTACGCCCAACATTCGAAGTTCTCCACCATGTTGTCCTGGCGTCAAACCGTTACCACGAAGTTTTATAACTCTAGGTGTTTCGGGAACTCGTTCGTACACTGGGGGTAGTTCCCCAGCCGCCACCTGTTTGTGGAGCATGGGTGTCTCAACCCAATCCCCCGCGGCACCATGTGTTGCTGTGGCAATCGTTATCGAAAGTAACGTGAAAATAACCAGCGAATAAAGTGTTTGGCGCGGGTTCATGATTCTATTTGTGGTGCCACAGATGTACGTACGAAATGACCCTCGCCAAGATCCAGCATACTTAGTGATTGGGTTCCGTCTATAGTATAGGGTGTAGGCCAATCGGCTGGGTTAGAGGCTTTGCCCGACATCAATCCGGTAAGATCAAGAGGGTCATCTGGGTCGGGCTTTGGGACGGCCGAAAGAAGTGCACGTGTATAGGGGTGAATGGGGTTCTGAAATAATACTTCTCTTGGCGCAAGCTCGACCAAACATCCGGAGCACATGACAGCTATCCGATCGGCAATATAGTCAACTACAGCTAGATTGTGTGATATGAAGATATAGGTCAGGGTGAGATTCGTCTGCAGCTCTTTGAGAAGATTTAGGACCTGCGCTTGCACGGACACATCAAGAGCTGATACTGGTTCATCGCAGATTAATAGTTCTGGCTGGAGTGCAAGAGCTCGGGCAATTCCTATCCGCTGACGTTGACCCCCTGAGAAACTATGGGGATAGCGTCGTCGATGTCTTACATTGAGGCCCACCAACTCCATTAACTCCGTTACGCGCTGAGCTCGGAAAGTTTCGTCACCTATTTTGTGGATAATCAGGGGTTCATTAATTATATCAAAAACAGTCATGCGGGGGTTAAGTGAGCTGAATGGGTCTTGGAAGATGTATTGGACACTTCGACGAAAATTCCATAGTTCCTTACCCTGCAATTTTAGTACGTCGATCATGTGTCCATTATCGTTAAATAGAACCTCGCCTGAATCGGCTGATAAAGCGCGCATTAAGATTTTGCTCGTTGTAGTCTTGCCACAACCTGACTCGCCCACAAGGCCAAGACAGGAGCCTCGTGGCACTTCAAAGCTAACATTATCTACAGCAATAGTGGCATCGTTGGTCTTTTTGCTAAAAAAAGAGCGTTTCCGGCCATCGAATGACTTGCTTAAGTTGCGGACGCTCAACAAAGGGCCTGCTTTGATCGCTTCGTTGCTCCAAGGTTTACTTTCTGTATGTAGGAGCTCTCCTTTACTTTTAATTTCTCGAATTGGTATGAGTCTTTCTTCTGGTTTCATGTTGAACCGAGGGACAGCAGACAATAACGCGGTCAGATATGGGTGTTGGGGATCGTGAAAAATATCGTGCAAAGAGCCATGCTCCATAACTTTGCCATGATACATAACCACGACTTCATCTGCCATGTTGGCAACGACTCCCAGATCATGAGTGATCATCAGAATTGCCATTTGGAGCTCGCGCTGCAAGTCATTCATGAGCTTTAGAATCTGAGCTTGGATCGTCACGTCCAATGCAGTTGTTGGTTCATCGGCAATCAAGAGAGCGGGGTTGCAGATTAGAGCCATTGCAATCATTGCTCGTTGGCGCAGCCCGCCCGAAAGCTCAAACGGATAAGATTGTAGCGCGCTACGGGGGCTAGGGAAGCCAACTAAACGAAGCATATCTTCTGCGACATCAAGCCCTTTTTTTCGGTTTGCAACACGATGTAAATGAAAAGCTTCTGTAATTTGGTTTCCAATAGTATGAAGTGGTGAGAGAGACGTCATCGGCTCTTGGAAGATGATAGAGATGCGCCCACCTCGCAAAGCTTGCATGTCTTTGCTATCTGGTGGCAGATTGCAGATATCAATTACAGGGCCATCCGTTGTGGGGTCACAGAAATCGATAGTGCCTTCAGCAATATGCGCTACTTTTGGTAAAATACCCATAATGGCTTGAGATACCACCGATTTTCCCGAGCCAGATTCGCCCACCAGTGCCACTGTTTTTCCCTGTGGAACTCTAAACGAAACACCATCTACGGCACGAAGTATGCCATCTGGTAGGTCAAAATGAACTTTTAGGTTGGAAATTAGTAAAACATCAGACATTAACGTCTCTCCAGGGTGCCAATAGGTGCATCTAGCGCGTAAAGATTATCTGTTGTTGTTGAATCCAATACGATACCGCGATTACGCGCTTCACGTGCGGCTGCTAGTGCAATATCTTCAAAACCCTCTAATGAAGAGTCTAATTTAATTTGCCTTGTTCGTGGGCCCATTAGGCTAAGCTGCATCCATCCGTTCCTTCGATCACGGCGAGTTGTGTAATATCGGAGGCGAACTCGCTCGAGTCTACACCAATCAAGCTCGGCACGAAAAAGCCCAGTGCTTTCGACTCCAGAGCTAGTTAACGCCACTGTTGTTATTTGGCGGAGAACAGTGCGTATAGCAAAGACGGTGAAAAGCAATGCTAAGAATAAAAGAATGTATGCAGTTATTGTAAATATGTCTGTTATGATTAAAGGGCCAGCCGTTAGTGACAGGCCCACACCAGCGCGAAGATAATCAAGTATCAAAGATTTGATAGGGTATCGGTGTTGAGTCATGTCTCAACGCTAAAGATTTTGTCTGGGTGTGGCCAGATAGTGCTTTGTTCGACTGTAAGAACAGTCAGAAGTGAGTCTAAAAACTTCCAACTCGGTTCATCCATTACCAGATGATGTGTAAGCAGACCAGTTGGCTCGTTCTGGTCAACGATTCCCATTCGCCGATTAGATAAGTGCTGAACAAGGATGTGTACGCATGAATCAATTCCACGAAAATGGGGTTCTGGTTGCCAATTTAGAATGTCTACATGCACGTTGGTCTGCTGTACGCCCGTCGAAACCTCATTGATCTCTCGCGCGCCAAGAGTTGAGAGGCCGCGTACACCTAGAGAATATAAGTGAGGGTATAGGTCGGGATTCATCCGATTCCAGGGAGGGACAAGAACTGGCAACGCAATATTGCCAAACAGAGTATCCATGGTTTCAGAACTACGTTCAATCTCCGCCAACACTTCGAATGATGGGCGATGTGAACCCCATTCAATTTTGCGTTCTCCGACGGGTGCATAATTCCGATGCAAGAATCCATGCGTCGCTACTCTAGTTTCCGGATAAATTGATAGGTATTCAGTTAGGCGTGGGTCCGCTAGTTTTGGAATAGCAGCCAGGCATGGCGCAATATTGTGTCGCGTGACTAGATCAAAAAGGCGGTCAAGCGCAGCGGTTGGTGTCTGCACATCATCGTCACGCAACCACATGCTAGGTTGTCGGCCAACCCGTTTCCACGCGTCAAGTTCTTGAACCAGGGCGGACCAACTCATTTGGGAGCACACTCCGCCCAGTCCTGAACCAACGATACGGTGGTTGCGAGCCCTGAAGTATTTAAACTGAAAGCGCAATTAGGAGTAGCGTCCATTGCATCTCGTATAGCTGATGCGAGAGATGTGGGGTTGAGGCTTGATTCTGGGACCATTTTCACAAACCCACGTTTAGCAAGTCGCGCCGTGCGGATTGTTTGTTCAGTTTCCGTTCCCTGCGAGAAAGGAACAATTACGCAACGAGCTTTGGAAACGAGAGCCTCACACGTAGTGTTGTAGCCACCTTGACTAATTGAGAGGGCACAATGGTTTAGCAATTTTGGAAAGTCAGTACGGGCACGTTCAACAATTAGGTTTTCGTCGGATGATTTCTGCAGAGCCTGAAAGGAGCTTTCAGACACCCCTGTTCCGACCAATACCCGCCAGAGATTGTCTTTAAGAACTGTCGATTTTCGCGCTAAAATGGCTGTTTCAAGTAGACTCAGCCCCACAGCACCGCCCCCAGCGGAAACAATTACTTCGCCTTGTGCGTGGTGGGTTTTTTCTGCCGCAGCTTGTGTCGGATCAACTGTGTACCCTGTGTAGACAAGTTGGCTCGCTATTTTATCGGCATTTACAAAGGTTTCATTAAAGGTGATGAATTTGGGATCGCCGTGGATAAGCACATAGTCGAAGTATGATTTTATAAGTTCTACAGTTTCGTTGTTACGAATAGGGGTGCGACTGCCGCTTAGAATATCACGGACTGAAGATACGACGATAGTCCGGTGTCCACTGGATTTCACCAAATCCAATAGTGGAAGTAATTCAAACTTCATTTGACGGCGCCCAAATGGGAAAAGTTCAAGGATTACAACATCAGGCTTATGGTTTTTCCAAACCTCCAGGAGGTGGTTGCATCTTGATCTGCGCCACGAATCATTAACTGGCTGGTTATTCATATCCACTAGAGTCGTGAAATTGTGATCAATGGTTCGAACTGGAGATAATTGCACGAAACGGCTTGACCCAAGGTCAAGGTGGGGTAATGGCTCGCCTCCCGAAACAAGAATAACATCAAGACCGACTTTGCTTAAGTTGCGGCTGATTAGGGCAGCCCTGTGTAGATGGCCAATGCCTAATAGGTGTTGAACGTAGAAGAGCACCTTCTTAGCCATTTAGTCTTCACTATCTTCAGAGTTGTAGGGATGAGCTCTGGCAGTCAGCAAGGGTACATTTAGACACTCTATCTGTGGGTGGCCGTCGGTGTTTAGAGCGAATAGGTGGAGTGAGTGCCAATCTAGTTTGAAAGGGGGGGCACCGGTAAGGTCCCAGTTTAAAGCAAGACTAAGTAATGCACGGATTACTCCTTTATGTGTTATGGCTAGAGTCGTTTCTCGTGCGGCTGCAACTTCTTTCAAGAAAGGTCTTAAGCGATCCTGAACTTCACGTGGACTCTCTCCTTCAGGGGGTTTTAGGTCGAGGCCTCGTTCCTCAGCTGCAACGAACTCTGTTCCTAGTTCCTGTCGGAGGTTTGCTATGGTTTCCCCTTCCCACAGCCCCCAGTCCATTTCTATAAGACGTATATCAGTTTCGAATGAACAAACGTTGAGACAACGAGCAGTCTCAACAGCTCGGACAAGGGGGCTTGTCCTACAACGGACGCCAGAAAAGGTATTCGGAAGCTGCAATTTAGATAATTCCTGGCGAGCATCACTAGTAATGGAAACATCGGCTCTACCTTGTAGCCGTCTTTGAATGTTCCAATCGGTTTGGCCATGGCGGAAAAGGGCTAGTGTTGTCATGGTTGGGGCTTTCGAGAAAAGGCACGCACTGTACTCAAAATACGATGCAGTCCCTGAGCTGCATTGCGGATCCCTCGCTCTGTGTGCACAAAGTGAGCACCTTGGTTTCCCATGCTTTCACGTCGTTTCTTATCTTTGAGAAGTTGCAACATTAAGTTCGCAAAACCCTCGATGTCTCCTTCGGGCGATAGGAGGCCGCTTTCATGGTCTTGGACTACATCAGGCACACCGCGGACGCGAGCGCTGACTATAGGGAGACCGGCTGCTTGTGCCTCAAGAAAGGATAAACCGTAGGCCTCGTTAACGGCTGGCCACACATAAATATCGCAGGCCGCGTAGATCAATGCCAGGTCTTCCTGTGGTAGTTTGCCGAGAAAGATTATACGTTGATCAGGGAATTCTGAGAACGCCTCCTCAACACTCGTTCGAGCTTCCCCATCTCCAACTATGAGATGTTGCCAGTCTTCATCCAGCATTTTTCTGAGTGCCGAGGCAAGAAGCTGATATGAGGCAAGTTTGTCCCCATATCGCAGCATTCCAACCGATAACAGCCACGGCTTGTTTAATGAACATCGAAATTTTTCGTTCAAAGTCCTGCGGGCCTTCACGCGCTGTTTCCTTGTCTCTGTGAAGGGCGCGGTATCGATAAAAGGGGGAAGGTAATGGACGTGATCGCCACAAATATTTTGATTTCGTAGAGACTGCAGGTCATGTCGGGTTAGACAGATAATAGCATCAGCTATTGTTATCGCTTTCTGTGTAGCTTCGTGACCAATTATCCACGGGGTCGATGCACGTTTTGATGCTAGTGATGCTTCTGCAATAACGTATGGTATACCCAACTTTTGGCTTAACCGAGGACCAAGCCAATCCGGCGCGCGATAATAGACGTGATATGTCAGCCATAATTCTGGCCTTTGATTTGGATGAAGTGATGAAAAATGTTCTTCTAGAAGAATTGCTTCTAGCTCCGCGGCTTGGCAGATTTTTTCTTGCTTGGAACCATTCGCAGAACGGTCATAGCTTCTGAATTCAGAGACAACATTAACTTCATGCCCAATAGAGTTCAGTGCGCCGATCAGCAATCGTGCCATTTGGCGATCGCCAGAGGGCGTGGGGTGGTATGGGGATTTAAGCGGCGCGTAGAAAACGATGCGCATGTCTGAGATAAGACCTAAGAGCTACACTATGTTGTGATGCCTATAGAGGCTGTATTATGTCTAGGCAACCCAAATAGTTTAGCGATACCGTCAATTTTTTCATCCATGTGGAATTGCGCTCGAATTAGCTGTTCTCCTGCTCGTCCCATGTCTAGCCGTAGTTGCGGTTCTAGCATTAGGCGTGTCAGCGCTTGGTGCAGTGCCAGAGGGTTATTTGGAGGAACTAATAGCCCATTAATGCCATCTTCTATCAGTTCTGGTATTGCGCCCGCAGTTGTTGCTACGCATGGAACAGACTGACTTTGCGCTTCAACTAGGACGTTTGGCAGCCCATCACGGTCTCCGTCGGCACCAATGCAGCTGGCTAATACAAATATATCTGCATCACGGTAGGCAGCTAGCACTGCATCGTGTGCAAGTGGTCCTCGCCAATCAATCTGTTTGCTAATGCCCAGGGAATGCGCCTGGTGTTTGAGCTGTTTGTCGAGAGGGCCGGCACCTATATGCACCAGCCGCCAGTGTAAGGTCTTGGGAATCTTTGCTAGTGCATCTAGTAGTATCGAATGTCCCTTTTTTTCCACTGTTCTCCCGATTGAAAGCAAAATTAGAGGATCGTTCCGGCTGCCGTGCTTTCTGGCTTTTGGAAGATGCGGGTTTGTCGAGAAGTATGAGAGGTCTATTCCGTGATAGTTGAGGTGTACACTTTCCGAAGATCCTAGACTCTTAAGGTGGGTATGTATGGATTGGTTGCAGGTCGACAACCAAGAGCACGACGCAATCTTTTCCAGTTTCTCCCAGACGGGAATTGTCCATACATCTTTAGCATGTGCCGAACAGCTCCAAGGCAACTCATTAAGTATGCTCGCATAGCGGGTCACTGATGCTGGAGTATGAAGAAAGTGAGCATGAAGCTGATCAACATTTGAATCTAGTTCATGAGCTAGTATTAGAGCTTGACCAAAACGCCGAAGACGGCTTGAGGTAAAATCCCGCCATAAGTCACGCAGCCAGGCTCTCTGTGCTGTTTTGTACGTAGTACGATTGTGAAGAGCAGCCCAGGCTCGGACTAAGCGCAGAGGTTCTTTATGAAGATATTCGGGTAGATAGTAGATAGGGGCCTTAATATCGCTATGAATCATGTGAGTGTATTGGTCAGTTGGTTGGCGCAGTGAATATATGCTGATGAAAAGTCCACGGCGCTCAAGCGCTCGTATTTCCTGTGCTATAAATGTTTCTGACAAGCGGGGGTAGCCTTTTAGGACAAAGGCAACGTGGCGACTCATCTCAGTTATGCATGTTGGCGGTTCACGCGTAGATCAGATTGAACGTTGGCGTGTTGACCAAGCCACGGTGAGGCTAGACGATTGACATTTGTTAAACCTTCGAGCAAACCCGGAACCACCACTTCCGAGGGTTTCCGTTGTTGTGGAAGCGCTCGGAGAGCGCTAATCATGGCTTCTACGGGCCGGCTTCCATCGTCTACTAGCATTTGAACTAAGCCTAGTTCTTGAGCTCGAGATGCCCGAATGTATTGTTCTAGCCGGGGCTTAGTTCGGGGCACAATTATTGCCTTTTTATCCAAAGATAAGATTTCGCAGAAGGTGTTGTATCCGCCCATTGCTACGATGCCTGCAGCATTTGCTTCCAGGTTTTCAATATGAGCATCAAACGTAATTGCTTGTACTCTAGGAAGTCTCTCAGCGCGAACTAGAAATTCTTTCTGCAGCTCAGGCTGCATGAAGGGTCCTAAAACCATCAGAGCCGGATAAGGTAGTAGGGATTCTCTTTCATATGCTCGGAGCACCCAATCAATCAATTCAGCTCCGTCTCCACCACCCCCAGTTGTAACCAGCAGATATGGGCTCTGTGTCACAGGAGGTGGAGGATGGGCAACAACCGGTTTGCTTATTCTTCTCGGCAGGTAGCCCGTGTACACGATCTTAGACTTAACAATTTCTGGCAGATCGATCCCAGACAGTGGGTTGCAGATTTGAGGTAATCCATATACCCATATCTCATCGTACAGGTCACACAAGCTCGGTATCACATTTTTGCGCGCCCATTCTGGTGCTAGAAGTGCTGGTTCGTCGAGGATATCACGTAGGCCGAGCACAAGACGACATCCCCTTTTCTGAAGCATAGGCAAGGCATTCCTAACTTCACCACGTAGGCCGAGTGGCTCTTTATCTACAATGAATATGTCCGGATCAAATATCTTAGCCGTGTGGTGGATAATGGACGATCGAATCGACAAGGTTTCTTCAACGCCCATGTGCAGATTTAAAGGAGTGTATTCTCCATTTCGAAGTTTAATAACACCCGGAATCCGAACAAAATCTACACGCACACGAAAGTCAAAGCTGCCGATTATGGGTGAACCGGACAGAATCAGAACAGAAAGATTTTTATTTTGTTCTACCAGGTCGTGGGCAATGGTCAAACAACGGCGAAGGTGGCCAAGCCCAAAGGTATCATGACTGTATATGAGAACGCGGGGGTCTCGGCGTGGTTCTAGACTGGTATTTTCAACCGCTTGCAACATCGGCAGATAATGGCACGAGAGAGAGCAACGAAAAAGTGACTTTTTTTATCCCCGTTTACCACTGATTTAACCTAAGTTAAGCTCTTGGCAGTGTAACTTGTTTTCTTCCAGTACAGTGGGCCCCTCAGTGGATAGAGAGTTTAATGGAATCCAGCATATTTAGATTTGTACTGCGTCACAGTTTTCGCCAGCAGATTATGCTCACTTTAATGGCGGCAGCTTCTTTTCCGTTTCTTTACGCGTTTTATGAAGTGCCGAAGGCTATAGTGAATGATGCTATCCAGGGTGGGACCACCTTTCCTGTGGAGATATTTGGCGTTGAACTTGGCCAGTTGGCATACTTGCTAGTGCTCTGTGCGCTTTTCTTATTACTCGTAGTTGTAAATCAATCATTTAAGTACTCTGTGAACGTATATAGAGGTCTAACTGGGGAGCGTATGCTTCGTCGGTTACGTTATGAGCTGTACTCACGTGTGCTGCGCTTTCCTCTACCCACTTTTCGAAAGATGTCACAGGGTGAGATCATTCCAATGATTACGGCTGAAGTAGAACCGCTAGGTGGTTTTATCGGTGATGCATTTTCTTTGCCCGCATTCCAGGGGGGGACTCTTTTCGTAATCCTTGCTTTCTTGTTTATTCAGGATCCCCTCATGGCTGGGGCAGCTGTCTCTCTGTATCCCCTACAGGTTTATGTCATTCCGAAATTACAAAGGCGCGTTAATCGATTAGGTAAGGAGCGAGTACGTTTGGTAAGACGACTATCGGACCGCATAGGGGAGACTGTGCAAGGCGTGCCAGAAATTCGTGTTCATGACACCTCAAACTTTGCCCTGGCTCATTTTTCTCATCAATTGGGTTTAATTTTTGGCGTCCGTTATGCAATTTACCGACAAAAGTTCTTTATTAAGTTTCTCAACAATTTTATCCAGCAATTGGGGCCGTTTTTCTTTTATTCTATTGGTGGCTACCTGACTATTACGGGAAGTCTTGAGATCGGCACATTGATTGCTGCTATTGCCGCGCATAAGGATCTTGCGTCTCCTTGGAAGGAACTTTTACGCTACTACCAAATGAAAGAGGATGCTCGGATTAAGTATGAGAATGTAGTGAGTCAGTTCGCTCCCCCTGGCATACTTGATGAGAGGTCTCAGATTGACGATTCGGATATTTCCACAAAGTTGCAAGGTGAATTAAACACGGCGAATTTGACTCTAACTGATGATCAAGAAACAAGTGTGGTTGATGGGGTGTCTTTCCGTTTTAGCCTTGATCAAAACGTTGCAATAGTGGGTGTAAATGGATCTGGTAAAGATGAGCTTACTCTACTGCTAGCCCGATTGCTGGATCCGAGTGCTGGATCTATTTCCGTTAACGGCAATGACCTTTCTGGCATGTCTGAGACAGTGACTGGCGGGCGGATCTCTTACGTGGGCCCTCAGGGTTTTATTTTTGCTACAACTTTGGGTGAAAATCTATTTTTTGGTTTAAAGCATGTTCCGTTAATTGCTCCAGACTATGATTCTGATCAGACGATAAAAAGAGAACGCGAGGTTGCTGAGGCAGAACGTTCAGGAAACAATAGCTTTGATATACATGCGGACTGGATCGACTATAAAGCTGCTGGCGTTGGAGACTTGGTTGCATTGCGGCAGGAAGCACTGCGGGTTCTTAAGCTTGTAGATCTTGGGCCTGACATCTACGACCTCGGATTGAGGGGGACTATCGACCCAGATTCGCATCCCAAGGTAGCTCAGAGTATCTTAAAGGCTCGACGTGCTTTACGCGAGCGCGTGGCCAAAGACCCCAATATGAGCTCTCTCGTGGAGACGTTTGATAGAGAAACCTATAACACCAACGCAACTGTCGGTGAGAATCTTCTTTTCGGAAATCCCGTGGGTGCAGACTTTGCGATGGATAGTCTAGCAGAGGATGAATATGTGCTTTCTGTGCTAGACCAAGCGGGATTAAAAGACACCTTGTTGTCCATTGGATACCAAGTGGCTTCTACCATGGTAGAACTGTTTGCTGACCTACCTGCTGATCACGAGTTTTTTCAGCAATTTAGTTTTATCAGTTCAGAGGATTTGCCTGAATTTCAAGGTCTTCTAGCTCGCGTCGATCGGAGCCAACTTAATTCAGTTGAGGCTGAAGATCGAATCCGATTAATGTCTCTTCCTTTTAAACTCATCACTGCGCGCCACCGTTTGGATCTAATTGATGAAGACGTTCAGGCGAAGATATTGGATGCCCGTGAAATTTTTGCTTCTAGTCTTCCCGATGAGCTTAAAGACTCTGTAGAGTTCTACGATGACGACCGATACAATAGTAAGGCAAACCTTCAAGATAATATTCTCTTTGGCAAAGTTGTATACGGAGAAGCACACGCATCTGATAAGGTTGGGGAGTTAATCGCCGAAGTAATTAGGGAACTGGATTTGGAAGATACAGTGGGCCTTGTGGCGCTGGACTATGATGTTGGAATCGGGGGGTCTCGTCTTTCAGGTGCCCAGAGGCAGAAACTGGCCATTGCTCGTGCAGTGCTTAAGGCGCCTGATATCTTGATTCTTTCAGAAGCAACTGCATCGCTTGATGCTGCAGCTCAATTGAGGCTCTCTCCGGCACTTATGCAAGAGTTTGGCAATAGGTGTCTAATATGGTCCCTCAATAACCCAGCACTTGCCGAAAACTTTGATCATATACTGGTTATGCATAATGGGAGAGTAGTGGAGCAGGGTTCTTATTCGGATCTAAATAAGGACAATACTCAGTTTAAGCAGTTGTTGGCAGCCGTATAGTGAAGGAAGGGATGACGAGGTGAGCCTTAACGAAGAAGTAGATTTATTACGGCGGGTTCCGCTTTTCAGTAATATCGAGCCCTCCAAATTAAAGTTGCTGGCATTTACTAGTGAGAGATTAACTTTCCGTGCTGGCCAGAGTTTGTGTGTACAGGGAGAGATTGGAGATGCCGCGTATGTAATTATTGAAGGTCAGTGTGATGTCACTATAGATACGCCGAACGGTTCTCTTACACTTGCCACTGTTGGCCAAGACGACTTTGTTGGTGAAATAGCTATTCTATGTGACGTTCCCAGAACGGCGACCGTGACTGCAACAGACGAGGTGACGGTACTAAAAATATCCAAAGATCTATTTCTTCGTATGATTAGTGAATTTCCACAAATGGGAGTGGAGGTAATGCGTGAATTGGCTGCGCGTCTCGAACGAACCACTATTCAGTTGAGAGAAGCGCGTATTGCTGCCTCCACCTGACCACGATGGTCCTGTTGATTGGTCATGAGTCGCTTAGATAGCTTCATCCGTCGGGTGCTGGCGCAGCGTGACTGTCTAAGTGCGGCAGCGACGATGATTGATAATCTCCCGGGTCCTATTCTGGAATTGGGTTTGGGAAATGGTCGAACATATGACCATTTACGCGAATGCCTTCCGGATAGAGAAATATTTGTCTTTGATCGTCAGGTTGCTGCTCATCCTAAATGTATTCCCGATGAAAAACATATGATTATTGGTGATATTAGAAGGACACTTCCTGGTATTCTTGCTAAGATTGGTGCTCCGGCAGTTCTCACGCATTGCGATATTGGGACAGGTGACAAAAATGCATCCCTGGAGCTGGCAGAATGGCTTGGGGGAGCTTTAAAGCCTTTGCTTGCACCGGGCGCTATAGTTGTTTCAGACCAGAAGATATTAGTTCCGGGCTGGATTCCACTACCGCTTCCGAGTGGTGTTCCCAATGACCGCTATTTTATGGCACGGGTAGAAATTACAAAAGTGGCATGACAGGCTTTGTAGAGGAGGGAAAACGCATTTTTCCCTGGCTTCTTGTCGTCGACTCTAGTTCGACGCGGACGTTAAAGTCGTTGATCGCATAAGTGAGAAAACTAAGGACTACGGATTGTAGTTAGTCAGCAAAATTTGTTGTGGGTATGGGTTTGTGGTCTCCGGCCTTCCAATTTCTTGCTGCTAAGCCAAATGCTTTGAATAGTGACGAATAGAATGGACGCTCCCAAACCCTCCATTCAGGGTGCCATTGGACACCGAGAGCAAAGCCGCGACCTGTCTCAGTACTGATTGCTTCGATCGTTCCGTCATCAGCTGTTGCTTCGATCACTAAATTTCGTCCAAGGCGGTCAATGCCTTGCCCATGTAACGAATTGACCTGGGCCTTTTTACATTTCGTAAGCTGTTCCAGAATTCCGTCTCGCGTTACATTAACATTGTGTACGGGTGAGTAACGTTCTATTTCGGGAATCGCATAATTACCACGATGATCGATGTGCCCAGGAACCTCATGAAGATTTTGATGTAAAGTGCCTCCCTGGGCGACATTTAATTCCTGCATGCCGCGACAAATAGCTAGAATTGGTATACCCCACGATAAAGCCTTGGGTAACAGATGTAGAACCGTTTCGTCTCTAGCTTTATCGCCGACGGCATTTAAATGTGGCTTTGCCCCCCCGTAGCATTGAGGATCAATATTTGAGCGACTCCCAGGGAACAGTAGTCCGTCGATCTGACGAAGAAGATCTTCAATCTGAACGCATGAGCTTAGTGCTGGTATAATCACTGGTTGGGCGTTGGCAGCCAAGGATACAGCTGATACGTATTTCTGGCTTGTAACAAAAAAGGGGGTGTCGTCGACGGGGCGGGCATCAGCCAGTATCCCAATTAGTGGCATAGTTTCTCGAGTCATTGTAAGGGGCGTCCATTAGGGTGTTGTTTGCTACGTTCAAAAGTAAGCATAAATGGTATGGTCATCCAGTTGGAAGCCTGGGGTGCTTCAATGAGCTACTTCCGCAACAGGTTCTCGTTTTGGGAGTCGTTGTACACAAAAAGTTTGGGATCTAAAGGGACGTTGGTTTCAGTTTGTGATAGGGTAATTTCAGTCGTTAACCCCTGTGAGTCAGTTATGATCCACTGCCTTAATCTTGTCGGTGACTGATCAAAGGTGAGTGTAAGGGACCCTTGTTCTTCGTCATCGCGCTCGTGCAGCGTAAGCCACATGAGACCACCTTCTATCCGTAGAGTCGCCGCGACGGATTCCGAACGGAAGTCAATATTATCTTGCGTGAGGATTGATAGAGGCGTTGAAGACATGGGAATACGTTCAAGCTGACCCAGCTCTCTGTCCTCAAACACGATCCAAAAGCTGTCACCAACAACGAGTAATGGTGTTGGCGAGTCATACTCAAATCGAAAACGTCCAGGACGACGAAGATAGAATAAGCCCTGAGACACTGACCCATCAGGTGAAACCTGGTTAAATCGAGCACGTATTGTTTCTATCTTGGCAAGGTAAGACTCGATGCGCTCAATATGGACATCTTCTGGACTGGCTTTTGACTGGGTAGGGTATATATCTAGTGTGCAAAAAATTCCAATAATGAGGATTCCCCATAAAGGGCATCTATTTATCCATTTAAGATGCCAAATGCGCGTCACGCAAAACCTCACGTTTACCGCTATTGCTGGCGGGGCTAACGATTCCTTCGAGCTCCATCTTTTCGATCATTCTTGCGGCGCGGTTATAGCCGATTTGTAGGTGTCGTTGAATAAAGCTAGTTGAGGCTCTACGTTCTCGGCAGACCAAGGCAATCGCTTGTTCATAAAGCTCATCAGTTAAAGATTCATTCCCAAAGCCCAGACTTATTTCGTCTGGCTCTTCGGTGATATCCTCAAGATAGTCAGGTGTACCTTGTTGCTTAAGGAAATTAACCACGGTATCTACTTCTGCATCACTGACGAAGGGGCCATGTACTCTGGTAATACGTCCACCATTTGCCATGTAAAGCATATCGCCCGCACCTAGAAGTTGTTCAGCTCCTTGTTCCCCTAGTATTGTTCGACTATCAATTCGTGACGTTACCTGGAAACTAACACGGGTTGGAAAATTAGCCTTTATTGTTCCAGTGATTACATCCACAGAGGGTCTCTGGGTGGCCATTAGAAGATGAATCCCAGCGGCTCGCGCCATTTGAGAGAGCCTTTGTACGGCGTTTTCAATATCTTTTCCTGCCAATAGCATCAAGTCTGCCATTTCATCCACCACCACAACGATTGATGGAAGAGGAGTTAGCTCTAGTGGCTGGTCTTCAAACACTGGCTCGCCTGTTTCAGAGTCAAAGCCAGTCTGAACTGTTCTTTTAATTATTTGTCCTTTAGCAGCTGCGTCCTCCAGTTTTTTGTTGTAACTAGCGATATTACGAACACCAAGCTTAGATAATGCTTGGTATCGGTTTTCCATTTCACGCACTGTCCACTTCAATGCAACAACCGCTTTTCTAGGGTTTGTTACAACTGGGGCCAGAAGATGTGGAATACCATCATAAGCTGAAAGTTCCAGCATCTTAGGGTCAATCATAATGAATTTACATTGGTCTGGTCGCAATCGATACAGTAACGAGAGAATCATAGTGTTGATTGCCACCGATTTACCTGAGCCAGTTGTGCCCGCGATCAACAGGTGAGGCATGCGGCCGAGATCAGCAATGACGGGTGTGCCAGCAATGTCTTTGCCTAAAGCTAGAGTAAGTGAAGCGGTGTTCTGCTCATAATCAGTGCTGCCGAGAATCTCTCTAAGTAAAACTGTTTCACGGTTTGCGTTTGGCAATTCAATTCCAATAGCGTTTCGTCCCGGAATGACTGCAACGCGGACTGATGTGGCGCTCATAGAGCGCGCGATATCGTCTGACAATCCGATGACTCGTGCCGTCTTCGTGCCTCGTGCCGGCTCCAACTCGTACAATGTAATTACTGGACCTGGTTTAACCTGCGTGATTTGGCCACGCACACCAAAATCGTCGAGCACCGCTTCTAAAAGCCGAGCATTCTGCTGTAACGCCTCGTCACCAATTACCTGCGAGTTATTTCTTTCGTTCTTAAAATTTAACAAATTAATTGGAGGTAATGTCTGTTTGTCTTGGGGACTTAGCTCAAGTGTTGGTTGGCTCTCAGATGCAATGCGGCGGCCCGTCTTTAAACGTTTTCGTTTTCTCGATACATGGGGCGACGAACCCGGTTTACTATCTGGGCTCCCGTTAGTTGCTGTTTTAGATGAAAATAACCGAGGTTCGCGGCGTGGTGTAGATTGGTTAGGTTGTATCTGACGCGTAGATTTTTGATCTAGGGGATCAGTGGTCCATCTTAGTGCGCGCCATGCAAGTCGAGTGGTCCATGCACTTGCCCGCGCAATACCCTTCAATTCCCCGACGTCGAGGCCTAGAGTAACAATCAAGGCGCCTGTACCCAGAATTCCCAAGACAGCGGGCTGGAGGTAAGGGACAGCCATCAATTTCCAAGAGGTTGCTAGGTGAGTGAGGCCATCATGGCCGATTATGCCAAGCCAACCGCCTAAGCCGGTAGGCAATGACCATTCGCTAGGAGCCTGGAAAGTTGCCCAAAAACTTGCAGTAATAAGAAGTGCCAGAGGGAGGACACATATACGAAGCCAGAATCGCGGCAAACCCTTATGGCAACCGATCCGCCATGACCAGCATGCCAGTGCAATTACTAGTATTGCGCTGGCAACACCAAGGCTTTGCAGAAGAATATCGGCTATGTGGGAACCTATTTGCCCTAGCATGTTGTTTGGATAGGAGTTAGTAGCTACGTTCCAGCTTGGGTCAGACTGTGTGAAACTTGCCAAGGCAAGAGCCAACGCTAAAGACAAACTTAGCCCGCACAAACCAACAAATTCTGAGAGGCGGCGTCGGAAAAAAACTCCAGCACCGGCAGGCAGTACAGGCGCGCGTACTTGAGCAGTAATACGATGTGCCATCGCGTTAGCCTCGGCTTTGTATGCTGCAATTGCAGCTAAATAGCTCTCCACGTTTCAAAGAGTCTAGCTCAAACACTTACAGTTAGTCTATAAAACATAGATGTAAAAGTACATTTATACAATGACTTGTGACAAGTTCTCACCATATTACATGAGTAAATGCAGTGTGACAGCTCTGGCAAAGACAAGTATTGGGTTTTGTTATTGAGTCGATTCTAAGGCACGCTCTATTGCTGCGCCAATGCGGAGAATACCGTAGTCAGTTTTTGGTAATCCATTAATAAGCAGACCAACGGGCATACCCAATGTGTCAAATCCACAGGGTATAGTCAGGCCGCATAGGCCCAGTCGATTTCCTAATCGAGAAAAGCGTAAAGATTCAATATTTGCAGTAACATATCTATCGTCATCGTCGGCAAGCATTGCTATCGGCGGTGGTGAAATCATTACTGTGGGCGTAAGAACAGCTGAGAACTCAGCTGCTCTCTTAAAATATCGATGTTGCAACTCCAAAACTTTCATTGAGTGCTTTATCATATCTACCGCGAGGTATTCTCGACCAGCGAGTATGCGTTCTGCGACGGGTCGATATACGGATTGAACATTAGCCGAAACTAGTTCCCCCCAGTTGGCGTAGGCTTCGCAAGCCTGGATATCTCCAGGGCTACCGATAAGCCTATCTAACTCTTGGTATTCAGGAACATCACCGAAGACGAGACTGGCGCCTGCCTTACCAATCACATCGATAGCGGATTCAAAGATCTGCTGTACACTTTTTGACATTCCGTCTGACAGAAAAGCTGATGCAACTAGTAGGCGTGTACCGGAAAGATTGGCACCATCAAGATTGGCTGGCCGATCGTTGAGCAAGAGCCCTAGGACTGCGTTGGCATCAGCAACGTTCTTAGTCAAAGGGCCCACGGTATCAAGGGTCTGACTTAGGGGTAATACGCCATCAGTTGGAACCAGACCAATGGTGGTCTTAAGCCCGACAAGATTGTTCCATGCTGCTGGGACACGAACGGATCCACCTGTATCGCTGCCAATAGCTGCAGCTGCAAGGCCGGTTGAGACAGAAACAGCGGCACCTGAGGAAGACCCACCAGGACAGCGCGCTGTATCTTTGTCGAACGGATTCTCTGGTGTTCCTGTTACGGGGTTTATCCCAAGGCCAGAGTACGCAAATTCGGTGAGGTTCGTTTTCCCAAGGCATACTGCTCCGCCAGATGCTGCTCGCCTTACTACCAGTGCATCATCGAGAGGTACTCGATTTTTTAGCAATGTTGAAGCTGCCGTCGTTGGTGTGCCCGCCGTGTCAAAAAGATCTTTCCAGGATATTGGTACGCCATCGAGTGGACCACGCCTTAATCCACGTTTGGCACGATCCTTGGCAGCAACTGCCTCTAAACGACCTCTATTAGGCATGGGGCGTAGAAATACAGAACGATCTGAATCGTGATGCTCGATGCGGTCAAGGAAGTATTCCACGAGAGTTACTGGATCGACTCTGCCATCTTCGATATAAGCGCCGAGCTCGAGAGCTGTAACGGTATGCCAATCTTCTCCCATGTCTGTAACCTTATCGTTGTAAAGTTTGGTGGACAATTACATATACGTTAGCGATTGTAGAATCTATGGCAGCTAACCACCAAGACAACATTGCAGAATCACGATTTGATGTTGTGGTTGTGGGGGGCGGTATGATCGGGCTTTCATTAGCCTGTGCTGCGGCAAGAGTTGGTTTAGACGTAGCAGTGATCGAGCGTGTGGAGTTCGAGGCCCTAAACTCTAGTTCTTTTGACGGGCGTGCGTCAGCAATAGCTCTTGGTTCGCAACGGATGTTGGCTGCAATCGGAGTCTGGAAATACATGGAATCATCTGCACAGCCGATATTTGATATTCGAGTGAGTGATCGAGAATCGCTTCTTCATCTGCACTTTGATCATAATGAGCTTGATGGGGTGGCCTTTGGGTATATGGTTGAAAATATTAAGATTAGAGAGGCCCTTCTCGAAGCTGCCAGTAAGTATTCAAACCTCTTTATCATTGCACCACGTACCGTTGTAGCTATAGAGCGAAGCGTTGGAAACGCCGCCGTGACCTTGGATAATGGACGTGTTGTTAAGGCCCCACTAATTGTAGCTTGTGATGGACGTGGTTCACCGTTGCGCGCAATGGTTGGCATTAGGGCTCCCGGCTGGACATACCCGCAAAATGCAATTGTGTGCACTATCGAACACCAGTTTTCACATGATGGGATAGCTCACGAAAAATTTCTGAGTGGAGGGCCGTTTGCGGTTCTTCCGTTGCTTGGAAAGCGCGCTAGCTTGGTGTGGACAGAGAAGACGAATCTTGCGGAGGAATTATACGCGCTAGACGATAAGAATTTTGATATTGAAGTGACTAAGCGGCTTGGGTCTTTCTTAGGCGATGCGCACACGATTGGCGCCCGATATCATTATCCCTTGGCCATGCATCATGCTGAACATTATGTTGATCACCGCATAGCTCTTGTTGGGGATTCTGCACATGGGGTGCATCCGATAGCTGGACAGGGTCTAAACATGGGACTTCGGGATGTGGCAGCATTGACTGAAGTCTTAATTAATAATGTTCGCTTGGGATTAGATCATGGAACGATGGAAGTGTTACAGCATTATGAACGTTGGAGAAGAATTGATAATCTTTCCATGGTAGCAGTTACAGATGTACTGAATCGGCTGTTTGTTACTGAGGGAACCATGATCAAATTTTCTAGGAAGGTTGGTCTTGCTGCTGTCAATCGCCTGCCACCATTAAAGCGGTTCTTTATGAGGCACGCGCGTGGTACAGGTGGATCTCTTCCGCGCTTGATGGATGGTGAAGTTCCCTGATTTTCAAGAATGTTTCTGTAGGCACTTGGGTCAAGTGCATAATTAATACATCGGATTGGCTGGTAATAATTTTGGAGCCGCGTTATGTCAGTTTAGGCAAGGGTTCAGTTGCCTGGTTCCATTGGGTGGAGTAATGGCAGGCGAGGTGGGGTTATGATGGATAGCGGCTTAGCCCCTTAGCTTTAAGTGCATTGAGATATTTGCGCCAAAGTAAGTCTTGGTTCAACCCGAGCTCATACAGGTAGCTCCATGAATATAGGCCAGTTTCATGCAAGTCATCAAAACGAATGCGTATGGCATAGTTTCCTACCGGTTCGATATCAATTATTCCCACGTGCTTTCGTCCCGAGAGGATGCGTTTCTGCCCAGGGCTATGGCCCTGAACCTCAGCTGATGGGCTCTCAACGCGAAGAAACTCGGCCGGGAGGCGGAAACACTTTCCATCAGCAAAATCAATTTCCAGAAGCTTATCTGCCTTCTTTAAACGTAGCTCTATCGGTGGTGCCACTTCCTGAACTGATATATGTTGAATCATCTACTCATTATCCGAAGAATCGGAAAGTGGTCTTGCTTCATCTACAAGCATGATTGGGATTCCATCTCGAATAGGAAAGGCGAGCTGTGCTTTAGAGCTTATAAGCTCTTGGGCTTTTCGATCGTAGCTGAGAGGCCCTTTCGTTAAAGGGCAGACCAATATTTCCAATAGTTTGGGGTCAATCGGGCTTGTGTTAGAATCGTTTGAGTCTGTCATTGCAGCAGTACTCCATCTTTTGTTTCGCGTACAGCCATTTCCATTAACGTTGTCATAATTTTGCCTCTCTCATTATTGGATGATGCCTCCAGTAGCGCTTGTTTTTCGTTGGGGGCGAAAGGGCATAGCATGGCCAAGGAAGTCAAAAGTGCATTTCCAGGCAATTTTTCTAGAGCATTCCAGTCAGCGCTGAGATCTTTGGCGCCAAAGTATGCTCGGAGTGTAGGCAGAAACAGTGGGTCGTTGAAACTGCTATCCAGTTCAATATTAAGATCATCCTTAAACCGTTCGTAGGAAACTGCAGCCAAACGATAAGGTTCATCAGTGGGGAGTTCGTGGACGATATTAAAACGACAGACACCTGTTAGGCTGATCAGAATACACCCGTCCTTGGCTTCCTGAAATTCACTGACGCGGCCTGCACATCCAATTTGATAGACTGGAGGTTTCTGATGGTCAGTATATGGATCAGTTGGTTGTACAATGCCAATAACACGACCACCAGTCATGGTGTCACCAATCATAGAGAGGTAGCGCGGCTCGAAGATGTTGAGTGGTAGCTCGGCTTCTGGAAGCAGCAGTGCTCCTGCCAAAGGAAAGACCGGTATTGTTGTTGGAAGTTCCTCAATATTTTTATACAGCACTTTTCCACCATTCAGGAGAACAATAGTGAAGATAATTGGCGACGACCAGAAAGCGTATTTTCGTCATTGGCTCCAAACACCTCAAATAGTCTCAGGAGTTCCTTACGTGCGGCTTCGTCGTTCCATGTACGATCACGTCTCACAATCTCCATAAGGGCATCAATGCCTTCCGCTGGGCGATTAGCACCAACCAGTGCAAGAGCGAGGTCGTAACGAGCTTGGTGATTTGTTGGATCTTGATTAACTTTTTCCTGAAGTGCTTCTAGATCCCCAACTTTTCCCTGAGTATCTTCAGCTAACGAAAGTGATGCTTGTGCGCTTATTACATCTGCATGCTGGGAGTTTTCTGGGCCAACCATTGCCAGGGTTTGTCTGGCGTGCTCAAGATCGCCAGATTGAACGTAGCAACGAGCAAGGCCACCAAGTGCTGATGGCTCACCTGGCGCTTGTTTTATTATTTCTCCGTAAAGAGACGCTGCACCTCCAATGTCACCATCCTCAAAGGCAACCTTCGCCTGTTCGAGTGCTTGCTCGACTGGACTGGGCTCGGGTTTGCCACCGAGACGTTCAACAAATTGACGTATTTGAGACTCTGGGAGCGCTCCTGCAAAACCATCAACGGGTTGGCGATGATGAAAAGCGAAAACAGCTGGTATGGACTGTATACGTAGCTGCTGTGCTATGTCGGGACTCTTGTCAATATCGACTTTAACTAGCTTTACCGCCCCGTTGGCTTCTTTCACAACCTTTTCAAGGATTGGGCCAAGCTGCTTACAAGGTTCACACCATGGAGCCCAAAAATCAACAATTACTGGGGTTGTATCTGACGCTTCAATTACATCCGTTACGAAAGTATTGCTATCGCTGTCCTTTATCAAATCACCAGTTGCCGTTGGCCCCTGGCCGATAATGGTTTCCATATTATACCCCTTGGAGGTGTTAAGTCTGAACTGAGGAGTTGCCGATATATCGTATCCTACGTAACTCACGTAAAGGGAGTCTATCCTAGGTTAACAATGAAATCGACGGGTAGCAGCTTGTTTTAACACATTTTGTTAACTCGCACTGGATGGAGAGTTACTATTTTTGGTATGTAATAGTGTCTGGATTTGCAACGTGGGCGCTATGATTTATCATCATCTCGGACGCGGGCGTAGCTCAGGGGTAGAGCACAACCTTGCCAAGGTTGGGGTCGTGGGTTCGAATCCCATCGCCCGCTCCAGGAATCGCACACAAGATAGGGGCTGCGCTTCTCTGCCTTTTAACGGCGATTAACCAACTTTATATCATAACTCACGGTAATCGGTTCATCAGTGTAGAAGCCGTGTAATAGCGGATTAGAAATCCAGACTACGGATCTGGCTTATTACTATAGTACACTGAAGTTTGAGGCGTAATTGAAATAGAGCTCATATGCTCTTTTAGAGATGGGACCTGGTTGGAAGTCTTTTAGCTCGACTCGTGTGATTGGCTGAACCTTTCCATAATTGCCAGTCGCAAAAACCTCATCAGCCGCTAGTATTTCGTCAAACGTCATTGCTCTCTCAATAACTTCAATTCCATCTTGTCGAAACAACTCAATGATTCTGGCACGCGTAATGCCCGCTAGAAACGTACCATTGGCAGCTGGCGTATGTGCGGCACCATCTTTAGCAATCCAGAGGTTAGCTGTTGCTAATTCTGCGACATTGCCATTAGGGTCGAGTGTAATAGCATTATGAAATCCGCGGTTTGACGCCTCTCTGAGAGCAAGCCCGGCGTTTGGATATAGACATGACGCTTTTGCTGTTGTAGGAGCTGCTTCAATGCTGGGCCTTCTTCTCGTTGATAAACAGGCGGTCAGTCCTGATTTTTCTGGCATAGCCTTTTCGTGAAGAACGACTGCAAGTTTAGTGCTGTTGGCTTCGGCTAGCACGAATCCATCGGTAGCATAGAACATCGGTCTCACGTACAACACGGCATTGGGTAAAAATTGTCGGATTCCATCGATGCATATATCGGTTATGTCTTGTGGTGATGTGCTTGGCTCGAGACCCATTGCTGTAGCGGAGTCGCAAAGTCTCTGGCAATGTTGGTCAAGATCTGGCGCTAGGCCAGAAATTGATCGGGCGCCATCAAACACTACCGATGCCATCCAGAATGCGTGATTCATCGGCCCGATGAGCTTGGGATTGCCTTCGTGCCACTGGTTATCTGAGTAACAGATTGTTCTCTCGGGTTGGCTCATGCGTCCAGCTTAGTAGCGGAAGACAACGAAATCTATCAATGATCGCATTATCTGATCATTTTCGCGTAAAATATCCTCTGCATAAGGACTAGAGGTTGCAGGTTTTTAAGTAATAATTCACCGGATTAATCAAGTGCAGCTATTATGGGGAACAACAATTGAGTGTGATGACAGTGAGGAAGTTATAGAGACATGTGTGGACGTTACGCCCTGTTTACTGATCCAAGGACGATTCGTAATGAATTCGATCTTGTAGCATCACCCAACTTGCCGCCTAAATACAACGTCTCGCCTACTCAAGATTCTGCCGTTGTTTGGATGTCGGAGGATACAGGGATAGAGCTTTCACTAATGCGCTGGGGCTTGGTGCCTTCTTGGGCTAAGAGTATAAAATATCTGAGTGGTCCAATAATTAATGTGCGTGGTGAGACTGCTTCAAAACATCCTATTTCTCGTGAATCGTTTGCTGCTCGCCGATGCTTGGTTCCAACTGACGGGTTTTACGAGTGGAAGGTTGTCGGCGCAAAGAAGAGACCTTACTACATCAGTTTAAGTGATAAGCGACTATTTGCGTTTGCTGGAGTTTGGGACTTTTGGCGTTCGCCTGATGGAGATCTGCTTCGTTCGTTTGCAATAATTACGGTTACGGCTACACAGAAAATTAGCCCAATTCATGCTCGAATGCCATTGCTGATTGACCATACGCAATACAAGTACTGGCTTAGCGCTGATGAAAAACAACCTAATTTCGATATATTAAGAAGTTTGCCGCCTCCAGTAGAGCTAGAGGCCTACGAAGTAAGTTGCCGCGTTAACAGCTACTCTAATGATGATGCGCGGTGCATAGAGCCCCTACCTTGTCTGCGCTACGAGGTTGAGAGGATCTGAGCTAAGCATGAGTAGTACTGTGCTTTACGGTCTTGTCGTGATCCTTTGGGGCACGTCATGGCTCGGGATTAGCATGCAACTTGGAGCGGTCGAGCCGGAGGTGTCGGTAGCCTACCGATTTTCAATTGCCGCACTAATTCTTTTGGCATGGTGTTTTTGGAGGCGGCTGCCTATGCGATTTGGATTGCGCGTGCACGGCCTCATGTTCTTAATGGGATTATGCCTTTTTTCCCTAAATTATATTGGGTTTTATTTTGCAATTGATAACATTGTTAGTGGTCTATCGGCCGTTGCTTATTCGACCATAGTAATAATGAACATAATGTTTGGTGCTATGTTTTTGCGCGAGCCGATTCGACCCAGGGTGGTCGTGGGGGCAATTATAGGCATGATCGGGATCACGCTTGTATTTTGGAAGGACGTGAGTGTGATTGGCATAATTAGTGCAGGAATGATTGGGCTTGGATGGTCTCTCCTTGCCACTATGTCTGCATCTTTTGGTAATATTATATCTTTGGCTATTCAGCGTATGAAGGTGCCCGTTGTACAGGCTAACGCTTATGGGATGTGTTATGGTGGTCTAGTGACGTTTGTGATTGTGTATACTAGAGGGCTCCCGTTCGAATTTGTTTGGACAGTTAAATACGTCGGGTCTCTTCTGTATCTTGCCTTTTTTTCCTCAGTGTTAGGCTTCACCTTTTATCTAACCCTGTTAGGTAGGATCGGGGCAGATCGCGCAGCTTACGCCTCAGTTCTATTTCCCGTGGTTGCTCTATCGTTCTCTACAGTATTTGAAGAATATGATTGGACTGTGCTATCTCTTGCTGGGGTTGTGGTGGTTCTAATTGGAAATCTGCTGGTCCTGACTCGACTGGATTCGGCTACAGTGGTTCGCCCCAGTGTTTGATGGCGAATATGTGGTATGGCATTTCCTTTTCACTTAGTTCGTCCGATTCTTCACGGTCTCGATCCGGAATTGGCACATTATCTTACTCTATTGGCACTACGTTTGGGTGTTTTGGGTGTTGGTGATAGCGAGAATAACGCACGACTGTCGTTTAAGCTTTGGGGTCTTGATTTTGATAATCCAATAGGCTTGGCCGCTGGCTTTGATAAAAACGCACAAGTTATTGGTCCAATGCTTCGACTGGGATTTGGTGCCGTGGAAGTTGGGACCATTACGCCGAAGCAGCAGGTTGGGAATGTGCGGCCTAGGGTATTTCGCTTGCCACGTGATTTAGCAGTTATTAATCGTCTTGGTTTTAATAATCAGGGGCTTCGGGAGGCTCAGCGGAGATTGGAGAAACTTGTTACACAAGGTGTGGTAGGAGCAAATATTGGACCCAATCGAAATACAGAAGAGCCTATTACAGACTACATTTCGAGCCTAAATACCTTGCACAGTCTTGTTGATTATCTCGTGATAAATGTATCGTCGCCGAATACACCAGGTCTTCGAGACATGCAGAAAGGCGAGCGACTTAATTCCCTTCTTTCTGCTTTAGTCCAACGGCGTCGGGAATTGGCTGGTAGTGATGGTAGAGAGGTGCCACTTCTGTTAAAAATCGGCCCAGACCTTGAAGATAAAGAGTGTGAGATAGTTGCAGAGCTAGTTGTGTCCCATCGATTTGACGGTTTGATTATCTCTAATACGACGGTTGGAGGACGGGAAGAGCTTAAGGATGGCAGCAAAAGACAAGAGGGTGGGTTAAGTGGCGCTCCGTTGTTTAACCGATCTACAGCTCTTTTAGCGCGGATGTATGGTCTTGTAGGCGAGGAAATACCTCTTATTGGTGTAGGTGGGGTTATGACAGGCTGGGATGCTTACCGAAAGATTCGTGCTGGTGCCACTATCGTTCAACTCTACACTGGCCTTATATATCACGGACCAGGCCTTGTCGGTAGAATTAAGAAGGAACTGTCAGAGCTATTAAAAGCGGATGGCTTTTCCAATTTTTCCCAAGCGGTAGGTGTTGATATCGGTGATATTAGGCCTAATCCCCAAAGTTCTATCTAGCATGACCAGTAAAATACTGTCTGGATTTCGAGACCTCATTAAGGAATATGATGCTGCCATTGTAGACCTTTGGGGTGTGATACATGATGGCTATAACCTGTATCCTGGCGCAGGAGCGTGCATTAGTGAAATGCGTAATAGTGGCATCTCTGTCTTGTTTCTATCGAATGCACCTCGTCGCTGCAGTGCTGTAATCAACCAGCTAACATCATTGGGGTTAAATAAAGAGATGTACGATGGTGTTGTAACGTCTGGTGACGCAACTCGTACTGCGATAGTAAGTGCTATCGATGACTGGCATGCCAAGCTAGGTAAGAAATTTTATAGGTTAGGGCCAGAGAGAGATTGGGGATTAATGGAGGACCTGGACGAGTGGTGCGTCGTAGAGAAATTGTCAGACGCTGAATTTATTTTGGCTACTGGATTATTTGACGACAGGACTGAAACTTTATCCGATTACGCGTCATTCTTTGCAGAGGCTGTTGATTATAATCTACCGATGATCTGTGCAAATCCTGATCATGTGGTTATTCGTAACGGGTCAAGAGTGCTATGTGCAGGAGCGCTGGCAGCAGCTTATGAGAGAGCTGGCGGAGAGGTTGTCTATCATGGAAAGCCATTTTTTAGCGTTTATGCCATGTGTTTCGAACGCTTAGGCAATATTCCGCTCAGACGTATTGTAGCCATTGGGGATAGCTTGCACACAGATATTGCAGGGGCAAACGCAGCCGCACTAGATACTCTTCTGATTGCGGGTGGAATTCATGCTGAAGAATTGGGTGTAACGAGAGGGTTCGGCATCGATAAAAATTCACTTGAATCTCATTTATCTAAGGGATCGGTTCGGCCTACTTTCGCTATGCCAAATCTTGTTTGGTAGAGTTTGTGGTATTTGGATATGGGTCTCAATCAAACAATGGCTGAAACTATATTGAGAAATTAAGAGTTTCTCTTTTGTTGTTAGTCTTTGAGGGCTCTTTGTGGATGTTGCGTAGATTTAGCATCTGCAGTTGCTTGCATGGATCTCATCCTAGGCAATATGAGATGCTGCAAGGTAGCGTTTTGAACGCATCTCAGAAAGACGAGAAGCTGTTCGTGTAAACGCCGAAAGGTTTATGTCTGAAGCGCATAACTCTCTAGGCTCTTTAGCTGCGCCACAAATGAGATTGACTCGATGTTCGTAAAGAATATCGATTAACCTAATGAATCGTGATGCTTGGTCACGTTGTGCGGCGGAGAAGTATGGGATGTCTGCAAGTATCACGGTATGGTAACGGCGTGCGACCTCAACGTAATCACCGGTGCCTAATGGTTCTCCGCATAGCTGTTCAAAGTTGAAGCGGGCAACTCCGCAAGCGGAGGCTGGTACACTAAGCCTTCGGCCGTTAATCCTAATAAGATCTTGTTCGGAAGCCCAACCCTGTGTGAGTGAGTTAAATGCAGCATCAAGTCCTGCGTCAGTACAATGACCGAGAGGGCTAAAATAGACGGGAGCTCGCTGTAACCGTAGAAGGCGAAAGTCGGTTAGACCCGAAAGGTGGATTATCTCAAGGTTAGATTCTAATAGGTCAATAAAGGGAATAAACTGATCTCGGTTAAGGCCGTTGGCGTAAAGGTCATGGGGGGCGGTGTTGGATGTTATAGCGATGACTACTCCGTTTTCAAAAAGCACTGAAAACAAGCGTTTAATGATCATTGCATCAGCTATATCATTAACCTGAAACTCGTCTAAGAAAAGGAAAGTCACTCCTTTACTATAGGCTTCCGCTATGGGTTTGATTGGATCACCTCTACCCCAATGTTCTTTAGGGCCTTGACGCCAAGAGTGTATACGAGCGTGCATATCGAGCATGAAAGAATGAAAGTGTATTCGGCATTTCTGTTGTGAATTAACATTTTCATAAAGAAGATCCATTAGTGCTGTTTTACCTCGCCCTACCCCTCCATGTAGGTAAATACCAGTCGGAATTGATGTGTTTGATCTACTGCGAAAACGGTTCCACCACCCAACATTTCTGCGCGATGAGTAATGGCAGAGTTCCTGGCTTAGACGCTGGAGTCGTTTGACAGTATGTTCCTGCGCGGCGTCGTGACCCCATGTTTCCTTAGTTACTCGCTCATGGTAACTGGAAAGCAAATCTGGGACGGCATTTGTCATCGAACTCTGAATGCAGGCTTTAGCGAGATGTTGGCATTGTGAAGTCGGCTCCCCAAGGTATTTCGCCTGGCCATCTTGAGGTAATGGTCTTTAGTTGGCTATAGAATCGGACACCTTCATATCCGTACATATTGGCGCTGCCGAACAATGAGTTTTTCCAACCACCGAAAGTGTGAAAGGAAAGTGGGACAGGGATGGGCACGTTAATACCTACCATACCCGTCTGTACGTCATTCGCAAAGTTGCGGGCGGTATTTCCATCTTTCGTGAAAACGGCAGTACCGTTTCCGTATTCGTGTGAGTTAACCAGGTTTAAAGCACATTCATACGTAGGCACTCGAACGATACAGAGTACAGGGCCGAATATCTCTTCCCTATAGATTCTCATATTGGGAGACACGTGATCGAATAGACATCCGCCCATAAAAAATCCGTCTTCAAAGCCCTTTAAACTGAGGTTTCGACCATCAACAACCAACGCTGCTCCCTCCGTGACTCCGACATTGACATAGTTCTCCACGCGTTTGCGGTGATCTCCCGTAACAAGCGGGCCCATATTGGAATCAGGGTCAGTGCCAGGCCCAATTGTTAGGTTGCCAACTTCAGTCTTGAGACGTTCTACAAGCGTATCTGCGGCTGATCCAACTGCGACGGCGACAGATATTGCCATGCAACGTTCTCCAGCGGACCCGTAACCTGCTCCCATTAAAGCCTCGATTGCTTTATCAATGTCAGCGTCCGGCATTACCACTAAATGATTCTTGGCGCCACCCAATGCCTGTATGCGTTTTCCAAACGCACATCCAGTTGCATAGATGTGTTTTGCAATAGCCGTCGAGCCCACAAAACTTAGGGCTCGAACCCGTGAATCCTCAAGAAGCGTATCGACAGTTTCTTTGTCACCATTGATGACATTGAGCACACCGTCTGGTAGCCCAGCTTCCTTCATCAATTCGGCCAGTCGCAGTGAGGAGGACGGAACCTTTTCTGAGGGTTTTAGTACAAAAGTGTTTCCGCAAGCTATAGCCAGCGGAAACATCCATAACGGGACCATAACCGGAAAGTTAAACGGAGTGATTCCAGCGCATACCCCGAGGGGTTGTCGTAAGTCGTGGATATCTATTCCTTTACTGACATTGGCGCTATAATCGCCTTTTAAAAGATGTGGAATTCCGCACGCAAATTCTACCACTTCGATTCCACGACTTACTGATCCTTTTGCGTCACTCGTAATTTTACCGTGTTCTGAAGTAATTAGGTCTGCAAGTTCGTTTCTATGTGTTTCAAGCAACTCTCTGTATTGAAACATGACTTGAGCTCGTGCAGTCACCGGTGTTGCTGCCCATTCTGGGAAAGCTGCCTCAGCTGCGGAGATAGCGGCAAGAGTTTCATCGTGACTGGCAAGAGGTACTTGCGCTGTGATATGCCCGGTAGCCGGGTCATAGACGTTACCGAATCTCTTATTTTGGCCAGCAACTAATTTCCCCCCGATGAAGTGATGAAGCTCTTGCGACATTTGGTTTGCCTTTCTCGTCGGTGTTAGAATTCAGAACGTCAACGCCCTTAGGGAGTTCGTATGACTCAAAAAAATCAAAAATGAGATAATTATCTGTTGCCCAGACAGATTTCTAATCTCTCCCAGTTTCAGTGAGTTTGTCTCCGACAAGTTTTCGGGCGGCTCGGTAGTATGGAGCTAATAAACTATTCTCGTGCTACCATTCTCTTCTTAAGGTGGGCGATTGCTTTTCCTGGGTTAAGGCCTTTTGGGCAGGTTTTAGTGCAATTCATTATGGTGTGACAGCGATACAGGCTGGATGGTTCTTCAAGCCTACCTAACCTTTCATCCGTTGACTTATCGCGACTGTCAGAAATCCATCGATATATCTGTAAAAGTATGGCTGGACCAAGATACCGATCGCTGTTCCACCAATAACTTGGGCAACTTGTCGAACAACATGCGCAGAGAATGCATTCGTAAAGACCATCTAGGGCTGAGCGTTCCTGAATTGATTGGAGACGTTCAGTTGTTGGTGCGCAATCGGCGTTTTGATGCCATGGCTTTATGGAGGCGTATTGAGCATAAAAATGTTTCATATCCGGAACGAGATCTTTAACTACTCGCATGTGGGGCAAGGGGTAGATTTTGCAAGTTCCTGTGATCGTATTAATTGGCTTAGTGCATGCTAGAGTGTTTGTACCATCAATATTCATCGCGCAAGAACCGCAAACGCCTTCACGGCAGGATCTTCGGAAAGTTAGTGTTGGGTCTAGTTCATTCTTAATCTTTATTAATGCATCAAGGACCATTGGTCCGCAGGTATCTAGGTCCAGCTCATAATTATCAAGTGTAGGGTTTTGCCCTTGGTCAGGATCCCACCTATATACGGAAAAATTCTTCGACCGAACTATTGGCCCTGATATTGGATAGGTTTTACCTTTCCCAATTTTAGAGTTACGGGGCAGAGAAAATTCCGCCATCAGACCTTCCTAAGATATTAACTCAATATATTCGTGCTTGGGGTTCAATGTAATTCACTTGGTTTGTGAGAGTGTGTGTATGTACGGGCCGATATCCAATGGTAACTTTACCTTTCGTGTCGATCCACGCCAAGGTGTGCTTCATCCAGTTTTTGTCGTCGCGCTCCTTATAATCTTCTCGGTAGTGTCCTCCACGACTCTCTCTCCGATTCTGTGCAGCATACATTGTGATAATTGCTTGTTGTACAAGGTTGTGAAGCTCAAGCGTTTCCATTAAATCGGAGTTCCAGATCATTGAGCGATCACTAACGGAGAGCTGGTCTAGATCATTCCATACTTCGTGAATCAGTTTAACGCCTTCGTTCAGCACTTCACCCGTCCGAAAGACTGAGCAATTGGTTTGCATGATTCTCTGCATTCGTAGTCGAAGTTCAGAGGTTTTTATTGAGCCTTTGGCGTAACGAAAACGGTCAAGTCGGTCTATGGCACTCTCACCTGCCATGGGTGGCAGTGGTCGAATAGGGGCCCCAGGGGTTATATCCTGGGCCACATGAATGGCCGCTGATTTGCCAAAAACAATCAAATCCAGCAAAGCATTGGAACCTAAACGGTTAGCGCCGTGTACGGAAGCGGATGCACATTCTCCAATGGCCATCAGACCAGGCACGATGGCGTCTGGGTTGTCTGGTGTTGGGCGCAAAGCCTCCGCGCGGTAATTGGAGGGAATGCCACCCATGTTGTAGTGAACCGTAGGAAGTACCGGGATTGGTTCACGGGTAACGTCAACACCGGAGAATATCATTGCACTTTCACTAATGCCTGGAAGTCTCTCGTGCAACAACTGAGCTTCAAGGTGGTCAAGGTGCAGAAAAAGGTGATCTTTTTCAGGGCCAACTCCACGGCCCTCACGGATCTCTATTGTCATTGCGCGACTAACTATATCTCGGGAGGCAAGGTCCTTTGCGTTGGGAGCGTAGCGTTCCATGAAACGCTCTCCTCCGTCGTTGACTAAATAACCGCCCTCACCGCGGGCTCCCTCGGTTATAAGCACACCGGCACCATAGACACCTGTTGGATGAAACTGAACAAACTCCATATCTTGAAGAGGAAGTCCGGCGCGAGCAGCCATACCGTTTCCGTCTCCGGTACATATATGGGCCGAAGTGCAGGAAAAAAAAGCACGACCGTATCCGCCGGTCGCTAGAACCACGCGATGTGCATGGAACCTATGGACGGAGCCATCTTCGAGACACCAAGCCATTACACCTACACATACACCTTCTGCGTCCATTATTAGATCTAAAGCAAAGTATTCGATGAAGAACTCCACACTATGTTTTAAGCTCTGTTGGTAAAGTGCATGCAGTATGGCGTGTCCTGTTCGGTCGGCTGCGGCACAGGTTCGTTTTGCTTGTCCTTTTCCGAAATGGGTTGACATGCCACCGAAGGCACGTTGGTAGATCTTGCCATCGTCGGTACGTGAGAAAGGCACGCCAAAGTGCTCCAATTCGATGACTACTTCGGGAGCATTTGCGCACAGATATTCGATGGCATCTTGATCTCCGAGCCAATCTGAACCTTTGACGGTATCATACATGTGCCACCGCCAATCATCTTCCCCCATATTTCCAAGTGCAGCGCTAATACCTCCTTGAGCTGCCACTGTGTGGCTTCGAGTTGGAAAGACTTTAGAAATGCAAGCAGTTCGAAAGCCTGATTCAGCCATACCAACGGCTGCTCTTAGTCCAGCGCCGCCAGCGCCGACTACAATGACATCGTAGGTATGATCGGTAAGGGGATAAGATGTATTCAGCATAATCTACAACTCAAACATTAGACTTAGTAGCGATAAGGCACATCCGAAGGCGAGTGCAATTGATATTAACGTAACAGCAGAAACGCTTGTGGTCTTTAACCAATCGGTATGAATATAGTCTTCTAGAATCACCTGCATACCGAGTTTGAAGTGGTACAATCCCAAAATTATTAGGAATAGCATAGGGATTCCTACTATTGGTGTTCTGAGCTTGGACGTGACTGTTGAGTGGCTTTCTCCAGTTAACCAGATTACCAATGTTGCAAATAGGATGGATAATGGAACAAGCATTGCTGCTGTTAGGCGTTGCCTCAACCAATGTTTAGTATCACTCGTCCTGTTGGTGGCTCCCTGTAAGGGGTTTGGCAGGATTCGCATTTTCAATACCAGTGCCCAGATCTATATGCCATATGAATTATAGTTTAAGAGCATATCCTGCTATCCAGGATAACAATGTTAAGACGATCGCAGCTGTAATAACTATCCAAGCGGTGATGTGAAGGGTTGCCAACTCTAGGCCCCAACCCATATCCCATCCTAAATGTCTGATGCCATTACAAAGGTGATAAAAAAAGCAGAATGTAAATCCAAGGAGAATGCATCTCCCAAACCAGGATGACAGAAACCATTGGACGTTTCCGTATGCTTCCGGACCAATCGCTGCAGCAATTAGCCACCAAGCCAAAACTAGCGTTCCGACTCCCAGCACCATGCCCGTTAAACGATGTAAAATCGAAAGAATCGATGTGATCTGCGGACGGTAAATTTGAAGATGTGGAGAAAGGGGCCTTTCTTTCTGTGACATGGTCAATTAACACCAATAAGTGTTGTACAGGTACGGTTAATTTATAGTGTCGTATTTTAAAGATTAAAAACCCAGCAAGAAATCGAGTCAACAAAATGCGACAAACACATCTATTTTATGTGATGTTTGAAGTCGCCTCCTCCAGGGTTTTTATGGCTTCCTTCATGTGGATTAATCGTTGGGCGTTTTCAACATGTAGGTTTTCAACTAAACGACCGTTGACTACCACGACGCCCTTGCCGGCACTCTTGGCTTGAGAGAAGGCCTCGACAACCTGATGGGCATTTGCGATCTCTTCTTCTGATGGCGCAAATGCATCGTTACATGGTTTGATTTGTTTTGGATGGATTAGTGTTTTACCGTCCATACCTAATTCCCGCCCTTGCATACAAGAATTAAAAAAGCCCTCATCGTCCTGAAGGTCATTGTGAACGCCATCAAGAATTGCAAGGCCGTATGATCGTGCTGCTAAAATACAAAGTCCAAGGGAAGTAAGCATAGGCTCGCGTTGTGCCGTGTGAGTCGCTTGTATATCTTTGGTCAGGTCATTGGTGCCCATAACGAAACAGCGCGCACGGTCACTGGCCGACGCAATGTCAGCTGCCTTTAAAACCCCCAAAGGAGTCTCAATCATAAACCAAAGACCGGTTGTCGTTGGTGCGTTGTTGATTGTTAGTAATGATTCAAAGTCGGCTACCATTTCCCCGTTTTCAACCTTGGGGAGCAAAATTGCGTCGGGTCCGGCTACCGCAGCGGCGGCAATATCGTCTCTTCCCCACTCTGTGTCGAGGCCATTTACACGGATAGCCACTTCCCGGTCGCCATAGGATCGAGCCTTGACAGCAGCACATACTTGGTCTCGAGCAGTTAACTTTGCATCGGGCGAAACAGCATCTTCCAGGTCGAGGATAAGCCCATCTGCTGGAAGGCTTTGGGCTTTCTCGAGGGCCCGAGCATTTGAGCCAGGCATGTAGAGAACACTACGACGAGGGCGTGCGGAGATATCAATGTTCACCAGTTCCTCCATAAAATAGACTTTTGTGGCTATGATTTTGTTTGCGGCAACATATAGGATGGGCGGGTAATGAACGTATTGTCAATTCAGTCATGGGTATCTTATGGCTATGTCGGTAATGAAGTTGCCAAATTTGCCCTACAACGTCTTGGGCACGAAGTTTGGTCGGTACCCACAGTTCTTTATTCTAATCACCCAGGTCACGGAAGTTTTCGCGGTCGCGCGGCCTCTTCTTCTGAATTAGCTGATCTTATAGAAGGCCTTGAGGAGTGTGGCGTATTAGGGCGCTGTGATTCGGTAATTAGCGGTTATCTTGGGAGAGAGCAATTAGCCCCCCTCGTTAATAACATCGTGAAACGAGTCCGACGATACAATCAAAAGGTGCTATATTGCTGCGATCCAGTTATGGGTCACGAGGGTCGAGGGCTTTTTGTCAATGAAGAGGTATGTGGGGCAATGACTCAGGTGCTGGTGCCTGAAGCTGACGTTATTACCCCTAATATGCTTGAGCTTGAGGTACTTTCTGGCTGCGCGATTAATTCGTTGGATGAATGTATAGAAGCTTGTTCCGCTGTATGCGAAATGGGCCCACGTATCGTTGTGTGTACTTCACTTTCACTTCCCAATCAGGATGGAGAAATAGCGACGCTGATGTATACAGACGATGAGGCATGGATGGTTGTCACTCCGCGGTTGGATGGTGACTTGTTTGGGGCAGGAGATCTGTTCACAGCCCTTTTGGTTGCGGCGCTTATGGGTGATATGTCTGGGAAGGAAGCGCTTGGTCGGGCGGTTTCCGGCGTGTTTGGAATACTTGATGCGACGTCTAGGTCCGGTCGCAGCGAGCTTGCGCTAATTGATGCACAAGAATGTTTAATTACACCACCCTATCAGTTCAATGTTCAGCCACTGAATTTATGATGTTAGCTTCGGACGGTGGGTTTCTCATAGCGGGTTAAGCAATCAGGATTCCTTGCGCAATGGGCCGTCTACCAGTTCTTCAGCAATTTGCACAGCATTGAGTGCTGCTCCTTTGCGAAGATTATCTGATACTACCCATAACGCGAGACCAATTGGTACTGTTTTGTCAGTGCGAATACGGCTGACGTAAGTCGCATAATCACCTACGCAATCAGTTGGCGTGGCGTAACCACCATCCTTGCGGTCATCCACCACTTTTATTCCCGGAGCCTGGAGGAGCGCATTTCTGGCACTCTGTACGCTAATATTTTTCCTGAATTCGACAATGACGGATTCGGCGTGACCAATAAAAACGGGAACTCTAACACACGTAGCGCTCAAAACTATATTTGGAT
>CAJWJK010000004.1 GCA_913041535.1 uncultured Alphaproteobacteria bacterium
AACCCAATACCTCCTCCTTGCTGCATAGTTAGCGCTGCTTCTCTCAAATTTTCGAATATTCCTGTCATGTCATCAGGGATCGTACCCATTACGAAGCAATTAAAGAGCGTAACCCGACGACCACTACCCGCACCCGCGACTATTCTCCCAGCAGGAATAAAACGAAAATCTTCCATAACGTTATAAAACTTTGACTTCCAAAGTTCTGATTCCCTTTCGTTTGCAGCCAATGCACCAGCAACACGACACCAAGTATCCTCAATTGTCATATCAATGGGCTTCCCATCAGAACCGCGCAAACGGTACTTCATATCCCATATTTTCTGTGAAATTGGCGTCATAATGGGCATCCGTATATTCTCAACATACCAAAGTCAGACAAACAAAAAATGCTGCAAATCTTACCGTGAACAAGATACCACGTGTTCCTCTTCCGTTCTAGATCTTCGGAGAATCCTTTTGCCCAAATAGACCTATAAATGATTTCAACTAAGGCTTACCGATGACTGCTCTATGGCATTCCTAAGCGATGCTTCAAATTCTGCACGGCCCAAACCTGGTGGGATCAAAGATTGAAATTCGACAACCATTGTACCCGGATACCGCAGAAAACCCCTCCTCGGCCAACACTTCCCTGAATTCAATGCCACTGGTAGCACTGGAATATCCAATGCTTGATAAAGTGCAGTAATGCCAGGCTGATACGGCACACAAGTACCGGGGCGAGTCCTCGTGCCCTCTGGAAAAATTAAAATGGGCCGGCCTGCGGAAATGGCCTGTTTTGCATCTCGCAGCATGCCCTTAAGAGCGGCAGCACCTCCACGACGGTCAATTGCAATCATACTTGCGTGGCGCAACTCCCAGCCAAAAATAGGAATCCTGTAAAGCTCTTTCTTTAATACGAAGCACGGATCATCCAATGCTATATTAAATATTAACGTATCCCATGCGGATTGGTGTTTAGAGGCTACCAAGACAGGCCATGGAGGAATCTTGTCCTGTCCACGCAATTGAACTCGCTGACCGGGTAGCCATTGCAATAAAAGCACCCCCCGAACCCATACCTTAACTGCGCGTAGAAGCACTGTTCGCGACATCATCAGAGACGGTAAAACTAGTATCGCTAAACAACTTGTCCAGCCAAAGAACGCAACATTAAATAGAAATGAACGAACAAAGAGCTTCACGACTTGGTATTCTCGAAGGTAAGGCGAAGTTCAGCGCGAAAAAAACTCACCAAGAATTTGCTATACTCTCGAGCAAGAAGACTGGCAGTGCCAGGCCAAAGCCACCAATTGTCCAAGTGCACATGGCCTGGCATAACTGGATGAGGAATAAGTTGAATCCTTGGAATTGCATACCCAAGCTCTATCAAGCTACGAGGCATGTGATAGTTCGCGGTAACTACACGTATGCTTTTATAGCCCTCTTTATGCACCCATTTCGCGGTGGCGGTTGCATTGCCGACGGTATCCTTTGCTTCGTGATCAATCACAATACAACAAGAAAAGAGTTCGGGTATTCGCCCCGATATTTCTTCTATACCATCACGGTGCCAACCAACTCCCGCACCAGATAATAACAGTTTTCGTGCCCTTCGAGCCTCTAGTAACAAGACGCCGGTCTCTATACGTTCTGTGCCCCCAGTTAAGACTACTATTCCGTCTGTGACGGTATATGGATCATCTATTCCACGCGGAAGCGATGCAGAAAACCAAACCAAACCACCAAACCACGCCGTCCCTGCAACAAAAACCACAATAGCAAAGTACCTCCAGATTAGTGGGATACGACGAGATCGACGATGAGCCTTCTCTGCGCGTTTTTCTGTTCTATTGAAGGTCAACGCTTCTTCCCAACCAATTCACGTGCTGCTGACGCTAAATCTGGATATATATCTATTGGAGAAAGATTTGGAGGAATTCCAGAAGCCTCAGTTTCAGCTCCAGATCCCGTCCGCACCAGTATTCGCGGACAGCCAATAGCAGCAGCAGCTTGGAGATCTACCAACGAGTCACCAATCATAGGCGTATCTTCAGGACTTACACAGAATCGAGAAAGCGCCTCGCGCAACATCCCCACACCTGGCTTTCGCCTTTCGGTGGGGGCCCATGGTGGATCAGGGCAATGCAGTATTGCATCAATTCGTCCGCCAGCCTTAGCTACCCTTTCTTTTAACAGTCTATGTATTTCGGCAAGCATACCCTCGCTAATAATACCACGACCGACACAAGACTGGTTAGTAACAACGACAATGCGATAACCGGCGAGACACAGCTCAGCAACGGCATTTGCTGACCCAGGAATTAAATGGAGCTCTCGAGGCTCCTTAACATAATCCCGACGCTCTTCATTAAGCACTCCGTCACGATCAAGAAGCAGCAACATGAAAGAAGTTTCCCACTCTAATATAGACGTGCAAGCGTGAAAAAAATGGTTAAACGTATCGTAATCATCGACACCAAAGTAACGACACATGGCAACAACCCCAAAGTCATCCACTCAAGAGGAGTGAGCCAAATTTTGCCAATTAAAGGGACCGTAGCATCCGCGGCAACCTCCTGAACCAGTGTGAAGGTTATTAATGTAAGCCCCATTCCGAGAAAACTGCCAAATATACCTAGTGTGAGTGCTTGGCGTCCGAACTGATTAGCAATATATCTGTCACTGGCCCCGATTACGTGCATGATCTCAACCGTGCTTTGGTGAACCGCAAAATATGCCTGAGTGCTCAATGCCACGGTCACTACAGCAACGAAGAGGATAAGCCCCACCACGGCTACCGCAATTACCCGAGCTAAATGACCTAACTTTAGCACGCTATTGATCCACTCTGAGTGATCATCAATGCCGGCGTTAGGCGCGATCTCCGCCAAGCGTTCCATAATTTTGTGTGACGTGAGCTTCGCTCCAGGTTCAAGACGGACATCAATTAAACGTGGCAGCGGAATATCCCCTAAAACATCTCCACCAATCCAAGGCACTAGAAGCTCTTCTAGTTCCTCCAGCGGTAATGCTCGGGCCGAATCGACTCCCTCCATTTCATCCAGCATTTTCACAATCGTCTCAAGCGCCTCCTTGTCCCCGGCTTTGGATAATGGCCCTAGTTGAATGGTTAAATTTGCCTGCAAGTTCCCACTCCAGCGGGAAATTGAACTATCCAGAATCATTGCGCCAATAACTACCAAACCAGAGAGATAAACCATTACTGCGAGGATGATAGGCAATATCTGGCTCGATGCATGTTGAGAAAATGCTTGATGGCGTCGTAAAAACGGCATTACATCGACCTTCAGATCATTGAATCCTCGTTAAACAGCCCTCTTTCAAACGAAGCACAGGGTGCGAAAAACGTGCAACCATACCCTCATCGTGAGTTGCGATGATCACTGTTGTCCCAATTTTATTTAGTTCTTCGAATAGTCTCATAAGTCTAACACCTTGGTCTCCATCAACATTGCCGGTTGGCTCATCAGCTATCAAAAGATCCGGTCGACCAATAACTGCACGGGCAATTGATACGCGCTGCTTCTCACCATCAGACAGCGTGGCCGGTTTTGAATTCATCTTTCCGTCCAGCCCAACCCACTCTAAAAGTTCTCTTGCGTTTGCGTTTACACTTTTACCTTCTTCACCAACGATACGTAAAGGAAGTGAAACATTATCTATGCAGGAAAGGTGATCTATTAGACGGAAATCCTGAAAGACTACCCCTATGCGCCGGCGCATCGCTGCCATTTGGTCACGAGATAAACCTTTCACCACCTGGTCGAAAAGCTCTATGGCGCCGCCAGATGGTGGATGTGCCAAGTACATGAGTTTTAACAGTGACGTTTTGCCTGCACCACTAGGGCCAGTCAGGAATTGAAATGACCCCGACATGAGATGGAAACTCAGACCACGCAATATTTCCGGGCCGCTGCCGTACCGCAGGTCGACCGCGCGAAAGCGCACCAAAGAAAATCCTCCGCATGCTCACAAGACACACAGGTTACGTTAGAGAGTCGCACGCCGATCCTTTTTCGTCTAGAGCCCAATTTCCGTCAAAAATGCATAACCGCTTTGCATCCATGTCTACATTTTTGTATCGACCCGCTCAACTCTCTTTATTTGCCCATGTGTCACCTTAAGCCAGCCTGCACCTAAACCAATGTCAAAATGAAGAAAATCAAATGAGACTGCAGTCGACCCGATTTATTGCAGGGCACAATTACTCCGTTCCAAATCACTCGTAAGATGCATGATCAAATGGCTTACTGAAAGGAACTGGACTTCAATACCATATTCAATCTCAAACAGGTTTCGATGAACATTAATGAATATTCTGCAACAACTGTTGTCACATCGTGTCTAACTCAAATGAACGTTCTAGCCACGGAGGCAATGTCTCAATAGACATTGCCTCATCGATCGGGGATCTAGGACGAACTACAGAATACTCTTCATTATGAACTAATACTTCTGGAATGATTGGTCTACCGTTATAACTTGACGCCATAACAGCACCGTAGGCGCCAACACTGAGTATTGCCAACAAACTGCCCGGATCGGGCCGTGCCATTCGACGACCCTTTGCTAATACGTCACTGCTTTCACAAATTGGCCCGACAACATCTAAATATTCTGGTTCTGCACTGCTGGAAACAACCGGCACTATCTCGTGAAATGCTCCATACAAAGCTGGTCGCATCAAGTCATTCATCGCCGCATCAATTACTGCAAAAAGGCGCCCTCGGGACTCTTTTAATAGTGTGACTTTGCTTATTAGAACTCCAGCGTTACCCACGAGAAACCGCCCAGGCTCGAGAATTATATCACAATCCAGGTTATCGGTAGCTTTTGAGATAAGCGCCGCATAGCTCTCAACAGACGGTGAAGAGTCAAGTGCCTCGAGGGTTAAAGGATCAAAATGGTATGGAATACCAAGTCCACCACCTAAATCCACACGTTTAATGTTATGACCATCATCGCGTAAAGATGACACCGCGTCTGCTACATCACGAAAAGCAATCTCGAGGGGCTCGAGATTGGTCAGTTGTGAACCAATGTGTATGGCTATTCCACACATTTCCAGACCGGGCATGTTAGATGCTAATCTATAAATGTCTCGGGCTTCTGGCCAAGGTATCCCAAACTTATCCCAGACACGCCCAGTAGTGATTTTATCATGAGTACCTGCATCTACATTCGGGTTAATACGCAGTGCAACTGGAGCAGTTACGCCTCTTGTCTTAGCTATTTCTGCTAACTGCGCTAGTTCTTGCTCGGACTCAACGTTGAACTGCATGATGCCTGCTTCCAACGCATCCACCATTTCGTCTCCGGTTTTGCCAACTCCCGAAAATACTACGTCACTACCTTGAATGCCTGATGTTAGTGCACGTTTTAACTCACCTCCCGAAACAACATCGGCACCAGCGCCGAGTCTGGCAAATGTACCAAGAACTGAAAGATTACTGTTGGCCTTGATTGAGTAGCAGATCTTAACCCGATTCCCCGTGAATGACTGACTAAACTGTTGGTATTGATGCTCTATAGAGGCAGTCGAATAACAATAAAATGGCGTGCCTATATCCCTAGCGACTTCAGAGAGAGATACACCTTCTGCGTGAAGAACATCATTTCGGTACCTGAATGCTTGCAACATGAATCTCAACCAAACTCAATTATCGAGGCCATGCCCGCGAGGATGTTGAGGTTCAGGTTCATCCCAGTTTGTCGGATTTGGAGCATGTAAATCGCCTCGTTTTCCACACGCAGTGATACCGCTAATGATACTAAATAATAGCCCGAGACAAACTATCCGTGCACAGAGCACCACGCTAATTCGAGAAGAAAGTATTTGTCTGTCACGCACGATTATGGGAGCTCCACCCCTAGCCATTTTAGCCGTGCAGAAGCTACAGCTTTCCTGACACACGATGGTGCGGTTCCCCCATAACTTTCACGCGATTCTAACGCAGACATAAGATCAAGAATATCCATTGCGGAACCATCAATTCGAGAGTCCACGGCCTGCAACTCTTCGAGAGACAGACTCTCCAGCCCGACTCCCTTCGATTCAGCATTGAGCACTATTTTACCTACAACCTCGTGAGCCTGACGAAAAGGTAAGTCGAGTGTGCGAACTAGATGATCGGCTAGATCAGTAGCGGCAGGAAAACCAACCGATGCAGCCCTCTCCATGGCAGCACAATCAATAGCCATATCCGAAATCATGCCTGCCATGGCCCGTATCGCTAGAGACAAAGTTTCAGCAGCGTCAAATACTGGCTCCTTATCCTCTTGCATATCTTTTGAATACGCTAAGGGCAAGCCCTTCATGATTACCAACAGTGCTGTAAGATCCCCCACTATTCGACCTGACTTTGAACGCACAAGCTCCGCTGCATCCGGGTTGCGTTTCTGTGGCAACATAGAAGAACCAGTACTAAAGGAATCTGACAGTTTTATGTACGAAAACGAAGGACTTGCCCATAAAACAATTTCCTCAGCAAGCCGGGAGAGGTGTCCCGCCGCAATAGCAGAAAAACAAAGAAACTCGATGGCAAAATCACGATCAGACACGGCATCCATTGAATTCGCACTTGGCCGGTCAAAGCCTAACGCGGTGGCCGTAGATTCTCTATCAATTGGGAATGATGTTCCAGCCAAAGCACCAGATCCAAGGGGGCACTCGTTTAGTCGAATCCGACAGTCCCGTGCACGAGTTCGATCACGCCCAAGCATTTCAACGTGTGCCAGCATATGATGGCCCAACGTTACCGGCTGTGCTGGTTGCAGGTGAGTAAGACCGGGCATGATAGATGAAGCGTGCTTTTCAGCCACTTCTATCAGAGCCGACTGCAGCGTTCGAAGGTCCTTGTCAATAGCGTCAAGTGCATCACGCACCCATAAGCGAAAGTCAGTCGCTACCTGATCATTTCGGGAACGTGCAGTATGTAGAAAGCCGGCATCATCGCCAATCAATTCAGTTAGGCGTTTTTCGACATGACTATGAATGTCCTCAAGACTCCGATCATATTCGACGGTACCAGCAGCGAACTCCTTTTCAATCTTGTCTAGCCCTTTCAAAATTGCATTGCCAACTGAAGGTTTAATTATTTTTTTCTTAACCAACATACTGGCATGAGCTCTCGAGCCAGCGATGTCCTGGTAAAATAATTTCTGGTCATAGGCAATCGATGCGTTAATTTCTTCCATTATCGGCACCGGAGTCCCTTCGAACCGACCGCCCCATTGAGTCTGGTTGAGCGTTGGTTTCCGGCTCTTTCTCATCACCACCCCTTATCGACATAATGTACGGTTACACAGTTCAGCTCAAATAGTGCAATTTTGAACCATTTATGCCCGCATCGAAACTCCGGTAACATCTTTCAGAGGCCGGCCTTCAAATCCATCTCTACGGACCGCATCATAAATCTTAACCTGCTCAAGCCTGACAGACCAGCTCTTGAACTCTAATGCAAGTTAATTGCCATAAAAATCACTTATTAACACGCAATCATACAGCGTAACGTCGACGCTATTTGAAAATCCGTGGGCACCCCCAGTTACAATGGAGTACTAGTTGGGGCTCAAGTGATGTCCACGACACGAATAAAGCAATACCTTTTTCGGCTCGAGACATCGTTTAATCATAAATCCACAATAAACAAGCGATCCCGTACACCTAATGCCCTCTGATCCAACAATTTTTGGTACACCTTTGGACTATAGCTGTCTTCTTTTAAATCTCAATCGAAGACGTATAAGCGTATCTCTTCAGTACCGTCCCCATAACATTCGGTTTTGACTAGAACATAAGGATATACGGCAGACGACTCGTGGCATACATCTGTGTTGTGATAAAATATGCCTAGCTTAGCTCACGTAGGTTGGGTAAAAGTACTTTGGATAGTTCTGGCTTATCAAATTAAGGAGTTAGTCGTGAAAGTTATTAATGTTATCGCTCAATTAGTATTGATTATCGGTGGCCTGAATTGGGGTCTAATTGGGCTCGCCCAATACGACATAGTTTCAGGCATATTCGGTGGTGACGGTGCGATTGGCGCGGGCCAAGGCGCAGTACTTCCAGTGATTATCTTCATCGTAGTAGGAGTGGCAGCACTTTGGGGCATTGTGCAGCTTCGGAGTGTTATGAACGACTCCTAGTCGTTAGAATAATTGATCTATATTCACTCACACTAATTCGAGTCGGAAGGACGGGTTAAGTGAATAGCCCGCCCTTTCTGATTCACGAGGTAACTCATCGAGTTGGCGTCGGTTTGTCGGTTGAATAATCGTAAAATCCGCGACCTGTCTTGCGACCCAGCCAACCTGCCTCAACGTATTTCACCAAAAGTGGACAAGGTCGATATTTGGAATCGGCAAGGCCCTCGTACAGGACCTGCATCACGGCAAGACAAGTGTCCAACCCAATAAAATCAGCTAGCTGCAAGGGCCCCATGGGGTGTTTAGCACCAAGTCTCAACGCTGTATCAATAGCTTTGACAGAACCAACGCCCTCATAGAGTACATAAACAGCCTCATTTATCATGGGCAAGAGGATGCGGTTTACAATAAAGGAAGGAAAATCTTCAGAAGCCACTGGCTTCTTACCCAGCTCCACCGTGAGTGAGCTGATCATGTCAAACGTCTCTTTATCCGTAGCAATGCCCCGAATGAGTTCAATCAACTCCATCATTGGCACAGGGTTCATAAAGTGCATGCCAATAAATTTTGATGGACGGTCAGTAGCTGCAGCAAGCCGAGTGATGGATATAGATGACGTATTAGAAGCCAAAATTGCCTCAGGCTTGAGCAACGGGCAGAGCGCACCATAGACCGAGCGTTTGACTCCCTCATCCTCGGTTACTGCCTCTATCGCTAGATCGACATCCTTAAAATCTTCAAGATTCGTCGTCGAATTAATTCGACCCAACGCATCATTCTTATCTTGTTCTGTCACCGTTCCAGCTGATAACTGCCGTCCCATGTTACGAACTATGGTTTGGAGGGATTTGTCTATTTGACCCTGATCAACGTCTTGCATCAAAACTTCATATCCGGCAAGAGCAAAAACGTGAGCTATGCCCCCGCCCATTTGGCCAGCACCCACTACTCCAATCTTATTTACTTTATCCATGATTCCACCATTTTGCAGTGTGCATCCTTGCTACAGAACATCGGAGTCCATCTCGCCAAAAATGGATGATTCGCCTTTTTCAATAAGCCTGTTGCGGAATACACTTAAACCAAATCATATACAGGATTGCTAAACTGATTAATTGGATAGCTCTTCAGCGAGCTCAGGTAGCACATCAAACAGATCACTGACTAAACCATAATCAGCCACCTGAAAGATAGGCGCTTCCTCATCCTTATTTATTGCAACGATTACTTTACTGTCCTTCATGCCCGCAAGGTGCTGTATAGCTCCCGATATGCCTACGGCAATGTACAGGTCTGGGGCAACAATCTTTCCCGTCTGACCAACCTGATAGTCATTGGATACGAAACCTGCATCTACAGCAGCTCGGCTGGCACCCACCGCTGCATTGATTTTGTCAGCTACCGCTTCTAACAAAGAAAAATTGTCCCCACTTGCCATTCCTCTGCCACCCGAAACAATAATACGCGCAGATGTAAGCTCTGGCCGCTCCGTAACGTTTAGGTCGCGGCTGACAAACGATGAAAGTTGTTGCGCCTCCAAAGGCTGTACAGCCTCAATCTGAGCACTTCCACCCTCAGCAGAAACATCATCAAATTGGCTTGTACGCACTGTGATAATCTTTATTGGATCGTTTGAGCGCACGGTTGCCATTGCATTCCCAGCATACGTCGGACGCACGAAGGTATTATTGTCCACCACAGCAGAAATATCTGAGATGAGGGCTAAGTCGAGCAAAGCAGCCACCCTCGGCATCAAACCCTTGGAGAATGTTGAGGTGGAACCAAGAATTGCTTCATATTTTTCTGCCAAATCCACAATAAGCGGAGCCATCGCTTCAACAAGACCATGTTCATACTGAGGCGAATCACAATGCAAAACCTTAGACACACCATTCATCTTTGATGCCTGCGCAGCCACCTCAGCGGTAGCGCTTCCAGCCACCAACACATGAACTTCATCAGCTAGTTGCTTGGCAGCAGTTACAACACTATATGTCGGCTGTGCTAATGTTTTATTATCATGGTCCGCTGCTACTAGAACCGCCATCAAATAACCCCCGCTTCGTCTCTCAATTTCTCTACCAACTCCTTAACAGAACTAACTTTTACGCCTGCTGACCTTTTTGGCGGTTCCTCAACTTTGAGTACCGTCAGTCGCGGCGTGACATCGACGCCTAGCTCTTCTGGAATTACTTCATCAATGGGTTTCTTTTTGGCTTTCATAATGTTGGGAAGAGACGCATAGCGCGGCTCGTTCAACCTAAGGTCAGTAGTTAATACACTGGGAGGAGTAAGCTTTAACGTCTCAAGCCCACCGTCAATTTCTCGAGTTATCTCAACCTCGTTATCCGTGACTAACAACTTGGAAATATGGGTGCCTTGAGACCAACCAAGGAGTGCCGCCAACATCTGCCCGGTTGCATTGCTATCATCGTCAATGGCTTGCTTGCCTAGTAGAATGACCTTTGGATTTTCTCGATCAACAATTGCCTTCAATATCTTGGCGACAGCAAGAGGCTGAAGTTCCATATCCGTATTAACTAGTATAGCGCGGTCAGCTCCCATAGCGAGTGCAGTCCTTAATGTTTCCTGACATGCGGAGCTTCCCGCCGAAACTGCAACCACTTCACTGGCTGTCCCAGATTCTTTGAGACGAACAGCCTCCTCTACACCAATCTCATCAAAAGGGTTCATGGCCATTTTTACATTGGACAGCTCAACACCAGTCGCGTCGGCCTTGACACGAATATTAACGTTTGCATCAACAACGCGTTTAACTGCAACGAGGACCTTCATCAGCAACCGCCCATAGTCATTTCTAGAAAACCTTACATTAAGCCGACGGAACCACCGAAAGCATAACCCATGGTTCCCATCTCCCTCAACAAATGCTCAAAGTGGCGTGACGATAGGACCAAGCACAGTCGCGTGTCAACGGCATGCTATGAAGGAATGCGCTTGCATCAAATTCGGCAAGCGAGCCACAATAGATACATCTAACTATAGCGAGGAGCAAATGTCCCAAATCGCCCTATTTGTAGATTTCGAAATATACCCCGAACAACTCGATGCATTTAACACATTGATACGAAATCATGCTGCAGGAACTCTTGCAGAGGAAGAGGGTTGTTTGGCCTTTGCAATCGGCGTAGATCAAGACGCTCAAACACACTATTGGCTCTACGAATTATATAAGGATCTAGGCGCACTAGAGTTACACCGCAATTCTTCACGCCTCATACGATTTCGAGAGGAGCGAATCCCCATGGTCAAAAGTATGCGAGTGGTCACGACCGACGCCGTATCTATATAGTTATTTCTATAACTGTGGTCCCTACAGCCTAAGACCCTTAACCGATCAAGCCGCCAAAGTGCAGAAACCAATTTTGGTGCAACTAAAAACCCATAGGCACTTTACACCCATGATTGATGTTAATCGATTAAGGGGCTTGTACTCGCATTCTCTATTGACCATCGCTCTCATCGCTAAACTCGACCATGTAACCATGTGCAGCCTCCCGCAGTTCAGTTGGAATTGGAGCTCCTTTCCGAATATTCAGATCCAGGTGAACTGCAACGCCGTTATATGTCGCAGCTAAAAGAGCTGTTTCAGAGTTATACATTTCTTGAACAAAATGGAATGAACTATTCCCAACTTTTGTGAACCCCGATCGAATATGCCAGATATCGCCCTCCAATAGCTCACGCTTATATCTGAGATCAGTTCGAACTGTCGCGATACCACGACCCCGTGCACGCATATAACTTGGACTCATACCCATGGCATGAGCCAAGTGCCAAGCAGCATCAGCAAACGCAGCCATGTAAAAACGGATATTCATGTGTCCAAACGAGTCAGTTTCCCAAGGATGTACAGTTCCTTTATTCGTCTCCAGCCAGCTGCCCATTTGTCTTCTCCGTGGCCATACCTAAGGCATACACTATGGCCTAAACTGTAACGCGAATAAACAACAGACCAGCATTTGCCTTAGTAACGGTATCCACAGCCATAGAAAACGTGTAACACTTGACTAAGAATTGGTCTCCGCCCCCCGCCCATACAATGCGACGGGCATGTCAGAGCATGATCAGCCCTTTGAGGAACTAGGTTGTGGTAGATAAAGACGGCACTTGCACCGAACAAAATTGTTCTGAAATTCAACTCCGTACGGAGCTTGCTGCTTGTTATCGTGACTTTTCCCGCCGCGGCATGGACGATTCGATATATACACACTTATCAGCCCGTATTCCAGAGTCGGAAAATCGTTTCCTATTCATTGGATTTGGCGCCCTTTTTAGGGAAGTAACCGCATCCAAACTAATTACAGTAAATTTGGCCGGTGAAACCATAGGAAATAGTTCCAAAGCAGTTAACCCAGCAGGCTGGGCACTTCATAAAACGGTCTACGAAGCTATACCTGATGCAAAAAGCATAATGCACCTTCACACGATCGCTGGCGTTGCAGTGTCCGCACAAGAGAAAGGCCTGTTGCCAGTAAATCAATTTGCCATTACTCATTGGGGCCAAATAGCTTACCACGATTATGAAGGACCTGGATTAACGTCAGAAGAGCAGGAGCGCCTTGTTAATAAAATAAAGCACAAGAAAATTATGTTCCTGCGTAATCACGGTACTTTAACCTGGGGAAGAACAATTGCCGAAGCATATACGCTGATGCACTTTCTGGAACGAACCTGCGAGATACAGATTGCCGCCCAGGCTGGTGGTGGCCAATTGGTCATTCCTGATAAGAAGATCATAGACCGCACTTCGAGAATCGGGCAAGGAACAGGAAATTCTACCTTTGGCGAGATTGGTTTTCACGCGATGATGCGACAGCTAGATCAAAAAGATACAAGCTATAAGGATTAATACGAACTAATCTGAGGCAGAACTCATGGAAAAAATTAACGGAAAGATGATGGCTGTGGAGACCCACGGCGACTCCAAGGATACTTTAATTATGGTGCACGGGCTTGGGGGAACATCCAATACTTACCACCCACAATCTGCTTTTCTAATGCGCAATTTTACAGTAATACGTCCAGATCTCGAAGGTTCCGGTCGTTCTCCGTTACAGAGCAAGTCCCTATCCATAAAGGGTTTTGCAAATGACATCGTGGCGCTAATGACTGCTCGAAAAATTCGACGTGCTCATCTAGTTGGCCACTCAATGGGCACTATCATCTGCCAGCACATTGCAGCATCACATCCAAGCCGAGTTGCCAGCATGGTATTGCTTGGCCCCCTGGCGGAGCCGCCAGAACCAGCCCGAGAGGTCATGCGCGATCGCGCCACTCTTGCCCGCAGCAAAGGCATGACACCTATTGCCGACGCGTTATTGCAAGTTGCAATATCTAACACAACCCGCTCGCATAGACCGGAAATTGCCGCAATGGTGCGTGAAATACTGATGCGCCAGACACCGGAAGGATACGCTGCCACCTGTGAAGCTCTTTCAAAAGCTAAATCAGCTGCCCTTTCCAAAGTCAAATGTCGCACACTTCTCATCACCGGGGATGAAGATGGTGTTGCACCACCGATTGCAGTTCAAAAGCTTGGTAAATCCATCAAACGGTCAGAAACTCATGTCCTTTCCGAATGCGGCCATTGGACGCCGATTGAGCGGGCTAGTGATGTTACCTCACTGATGACAAATTTCTATTATGGATAAGAAAAACTGCCCAAGACGGGCTAACGCGATCCATCTGTATTGATTACCGAACGGAACTCGCGCACTAGCATGCCCATGATTGGACCTGAGATCCAACCAGATCCGACCGAGGGTCAATCAATTGATTGACTAAGTTAAAGTGGTTCAATTCTGATTTTTTTTCCCATTTAAGAGGAAACCCCAAAGCGCGCCAACGCGCCGCCATTGCTTCGTTCTGCCGCTGATATTCGGGGGACTCTTGCCCCCCAACAACCATAGTCATCGGTGTATTTACAGGATAGTTAAGCGACAGCGGACTGTTACGAGAGGCTTCCGAAATATCTAGCCGCAACATCTCATTCAAATAAGAAAGACGAATGGGTTCAAGGTCAAAAATACCGCTAATTGTGCACACTCCCTTAACGACATCTGGCGGAAGAGTACTATCAAATTCACCCCACTTTGTAGCCAATTGCATCATGGCTAGATGTCCTCCAGCCGAATGCCCCGCGACATATATGCGGTTAGGGTCTCCCCCGTAATGATCAGCGTGCCTCCACAACCAGGCCAGAGCAGCACGACTGTGCCTTACAATTTCATCCATCTGGCAAATTGGTGCCAATCCGTGGTTTATCACAACAGTCATTATTCCGTGGGGCCTAAAGCCTCTGGCAACATAACTATAATCAGCCTTATCAAGCGAGTACCAATATCCCCCATGAATGAATACATATATGGGAGCGCTAGCAGTAGCGGCCGGAAAGATATCAAGTCGCTCTAGTGGATCATCGCCAAAAGGAACGTCAAGAATAACCTCAAGATCATTTCGTGCTTGGTCACTCCAGACACGCCAATTCTTAAAATGCTCTACATATTCTGGAAACCGCACACGATTATTGTATTGCGCATCTAACTCGTCTTGGTCGTAGTTTAGGTAAATAGGCAGTCCCATAGTCGGAATCACGTCCCCTCTTCAACACTAGCACATCATAGCCCATAACAGCGTAACAGCGGAGTCCGATATAACGATGACAGTATTGACTATCTTTAGACTCCGGCTACCAGTGGGCCTTCTTTAATGTAAAAACACTTTGCCTGATTCGATTTTATGTGGATAGCAATAGTGGTACCATAGTGCATCGCACCTTCACATAATATGAGCTAGAGTGGCGGCCTGTTCTTTATGTATGAAGGTTGGACAGCCACTGTGGAAGCAGGAACTCTTCGGCTATATGATAAAATAAGGCTATCATTGGTCATTTTCTCACATCCACACTAAAGCACCCGCCTTTAACACATATTTGCCTAAGTACTATCAGATCAACTTTATTAGTATCTACGAGAGTTATATGGATTTCCCGAGTGGTATAAAGCGATTCACTCCTTACATATTGTTATCTCTCAATATGTTATTTTGGAGCGTAAACAATGTAATTTCCAAAGCAGCGGTAAGCGATATTCCACCAGCAGCTTTGGCGTTTTGGCCATGGGTAATAGGGGTTTCTCTTTTAACACCATGGGCTTTCCCTAGACTTTGGAAAAGACGAGACCTTCTTGCGAAACACTGGCTTAAGTTGGTGTCTATCGGAACACTCAGCATCATATTCTTTTACCATCTATTTTATAATGCCTTGACTTATACAACAGTAATTAACTCTTCATTAATTGCTGCAATCCTACCTGTCATTACTATGATACTTGCGTGGATGTTGTACCGTGACTCAATTACATCGCGACAAATCACCGGTACGTTTGTAGCACTATTTGGCGTTGTAGTCGTAATAGTGGAAGGCAATTTCACGATTTTGGCTTCTCTATCTGTAAACGTCGGTGACTTGCTAATGTTAGCAGCTGTCACGTCTTTTGCCCTGTACTCAGTGCTCCTTCGCCACATACCTGAAGGTCTGGATCCTTTGGCATTTCTTTGGGTATTCGCCTTTAGCAGCACTATCGGAAATGGTATCATTTATTTTTCCCAAGTATTTTCCCCAGTGCACTTCGATTTGACGTGGCCAGCAGTAGCAACGATTCTTTTTATATCAATCTTTCCAACCATTCTGGCATTCATCTTTTATAATGCCGGGGTCAGAGCGCTTGGCGCCGCCGTTGCGAGCCAGTTTCTTTACCTAGTACCCATTCTTGCTGCGCTTCTTGCTGTTCTCCTATTGGGTGAGGAATTTAGGTTCTATCACTTAGTTGGACTAATAGTAATACTAGTGGGACTCTACGTAGCGACGGCCCCAAAAAGCTTCATCTCTAGTAGGTTGAAGTAAGGGCTGGAAAGAAGCATGCGGATCTCTATATTCGTTTTTTCTATCCTTCTCGTGTCGTGGGGAATGGCCAGTACCTTCAACGGTTTGTGGGCCGAGGAAACACCAGCTCGTTATGACGACTATTTACCAACGACTGGTTGGCGATACTCCCCTCCAGAAGCCCAAGGTATGGATTCCAAAACCCTTGCCAACCTAGTTGAAAAGGTAACCAATTCTAAGGAACGGATACATAGTATTACCATAATACGTAACGGCTATATGTTATTAGATGCGTATTTTGATACATTCAGAATTCGAAAAAGACACCCTATATATTCGTGCACAAAAAGCGTTATATCCGCATTAATCGGCATTGCAATTAAACATGGTCACGTTTCTGATGTTCATCAAAGAGTATCTAGTTTTTTTCCAAAACAAGGCGTTTCAACTTATGGCTCCGCTAAACGCAACATAACTCTAAAGCATCTGTTAACGATGACATCGGGCTTAAACTGTACTGACTCTTACCTATACAGGTGGAAGGGGCTTTGGGAAATGCGTCGCAGCCGTGACTGGGCACACTTTGTACTGAATCTACCCATGCATGAACAGCCAGGCACTACTTTTAACTACTGTAACGGTGTGTCTCACTTGTTATCTGAAGTTATTCAACGCTCTACCGGAATGACTGCTTTCGAGTATGCAAAGCAAAGTCTCTTTGCCCCGCTGGGCATAAACGATGTTACTTGGGCTCAAAATTCAACCGGGGTGACGATAGGTTACAGCGACTTAATGTTGACCCCGCATGACATGGCCAAGATTGGTTTCCTCTACCTTAAAAATGGGCTGTGGGGAACTCAACAAATAATTCCGTCAGAATGGGTCCAGCAATCATTTCAGCCTCACGTAGAGGCAACACTTTTTCCTCAATATGGGTACCAGTGGTGGATTGATTCTAGCGGTTATTCAATAGCGGCTGGTTATAGAGGACAGTACATTTTTGTTCTGCCTGATCATAATATGGTTGTGGTGTTTACCGGCTCTCTTGAAGATAGAAACTTCTTCCTGCCGGTAAGTTACTTAAACGAATATATAGTGCCCGCGATCAAATCAAATCATGCATTACCGTATAATGATAAATCATTAAATAGATTACTTAGTGTAATCAAAGACGCCCAAACCTCCCTGTAAGGCAGTGCCGACTATTGTTCAATAGACGACTAAGTGATGTCATGGAGAAGGCGCTGGCACCCCGTATTAGTTAAATGCTCCGCAAGTCAACACGAAGCACTCCTGTATTAGCACTGCCATGCCGTATTGGAGCTATCACAGCAACCCCAAAATTTCTAATTGTTGATATTCTCTAAGCCACAATTATGTTTACACTTACTAAACATGCATAGACTTCCTTGCGCAGGATAACCAGTGTAATGACCGTACCTTATCTTTCAGTCTCTCGACGACTTAGGGAAACCCCTTTCACTCCGCGAGTAGAGGAAGCCAAAGTCAAAAGCTATACAGTATATAACCATATGCTCTTACCGACCGTATTTCATACGTTAGAGGACGATTATCATCATCTGAAAAGCCAAGTCCAAATATGGGACGTCTCATGCCAGCGGCAGGTCGAGATACAAGGCCCAGACGCCAACTTCCTACTTCGAAAACTTACACCTAGAGATCTTTCAAAGACACCGCTAAACCGATGCACCTACCTTCCTATAACAGACCCAAACGGCCGAATGCTAAACGACTCCGTGCTCATTCAAGTTCAAGAAGACTGCTATTGGCTTTCCACATCAGATTACGACATTAACCTTTGGATTTCGGCCCTAGCTATTGGGGCAAACCTTGACGTAGCAGTCAAGGAAGCTGACGTATACCCAGTCGCTATACAAGGCCCTAAATCTTTATCTTTAATGGAGAAAGCGTTCGGAAGCCATATTAGGGACTTAGACTATTTTGATATAGACAAATTTGATTTTGCTAACACCAACGTGCTGGTATCACGGACTGGCTACTCAGGACAGCTTGGCTACGAAATTTATGCAAAAGGGTCTCAGTTAGCACTGACCATTTGGGACACACTCTTTGAATGTGGAGCACACCTTAATGTGCGAGTGGGTTGTCCAAATTTGATAGAGAGAATTGAGGCAGGGCTTTTGTCATATGGAAATGATATGACTCGCAAAAATACCCCCATCGAGTGTGGGTTTGGATGGATGTGTACCCCAGCAACAAATTTTGACTACTTAGGTTTATCGGCACTACACGCTGAGCAACAGAATGGACCCTGCAGAATGATACGGTATCTATCCATTGATGGCCCAACAGTTCCGACATGTTCACAGCCTTGGCCTGTATTCATTAAAGACAATCAAGTTGGTCACGTATCCTCTGCAGCGTATTCCCCAACGGCTGGAACGAACGTTGCCATTGGTATGATTGCTTCTAATTTCTGGCATGACGGGACGTCAGTGCAAGTTAAGATGCCACACGGGCCGTATGAAGCAGAGGTTTTTGTGTGCCCACAGAACAAACGCAATACGAGGAAAGCTAACACCTAATAGTCTGGAGTAAACACATCAAGCAACTGTGAGTTCGCCTGTTTCCAACACTCAGTGCCTAACATTAACTTGGCGTAAGGAGAGGATGACTTGGACCGCGGAGCAGGTTGCGGAGGCCCAGAAGCTTACGGCAGAATTCCGGTGGAAGTAACTCTTTCGGTTCGGTAAATTCTAATCGGCTTTGTGTAGGTGCTAATGAGCAATAGCTAAAACGAGGATTGCCCCGGCTCCTTTGCCTTTACCAAGGTGGAGTAAGATGCTGTGCTTCATCAGACATATGCCCACGGAGGTACTGATATGACGACACCGCTGCGTTATTTCATGCTTGCGATCAGTCTGATCTGGCTGTTCGGGTGTGCCCGTACAGAAATCATGCAAACATCAAGAAACGAAGTCATGATTTCCACAAGTTCTACGCCTGCCTGCGGATGTGGGTTCTGATGCTGAATCCGGGAGACGACGGGTACGACAATGCTCTGGATGCCAAGCAGGTACTCGGACCTGAATGGACAAAGAAAGTGGATCAGGGAATACAGACCTGCGCCAATGACGCTGCGGTCTATGGCGATAACTTTCAGGAGGCTGGCCCGTCAATAAGCGATAGCGACATTGAGTCCGTGGGAGACCATTTGGCAGAACTCAAACAAACCAGAAATGACGACCTGATCACTGACGAAGAGTACCGGAGTCTCAAGATGGAGCTGCTCTCCGATCTATAGACGATCGTGGCTGAAAGGACCTGCTGATCAAAAAAACGAAAACAACTGGCATGTTACTGGCATGTTGCTTAAAAAGCCTTTTTGGACCTCTGCACCTCCCCTCCCCTATACTATTGATAATTAACCCTAAATTGGCGCGCCCGGGAAGATTCGAACTCCCGACCCCCAGATTCGTAGTCTGGTGCTCTATCCAGCTGAGCTACGGGCGCATAAAGATATAGCCATGAACGTAATCAAATACCTTCCTAGGTACAAGAACTCAGAGTTTTTGTTAAAATTATTGTGTTGCTGCCAATATTAATCATTAACTCCAAAGTTAAAGAGTCAAACCCGCTTGTCCCCATGTAAGCCATTCGCTAAGATTGGCTGGAGACCCGTGGAGCGCGCCTAAGTTGTCGGAGATTCTTTTAAGTTTGTATTACCCAAGGAACCCGGTGCGTTGGCGTAAAGAACGGAGCATAAGAGCGCCTATGCAACCTTCGTGCCAGCAATGGAGCGAGAGAGTATTCGTGCAAGCCAGGCTTGTGCCGTTGGCTTTTGTTATAGCGCTCTCTGGATGCTCTTTTGCCCCAGATTCTTTATGGCCCTCTTTTGTCGGAGAGGAGCCACTGAATTCGTCAGAATCTATAGATGTTTCTCCAGCAGAAGTCGAATATTCGGATGAAGCTGTGGCGGTGGTCGAACCACCAACGCTGGGAACAACCAGCTTTGAACCGACACCGGTTACTCAAGCTGCATCAACAGGCACATTTGTGGGCGGTAAAGTGGAGCAGATGCGGTGGGAGCTTGGCGAACTGCAGACACAAATTGTGGCAAGAAATGGTGCACTGCAGCACATTCGCAACATAGCAGCACAAAATTCTCAACGCTATCATGGAACGGTTGCTGCTATCACCACTCGGCTTCAGATGGGAACCACGCCAGGCAATCCAGTTTTGGTCCAGCAGTGGAATGCTGCCCAAGCAGAGCTTGACCGTATAAGTTTAGATATCACTGCCATGAATGCACTGGCCAATAAAGTTGCGAGCGATTCAGCAATGGCTGCCTTCCTGCTAGAAAGTGCACGCGCAACTTATGGCCTATCCGGTGCCATTGACGAAGACCATAGGCAGCTAGCAATTCTAGAGGATGAAACGAATCGTACGGTAGTCCAGATCGATCGTTTATTAAATGAACTCAGCGAGGATGTTAATCGCCAAACATCCTATGTGGGCAACGAGCGAGCGACACTTACAACGCTTTCTCTCGCTATACAGAATGGTGAGATCCTAGGTCCAAGCCTAGCGAATCGAGCTTTTGCTAGCGCAACTCCACTTTCTAGCCGCGCACCAGATGCAGGTTCAGGAGGTAGTTATTCCGTTGCCAATCGCAGGCCTTTGGTAGTCATCCGATTTGATCAGCCTGATCCTCCTTATGAACAGGCTCTGTATAATGCAGTTTCGCGTGCTCTAGAACGTCGCCCTGATTCAATGTTTGACCTAGTGGCTGTAGCGCCCGGCCAGGGAAGTGCGGCGGATTCAGCGCTAGGTGGATCAAAAGCCAAAAAATATGCTGGGACTGTCCTGCGGTCGCTGACTCAAATGGGCTTACCCGCTAGCCGCGTTACATTATCGGCAGCAAGTAGTAACGAAGCTGTTACTCCGGAAGTTCACTTATACGTGAGGTAGATTCTCTCGTAGCAATGCAAGCTCTCAGAGATAGCCAGTGCGTTGCAGAATTTTAGTCTTTCTTCTAGGCCTCTCAGAGCTACGCTAGCGCATCACCACAGAAATCTCGATAACTGACCATATTTCCAAGGGTATTAGCCTCAACTACAGCGCGGCCAACAGAGCGGGCGACACAATCCGCTGCAATCATCCCTATGTGGCCAAGGTCTGATGGAGTTACGGCTATTGTTCTGTCATTGCCTGTTCCAATCGCAAAAAGGGTATCGCCATCAAATGGCGTATGAGATGGTCGAATAGCTCGTGCCAACCCATCGTGAGCCATCATTGCAACTCTCTTAGCTTGGGCTTTATCAAGTTGAACGTTAGTGGCAACGACGCCAATAGTTGTTTGAGCGCCAACTGGCGAATGAAAAGCGTAATCAGAATCAAATGCACCCATCGACTTTGGTAAAGATTGCCCGCCTAATTCATTTTCACATTCGAAAGGCCACGACCATAGCGTAGACGTTCCGGGTATAACGGCGCTACCGAACGCATTAACTGCAACTATTGCGCCCACTGTGACGTTACCATAGTTAGCCGACGCACTACCTAACCCGCCTTTCAAACCACCCACAATTGCACCGTAACCAGCACCAGAATTCCCTAAAGAAAAATCAACTCCGGCAGCTTCGACAGCGTGACGCCCAAGTTCCTTATAGGGTGATGCGTTACCCCATCTCTTTTCGCCCCCGTTTAGTAAATCAAACAAGATCGCACAGGGCACAATGGGAACACGGGTACCTCCCGTGGGGAACCCACGTCCATGATCTGCTAACCAATCTGTCGTTCCCGATGATGCATCAAGCCCGTATGCGGAACCTCCACTCAGGACGACGGCATCAATACGATCGACAAGACACGTGGGATCTAAAAGCTCTGTTTCCCGGGTACCGGGGGCGGCGCCACGAACATCTACAGCAGCTACAGCTGGTTCATCACAAAGGACAACTGTCACCCCAGTTCGGACTCCCTCATCATCAGCGTTACCGACTAAGATACCCCCAACGTCAGTAATAAGATTTCTTGTTCCCGACGTAACTCGTGTCATTGTCTCTCCCCTTCATAACACAAGGCTAAACTGACAGTGCATTGCTTAATACACTATCTCTATAAACCAAATCCAAGTATATTAGAAATCTCCGCTCCAGACCCTGATATCGGAATTACCAAGTTGAATGCGGACGATCAAGCGATTGAAGTTTTAAGCAACTAAGTTCCTTGAAACAAATACTATTCAAATAATATAGGAACACCATTTAACTATTGGGGACCCAACACCCTGTTATAGAATAGGCGCGTGTTAACCCAACGATTGTCCATTGAACCATGTAGCGGAATCACATGTTGATCACCCAAGAACTTACGTTAAGACGCATACATCGTTGGCTATGCGCAGCATTAATTTTTTTAACTTTTTCTACATGGGCAACCTATTGTTTAGGAAACGAGGAATTTTCTCGCTCCGAGCCAGAGTCGCCTCACAGTCCAGACCAACAAAACAAGGGGAACTCATCACATTCAGAGAATTATATGGTTACCGCTGCCAATCCTTATGCCGCTATGGCGGGACGTGAAGTTCTTAGACGGGGCGGTAACGCTGTCGATGCAGCCATAACCACACAGCTTGTTCTTAACCTAGTTGAACCACAATCCTCTGGAATTGGTGGCGGTGGGTTCCTTCTCTTCTATGACCGTCAAAATAACGAGTTATACGCCTATGACGGACGAGAAACTGCCCCTGCAGCTGCCGACCAAAATATGTTTCTCGATGAACAAGGTTTCCCTGTACCATTTTTTCAAGCCGCAGTGGGTGGTCTTGCTGTTGGGGTTCCAGGTCTCCTTAGAATGCTAGAACTCGTGTATGAGGATCACGGACACCTCCCATGGAAAGATTTATTCCAACCAGCAATTAAAATGGCTGATGAGGGATTTTTGGTTTCACCTCGCCTCAACCATCTCATTACTCGCGATCAGCACCTTAAAACATTTCCCGCAACGCAAAGATACTTCCATGGTACCAGCAATCAACCCCATCCGATAGGATTCCGACTTCGTAACCCTGAGTTATCTTCAACGTTACGAAGCATCGCTAACAATGGAGTCTCGGAATTTTACCACGGACCAATTGCTAAAAAGATTGTAAATACCGTGCGAGAATCTTTCCCTAATCCTGGACGGTTATCGCTATCAGACCTCGCCATGTATCAAGCAATCAGAAGAATCCCATTATGCGCTCCATATCGGACCTGGAGGGTTTGTGGCATGCCGCCACCAACCTCTGGCGGCGTCACTACCCTTCAAATCCTTGGGCTCTTAGAACCTTTCGACATTACTAAGCTACCCCCCAACTCACTAGAGGCCGTGCACTTGTTTGCAGAAGCAAGCAAGCTCGCGTTTGCTGACCGTGCACATTATCTTGCTGATCCTGATTTTGTAGATATACCAGTTACCGAGCTAATCGATCAAAGGTATCTTCGAAATCGGGCAGCAACCATAAACCATAAACAAAGCATGGGACCTGCCAAACCCGGCTTTGTAGGCTCGCAAAACAAAGGTGCGGCCAGCTCTACCCTAAAACGTGAGGGTGAATCTACATCACACATCACCATAGTTGACCAAAAAGGCAATGTATTAACTATGACTACCAGTATCGAAAATGCATTCGGTTCACGACTAATGGTTTCGGGTTTTCTTCTAAACAACCAACTAACCGATTTTGCATTTCTGCCAAACATTGACGGACGTACCGTGGCAAATCGTGTTGAGCCGCGGAAGCGTCCACGCAGTTCCATGGCCCCAACAATGGTATTTGATAAGTTTAATCGTCCGATAATAGCGCTGGGATCCCCCGGCGGAAGCACCATCATAGCATATGTAGCTAAAACAATCGTTGCTGTCTTAGACTGGAAGCTCGGCATTCAAGAGGCGATCAACCTCCCTCACTATGCCAACCTAAACGGGCCCTTGATACTAGAGCAAGGCACCGCCATTACAGCACTTGAACCCGGCCTCAATAAACTTGGCCATACGGTGATTCTCCGACCACTCAATAGTGGCATTCATGCCATTCTCATAGACGATAACGGACTAATAGGCGGAGCAGACCCCCGAAGAGAGGGTATTGCCCTAGGAGATTAATTTGCGAGCACTTGATACCCTTATCCCAAAAAGAGAAACTCGCCTCTCCAAGAAACTGCGTCTTATTTTCTGCTAAAGCGGAAGCGACTAGCGGTTAATGCCCAAAAACCTCAGGAGGCACTACATGCATGCTATTTATTGATGGGGTTGTCCAATGAAGTTGCAGTGCAGCACTATGCCTGCGTTCAAAGTAAAGTATGTAAACGCTATACCACCCTGGTGTGTTCACAGTAACAGTTCCCTCCTTACTGAAGCGTGTCGAATGTGTACGATCATCCTTCAGAACTTTCTTGCCTCCAATGTCTACTTGTATTCCATCATTAGAGAGCACTTTGAACCGATATTGCCCAACTTCAGATAGCAGGATAGCTCCTTCTATACGTGCACCAACCAAGTCCTCTTGAGTCGCAGTCAATACCGGCCCCGTAGTTTCAGGGTAATCAAGACTAAGAAGAGGGGGGCCCTCCTTACCGTCCTTCCACTTCATCCAGTCTCGCAGTTCACGTAATCGCGATAGATCTCTGGAGTAATACCAAACCTTAAGTCCCGGACTTAAAGATTCACCAGCACTATACGCAGGCTCAACAGCAGTTACATCAGCCGCGTTACTGCTGCTATATGGCACCAAAAGAACTCCCATAATGCAGGGAACCAACAGTCCAATGACCTTCTGAAATAGCGACAACATCCCTCTCCCTATCACTCCCGCGGTGACTAACCAAAAAGACCAGAGGTGATCGTCTCATTCAGCCTCCAAAACTTCAACCGAAATACAACTTTTTCAAAGCATTATCAGTTTAGAAGTGTAATAAACTTGTTTGACATGGCCTTTAAATTTACGACAAACGGTGAACATCTTTCACGAGTTTTACCATTGGTAGGATCATGACTTGATTGAATGAAGAGGACCCGCTTAAGAATTTCATACGGTTATTTGTTTATGGTCGATCCGACCCGACTGCATATAAATCAGTGAACTCGATTTAATAACTTCAGTACGTATAATATCAGCACAATGCGTGTTTAAGCTCGTCGTTATCCTAGGGTTTTTCTACCTGCAGCACCCCACACTTTGGCCCTATACCTCTTAATTTTTAAACACCCATACGTCAGCAGACCAAAGATTTTCAAAAGCTTGGTTTGACACCATGAAATCAAGGCCGTATACAGCGCGCGCTGCGGCCAATCCCGGGAGCGGCAAGCGAAGCGGAGATTTTCGGTGAAACGAACCTTTCAACCCAGTGTGTTGGTGCGTAAGCGCCGCCATGGTTTTCGTTCTCGCATGGCGACTACGGGCGGTCGAAGAATTCTAGCGCGCCGGCGTGCCAAGGGGCGCAAGCGACTATCCGCATAGATTTGATGTCTGCACGACTGGGACGCCTGAGATATAGATCGGAATTTTTGCGTGTGGCCGCGGCTCGTCGTAGATACGCTACATCTGGAATGATTGTTCAAGTGCTCTCACACACATCCCCTTCAGATAAATGCAAAGTGCGTGTAGGGTACACTGTCTCTAGGAGAGTTGGTAATGCGGTAGTTCGCAACTATGTGCGCCGCCGATTGCGCGCAATAGCAAATAGCGTCCTACCGAATTATGCAATGCCTGGCCATGATTTTGTAATATTAGGTCAACCAGATGCAGCTATAAGACCATATGCATCACTAGTAGAGGATTTAGATACTGCTTTACGAAAACTGAATGTATGGCGTGCGTGCTGTAGCGATATTGAAACAAGCGTGCCGAAGTCCGTAACATGAATGCTATAACAACAATACTTAGGCTATTGATTCAGACCTACCGTGTGACTATTTCTCCATTTATAGGCCCCAGGTGCCGTTACCTTCCTACTTGCTCTGAATATACCGCTGAAGCTCTTCGAATTCATGGCGCTGCTTATGGTTGCTGGTTAGGGTTATGTCGTATCGCACGCTGCCACCCGTGGGGACGGCACGGCTATGATCCAGTACCCCTAAAGCCAAACACTAGTGATATCAAGGCCCAAAGATGAATGATCAAAGAAACTTGATTCTGGCAATTGTTATATCGGTTGTAATTGTAGTTGGCTTTGAGTTCATTTTTGGATATTCGACTCCTCCACCGTCATCGTCATCGGATAGTGGAACGCACATAGAAGCGCCAGACAAATCGCCACCTGTTCCGGGCTCAGCCAACCGTGACAGCGATAGGACCGAATCGGCAAAAACGGAGCCATCACCAGGACAAATGGTCGTTAGAGACCGCGACCAAATTATAGCTGAAACTGAAAGAGTGTCCTTCAATACATCCCACTTGAGAGGCTCTATCTCTCTAGTAGGTGGCCTGATAGATGACTTAACATTAACCAACTATCGAGAGACGATAGAACCTGATAGCCCAGAGATCGTCTTACTGTCTCCAAAGGGCACCCAAATCTCGGGCGCCCAAAATTCTAGCTCTATGTTTCTCCCGCAAAATGAAGTCGCAAATCGAGGGCCATATTATGCATGGTTCGGCTGGAGCGCATTGGACGGTACGGTGACGCCGGATGAACAGACTCTTTGGACGGCTAACAGATCTACTTTGACGCCCAGTAACCCTGTAACCCTAACATGGGAGAACGGCCATGGAGTGACATTTATTCAGAAAATTGAAATCGACAACAAGTACATGTTCACAATCCAACGCCGGATTGAAAACCAAGGCTCCACTGCGGTTAGCGTACGACCTTTTGGCATCATTACGCGAACCGGCACACCGTGGGTGTCGGGTTTCTATATTCTTCATGAAGGACCCTTAGGCGTATTCAATGGCACTCTTGACGAACACGATTATACTGATCTCCACGACGAACCTGGTGGGCGCATCACCACCAATACAACTGGTGGTTGGCTCGGCATTACAGACAAGTATTGGCTTGTAACTCTTATTCCTGACCAAGATAAAAAGTTTGAAGGCGCGTTCACTCATTGGCAAAGCGGTGTCCTCGACAAGTATCAGGTCGACTATGTCAGAGAAACTTATGACATTCCTCCAGGATCAAACGCCGAATTTACTGACCATTTATTTTCAGGAGCAAAAGTCGCTGCTACCCTTGATTCATACGAACAACAATTAAACATTGTCCGCTTTGATCTCGCTGCAGCGTTTAGATGGCTCTACTTTCTCGCTATGCCGCTTTTCCACGTCTTAATGATGTTCAATGAGCTTATCGGTAACTTTGGTGTTGCCATCTTACTTCTTACCGTCTGTGTCAAACTCGTGTTCTTTCCTCTTGCCAATAAGGCATACCGCTCCATGGCAGCAATGAAGAAATTGCAGCCCGAAGTAACAAAGATGAAAGAGCAATACGCTGGTGATAGAGCCGGTATGCAAAAGGCAATGATGGATCTATATAAAGCAGAAAAAGTTAACCCAATGATGGGTTGCCTGCCTATGCTAATCCAAATTCCTGTCTTCTTCGCTCTGTACGAAGTACTGTTTGTGACCATCGAAATGCGTCAAGCTCCTTTCTTTGGCTGGGTTCAAGACCTATCCTCACGTGACTCCAGTAATCTCCTCAATCCCTTTGGTATTATTCCTTTTGAATATCCGGATATACTACACATTGGCATTTGGCCAATTCTCATGGGTGTTAGCATGTGGCTGCAGATGCGGCTAAACCCGCAGCCACAGGATCCTATACAAGCAAAAATCTTCCTATTCATGCCATTCTTCTTCACTTTTCTTCTCGCATCGTTCCCAGCCGGACTCGTAATCTACTGGACTTGGAATAATTTACTGTCAATCCTCCAACAGTGGGTAATAATGAAACGGATGGGGGTGGCGCGACCGGCATCATAATGGGCAAAGGGGTACATCTGTGCCATCACATCAAGATCTTGAATATGGCCGCCTTCTTTTTACAAAGCGATGTTCGTTTGCCACTTCTGCGGTTTCAATGGATGGGCTGCCATCAGCTGACCTGCCTGAGGTTGCTTTTGCGGGTCGGTCAAACGTAGGCAAGTCAAGTCTCATCAATGCGTTGACGGGACACACAAGACTCGCACGCACTTCTCGCACACCTGGCCGTACTCAACAGATCAATTTTTTTACACTCGGCAAAAATCTTCAGCTAGTAGACCTACCTGGTCACGGTTTTGCCCGTGCGCCCAAAAGCTCAGTACAATGTTGGACAATATTCGTTCAAAAGTACCTTGAGCATCGGCAGAATCTTCGGCAAGTCTGTCTCTTAATCGATACAAGACGTGGCTTCATGAATTCAGATCAAGAAGTTATGAACAGGTTAGACAAAGCGGGAGTCACCTATCAGATCATATTAACAAAAGCAGACCTTGATTCAAATGAAGCGCATAACAAAGCACAGACTTTTGCGAAGACGAATCTCGCTCAACATCCAGCAGCCCATCCCGCTATTATCACAACCAGTTCAAAGTCGGGAATTGGTATTTCGGAGCTACGTGCGGCACTGGCTCTCTTGGCTCAACCCTTCTGATCCTTTATAAGGGAAAAGATAGCCGTTCCGGGGTATCTAAGGACACAAACTATCCATGGAAAACTCCAATCAACATGGCCTTCGGCGTTACTTCCGAACAGCATCCACTTTATCCGAAGCATTGCCGTACATGCGCCAGTTTGCCGGTGAAACATTTGTCATCAAATACGGCGGCCATGCAATGGGCGATCCTGATCTAAGCCTTGAATTTGCCCGAGATATAGTTCTCATCAAGCAAGTAGGCATAAAACCAATCGTAGTCCATGGTGGTGGACCTCAAATCGGCGCGATGCTTGATCGATTAGGTATCAGCAGTACCTTTGTCGATGGCTTAAGGGTCACGGACCAGGCAACCATGGAAGTTGTAGAAATGGTTCTGTCGGGCACGATTAATAAGAATATAGTCAACACTATCGGCATGGCTGGCGGAACCGCTCTTGGCCTTTCAGGTAAAGATGGCGCCCTTATAAAATCACAAAAGCTTGAATACGTAGGAGACGGCAAGGCAAACGCAGTGGATCTCGGATTCGTCGGAGATCCCATCACTGTCAATCGTAATCTTCTCGACGATCTAGCAAATGTAGATGTAATACCCGTAATTGCACCCATTGGCATTGGCGAGGCCGGTGAGACATACAACATCAATGCCGATTCTGCAGCAGGTGCGATTGCAGCAGCTGTTAATGCGAAAAAGCTTCTTATTCTAACCGATGTTCCTGGTGTCATGGACACAAACGGCACTCTTATAGCCGAGCTATCTCCTAAGGACGCCCAACCCATGATTGATGATGGCACGATTGAAGGCGGTATGATTCCAAAGATAAAAACCTGTCTTAGTGCTATAGATCGAGGAGTCGAAGCAGCTCACATTCTTGACGGCCGAATTCCCCACGTAATTTTGCTGGAGGTTTTCACTGAACAGGGCGTTGGCACAATGTTGCTAAAACCATAGAGATTCTGTGTTATGGGACAAGTTAACATATAGGAATAGCCTGTTGGGCCCTGTTGAGTTCCACTTAATATCGCTTCAATAGGGTCACTCTCATTCTTGATCTACTACACCATGCGAAGAAATAGCGAATGAAATACTTCTACAATATGGCAATTGCCTCATTCCAAACTAATAGAAGACGTTATGCCTAAACCTACACGTCGTTTAGACGGAATCAATCTATCCGATGTAGATGTTTGGGTCTTCGATCTGGACAATACTCTCTATCATGCTCGTTACAAGCTTTTCTCCCAAGTTGTCGAGAGAATAGGAAAGTATGTTTCCAAGACACTTGATTTGGATTTGGCTGCGGCACAAAATCTCCAATCCGAATACTATAAGGCGTATGGAAGTACGTTGCGCGGTTTAATGCTACGTCACGGCGTCGACCCCACGGAATTCCTAGAGTACGTTCATGACATTGACATTACTTGGATTCCTCGAAGCCAGACACTGTGCAAAGCACTCGAGCGCTTGGAGGGCCGAAAGGTAGTCTTCACAAGTGGATCGCGAGACCATGCAGAACGAGTCATGCAGCAACTTGGTGTAAGCCATCATATGGAAAGCATTTTCGATATTGCTTCTGCAAATTATATTCCAAAGCCTGACCCTGGCATATATCGTCGATTTATATCTGAACTTAGTATAAAACCCCGAAACTCAATCATGTTTGATGATATTTCACGGAACCTAATTCCGGCACATTCACTTGGAATGAAAACAGTGTGGGTACGCAATGATGACCTGCATAGTTACGAAGGCGGGGATGGCGGTCACATAGACTACATAACCAACGATCTTGTCGTTTGGCTTAAGGAGTACACCGGCTGATGAACGTAAAAGATGCTCAAACCGTTATTTCTACCGCTTGGGACGGCAGAAACAATGCTGATTTGTCAAATGATACAATATTGCGTCGCGCTGTCGAACACACTCTTGATCAACTGGATAGAGGTGAGCAACGGGTGGCCGAAAAACGCGATGGTGAGTGGCAAGTCAACGAGTGGTTAAAGAAAGCCGTACTGCTGTCTTTTAGAATTAATGACATGGCACCAATATCTGGAGGGCCAGGTGGCCAGTCCGACTGGTTCGATAAAGTAGCGTCAAAATTCAACGGATGGGATAAACAGCGTTTTCGTTCAGCAGGATTTCGTGCCGTCCCCTCGTGCATCGTCCGACATTCAGCGTACATTGCTCCAGGGGTTGTCTTAATGCCAAGCTTTGTAAATCTTGGCGCATATGTCGACAAAGACACGATGATCGATACCTGGGCAACTGTAGGCAGTTGCGCTCAAATCGGACGTCGGTGCCACATATCGGGTGGCGCTGGTATCGGCGGTGTGCTCGAACCACTACAAGCTGCCCCTGTAATAGTGGAAGATGATTGTTTCATTGGAGCACGCTCTGAAATTGCCGAAGGAGTCATAATTGAGGAAGGATCTGTCCTCTCGATGGGAGTATACATTGGCGCGTCTACTCGCATAGTCGATAGATCCACAGGTGAAATTCACTATGGGCGTGTTCCCGCTTATTCAGTGGTCGTACCTGGATCAATGCCAGGCAATACTTCTACGAAAAACAATATAGACCCAAGCCTTTATTGCGCTGTAATAGTCAAAAAGGTTGATGCCAAAACACGGTCAAAAACCTCAATTAACGAACTTTTACGGGAATAGTGAAACTTCTCATTATGCTAGTGATGCGGCTCGCACACGCACATAATAATGATCTACACAATGAGGGAAATTATCTAAAAGCTATATGGTAGGCGTATAGCCTTTGAACCAATTCGTTCCATCAGCGTCACCAGACACCAACTGTACCACGCCACAAGCCCCAAGTGCATTATCCAAAGCAGATGCAACCCCTGCACATAAATTTCAAGCCCATCACAGACATAGTTCTACAGCTTTAGATCAGAAAGTAGCGACACCCTACCTTCCAGGCTGATAGTATGGATTCTGTCCGTCAGCATGATCTGTAACATCCAGAACTGACGTTATTGACGGCACCGCTCGCTTTATCTCCACTTCGACCCCTTGCTTTAGTGTTACATCTGCCATGCCACAACCCTGGCAACCGCCCTCCAGGCGTATATAAGCTGTGTGTTCTCGAACATCCACGAGAGATATATGTCCACCATGCCCTGACACCGCGGGATTGATGTTGTCCGTCAAAAGATTTTGTATGGCTTTTGCCTCAGGCGTCTCTAACCCGGGTTTTGGTAAAACATCACGATAATCGCAGACATCAGCAACATTTGGCAGGTAGTGACGCACCATATTCTTTACACCAGCCAAAAGCGCGAAAGCGCCGCCCGTAAATTCCACATAGGCGATTCCCTCTTTTAGACCGCGAAAATCCACAGAGCCCTCGCTTTGTTCCGCGACTGGTCGGATGCGAGTATCAATTAATTCCTTCACCTGAACCGCCAGCTCACTAGAACAATCCAAATCAATAGCCTCTAACTGCCGATCAGCACTCTGTTGTCCATCAGCTTCATCAACAAAAACTGGATCACCTGACATAAAATGCTCTACAAGAGCCCCTAGAATCTGTGGTTTAAGATGTTGCCATTCAGACTCATCAACCTTGCAAACTTCAATATAGTCAGCACCTAAAGACAATTTTTCGATGCCACCAACCTGAAATAAGCGGAGCGCTAGAGGGGAACCATTTGCAGATTCTTCATCAAGAAACTCAATCGTCTGCGAATCTGTAACCCGCTCACCTGGGAGAAACTTAATAACTGATGGATTTGCAGTTGTTTCAGTTTGGATAAACATCTAGAACCTCGTGGACTATGCTATCCCGGCTCAAAAGCCAGGAGCCGCATTCAAAAAAAGACCCTTAAACCCTAAAGACAATTGAAGCTATATCAATAAATATTCGAACTGCCAAATCGTCCGTAGGTTGACCGGTCCGCCGACAAAGTTTATCACGGTGATGTGATTTCTGAAACTCTCCTTGACCCGCTGCCATTGGCGCAAGCGCTGATACGGTGTAACAGTGTTACACCGTCTGATGGTGGTGCAATCGATATCGTATCGAAAGCACTTCACTCCATGGGCTTTACTTGTCACCCACTTCTTTTCTCTGAAGCTGGCACACCCGACGTAAATAACCTCTACGCACGGATTGGACGTAATCCGCCCCATCTTTGCTATGCCGGACATACGGACGTAGTGCCAACGGGCAGTTACGAGTCCTGGAAAGTTCCTCCATTCTCTGGACATGTTGTCGATGATATGCTTTGGGGACGTGGCGCAGCTGATATGAAGGGTGCAATTGCCTGTTTCATAGCGGCACTGGCACGCTTTTTAAACCAACACGGAGGTTTGCCCAACGGCTCAATCAGTCTGTTAATTACCGGCGATGAAGAAGGCCCAGCAATTAACGGCACGGCAAAAGTATTAAAATGGCTAGCTGATAGGGGCGAGGTAATTGATGCGTGCGTAGTCGGCGAACCAACTAACCCTGGTCAGCTCGGAGATATGATTAAAATCGGTAGACGCGGTAGCCTCAACGGTCAGCTTACTGTCAGTGGGATGCAAGGTCATGTCGCGTATCCCTCTCTAGCCGACAACCCTATTACAAAGCTTTTGACTATCCTCGATAAACTTCAAAATACACCACTTGATACAGGAACCGAGCACTTTGATCCGTCAAACTTGGAAATAACGAGACTATCTGTTGATAATACTGTCGCAAATATTATCCCTTCTAAAGCCAGTGCTTCATTTAATATCCGCTTCAATGATCAGCATACCACGAGCAGTCTAAATTCGTGGCTCCACGAGACATGCCGATCTATTTCAGACTCGTACGAACTTACCATTTCGTCATCAGGTGACGCATTTATGACTGCCCCAGGCTCGTTAAGTGACTCAATCTCAGATGCAATCTCTAAAGTAACCGGACGACAACCCGCACTCAGTACCGCCGGGGGAACTTCTGATGCCCGCTTTATAAGGAGATACTGCCCAGTCGTTGAATTTGGCCTTGTAGGCCAGACTATGCATAAGGTTAACGAACGAATCCCGTTATCTGACTTAGCTACTTTGACAAATATCTATTCGGAAATGATCAAAAACATTCTTTCCACATGATTCCAGACCACTATGAGATAAGGAGTTCCCTATATGGTGCTTGGGGTCTAGCCCACCTTGATCAGAGGGGCATGGATCACTTTACACTCACGGTTTCCGGATTCTGGAGTTCTTTCTTTGCAGCCGCAATTGCAGCCCCTATCTACATCTATATCCGTTCAATTTCCCCAGCAATTTCTATGGAGCAAAGACCCTACGAATTAGGCGCTGCAGAAAACGTGTTGGTAGGCGGCGCCACATATTTGTTGAGCTGGTGCACTCTACCCGTGCTAATGGTGTTTCTATCGCGTATTTTAGGCGTCGGTAAGCATTATGTGGGCTTTATCGTTGCGTATAATTGGGCTGGAGTGCTGCAGTGGGCACTGTTCGGACTAGTAGTAACAATAATGGCCCTAACCGATACGGAGGCATCACTTCATGCAGTGATAAATCTTATAGCTGTGATGCTTACTCTTTTTTACCTATGGTTTATAACCCGCACAGCCCTTCATGTCGGACCATTCGTTGCAGTCAGCATTGTGGTCATTCACGTCCTCATCGGCCTCTTACTAAATCTATCTGCACAAGAAATTGTGGCAACTAAAAGCACCAATTCATCGTAGCAGTTATCATCGTACAGCCAATTCAAATTACTCTACAAAGACCCATATTAACCACTCTTCAATAATGCTGATGGTTTGTATACTAACCCGCTTGTTGCAGCCATAAAGATAATGCCGCAACACGTTCCGCCAGCATACTTTAGTTTTCGGCTATAACGGCGCCAGTTCCTGCTCCAAAGTATCGTAAGAGACCTCCACCAAATAGAGACCATGGGCTGGCGCCGTAGGCCCTCCCGCTTTGCGATCACGGGCATCAAGCGCATCTTTTACATCATCCTGCGTCCACTTTCCCTCACCAACCAATTTAAGCGTACCCACGATGTTACGTACCTGACGATGAAGAAAAGAACGTGCAGATGCTTCAACGGTAATATCCGAGCCCGACCTTTTAATACTCAGACTATCCAATGTCCTGATAGGTGAATTGGCCTGACAGGACTTGGCTCTGAACGTAGTAAAATCATGTTTCCCGACCAATAAACTTGCAGCCCGATTCATTGCCCGTGTATTCAATCGCGGGGGAATGTGCCATGCATATCCACGACCTAGAGTTACTGGTTCAGGACGGTTCGTAATACGATACATGTAACGTTTCGATTTAGCGGAAAAGCGAGCGTGAAAATCCGACACGACTACATCCGCAGCAAGAACCGCAATAAGCCTAGGCTTAAGGTAAAAGTTTAGAGCCCGCTTTAGAGATTCCGATTCAAGGTATGCGTTAAGATCAACATGGGCCACCTGCCCCAAAGCATGAACACCTGAATCAGTACGCCCAGCACCAATCACTGAAACTGATTGTCCGTTGAAAGCTTTGAACGAATCTTCAATCGCCTCTTGAACGGAAAGTCCATTGCTTTGCCGTTGCCAGCCCACGAAACCACCGCCATCGTACTCTAGAGACAACTTGTAGCGAATCATCAGGGAGCCGAAGTACCAACTGGAATCTTGAAACCCCTCCGAAATTCCTCTGCGGGCAGAATTTTTCTACCTGGACGTTGCAAAAGTAACATCCGAATAGCTCCGACCCCACATGCAATGGTCAATTTATCATCTAACACCGCTCCGGGATCCCCACTCTTATGATCCAGTGATTCAGCTTTAAGAAGTTTTATTCTCTCTCCCGCATACTCAAACCAGGCGCCCGGAGAAGGATTAAAGGCCCTAACACATCGCTCTATAGAAGAAGCCGAGTCGCGCCAGTTGATACGGCAATCCGAATTGGTAACGCGTGGGGCATACGTAACCTTATCAATGTTCTGTGGGATCGGGCTGAAATCTCCAGCAACCAACGGTGCTAATGTCTCGAGAGCTACTTGTTTTGACAATTCCGCAAGTTCATTGTGAAGGTCCCCATAAGTCGTTGCAGAAGTTATAGGAACTGTTCTATGGTTAATCAAAGGCCCGCAATCAAGTTCCTCATTCATTTGCATCGCGGTCACACCAGTAACTGTATCCCCAGCCATAATGGCCCGCTGGATTGGTGCAGCTCCTCGCCATCGGGGCAACAATGAAGCATGCAGATTGAGACACCCATGGGCTGGCGCTGATAACAGATCCAGAGGAAGCATTAAACCGTAAGCCACTACTATCGCTAGACCAACTCCCAAAGTTTGAAATTGATTAATGTGAAAATCATCAAATTTATTTGGGGTTGATACGGCTAGCCCGTGGGCGATAGCTGCACGGTTAACGGCTGATTCACGTTTAGCGTGGCCGCGGCCAGCAGGCCGAGGCGGTTGCGTATAAACTCGAATAATCTCGTGTCCCGATTCTAGCAGTGCCAATAGTGTTGGCACTGCAAAGTCAGGTGTTCCCATGAACACAATGGGAAGCCTCCCCATGCCAGGTCTAGACAGTTGCCCTGGCCACTCTTCGGGCCTTCGACAACTTGCGGAGAATTATGTTTCTCCTTACCACGGACAAATGATCCACAAAAAGCTTGCCATGCAAATGATCAATTTCATGTTGAATACACGTAGAGTAAATATCGCTAAACTTTTGCTCTACAGTGTCACCTTCTCTGTTGAGATAAGAAAGTGTTATCTCGCGTGGTCGTTCGATCTCCACAAATTGATTCGGCAATGAAAGGCACCCCTCCTCATACATAGCTTTTTCCTCCGATGTAACAAGAACAACGGGGTTTATTAAGACGAGAGGCCCTAACACGTCCTTCTCATGTGTGATATGAATAACAATTACCCGCTTAGGAACTCCAATCTGTATGGCCGAGAGGCCAATACCGGGAGCTGAATACATGGTATCAAACATGTCATCAACTAGCGTTTGCAAAGTGTCATCCATATCAATAATTGGCTTAGATTTGATCTTAAGCCGAGAGTCAGGAGCAGTGATAATAGTGCGTACCACCATTTGAGGTATTCCAATGAGAGTTCTACCAATTAGTATTATGAATAACGACAATACTGAATTGAAGACAGGTAATGGTGACAATGCGTCTAGTCAAGCTATCCTTGTTCAATTTAGATTGATTTTCTTGCGTTAGTTTAATGGATACTAGCTCTTTAATTTTTGCCCTCATCGGAGTCTTCGGTGTCATACTTGCTGTTGCCATTCTCTTCACAATACGTAAACGCCACCATGATTCATCATTAACAGCGCACCTCCTCCGCACAACAGAAGAGCTAACACGGTCCCAATCTGAGATTAATGGACGTATGGAAACTCTGGCCTCAAATATTACAGCTAGCCAGAGCTTGTTAAACAGGAACCTTCAGGATCGATTGGACTCAATATCAAATAGGATGGGCCAAAATCTTCAGGATACGGCGGCAAAAACGGCGAAAGGAATTGGTGCTCTTCAAACGCGCTTAAATGTTATTGACCGAGCCCAGAAGAACATTACGGAGCTTTCAAGCCAGGTTGTAAGCCTGCAGGACATACTATCAAATAAGCAGGCGCGAGGCGCTTTTGGACAGATTCAGTTGAATGATTTAGTCATATCCGCCCTACCACCATCAGCATACGAATTTGAATCTACCCTTTCCAATAGGCGACGGGTTGATTGCCTAATAATGTTACCTAATCCACCGGGGCCTATAGGTGTGGATGCTAAGTTTCCGTTAGAGGGGTATCAAGCTCTACTGGCCGCCCCAGATGAATTAACAAGGAAGTCTGCACGACGTTCGTTTGCGTCTAACCTATTGAAACATATCTCTGATGTTGCAGATAAATATATTATTCCTGGCGAAACCGCTGAATCGGCGCTCATGTTTATTCCGTCGGAAGCTGTTTATGCGGAACTCCATACCAACTTTATGGATGTACTGGATAGCTCTTACGCGGCAAAGGTATGGATCGTATCTCCAACCACTTTGATGGCAACCTTACATACAGTACGGGCCATCCTGAAAGACGTAAGGATGAGGGAACAGGCTCACTTAGTACAAAGAGAAGTAGGCATTCTTTTGCAAGACGTCGCCCGACTGCATAAAAGAACTCACAACCTTGAGGCCCATTTAAACCGTACCCATGATGACGTACGAGAGATTCTTATTTCTTCAGAAAAAGTTTTAAGGCGTGGACAATCCATTGAGCAAGTTCAGGTCGAGCGAGTCTCGGATGAGAACAGCATAAGCATTGGAACCAATGAAAAAAACATTCATAAGAATGAAAAAAATAGGGCACATACCAAAGACCACTCCAATGTCGTAGGCTTGGATTTTCCTAGATCTGATCATGACGAATAGCATTGACCACGGTCACCGCATAAATGCGTTAAACCTGCGGGTAAATAGCATTTGATCTGCCGAGTACCACCTTATCCTCTTTTGAAGCTCAATCAACGAACAAATAAATCACTTACTGTTATCGACTCGACGTTCCGAGAAGTAAAATTTTTTATTTGGCAATGTTGTACACATGTCATTGCCACCCTTTTAGGCGTTGGTTATGATCTAACTATTAGCTCTAGTGATCATGTGGTTTCACAGTTGACTATCGGAGGAGAATTCATGGCGCTCAATATGCAGACCGGGAAATTGGCGGATATTGCAAGCCTAGATCACATAAATATTCTTACTAATGATGTAGACGGTTGCCGTCGCTTTTATGTGGATGCATTAGGATTCGAGGAAGGCTGGCGCCCAGAATTCCCAGAGCCAGGATTGTGGCTATACCTAGGTTACTCTCCCGCCATACATATAATTGAAACCAAAGCGCCAGTACCAGCACACAATGGAAAGATTGGTGATGGTGCATCCGTATTTGGCCCTAAGGACAGTGGCGCAGTTGATCATATCGCATTCCGCGCTCACAACTTTGAGAAGTTTACTGCACGCCTTGATGCGCATGGTGTCGAGTGGCAAGACCGCGCAATTCCTGGGATGGATCTACACCAGCTGTTCTGTTACGACCCGCATGGGATCAAAGTGGAATTCAACTTTGAAGGCCAAGATCGGCCATGGAAAACCCTGCAGGAAGGCCACAAAGATATCTCAAAGTCTAAAGCAAAAGCCAAGATACGGCGGCCAGCTGCTAAAGCAAAGACTCGTAAGAGAGTGAAGGCCCACGCCTGACATAATCACATACGGACCATGACTTGGTTATTATACGGCCACGTAGTGAAGCACATAGGTGCAGTTACTTTGTGGTAGAGGTCGTGCTGACTAATACTATAAAAGCGAGCTAAACTCTCGAAGTATTTGTAGGTAGAGTTCCCTCTTAAAAGGAATAATAAGATCGGGCAACTGGGATGGAGCTGCCCATTTCCACTCCACAAATTCTGGGTGCTTAGTTTGGAGGTTGATCTCCTGATCAACACCTGAAAAACGCAATGCAAACCACTTCTGCCTTTGTCCCCGATAAGCGCCGTTCCAGAGTTTGCCTGCAAGTTCTTCAGGAAAATCGTACGTCAGCCAACCGTGGCTTTCGCAAAGGAACCTCACTTTTCGGGTGCCAATCTCCTCTTCTAGTTCACGTAATGCCGATGCGCGAGGCGACTCATTAGGCTCGACCCCCCCCTGCGGCATCTGCCAATAGTTGCTGGGAATGTCTATTCGCCGCGCTACAAATACCTGATCATGCTTGTTAAGCACCATCATTCCGACTCCATCCCGATAGAGAGAGACAGCATTAGTCCGATCAGTATCTGACATCTTTTCAGTTCGTTTCATCATTTACCAAAGCTGAAATTGGCACAAGAACGAGCCCTTTAGACTCCAACGTTGAAGCCCATGCAGCAATACGTTCTATAGTTACAGGATACGGAGCACCAAGCCCCACAGCACTGCCAAAGTGCATTGCAATATGTTCTAATTCATACAACCTAGCATCAATGGAACCCCGTGACGCCTTAGTATCAAGAAAGCTGTTTATTGCCGTATTGGGCAAACCCAACTCTGTTGCTACCTCCTGAAGAATATTTGATCGGACTGTACTGGCATCCAAGTATAATAAGCCTCGCAACTTCAATTCGGTGAGTATTGGTCTGACATGAACCGAAGAGCTGATAAAACGCGAGCCCAAAACGTTGATCACTCCAACATATCCAGAACCCCTACTAAGAAGCCATTCCAAGCGAACAAGATTCTCTGCGGTAGATAGCGTTGTAAGTAGAGCATGGGGACCGAGACGGGTCGTCGGATAACTATTGGACTCCATTGGGATTTGCAGCAACACCTCATGACCAGCAGCTCGAGCCTGGCTCATCCAATCCGCGAGATTAGGGGCATAAGGCACAAAACCAAGTGTTACTGCACCCGGCAGTTGTTGTATTGCAGCACGGGTTGCAGACTGACTATAACCCAATCGACAAAGAACAACCGCAATTCGCGGTCTTTCATCAAAGAATTCATTAACGCTTGTGCTGACTTGCTGCCCTTTTTCTCGGCCCGATCTAATAATTGGAGAAAATTCTAGGGAACCAGGGTCTAAACCTTTCTGTTCGATCAAACTAACACGAAGAGAAGCTATACCCCCCCGAAACTGTTCACTGGACCAAACAGGCGTTGGTTTCAGCGACAGAGCCCTATGAGGTAGAGACGTGCTCTCATGACGTTTAAAAGTACCTTTAACAGTGACTGATCCGAGCGATTCTCGTGAGGGATTAAGCTTGTCCTTAGTAAAGCGATCTATGTCAAACTGACCCTGTAAAGCTATCGTAATATTCTCGGAAACCTCTTCCCAATCCCCTCGCTGAGAAATCATATAATGTATTTCTTCTACACTAGGTCTAAAGTCCGCTGCAGAAATATCATCAACGATTACGAAAATCCAAGTGATCGCGGCACCTAGTGTCACAACCAGAATCAATATAAAATTTTTCAGGTTATAAAAGCGGCCACGGTTGTGCTTGAGCTCCGTGCTCATTCGATTCGCCTCAAGACTCTCAGATGGACCCAGGCTGAGGCAAATCTTTAAAAATCACAATAATGACGCTAATTAGAGCTGCTACGCCCAAACAAGGATAAACCATGCAGAAGGTCCAGGGCTCTGGCGAGCTGGTAATCCTCATTTGACTCTCCGCTGCGAATCCTTGATTCTTTCTCGCTACCACTGTCATAAACATCCTCTTTGTCAAGGCGATTGGGAAGATTCACTTCTCTGTGTCCAGAAGCTAACTCAACCTCTTCGAGACGGACTTGAGAAACTTCAATATCTGGCTCAATTCCTTTAACTTGTATAGATCTCCCTGAGGGGGTGTAGTACCGAGAAGTTGTCAGGCGTAAAGCACCACGATCAGATAGCGGAGTAACTGTCTGCACAGACCCTTTACCAAAAGAGGTCGTGCCAATTATTACTGCACGCTTATGGTCTTGAAGAGCACCAGCTAAGATCTCTGCTGCCGAAGCAGATCCACCATTGATTAATACAATGAGTGGCTTTCCTTTGGTTATATCCCCTCGCTTGGCATTATAACGCGAAATGTTTCCTCGGCTGCGCCCGCGCGTAGATACTATTTCCCCCTGTTCAAGAAACAAATCTGAAACCCTAACCGCCTGTTCCAATAACCCACCAGGGTTATTCCTTAGATCGATTACAAAGCCCTCCAGATCGTTTTCTAATTCAGAACGCAACTCAGCAACTGCCCTTTTTACATCATCCGACGTTTCTTCACTGAAACTTGTGATCCGAAGATACCCGGCGTGCCCCTCTTGTCTCCATCGAACAGATCGTAGCTTTATAACAGCCCGCGTGATGACCAATTCAAAAGGTTCCTCGACGTTTTCCCTCTGTATCCTGACTTCAATCATTGAGTCAACTGGACCACGCATACGCTCAACAGCTTCTGTCAAAGTCAATCCCAAAACTGGTTCCTTATCAAGGTGCGTGATAAAATCGCCAGCCATTACGCCGGCCCTATATGCCGGCGTATCGTCAATGGGGGATATAACTTTAACCAACCCGTTCTCCATTGTTACCTCAATCCCAAGACCACCAAATGAGCCACGCGTTTGCACTTGCATCTCACGAAAATTTTTGGGATTCAAATACGCAGAATGAGGATCTAGAGAAAGAAGCATTCCATTAATAGCAGCTTCAATTAGCGTAGCATCGTCGACATCTTCAACATACTCAGACCGAACTCGCTCAAAAATATCTCCAAACAATTCTAGCTGCTCATACGTCTCTGAACTGGCAGCCTGTAGAGACGTGAATTCAGTGATAGAAAGCATAACGCTGACTACCAGAACCACTATGCGCGTGTTTTTTAACATATGCATCAGCCTCTCACCTCGCTAGACCCCTCTAATAACCATGCGAGAGGGTTCACCGGTTCGCCTTCCCGACGCACTTCCACGTATAGAACGGGTCTCTCTTCACGGTCACTCATTCGACCAATCGGTTCACCGGCCAGCACCCATTGGCCTACCACACTATCAATTACGTCCATACCCGCAAGCAACGTATGATATCCCCCACCGTGAGCGATTATCAAGAGACGTCCATATGATCGAAATACACCAGCATAAACAATATGGCCATCATGTGAGGCTATAACTTTTGCCCCCGAATACGCCTCTATGGAAATACCACTTCTAGGAACACCAAGTTCGCTAATCTCCCCATACGCTCTTACCAACCGACCCCAAACTGGCGGTGGCAGTTCGCCCTTCAGTGTAGCAAAGGGCACGGAACTTGGGGAAAGTCTTTCAGAATAGCTAGTCTTATCCAGTGACCATAAGTTGCCTTTTGCATCAGACAGCCGCTTAACCAAGGTTCGTAAATCCTCCGCCTCTCCAGCTAATTGTTCTAGCTGCATCTCTGCTTCCAGAGCTTCTTTTTGTACCCGTTGACGAACTAATGCTTTACGATCGAGTAAATGGCTGATCAGCTCCTGCTCCCTGCGTAACGCCTCCATAGCATCACTAAGCTCACCTTGTTGAAGAATAATATTACGACGCACCTTATCTATTGATGCAGCGGCGACCCCTAGACGATCCGCTCTTTGTTTCAAAATAGGTATAGTGGAAACTAGTAATCTGAAACTTCTAACCGTATCAACTGCCACCGACGGACTCAAAGCAAATGCCTCTTTAGGCCGACGACTGAGCCGCATGAGAGCACCAAGTGTATGCGGAATTGTTCGTACCGTAGCATTAAGCTTTGCCACCTTAATCGCTTTCTCATCTCGTAGGCGCGATAATTCATCTTCTAACTTTGAAACCTCAACCTCTCGCGTTCGTGCCGATGCCGCGGCAGAGATTAGGTTACGACGGAGAGCCGTAAGTTCAGCCTCCACACGAGCAACATCAGCCTCAAGAGTTTGGTGTCGAGTACGACCATCGTCCAATTTCTGTTCTAACTCCCTCAAGAGGTCTTCATTTGACAAATCCTGAGCAGGTAGTGAAGTCAGAACCTGATTGCTTAGAACTAAGCACACAACGGGGAGCAACCATTTCGCGCGACATCGCACGAGAACTCTAGCCCCTCTCTAACCAGACCTAAAAACGGCCGCGAGTAGTGAAATCCAACACACACACACTCTTGATTGTGGGAACTATCTTGTCCTTCATCGACAAATGCACCTCATTAGTCTGGTACCTTTCGTGATCGCGAACAGTCTTGAAGCTACACGCTAAGACATGAGTATAACCTTGTCCGCAGCCATCAAAGTTGTATTTTGCCGAGTAAGTCTCTGCGGTGTTTGGCCCAAACGTGATGCTCGTGCAGCCATTTGAAACTCTTCTCATACGGCCAACGAATCTTTTTAACAACTGAGTCCCCTCGTCTACTCGGCCTCGCTTAAACCTTATTAGAACATGGTGGTGAAACATGCTCAATTAATCCCGTGTTATGTAATCGCAAACCTGGTAATCCTTTGTAACTTTGGCTAAAGGCTCCACAATTCCCTCGTGAGTCTTCGACTCCTGATACTTGTCATGTGCTTTAGCATTTTCGTGCACAGAGACAAAGACATGCGTAAAACCTTGTGACATGCCTTTAGAAAAATGTTTTGCCGTATACTTTTCACAAAAATTTTCTCCGTAGAAGCAACTAACGGCACCAGGCACATCCTTCATTACATCGCGGCAAAACCTTTTCATGCGACGATGGATTCCTTTATCGTAGCCACGCTTAAACTTAAATAACACAATATGATGAAACATTTCTCAAATCCCCCTAACCAGTAAACCTCAGATTCCCTAGTAATTAGTTAATTAACTATGATTGAGCATGAACACCGAAACAAATGACGGAGAGTGTGTCAATCCAAGCACTCCGCTCACGCTATGTTAAACATAACATTACCAATGATGCGTGTCCCTAGATCATCACTCATTGATAGAATAGACTCCGGGTGAAATTGAACAGCCGTAATAGGTAACTCACGGTGTTGTATTCCCATTATAAGATTGTCAGAGGTCCAAGCAGTCACCTCCAAGACAGAAGGGAGCGAATCCCTAACAGCAATCAACGAATGGTATGCCCCCACTTCACATGGATTTGGAAGATCTCTAAAAATCCCAGAGTTATTGTGAGATACAGACCAAGTTTTACCATGACGAGGCTCATCAAGCACGGCCAAGCGACCGCCATACGCTTCAAAAATTCCCTGTAAGCCCAGGCATACACCGAACTGGGGAACACCTGCATCTGCAAGAGCCAACACAATCTCTGATACCCCAAAATGCTCTGGCCGACCAGGCCCCGGCGAGTGGACGACGAGATCTGGTTGAGCCTCTAATACACGATCTAGTCCTACTCCAGCACGATAAGTACGAACATTGGCGCCTTGTTGTCGAAAGTAATCGCCAAGAGTGTGCACAAAGGAGTCTTCGTTATCAATCATCACAATACGATGGTTACCGGCCATCGGTTTAACCGATGAAGATTGAACCTCCGACACTGCTTCACCGGCTATAGCACTAAAGAACGGGGTGGCTTTTATTCGTGTCTCCGTTGCCTCTTCAAAGCCATCAGAATCCCAAACCAATGTAGCACCAGCACGATAATGTGCTACGCCGTCACAAATATGAACTGTCCGAATTGTAATTCCCGTATTAATTCCGCCGTTGAGCAGCAGACCTCCTACAGCACCCCCGTACCATTGCCGAGGCGTTGCTTCCATCTCTTCAATAAGCTGTACTGCTTTCTTTTTCGGCGCACCCGTCAGGGTTACGGCCCACATATGGCTAAGAAACGCATCAATTCCATCATATTCTGGACGTAAACGACCTTCGACATGATCAACAGTGTGAAATAAGCCCGCATAACGCTCTATAGTTCGACGAGATAGCAACCGAATCGACCCTGGAACACAGACCCTCGATTTATCGTTCCGATCAACGTCAGTACACATAGTAAGCTCAACTTCATCCTTTTCAGAATTGTATAGCTCACGGATCCGTGCAGCATCCTCCATAGCATTTTTCCCACGGCGAACTGTACCGGATATGGGGCACGATTCGACCCGATCATCTTCAACGCGCACAAACATCTCTGGCGATGTGCCCACCAACTGCTCATCCCCAAACTGCAGAATGAACTCATAGGGACTAGGATTAGCGGAGCGAAGGCGTTCGAAAAGCGCAGATGGTGGGAGCTGGTACGGCACTATAAATTGGCGGCTAAGTACAATTTCAAAGATATCGCCGACCTTTATGCGGTTTCGAGCTGCATCAACCTTTGCAGCATAACGATCATCAGCGTGATCTGTTTGAATATCCAAAACAGGCGGTTCTTTTGACACCGCGACGGGTGTAATTGGTTTAAAGGCCTTACGGGATGCATTAACGGTACTAACCGTACCCGAAGAAAACTCAAAATCTACTTGCCTGGCCGTCTCTTTTCTACGATCTAAAATACACATCGAATCCGGCATATAAAGCCTTAAATCTGCCGTGTCTGATTCACGAGAGAGACACAGTTCAACCTGTTCAAACTGATGAATAAGGTCATAACCAAACGCACCATAGAGTCCGAGCAAGTTATCTTGTATACCGGAAAAAGAGTTAATGAACCGACGTAAAGGACTGAACAACGATGGCTGCTTACTACGCTCCTCCTCAGAGAACCACTCAGTTGTCTCATTTATTTCAAATCTTGTCTCACGAATATCATCTAAAACCACCTTACAATCCGACCCCATTAGTATAGGGCGGAAAATGTCAAGTAAACGTTCCCCTCTTTCATTTAGGGCAATAACGGAGAATTGACGGGCACGCGCGTTTATCTCTAAGGGTGGATTCAAAAACCCAAACGCCCAACGAGAGTAACGATCCGGATATTCAACACCAGATGAAAAATACCCCCCGCGCTCGGTGTTAAGCTTCTCCGCGACAAAATCAATGCCTTCGGAAAAGGAGATCTCCGATATTTTCCGCTCAATGGTTACGCCGACGCTATTGCTGAACGTGTATCCCATCTCACCTACTTTGACATATTGTTCGTCCGTACACACCACACCGTACACGTTTGCAGAAGTATCGGCACGCGCTATTCAACACTAAAGACCTCACAGAACCCCAATCCAAACATCTAACACCTGAACCTCAAACCGCCGCACCTGAAAATTACCAACGCATATCATCAAGTGCATTCAACAATGATGCGAATCACAGCTGGAGCGGGCGAGGGGAATCGAACCCCCGTCGTAAGCTTGGGAAGCTTCTGCTCTGCCATTGAGCTACGCCCGCACCGAGTTCTGTTTAACACATCTGCAATGCCAGGAGAACAAAACCAAATCTCATCAATCGCGCCAGAAGCCAAACGGACTAGAATTACCTCAGTTTCCGTATTGACAATATCAATATCAATAAAGATGCTGCCGCATCAACCAATGCTCGATTCAAGTGGCCTCATATGTGGAGGCTAAAATAGATGGCTTTCCGCTGAAACAGTTGCAGCCTGCAAAATTCTCCAATCCCCAGTTTACAGCGTCGGGTGAAATGCGCGCTACTGTAGATTTCGTCGAACTGCGAACCTTGTGGTTCAATACCGGCACTCTTTGCAATCTTAAGTGCAAACACTGTTACATTGAATCAAGCCCTCGCAATGATCGGCTGGTATACCTAGATACCAATGACGTATGCAGCTACTTGGATGAAATAGGTAGATTAAATTTACCAACTGAAGAAATAGGATTCACAGGGGGAGAACCCTTCATGAATCCAGATGCCATCAACATTATCAGAAGCACACTACTCCGTGGTTTTCACGTTCTTGTATTGACGAACGCTATGCGTCCAATGATGAAACTTGAAACACCTCTGCTGGAACTGCGGTCACAATTTGGGAAATCATTGTCGCTACGTGTATCCCTCGACCATCATACACAGTCTTTACATGACTCTGAGCGGGGCGACGGGTCATGGGAAGCAGCGCTTACGGGTCTCCAGTGGCTTACAAACAACGACTTTTCGGTATCAGTAGCGGGGCGAACGTTATGGAATTTGAACGAATCAACAATTCGTCGGGACTTCGCGAACTTGTTCGCCGAGAAGCGACTCAGTATCGACGCATACAACTCGTCAGAACTCGTGATTTTCCCTGAGATGAACCCGAATGATGATGTCCCAGAAATCACTGCTGCCTGTTGGAAAACCTTGAACCAAAACCCAGCCAATTTAATGTGTGCAAACTCACGAATGGTTATTAAGCGCAGTGGCGACGATAAACCGCATGTCATCGCCTGCACGCTATTGCCGTACGATACTCAGTTTTCCATTAGCGAAAGTTTAGCTGACGCTCATCGCTCAATTACTCTAAACCACCCAAACTGTTCTAAATTTTGTGTACTTGGTGGCGGATCATGTAGCACACGAAGGGATCGTGCACCCTCTAAGTAGCAGTCCCCTTAACTTGACGGCACTTCATCAGCCCACTATTAGTCAGTGGTTGGTCGTAGTTTTGAAATAACTATTGTCCGTCTGAAGCAGCAAACAAGCGAGCATGTTGCCATCACCATGCCAAACTTTACGTTAGTAAGGAATAGCGATTGACAAAGGTTCAAGATAAAAATGCTAAAGGGTGGAGATCTCGTACTCGTCAGGTACATAGCGGGAGTGCACGCTCTGGTTTTGGAGAGACTAGTGAAGCAATCTATTTGACTTCGGGATTCTGCTACGAGAACGCGGAGCAAGCAGCTGCGCGATTCGCAGGGGAAGACGACGGTTATATATACTCCCGTTTCAGTAATCCTACTGTACAGATGTTTCAAGATCGAATAGCCGCTCTAGAAGAGGCTGAGGACGCGTGTGCTACAGCTAGTGGCATGGCTGCCGTTGCGGCTTCGATGCTGTGCCAACTCACATCTGGGGACCATGTAGTTGGAGCAAGGGCGCTTTTCGGATCCTGCCGCTATATTCTTGACGAAATACTGCCACGATTTGGCATCGAGGTTAGCTTAGTAGATGGAACAGACCTCGACCAATGGCAGAACGCTGTGCGTCCCAACACAGTCTGCGCATTTCTTGAGACACCGACAAATCCCATGCTTGAGATGATCGATATAGCAGCAGTATCTAATATCTGCCACAGCGTTTCTGCTCGGTTAATTATAGACAACGTATTTGCAACGCCGATTTTACAGAAACCTCTGGAATTAGGGGCCGACATTGTTGTCTACTCGGCAACGAAGCATATTGATGGTCAAGGCCGATGTCTTGGTGGAGCAGTCCTTGGCGATACTGCTTTTTGCGAAGAAATACTGCGACCGTATTTACGACATACCGGACCCAGTATGAGTCCATTCAATGCATGGGTGTTGCTGAAAGGATTGGAGACTTTAGACCTCAGAGTTCACCAACACTGCTTAAATGCTCAAGACATTGTGGGCTATTTGTATACGCTTGATGGAATCACCAATGTGATCTATCCAAGCACACATCGCGATGCAGACAGTGAATTTCTGAAACAGCAGATGCATGGTGGCGGATCTGTGATAACGTTCCATATCGACGGTGATCAGGAAAGAGCATTTCGTTTTCTAAATGGTCTGAATCTTGTCAAGATCTCGAACAACCTCGGCGATGCCAAGAGTCTAATAACCCATCCTTTGACCACAACACACCAACGTTTAGGAATAGATGAGTGCGATCGCCTGGGAATTAAAGAGAACACAATGCGACTTTCGGTGGGACTTGAAGATCCTGAAGATATCAAGGAAGACATTGTAATGGCCCTCAAATCCGCGTGATATAAGTTGCCTTGAATTCACGGACAAATAAGAGGATCAACACTTACATATAGTTTTGGTGATACGATTAAACAGCACTCCTCGTAGCGGAGACCTCAGTATGTATAACGCAGCAACTAGAGACATCGAAGTAACGGTCAAACCTTACTATTTAGAAGACCAGTCTGCACCCCAAGACGGACACTTTGTGTGGGCCTATTGGGTCCGTATTGAAAATCAAGGGGGTGAAACGGTACAACTTCGTACACGTTTCTGGAAAATTACTGATGGCGCTGGACGCATACAGGAAGTGCGAGGGCCTGGCGTCGTCGGAGAACAACCTGTACTAAAACCTGGAGAGTCATTTGAGTATACTAGCGGCACACCTCTCACCACACCATCGGGTATCATGGCAGGCACATATCAGATGGAAACCGAGACAGGTGATCTTTTTGACGTCGTTATTCCAGCATTTTCTCTCGACAGCCCGCACGAGGGTGCATCGGTAAACTGAAGTTACGAACAAGCGCATCAATTGCGCTATTATAAACGGTTATAATGGATAAACACATCAGCGACTCCAACCCCCCCCCCGATCCTGGAACACCCGCACCCGAGCTCACAGAAGTGGAAGAGGCGGTGCGTACATTAATTCGGTGGGCAGGTGAAAACCCTGACCGTGAGGGTCTGGTAGAAACTCCCGCTCGCGTTGCCCGCTCTTGGAAGGAATATTTTTCTGGTTACGGGCATGATCCCGCAGCAATACTTGAGCGGACTTTTCAAGAGGTTGCGGGATACGACGAAATGATTGTTCTTCGCGATATAAGATTTGAGAGTTTCTGTGAGCATCATATAGCGCCAATCATTGGCCGCACTCACATTGCCTATTTACCTGATAAGAAAGTTGTGGGAATAAGCAAACTTGCAAGAATTGTTGAAGTTTTCTCACGACGACTACAAATACAGGAAAAACTGACCGCTCAGATCTCCAGCACTATCTCCCAGGTCTTGCAGCCCAAGGGTGTCGCAGTGGTAATCGAAGCCACACATCACTGCATGACAACCCGTGGTATACATAAACCTGGTACAGTAATGGTTACTAGTAATATGCTCGGAGCGTTTCGTGATAGCGCTACCACAAGACGCGAATTCCTAGCGATGATAGGAACCCCTCAAACGCGCGCGCCCCTATAGCGGAAGTACCTTTTAGCACACGGCCATACATCTGAAGGGCTAAGATAGTGATGAATTTCCGCCCTGTCCTCTTTGTGCTCGGCATTCTAGTGTTGCTGTTGGGTCTTGTAATGCTGATACCAGCTGCGATTGACTTCCTTGCCGGAGACCCTACTTGGAAGGCTTTCATTAGCTCTTTTCTTATCTCTATTTTCGTTGGCGGAGCATTAATCTTAGCAAATCGAGGCGAGATTGGATCTCTAAATTTGAGACAGGCCTTCTTACTGACAAGCACTAGTTGGCTTGTCCTGGCTGCACTCGCAGCATTACCACTGAACTTTGCCGACCTCAACCTTAGCTACACAGACTCCTTTTTTGAGGCAATGTCTGGAATAACGACCACTGGTTCAACAGTAATCGTTGGCCTGGACAGTGCTCCGCATGGTTTGTTGATGTGGCGCGCACTACTGCAGTGGTTGGGCGGAATCGGAATTATCGTAGTTGCAGTTGCCATTTTCCCCGATTTACGGGTTGGTGGAATGCAACTGTTCCGCAGTGAATCTTCAGATACTCTCGAAAAGGCTCTACCAAGATCCGCACAAATTGCCCTCTATATCGGACTAGTTTATTTGGTCCTCACGATGATTTGTTCCCTTGCACTCTATGGAGCTGGAATGAGTCTATTTGAGTCAATTGCTCACGCAATGACAACCATCGCTACTGGCGGCTTTTCAACCTCTGATCAATCAGTAGGTCACTTTAACAGCGCCGTTATCGACTGGATCATAGTGGTATTTATGATCATCGGAAGCATGCCATTTGTATTATACTTAGAGATACTTCGACGCCGTATTGGTCTGTTCGTTAAAGACTCCCAGATCCGAGTATTTTTGGGCATACTGGCAATATCTGTGACAACCGTTGCCGTCTGGCAATCTTTTGATAATAGTACCGCGGCCGATACGATACGCTCCTCCGCGTTTAACGTGATTTCCATCATCACGGGAACAGGCTATTCCACAGCTGATTATGGTTTGTGGGGTAGTTTTCCGGTTGCCGCTTTCCTTGTATTTATCTTTATTGGCGGCTGTGCTGGCTCCACGTCATGTGGAATCAAGATATTTCGCTACCAAGTGATATTCGAAACAGCACGCACACATATTAACAATATCTGGCAACCTCACACAATTTCCGTACCTCGCTACAATGGTCGATCTATCCCTGATTCAGTCATGGATGCAGTAATGACCTTTGTTTTTGTATTCCTTTTGATATTTTGTCTCCTTACTGCAGCACTAACACTGATGGGTCTAGACTTTGTCACCGCAATTTCTGGTGCTGGTGCTGCCATAGCAAATGTTGGACCTGGACTTGGCCAAGTAATAGGACCAGGAGGCACATATGCACCATTACCTGATGCTGCAAAGTGGGTCCTATCAGCAGGCATGCTCCTTGGTCGACTGGAATTATTTACTATACTCGTTCTGTTTACGCCGGCTTTCTGGCGCGGGTAATACAATCTACTTAGCAACTGGGTCGGTTATGCCAGTTTGACGTCCTAACAGACTGTTAAGATCCTCCTGAATGCTTAGTAGAACAGGTATCAATATTAGTACAACGAGAGTCGCAAATGCTAATCCAAAAACAATCGTTATAGCCATAGGAATAATAAATCGTGCCTGCAAACTCGTTTCAAACATAAGAGGCAATAAACCTCCTATAGTCGTTAATGACGTCAACAAAACAGCCCTTAGCCGATCTCTCGCTCCGCCAACAATTGCAGACGCAACTTCCTCACCGTTAGAAATACGACGGTCAATTGTTCGTACTAGTATGATTGAGTCATTGACAAGGATTCCGGCGAGTCCAAGGAACGCTATAAGACTCAAGATAGTTAAGTTATATCCCATCACCATATGGCCAATTACTGCTCCAAAGAACCCAAAAGGAATAATTGCCATTACAATGAATGGGCGACTGTAGCTAGCAAAGACCCACGCAAGTACAACATATATTGCGGCAAGCGCTATTATCCCCCCTGTTTTCATGTCTGAAAGTGTACGATCTTGTTCTTCTGCTTTACCCGCAAATGCTACTTCTACCCCAAACTTTTCAACAACTTCGGGCACCACTGTTGTGCTGAGAACCTCAATCACCTTGTTATTGGTCGTAACGCTCTCATCTACTTCCGCCGTAACCGCAACCTCTCGCACTCCATCCTCTCGTCGAATACGTGCAAACCCCCTTGTCTCTCCAATCGTTACAACCTCAGACAAAGCCACCTCCGCTCCATTCGGAGTCCGAACAAATAGATTACGCAGAGTACCTGAATCGATATCTCCACGTGGGTATTGCACGCGAACCACGACCTCTTCATCTTCTCGCGAAAACCTCTTCGCCACACGCCCCTCAAACGCATCACGGATCTGTCGATTCAAACTCTCGGTGGTAAGGCCCAAGGCCCGTCCTTCGTCTGTAAGACTCACTGAAACCTCTTGTTTTCCATATGGCAAATCATCCTCAATGTCGTGAACACCGGGTATTGTCTGTAACGAATCTCGAATCACGTTAGCCGCTTCCTTAAGAACATTGATTGAACCTGAGCTGAGACGAATATCAATCTCACGACCTGGCGGCCCAGCCTTTCTCTCATTCAAAGATATCCTCTCTACTCCAGCTAGTGGCACAATTTCCTCCCGCCACGCTTTAATAAATTGAGAGGTCCGCACGGAACGGCTGTCCGAAGGCAATAGTTCAACATGGAGTCCTCCCAAGTGATCGCCCTTAATAGATTCGAACACTTCGGCTTGACTGCGTCCCACTTTCCCAAAACTCATTACAACCAGACCACCCGATCCGTTTGTAAGTCTTTCTTCAACTGCTCCTAGAGCTCTTTCTAATTCCGCAATCATCCGCTCGGTCTCACGCCGTGGAGTGCCAGGTGGATAGACAATGTTTGCAAAAATGGCATCACCTTCAGGTGCTGGAAAGAAATTGAAAGCAATGCGCCCACCAACAATTAAACCAGCAACTACAACTAAACATCCAACCGCAAAGCAAAGTGTCAGATATCGCCATCGAGCCGCAGCAGCCACACTTGCAGCAAATATACCATCCCGAAACTGGCCAAATTTCTTATCAAATTTTTCACGAAAGTAGGATTTATCTTGACTGCTTTTACGCATTGCATCACGAATGTGTGCCGGCAGAATGAAGAAGCATTCTGCCAAGCTAGCGAATATCACGGCAACCACTACATAAGGTATTGCCGCAATAATCTGTCCAATAATGTCACCAATCATCAAAATTGGCAGAAACGCCGCAACTGTCGTGAGCGAAGCAGCTGCTACCGGTGACAACATATTTAGGGCACCACCTTCAGCAGCACCCAGGGGCGAGAGGCCTCGGTCACGCAATGTCGCACTATGTTCACCAACAACTATTGCATCATCGACAATAATTCCCAGAGTCATAATTAGTGCAAATAGACTAACCATGTTAATAGACTGCCCACTCGCAAGCATCGCCGCCATAGCAGCCATCAAAGAAATTGGTATGCCAATACCCACCCAGAATGCCAGGCGGCCACTCAGGAAGATAAACAATACAACTAGAACCAACACGAGGCCTCCTGCGCCATTTCGCAGTAGAAGGTTGATTCTCTCACTAATAAAGGCAGCTTGAATATCGTAATGCCCTACATGCAAATCGCGCGGCAATGACGACTTGACGCCTTTCACATAATCTTCAACCAACCTCGCCTGTTCAAGAGCATCAGCCGATGGAGAGCGTTGAATATGAAGTTCGATTGCTTGGTTGTCGTCACGAATTGCAATTTCATCACTCGATCGGAACCCGTCACTTACGTCGGCAATATCACGTACATAGACCTTTTCACCCGTTTCAGTTGCCAGCACTTCTATTGCCGAAACGTCATTAGCATCCGTCGCAAGTCCCACTCCTCGCACCTGTTTTTCGAACGCCCCCTCGATCGTACCAAGAGGTAAATCCTGAGAATTACTGTTAATGCGAGAAGCAATATCGTCTAGTGTAAGATTTAGTCGACGAAGGGTACTTGGTTCCACCTCCACCCAAATCTCTTCCGTACGAGCTCCAAATAACTCAACTTTGTCGACTCCCGCCGCAAGCAATTCATTACGAATTGTTTTGGCGTGTGTCTTAAGTTCTATCTCTGAAATCGGACCGGAAAGAACCAAGCGAGATATCGTATCGTACCGCTCGACACGTCGAATAATTGGACGTTCACTATCAGCAGGAAATGTCGATATTTGAGCTACAGCTGACTCAACATTAGACAGGCCCGATTGCATGTCAGCGCCTGGCTCAAACTCAACTAAAACCACCGCTGACCCTTCGACGGCGAATGATATAACCTGCTTAACTGAATCAAGAAATCGAACCTCCGGTTCAATGGCTGCAACTAATTTCGCCTCCGCGTCCTCCGCACTAGCCCCCGGCCAGGCAATACTGACTGATACGAAGTCGATACCAAAATCTGGGAAAAACTGAGTATTCAGTCGATCTGTTGCAAATAGACCGACCACGATTATAAAACCGGCCAACAAATTTGCCGCATTCCGATGTCGGACAAAAAACCGAATAAGATCAGTTGGAGCCATTAACGAACTTCTACCCGAAGTCCCGAAGAAACCTCAGTCAGTCGAGTGATTAAGATCTCATCGCCGGTAGAAATCTGACCACGAACCAGCACGTCACGATCATAAAACCCAACTTTCATTACCTGCCGTTCTTCTAATCTGCTATCTACTATCGCGTATATGAGATCACCGTGCAGTGCGCTTTCCGGCAAACGCACAACATCCGCAAAGTAATGATCGTCTAACTCCACTGCCACAAAGGCACCTGGTCGAAGCATACTGTCAATTCCTACGTCGCGTAACGTTGCATAAACGTCAACGCCTCCGCTCGACGCATTAATGCGAGCGCCAATACGTTCAAGCGCAGCTTTCACCTTGGTGTCATTAGAGCCCACACTCCAGATAACCACTGCTGGACGTCCTGCGATCGGACCATCTTGAAGAAGACGACCGAACTGCGAGTCCGATAGATTGATTCGCACTTCCATAGCGTCAGCAATTACCAACCGAGCTACCCGTTCACCAACGGCTAGCCTCTGACCAAGGGCAACACTTGTTTCTGTCAGAAACCCAGAAACCGGCGCAGCCAACGCTGTTCGCTTAAGATCACGAAGTGCACGTCGAACAGCCACTTCCAACTGGTCAATAACTGAGGTCTGTTGCGCCAACTTTGCACTCAACACCTCAACTGATTTTTTCCGCATGAGAACCTGTTGGCGTTGCTGACTGGTGGCAACGACAGCATTATCTAACGTTTTCTCCGATACAGTATCCTCAGAACGGAGAGACTTTATGCGTGCCAGATCCTTTTCAGAAATGGCTTGCTGCTCATAATCTCTTTCTAGTGCTCTAGCCTCAATAGCATGACTTTTTTTGTACTCGTCAAGTCGCGCTTGAGCTTCCGCGAGCTGCGCCATGCGCTCATCAATCTTAGCCTGGTGATCGAAGGGATCGATCATTAACAGTGGGTCACCCGCGTGAACGATACCACCCTCAACCATATTATTACTCACGTGAATAACGGGCCCCTCAACTAATGCGCGAACGTCAACGTCGCGCCCACTTATAACCTGTCCGTATACTTTTAGCTTAGGCTGCCAATCGCGAACTTCCGCACGAATAGCGGCGACCGGCCAAGTCCGCTCATCAGAATCAATCGGCGACAACTGTGGACGAGTCTCCTGAAGCCATAAGTAGATGCCAATAGAAACAATTAAAACGGCTGCAGGCATTGCAAAACGAAATGTCCTATTTAGACGGGTCATCAGTCAAGATTCTGAATGGAATAAAAATCGTAGCGAAGTCCGAGCGCGGAAAGAACAGTACGGGTTAATGTATCGACAATTAATTCGACACGCTCTTCGTCCACCTCGCGCCAACCGAGTCGAGCTAGGATTACTGGTCGCCCAATACCAAATATCCAACATTGCCCGAGTATCGCGTGTGAAATAATTTTTGATTGATCCTCATCCACATCGCCACCATGAGCGGCGACCACTAATTCACAGACCGCATCCTGCATTGGCGTAATATGACCGTTTAGGACACGATCAAATGCAAACGTCGGGTGCATCACCTCGCGTAACATCAACTGAAATCTCGAACGAGGGAACTGGTCCGATAACTGCATTACAATTAATCGGTAAACAAACGTCCTTACTACTCTGCCGAGCTTTTCCCGATCCCCAGCAGCTGTTTGGATACCATTCTTCAGCTCTCCTATAAGGACCGTCCTTAATGGCTCCGTATCCGAAATCAATTTATCAATAACAGCACCGTAAAGGCGCGCTTTCCCCCCGAAATAGTAGGTTATAGCTGAAAGATTTACACCGGCCGCTTCGGTAAGTGCACGCGCAGAAACCGAATCATAACCTTGTTCTGCAAACAAGAGCGTTGCTGTCTCCAATAATCGATTTGCAACCTTCTTGTTAGGGTTCTGTGAATTATTTTCGTTTGCGATGGGCACTCTTCAAGAATCCTAGTCAGTCGGTTTAAATTAAAACAAACGTTTGTTTTATACTGACTAAATCACCAACAAGTCAATCCCTATCGCACACTATCCCCCTTTGACTGGACCCAATGAGATAGAGTTACTAAGGTTCTAGAACAATTGGCTTTGGGGATAGCTTATGCCAGATATGACGTACAGTTCTATTGAGATGATAAAGAAGCTGATCAGCTTTGATACCACTAGCCGAGAATCTAACCTTGATTTAATTCAGTTCATTGAAAACTATCTCGCTAGCCACGGCATCAAGTCAGATATTATTTCCGATGCAACTGGAAATAAGGCAAACCTCTACGCAATAGTGGGGCCAGAATGCGACGGCGGAATCGTATTGTCAGGCCATACGGATGTCGTACCCGTAGATGGTCAGACTTGGAATTCAAACCCCTTTGAAGTTCTCGAAACCCCAGAGAAGCTTTATGGCCGTGGCACGAGCGACATGAAGAGTTTCATCGGGATAGCTCTAGCAAACGTACCCAACATGCTCCAAAGCAACTTAAAAATACCGATTCACCTCTGTTTTTCTTACGACGAGGAAGTTGGATGCCTTGGGATTCATGGCTTGGTGCCAAAGTTGTTGGCAACCAAGACCAAACCAGCTGCCTGTATTGTAGGTGAGCCAACAGAAATGAAAGTTGTGAATGCACATAAGGGTGTTCGCGTCGTTAGGACTCGACTGCGCGGGCTAGAAGCTCATTCAAGTGCCACACACGTGGGTGTCAATGCCGTAATGTTCGCTAGTGAACTAATTACATTCCTCAATGATATTGCTGAAGAAATGCGGAAACGCTCGGACCCAGACAGCCGTTTTGAACCGCCATACACAACCCTCAGCGTGGGCACAATTGAAGGAGGAACCGCGGTTAATATTATTCCAAAAGACTGCGAATTTCATTGGGAACACAGGGTCATACCAGGCACCGATGAAGATGAAATCCTAAACCGTTTCCGCGACTACGCCCTTAATCGCGTATTAAGGAAAATGAGAAAAGTCTTTCCCGACTCTAACATCGAGATCGAAGAACTGGCCACAGTGAAGCCTTTAGTGCCGCAAGACAATTCGCCAGCAGAGACGTTAGTTTTAGCTCTTACTCACAGCAACCAAACCTATGCAGTATCGTACGGCACCGAGGGTGGCATTCTTCAAACTGATGCCGAAGTGCCAACTGTCGTCTGCGGACCGGGCAGTATTGCGGAAGCGCATAAACCTAATGAATTCATTGCGTTAAGCGAAATCAAAGCATGCGAGACATTCGTGACCCGCCTTATCAATTATTGCGCATCTCGGTAGTTCTCCATAACACGCTAGCAACCTTAAGTGTTGCTGCACACGGCAAGTGAATTAGTACTGGATGGTGGAATTTTGGCCCAGTAGAGAATCCTACGTAGTGCTAGAGCGCCCTCAAACACCAAGCCAAAATACCCTTCTGCACATGGAGACGATTTTCAGCCTCATCCCAAACGACGGAATGCGGTCCATCTATAACAGCGTCTGTTACCTCTTCGCCACGGTGTGCAGGAAGACAATGCATGAAAACAGCATCTTCGCTGGCCTGCGCTATTAGATTCTCATCAACACAAAAGGGTGTGAGCAGATCGCGCCGGTCGGCATCCCTCCCAACGCTATTCATCGATACCCAAGTATCTGTCACTACGCAATCTGCACCTGTTACAGCCTCCAACGGATCCCGAGTCACCAGAATTCTTGCGCCATTGTCACGTGCCCGATCAAGATCTGTCTGTAATGGCGACAGTTCTTCCGGGCAGGCCACTCTCAAATCAAAAGAGAAGTGTGCTGCAGCCTGTACCCACGTCGCAGCCATATTATTACCATCACCGCACCAAGCTACAATCCGTCCAGCAATAGGCCCGCGATGTTCCTCAAATGTCATCACATCTGCCATAACTTGGCACGGGTGATTTTGGTCGGTTAGCCCATTGATGACCGGTACATCCGAATTTTCAGCTAGCTCTGTTAGTGCCTCGTGATTTGCAGCTCGGAGCAAAATTGCATCAACGTAACGCGACAACACTCGCGCAGTATCTCCAATTGTCTCCCCACGCCCAAGTTGCATATCATCATTATCAAGAACGATAGTGCTGCCCCCTAATTCACGCATACCTACATCAAACGATACCCGAGTACGCGTCGATGGCCTTTGAAAAATCATTGCCAAAACACGACCATCCAGCAAATGACTATATTTTGTATCGTTTTTTTCAACCTCTCTGCGCGCATTTTTTATATCCACCGCACCATCCAAGATATTGCGTAGAGTTGGACTTCCAAGCGCGTCAAAGTCAATAAAATGACGTAACACTCCCATCAGGACACCTGAGAGCATACGCGGCACAAAACAGCAATTGCTTCGTCGATTTGCCCCTCTTCAACATTTAGTGGGGGCAACAGGCGCACCACATTGTCCGCTGCTATCACGACCAGTAACCCTTCGCCCCGTGCTACATCGATAACTTCTGTATTGGGCAGAACACATTTAAGACCAAGCATCAAACCACGACCACGCACACTCTCAAACACTGCACTATTCTCTACAACGAGTGTCTCAAGGCGCTCTCGAAGCAAGGTGCCTCTCGACTCAACTTGTTGCAAAAACCCAGGAGCAAGCATTAAGTCTAGGACCGAGTTGGCAACTGAGCAGGCTAATGGATTGCCCCCGAAGGTAGAGCCATGTGTGCCCGCTATCATGCCAGCAGCAGCTCGTTCAGTAGATAAACACGCACTAATTGGAAATCCAGCACCAAGAGCCTTTGCGCTAGCCATAACATCGGGAATAACGTCGTCCCATTCGTGTGCAAACAGACGCCCTGTTCGCCCCATGCCACACTGAACTTCATCAAAAAATAATAATATTCCGCGCTCGTCTGCTATCTCACGCAAAGATTGCAGAAAACCTTCGGGCGCAACATTGATACCTGTTTCACCTTGTATAGGCTCAACCAATATTCCAGCGGTCTCTGGTCCAACAGCTGCGCGCACTGCATCAACATCACCAAACGGAACCTGGTCAAACCCTTCAAGTAAAGGGGCAAATCCCTCTATGTGCTTGGCTTGGTTTCCGGCAGAAATGGCTGCTATTGTTCGCCCATGAAAGGCTCCCCCAAACGTTATTATCCGATGGCGTTCAGGCATGCCTAAATGATAATGGAATTTTCGGATTAACTTAATGCCGCATTCTAGGGCCTCTCCACCCGAATTTCCAAAAAAGACAGTGTCCGCAAAAGTCGATAAAACAAGACGCTCAGCCAAGCGTTCCTGCTCCGGAATACGATATAGATTTGAAACGTGGCACAAAGCAGCCGCCTGTTTCTGAATGGTTTCCGTTATGTGATCATTCGCATGCCCAAAGGCCGTCACGGCAATACCTGAGCCAAAATCAAGATATTTTTTTCCATCCTCTCCATATAGGTAAGCGCCCTCGCCCCGCTCAAAGGCCAAGTCGATTCTCGCATAGGTCGGCATAGAGACAGAAATCATGTCAACCTCCTGACACAGCAGTGCACTCCAGATCGCGCGAAAAAGCGCAAAGTATGAGAAGGGGCAAGATGGATGTCAATTAAGAGCTATATCTTCAGGTTTTCAACTTGTATCCACGTGCAAACATCTGGTGACACACAATGGCTAGGAATACGTTAACTGCTGCCACTACAAGCACACCAATAGAGACCGAAGCATCAGCATGCCCTATAAAACCGTAGCGGATACCGTCAATCAGGTAAAAAAATGGGTTCATATGACTTACTATGAAAAAAAATTTCGGGAGACTCTCAACTGAATAAAACGTGCCAGAAAGAAACACCAGAGGCGTAACAATAAAATTTGTCACCCCCGCAAGGAAATCAAATTTTTCAGCCCATATGGCAACTATGATACCAAACAGTGCCATCATGGTAGCCGCCGCAATAGCAAAGTAGGCTACTATAAATGGATCATGCAAAGGCAAGGGCTCTATGAAGGACATGACAACTGCCATCACCATACCAACCGTCACCCCAACTGCAATTCCACGCGTAATTCCACCCCCAGCAAAGCCCAAAGTCAGTTCAGTCGCGGTCAATGGCGGCATCAGCACATCGACAATACACCCCTGAACTTTTGCAATCATGATCGATGAGGTGGTGTTTGCGAAAGCATTCTGCGTAATGGCCATCATGATAAGACCTGGCGCTAAAAAAACCAGAAAAGGCACCCCTTCAATACCTCGGCCAGTCTCACCAAACGCGATGCTAAACACCATTAGAAATAATAACGACGTTATAAGTGGCGCTATCAACGTTTGGGTAAAAACCTTAGCAAACCTTTCTACTTCCTTAAAATACAGCGTTTTAAGGCCTACCCAATTGACCTTACCGAATCCCTGTACACTATTAACTGTTAGAATTGTTTTTCCTTCATTGCCACTCATTGGCTCTTTTTCTGTATTCAATGCCGATGCCTTACGAAGTCTTATTACTCAAAGAATCAGTTACTGATTCCCCAGATGCAGTCCGTGCCTCTAGTTCTATTCGTGCAGGAGGAGCTTTTCCATCTTTATCCACTCCAAAATAGACAGTCTGATGTGGGAATGGCATCTCTATACCGACCTCATCAAATCGCTTTTTCATTCGCCTATTAAATTCCCGCCCTACTGACCACTGTTCAATCGGCTCGGTAGTTAAACGTGCACGAATAATTACAGCTGAATCCTCAAACCTATCAACACCCATAATTTCAAGTGGAGATATGATCTTGTCAGCATATTCAGGATCAGCACGCATTTCCGTGTCGATTCCCCGCAACACCTCTACAACTTCATCCGTGTCTTCTTGATAAGCAACTCCGACATCTAAAACATAACGTGAATACTCTTTAGTCATGTTCGTTAACGTTCCGACAGCGCTGAATGGCACGATGTGAACATTTCCTGACAGATCCCGCAGCACTATAGTGCGCACCGTTAGCTTCTCTACACGACCACCTTGACCATTAATAATTGCTACATCGCCAACCTTTACTTGATCTTCAAACAGAATAAATGCCCCAGTGATTACGTCTTTGACGAGAGTTTGTGCACCAAAGCCAACGGCTAATCCAATAACACCAGCCCCAGCTAAAAGTGGACCGATATCAATACCAAGCGAGGACAATACGGAGAGCGTGGCAACTGTTGCAATAACCACCAGAGCAGAGTTCTTAGCTAATGGTAGAAGAGTTCTAGCACGGGCGCTGCGCTCCACTAAAGTTCCGTCCACGGCGGTATATCCCTCAAGGTACCGCACGATAAATCCGCTTGTTGTTTCCCATGCTATGACCGCAATCAACACCACTAAAGCGATCTCTAGACCGCTAGAAATGACACCCCGTCCAACGTCTCCAGTCAGCCAAGAGAAAACGGCAATTGACCAGGCCTCAGCAATTACCAGTGCCGCAAGAAGATATATTGCAACATCCGAAACTTTCTTCACCCCAGAAATATAAGCGTTTGCTCTCTTTTCCAACTGCGGAAAATTATCCGAAAGTAAGTTTCCGATAGTGAACATCCTCTTTATTCCCTGCCGTACTACAAACAATGCAAAACGCGCGACCACTAGAGTAATTATGGAAAGCGCGGTAGCACGAGCTATAAAAGCGAAACCACCAACCACTTCCAGAGCCCAAACAATGTAGGAAACCAACAAATAAACTATTGTAGGAATGTGCCAAATATCAGCAAGACGATCCCTAATGATCTGCAATCCCTTAAAGATTGCCACACCGTCGCCCCTGATCCAGCTAGCGACCGCACGACGAACTTGAAGAATAAACACGAATATTAAAACAAATTGGAAAAACCCAAACAGCTTTGCCAAGACTGCAATACCAAGGTGCGGCATGCCTAACGCTTCAGCTCCCCCTGCAAGAAAATACCCATACACAGGTATCACCATCAACCGACTCACCCAGATCAAAATGTATGCCGCATCCTCGTCTCCAATATCGAAGAGTCTCAGTTGTGGCATTGTGGGTCGTAGAAGCAATTTCATTATTGAGTAAAGAAAAGCTGAGAACGTTATCGCGTGAACTAGGGACAAACCGACCACACGAACTGTGTCTTCTGGCTGTATGATTGTAAGGGTTGCCAGCGCCGCAATATAAAAAGCAGCAACAGGGATTAACTCTAAAAGACCATAAGCCAGCAGTAATGCTAAACGCACTGGCCTACTTGAAAAACCTATCCCTGCGAGCGCATTCCTGACCCCTCCAAGTCCAAAATTAACCAGCCACCGAATAGCAAAGGCGAAAACTATGGTGACCGCGACTTTTGCTAATAGGGACAACCAGTTCTGGTACCGATCCGGCGTCTCAACCTCTTTTCGCAACCAAGAGGCTAAGCCAGCAAAACTATCCCCATCAGCTTGAGTGAATAGGATGTTCTGCATTGATCCAAGCTGAAGAGATATATCATCGATAACTGAGGCTATGCCCGTTGGCTCTATCGTACGCGTTACGTTTATACCCTGTAGCGTCCGAAGGTGTTCAATGAAAGTTTGTCTCTCCGTCTCGTCCTCAATCATATCAATGAGAGAATCGAGATGTTCTGGCTCAGGCAAGACAGTACTCTCTGCAGACGAGATGCTTAAAGAGCAAAACAAAATTAGAAGCGCTAAAACAACAGCTCTAGCCTGTAAGACAATATCAAGTATTGGATTCATTATTACCTATGATACACGCAATACACATTTTATCATCGTTTGACATAGACTCCGCTCTAACACGCCACAAGCACCACATGTATCGTGAAACTTCTCTAACGTGCTTACACCACCCGCAATTCTGAAAGACCACAAAATAAAACAACCGCATGTATCGTCAATCTAGGTGCTATTATACACATAAAATGGTTTAAGAAGCGCGCATAGGTGGCTAAAGGCCTGCCAAAGGCAACAGCAGCCTAACTGTGTAATTCTAACGATCTTTACTAGGGTGCTTCGCATATTCGAAAGATAGTGTTATTATAGCCGCAATATGCCCACGGAATAGATAAATAGATGGGCTAAAACAAACGTGGATAACGGTACACTGGTTCCGGGATCACTTGAATATAGGGAGGGTAGGAGATATGGCCCAACGGAAAGGCAAAAGGATTACCAGACGCCGTGCCTTGAAGGCAGGCGCTCAAGGACTCGCTTTAACATCTGCCATTGGGATTGCACCCAAGTATCTGATAAGCCCAGCAAGAGCAACAGGTCTAGCATCGGGAATGACCGGTGGGCCAACGGGATTCGATGGCGCAGAGCGCTTTCAATACAATGAGGGCATGTCAGAAGGTCGCGCAGTAGAAGCAGCTAAGAAACTTAAAGCGGACGGCAAGGCTGGAAAAATAACTTTCCTTCTTACACAGGGTGCCGTTGGCCAGTTTGAACAACCATTTCCGGATGGAGCTCCCACTGTACGGTCTGTTTGGGAAGCAGAAACTGGCATTCCGGTTGAGATAATCCCGGCCGGTGAAGTTGAAATCATCCCCAAAGTCATGCAGGACATCACCACAGGGTCCGGAACGTACGATATTTTCACAGGGCCATGGAATGCCGTTGGCGACAAAGTTGATGCGAACGGAATCGTCAATCTAGATGAGTTTGTCGCCAAACATAGGCCAGATTGGGGCGACTCGGAAAGAGGCACGCCAACTCCTGAGATGGAAAACCTTCTGTATAAGTATAATGGTTCCTATTACACCATATCCATCGATGGTGATTTTCAAACATGGGTCTATCGCAAGGACCTGTTCGAAGACTCAGACAATATCAAGCAGTTTGAGGACACCTATGGCTGGACGCTTGGACACCCTCGAACGTGGAAGGAAGTGGATCAAATTGCGGAATTTTTCCACGGCAAAGGTGTTCCCCAATGTAATCTTATTGGACCATTCTGGGGTCTAGCAATTTTCTACGCGCGATTTGCTGGGCAGGATAATCCCAACTTCTACTACTTCGATGAAGAAGGAAATCCAAATCTGGACACAGACCTCGGTATCAAGGCTCTTGAGGAGCACGTTAATCTCAAGAACTATTCTGCCCGCGATGCACTTTCGTGGTCTTGGGCAGAGGCATACGGTGCCATGGGCCAAGCTGAAGGCCTCATGATGTCAACGTACACCAATCTGCGGAAGTTTAATGATCGCTACAATGCCGACGGAACGCCAGCAACTCCAGCGACTGGAAAGCTCGGATCGTTCCTGCCACCCGGCAATACCTTTGGCGACGACCTGATTCGCCGCAGTTGTCTGTACTATAACATCAACGCGGAGATCTCAGCCCAGAGTGAACATGCGGAAGCTGCTTACCTGTTCATGCAATGGGCAAGCTCTACCAGAACATTTAGCTGGATGTCTGGCAATCCGGGTGGTTACTTTGATCCATTCCAGAAAGCAAACTTTGCAGAACCTCTGGTACAGCAAACTTACCATGCAGACCACTGTGCAATAATAGAAGAAACCATTGCCCGATCGGCTCCGACAATTAACTTTGCCGGACAGGGTGCGTTTGACACAAAACTTGATGAGCAAATTCAGGCCGCACTTGTTGGTGATAAAACACCAGCAGAGGCAATGAAGAAAGCCGCAAAGGATTGGCGGAGAATCATCAAAAAGCGCGGTGAAACTCGCATGATTGATAACATGAACAAGAGCCGCGCGAATTGGCCGGCTATCATCGATAAGGCATAGTGCTTTAGTATCATAGAATGATGGGAGGTACTGCGGACAACCTAGGCGTTGTCCGCGCCTCTTATTAGGCTCGGTGGTAGTATTAAGAGAGCAAAACGCAAATGATGGCTGGTAATCGAATTTCATTCGAGGTTATGCGGTACACGTTTATTATCGCAGCACTCGCCATATTTCTAATTCCGATTGTTTGGATGACTACGCTTGCGTTCAAACCTGTCGCGGAGTGGACAACTGCCATTTCTGAGATTACATGGCTACCAAAGAACCCCACATTGGGAAATTTTGAGTTTATCTTCACGGGACAAACGGATGAACTCATCATAACCATGCCCAACACGGCAACGATGCCAATTATAGCAAGCCTCGTAATTGCGTCACTTGGTACATTAATTGCAGTAGTGGTCGGAACATTAGGTGCATATGGCGTATCGCGCTTTCAAGTTGGAAATAATCTTCCTTTATCCGTGCTCCAACTTCGTTTGTTTCCGCCAATGGCAGTTATGATTCCTGTCATGATGATGTGGTCATATCTTGCGCTTGTTGATACTTTCTGGGGGCTTTCGCTGATTTATGGAATTGTCACGTTGCCATTTTCATTTTGGCTAATGAAGACATTTTTTGATGAGGTACCTCGTGAGATTGAGGAGGCAGCACTTGTAGAAGGATGTAGCCAATGGAGAGTCTTTTATCGCGTTACGTTGCCAATGGTAAAAGCGCCACTAGCAACAACCGTATTGTTTGTATTTATCCTTAACTGGAGCGATTACGTTATAGCTTTGCTCCTTACGCGGAAGGACTGGGTCACCATTCCGGTCTACATGAACTCCCTTAATAGTGCCATGACTGGTGAAATGTATGGATCCAAAGCAGCAATCGGCTTAATTGCTGCCATCCCACCGGTGGTGCTAGGCATCATCATTCAGAAGCATTTGGTGCGCGGGCTTACCTTTGGAGCTCTCAAACAATGATGACAGCGGATCTAAAGCGAGTCACAAACGATGGCAAGTAACCCGCAAACTCTAACTCTAGCCCAACAGGGAGCAAAGTTAGGCAGGTGGATGACCCTGCCAACCCAGCTTCTATTGGTCTTTATATTCGCTTTTCCTGGCTTAATGATTATTTACGTCAGTTTAAGCTGGTGGGGGCCACTTGAGGGAGTACCTTGGTATTATGCGTACGAGTCTCTGAATTGGTTCGAAAATTATATTTATTTGTTTGAAGATGAGCGCCTGTGGGGTTCGATTTGGCGCACTCTTTTAATTATGCTCGTTGTTGTACCTGTTGAGTTTTTTCTTGGACTAGGGCTAGCCATTCTCTTCGTGGATAATTTTACGGGTAAGCGAGTATTCTATTCTATTCTTTTGATGCCCATGATGATTGTGCCCGCAGTGGCGGGTTACATGTTCTATATCCTGTTCCAGAGTAATGGGCCCGTTAATCAGCTTCTGAGCCTGATTACTGGATTTGAGATTGATATTCTATGGCTAAGTGAAACCGATAATGCTTTTGTTGCCATTATGATTGCCGATATTTGGCAATGGACACCTCTCATGTTTCTAATTCTCTTGGCAGGATTACTCGGGGTTCCTGAAGATCAATTGAAAGCCGCCACACTCCTTGGTGCGAACTGGGGTCAAAAATTTCTGCGCATTGCCCTCCCAAAAATGCGCATTGTAATGATTATTGCCCTCGTTATCCGTGCAGTGGAGGCTTTTAAACTATTTGATGTAATGTATGTTATGACAAAGGGTGGTCCAGGGGTCGCTACTGAGACAATATCCGTGTATGTTTACAAAGTAACCTTTATGGAACTTGAGTGGTCTTACGTATCTGCAATAGGATTTGCGATTCTGATGTTCCTTACAGCACTTGGTGCAATTGGAATCATCATTTTGTCTAACGCGCAAAAAAAGAGGCTCGCCAATGTCGTCGATTGAGTTGACTAATTTGACTAAGCGTTTCGGTGATCTAGTCGCCGTTAATAATATGGACCTTGAAATAAAGGATAAGGAGTTCGTTGCACTTCTGGGGCCTTCTGGCTGCGGTAAAACCACTACCATGAACATGATTGCCGGAATCGAATTACCATCGGATGGCCATGTTAGTTTCGACGGCAATGACATTACCAACACACCAATGGGGAAAAGAGGTGTGGGGTTTGTATTTCAGAACTATGCGATATTTATCCACATGACTGTTTACAAGAATCTTGCATTTGGACTAGAGGTTTCTGGAACGCCCCGTGGCGAGATTGATCAAAAGGTCGACGACATGGCCAAACTAATGCGACTCACACGCCAACTCGATTGGCCCGCGGAGCGCCTCAGCGTCAATGAATTGCAGCGCCTCGCAATTGGCCGTTCAGCCATCGTGCGACCCAACATCTTTCTGCTTGATGAACCTCTTTCGAATTTAGATGCCGCATTCCGCGCTGAAATGCGTACTGAACTCAAGCATCTGCAGCATGAACTTGAACAAACTATGGTGTATGTCACTCATGATCAGCTTGAAGCAATGAGCATGGCAGACCGAATAGCTATCATGGATATGGGCATACTTCAGCAATATGGCTCACCAATCGACGTATATAATCGGCCGGAAAATAGTTTTGTTGCCCGATTTATTGGTGCGCCTAGTATGAATCTTTTAGATGGTCGCATAGTCGGCACAAACGGTTCCACAAAGCTGGACTTTGGTGATATTGGCAACCTAACCCCCGATGGAAATGACCCTCTAGCTCAGGCCTGTCAAAATGCCCAGAATTCCAATGTGCTTTTTGGGGTTCGACCAGAGGACTTAAAGATACAGCCTTCTGGAAGTTCTGATCAGGTACTGTCTGTAAAGGTCACATTTATTGAGCTCATTGGCCCAAGGTCAATTATACATGTCGAAGGAGGCGGACATCAGCTTAAGGTCGTTAGTGATAACCAAGAGACAATAGAGATAGGCACCCCGGTAGGAATTGCTCCGACTGGACGTACACACCTTTTTGATGCTGATTCAGGTCAGCGCGTGGAGTAGACCATGGCACAACTGGAACTACATGGGATAAATAAGAAGTATGGCAACATCGTTGCCGTTGAGGATATCGATATCGTTGTTCCCGACAACGAATTTTTCTGTATTTTTGGACCGCCCGGTTGTGGAAAAACTACGCTTTTGCGCCTCTGGCTTGGTTTGGAAAACGCAGATAGTGGCGAAATCATCATTGACGGTCAGGTGATGACTCACCAACCTCCAGCTGCCCGAAATCTTTCGATGGTATTCCAGAATTTGGCACTATTCCCGCACATGACTGCACGAGATAACCTCCGCTTTCCGCTAGTTGAGAGAAAACTTCCATCCAACGAAGTGGATCAGCGAGTGGCTCAAGTTGCTGAAACACTGCACATAACACCGCTTCTGAATAAGATGCCGGCCCATTTAAGCGGAGGCGAACGCCAACGTGTTGCCATCGGTAGATCTTTAGTCCGTGATCCCGCTGCATACTTGATGGATGAGCCAATATCAGCTTTGGATGCCCGTCTTCGTGAGGAGATGCGGGTAGAGCTTAATCGGTTGCAACGTGAATTGAAACATACCCTCATTTACGTGACTCATGACCAAGAGGAAGCGATGTCAGTTGCAGACCGAATGTGCATAATGCAAGAGGGCAAGGTGGTCCAGGTTGGGACTCCCGGTGAAATTTACAATAGTCCGGCAACACGGTACGTAGCAGAGTTTGTAGGTTCGCCACCGATAAACCTAATCGAAGGGCGTTTTGCAAACGGCACATTTAACTCAGATTCGCCAAGTATCTCTTGCAATGCTACTGGATCGTCGAATGTGGCAGACTGCAAAGCATTTATTGGTTTTAGACCCGAAGATGTAAGTGTTAGTCGTGAACCAACACCCGGATCAATCGCAGCTGAAGTTTTTGAGCTTGAGCCATTAGGTGCATGGACTGTGGTTGACATTAAGGTTGGACAAGGTGTCGTGCGAGCGCAGATCTCTGGCCAACCCGACTTTGCGCTTAAAGAGCCTGTTCACATAATCCCGAATCTGGAACGCGCTCACTTCTTTGATGTAGATACTGGTACACGCTTTGCAAGTGGTGTTACAGCTTGAGGCCTTATTCAACACCTTCAACTGAAAAGCTGAAGGTGTTGAGAGGCCATAAGCTATCATCGCTCTTGCGACGGTAGGGGTATGTCTGGCACCCACATATAGCCATCAAGATCAAGTATGTAAGCCTCCCTGAGACCGTGAGGCTTATCGGCAGCCGTGGCTACAACTTTCATACCAAGTGAAAGAGCTGCAACTACTGCGGCATCGGGATCACGGCCATGGAGTCGAAGCTCAGCCCCTATTCCTCTGACTCTGCGCCCACCAACCATATCGGAATACAGAGGGTGTTGGTCGTAAGTATGATCTGCATGCAACATCCACTCGGATTCACCACGCTTAAACGCAGCAAAATCCTTATCACTGTAAATCTCATCCGCGCCCAATACTTTCCGGTGAAAGGGCAGCGCCGCAATCACATCTCGGACAAGTAAATTAAGGGTAAGGCCCACTAACCTTCGACCATACTCAGAAGCTGGAAGCCATGGTTTCTGATTGCTCTTGCGCAAAACATTCTCCTTTATCGTGAGAAAGAAGACAATAGAAAGAGCGTACACATGACACCATGTAAAACGTAATAAGAAGAAATCTCATCATACGCACGTAACTGGTTCAATAATTATAATTATACGGTTAGGGTATGCCTCAAAGCCAAGGCGTTTCTGTTTCAACAACACTCCAGGTGTCCGCACATACACCAATCCCTTTATCGGCATACAAGCTATATGATGCGCAAACTCAGTCCTCGTAATAACACCACCTGATTGCTTTGCCATGTCATGATTCCAAACCCTCTCATTCGACATTCGGACGTTCGTAGCTCTCAAAGTTTCCACAAACACTGATAGATTGACCAGACACATGCCGCCCAGCGTCAGAACACAGATAAAGAGCCATATCCGCAATCTCCTGTTGTGAGACCAAGGTACGCAAAGAAATACGCTGAAGTGCTTTCTCCAGAAACTCTTGATAAGTCACTCCGGCTGCCTCTGCTTGTTTATCGATAACTCCACGCAGTCTTGGACCGTCGACCGCACCTGGCAAAATCGCATTGACCCGAATATTCTTTGGACCCAGCTCAAAGGCCGCCTGATCGGTGAACCCACGTACCGCGTACTTAGACGTAGAGTAGGGCGCTCGTAATGGCATAGGAAGCCGACCAGCTACGGATGACAAGTTAACAATTACTCCACCGCCCGCTTCCACAAAAGGGGCGACAGCGCGCCTTGCGCAGTAAAATTGACCGTTAACGTTAACGGAAATAGTATGATCCCACTCATCAGGAGTTATATCTTCAAAACGCTTTGTAGGACCGGCAATGCCAGCATTGTTTATGAGAATGTCTAAGCCACCCATCTGATCCAAGGCCTGATCAAAAAGCCTATCGACCTCTTCTGGTTTTGAAACATCGGCCTTGATACAACCTATCGCAGGGAGCGACCGTTGCAGGTCACTAAGCACTGTTTCATCTATATCACACACATATACATGAGCTCCATTAGCGACGAAGGTCTCTGCAACCACTCGGCCAATCCCTGACCCCCCAGCAGTCACAATCGCGCGTCTACCTTTAACATTGATATCCATTTTCTTTACTCTCAAAATGCCCTGAATCCTTACTCGGATTCCGGTTTTATGGACAGGCTGCCAGTTTCAGTGGAGTTTGCCGATGCACCAGGATTGATAACAACAGTAGTAAATGATGACTCAACGATGGCTGGTCCCGATATATGCACACTTGGATCCAACCCCTCAAAATGATGCACTGCAGCGTCAGCATAACCAACACCAGGAAAGAAAACTCTTCGTGTGGGTGATGATTTTCGATTATCCTTTCGATGCTCCAAACTGCCAGTCCCTATAGCCCTAAGACGGCAATTCACTGCCGCACGCCAACTAACAATCTCAACTTCCGACTCTGGATCAGAAATTGCGAATACGTCCTCGTGTGTGCGATGGAATGCGGAAACTAAGGCCTGAATATCTTCGTCAGAGCTAAAATTTGGACCCGGCAATTGAACTTCAATCTCCCACACCTGATGCGGATAACGAGCTTCCGCCGTCAATTCTATACGACTCTCAATGCAACCACGCCCGGGACCATCGATAAATTCTTGGCACCGATCCACCAAGCCAGACAAAACTTCATTTACCCCTTTAAGATCAAAGTTACCACTTATAGTATAATGTGTAGCTTGAAATTGCGTTGCCAACTCAGACATTAATGCCCCAGCAGCGCTCAACGCTGCTCCTACCTCAGGAATAATCACACTATCGCAGCCCAAACGCCGTGCGATCGGTACAGCGTTCAATCCCGCAGCTCCCCCGCCTCCAATGAGGCATGCACTGGCCGGATCTATACCCTGATTCACTGTTATATCTTCTATCGCATGAACCATGTTCTCTGTAGCTAGATCAATCACCGCTGACGCGGCGAGCTCTAGAGATAGACCAAGTGGCTCTGCTACTTTGGAAATAATAGCTTGCTCCGCAGCCTCTGTATTGACGTTCATCGTGCCACCGAGAAAATTGTCAGGATCTAAATAACCAAGAACCAAAGACGCATCAGTTACAGTTGGTTCATTGCCACCAGAATCGTAACAGGCAGGCCCTGGCACGGCTCCCGCACTCTGAGGGCCAACGTGCAGCATGCCACCCGTATCGACCCATGCAATAGAGCCACCACCCGCACCGATACTTCTCACGTCAACTGACGGAAACCCAGTCATATGGCCTCGAAAAGGTTGACCAATCCAAGTTTCACTTGTCCAGGGAATGCGACCTCGACGAACTAAACTTACATCGTAGGTGGTACCGCCAGTATCAGTTACAATTGCCGTATCGGTACCGCTATCAACTTTCGCGAAATGCCGCCCTGCAACTGGAGCCATAGCCGGACCCGAATTGATGGAGTGTATGGGAGTTGTAGCAATGTCCTCAGCGTCCATCACACCTCCCTGGGAGGTAACGACCAGCACCCGACCACCAAATCCTTCACTGCGCAGACGTTCCGCTAGATTTTGCATGTATGTCCCCATAAGAGGCTTTAATGAGGCATCAATGCAGGTAGAGGATGCCCGACGATATTCTCGTATGGCCGGATTCAACTTGTGAGACAACGTATAAGGAATGCCGGGAAGGTGTTCGGCTATGAGTTCTCCTATTCGCAATTCATGGTCCGGATTAATCACGGACCAAAGAAGACAAACGCCTATCGCCTCTACTCCCTCCGACTTTAATGTTTTAAGTGTTTCGATTACTGCATCTTCACCTAGAGGTTCTGAGATTGTCCCGTCAGCCATAATGCGCTCTGGAACCTCATGAGTTAGCGAGCGAGGAACATAAGGATCAGGAAATGGCACCGTAAAGTTGAAAGGCTCGATTCGCCCGCCTTCACGAAACACCAAAATATCAGGGTGCCCTTTAGTAGCCAGAAACGCGGTTTTAGCGGTAGTCCCTGTCACTATAGCATTGATAGCGCGTGTGGTGCCGTGGACGAATAAATCCCCTAAACCTAAAAGCTTACTCGATGATAATTCATAATCGTCCGCAGCAATCCCTATACTATCCATAACGCCAACGATTGGATCATCAGGAGTAGTAGCTGTCTTGTACATGCGGATCTGACCATCATCATCTTCTACGATTAGATCAGTAAAAGTACCACCCGTATCAACCGCGAATCGCATATTTAACCTCCTAGAATCAGGTAGTTGCACGCAAAGCACCTCAGCGCATGTAAAATTTGATTCAAGTTAAAACCTGCCCCAAAGCATTGCCAACTACCGACATGAAAATAACAGCTCATATTGCCAGTACATTACCAATTGTGTACAGCCACTAACACGACAAGTTCTCCAGCTCTTGCACAACAAGCTCTATCCGCGCATCATTCAATTATACAAGACACATCTGTCACGAATTGTGGAGCGATAATGGGCGACGAACTTAATCGTGAAGAATTAATTGAGCTTCTGAATAAACTTGGTGACAGTTCAGAAAGTGAGATCCTGAACTCCGCCCGCATCATACACAGGAAGGTAACGTCAGCCGAAACCACTTGGAACGAACTTTTAGTACCTGACCACACGGATGAAGACGAGCTGTCAGAAGATGATTCATGGGATGAAGACGCTCCGTCAGATTATGATTCATGGGATGTTGACAGCGGCACAGAAACACTTCAAGACTCAGACAGTTCCGACGCCCTTAAAATTATTGAAAAACTCCTTTCCGGAAAAATTTCTGACACAACACGTGAAGAACTTATCGGTTATAAAGATGACATTGCTGAGGGAGATTTTGATAAAAATGATCTCAAATACCTCAAAGCATTATCTGGCCGAATCGATAAGAACTAATCTGGAATACGTAGTGGCGACATAGCATACTACGCCAAGCTCAAATGCCGGACCCGAAAGACTAGCGACCCATATCTCTGATCAATTCAATGATACCAGAAAAATCAAGTTCTCCATTACCTCTCCTATCAAAATCCGCATAAAGCTGGCACGCCGCTTCAGTTAACGGAATTGAGAGGAATTGAGATTGTCCCGCCCGTTGTGCAAGACGCAAGTCTTTTAGCATCATTGCAGTTGAGAAACCTGGTTTAAACTCTTTGTTGGCGGGAGACTTGGGCACGGGACCAGGCGCGGGACAATAGCTTGTGAGCGCCCAACTCTGACCCGTCGACCGTGAAACAACATCAAATAATGTCTGACAATCAACACCCAAACGCTCAGCAAGGACCAATGCCTCAGAGGTCCCAATCATTGATACGGCCAACATCATATTGTTGCATAGTTTTACAGCCTCTCCACTGCCCGCCACTCCCGTATGAATAATATTTTCGCCCATAATCTGTAGTATTGGTTTTGCCCTCTCAAATCCACCCCGCGTGCCACCTACCATGAACGTTAGTGTTCCTGCTTCCGCTCCCGCTACGCCGCCAGAAACTGGAGCGTCAACCATGTCCAACCCGAGAGCAGTAGCCTTAGCGTTGATCTCACATGCCGTTTCAACAGCAATTGTAGAACAATCAATGATGATCACATTAGCGTCCAAAGACGCTAGAACTCCCCCGTTACCGAGATACACATCACGCACCTCCTTCCCACTCGGCAGCATGGTGATCAGCACCTTCACACCATCCGCGGCATCCTTAGCCGTCGCTGCGGTTTGGCATCCTGCTGCCTGGTCCAACCCCTCAACAATATCAAAACCTTTTACGCTGCAACCGGATTTAACGAGCCTAGAAACCATTGGACGGCCCATATTTCCGAGTCCAATGAATCCAATTTTTGACATTAGTTCTCTCCGTTAATCTTATTTATTGCCCAAACCTTCCAAACTCAGTTCTTCTCCACCAAGAGGAGAAAAATATTTTTCTACCTCTAAGTCATCCACTGCCTCCAATAGCCTTGGGTTCCATTCGGGGCAGCCATCCTTATCAATCACTGCGGCCCGTATTCCCTCATAAAAATCTTTGCCACTTATAAACCGATGAACTAACCGATATTCAAGAGCCATACACTGGTGAAATGAAAGCGAACGCCCCTCCTGAAGCTGCCTAAATGATACTTTAAGGCTTGTGGGGGATTTACCCCTCAACATCTCAAGAGTATTTGACGCCCACGGGCTGGTATCATTCTCTAGAGTTGCGAAAATCGCGTCTAATGACGAGGCACCAAACACCTTGTCAATCTCCCTGCGCAATCCCTCGAGACAGCCTTCTTGAGCAATGCCAGAGTATTCAGCTAGTATTTTTTCCAATTGCAACGGGTGTGCAATCAAAGAATCCAATAAGTCATCAATCTTTTCAGCAACAGTATAGTTGGTCGCTACGCCGGCATAGAGACTATCCCCCGCCCCCAGACGCACGCCCGTTAAACCAATGTATTTTCCTGTCTCTCCTGGACACCTCGTCAAGAAATATGTTGCCCCAACATCAGGAAACAAGCCTATACCAGTTTCTGGCATTGCAAAAATCACGTTTTGCGTAACTACACGGTGTGATCCATGAACAGAGACGCCTACCCCACCACCCATCACAATCCCATCAATTAGAGACACATAAGGTTTAGAGTAGTGCTTAATATACGTATTTAAACGATATTCATCCCAGTAGAATTGGTGTGAATGTTTAGGACTTGTACCGCGCGCCTTATACAACGCAGTAATATCGCCACCCGCACAAAATGCCTTATCCCCTGAACCGCGAACAACTACAATTGCAATGTTAGAGTCCAATTCCCAGTCTCGAAGAATCGAATGCAAATCACGTGTCATAGCATGGCTAAGCGCATTTAGAGCCTGTGGACGATTAAGTGTTACTAGTCCTACTCCTCCCCTACGCTCAAACAGAATATGTTCAGATTTCACTTGGCTACAAGTCCAATAGTTTTCGTGCAATGATTATACGCATAACCTCATTAGTACCCTCAAGAATCTGGTGCACTCGAACATCTCGCAGGAATCGCTCAATAGGGAGATCTTTCATATAACCATACCCACCATGTAGTTGCAGGGCCTCGTTCACAACATGGTAACCCACATCCGTAGCCAACCTTTTTGCCATAGCTGCATAAAGCGTCGCATCCGCAGCCCCCATATCGTATTCATGAGAGGCACGCCACATCAATAACCGTGCAGCTTCTAGCTCTGTTGCCATGTCCGCAATTTTAAACTGGAGCGCCTGAAACTCGCTTAAGCGATTCCCAAATTGCTTTCTTGCAAGAAGATGTTGCCGACTTAGATCAAGACAGTAACGCGCTGCGCCAATTGAGCACGCGGCAATGTTAAGGCGGCCTGCATCAAGGCCCTGCATCGCTATCTTGAAACCGTCACCTTCGGAACCAATGAGATTGCTTGTTGGCACCCGACAGTCGGAGAAATTGACCATAGTTGTCGGCTGGCTACCCCAGCCAAGTTTTCTTTCAAGCCTGCCAAAACTAAGTCCCGATGTGCCCATCTCCACGACAATACATGAAATTCCGCCGGCTCCCGCATCACCAGTTCGAACCATGCAGAGATACAGATCTGACTGCGACCCACCCGATATAAAAGCCTTGGAACCGTTAAGAATATAACAATCTCCGCTACGCACAGCCCTGGTACTAAGTGATGCCGGGTCTGATCCCGCATCTGGCTCTGTTAAACAATAACTCGCAAAATAATCCATACTGCATAACCTTGGTAGCCACATATGACGCTGTGAATTAGATCCGTAATGATCAATCATCCATGCGACCATATTATGGATTGAAATGTACGCAGCAGTTGAAGCGCACCCAGTAGCTAACTCTTCAAATATTATAGCTGCCGCAGTTCGATCCAATCCGGACCCTCCAACGTCAGGCGCTACGCAAATCCCCGCAAATCCAAGCTTTGCTGTATCTTGTAGCACCAGTTTTGGAAATATTTCATGCTCGTCCCAATCAGCCGCATTCGGTGCAAATTGTTGAGTTGCAAGATCTCTTGCAAGACCTTGTATAGAACGTTGCTCCTCTGATAGACCAAAATCCATAGTTGCCCAGCCTATATGTTCCTAAATTGAGGCTTCCGTTTATCAAGGAATGACTCCATCCCCTCACGTCGATCTTCTAGTGCAAAAGTTGATCGGAATAGCCGTCGTTCTGCCATTACCCCTTCGTTTAGCGTCGTCTCGTATGCGCTGTTCACGGCTTCCCTAGCGATCACCACTACTGGCCTTGAAAGACCCGCGATTGTCTTTCCAGTCTTAATGGCCTGATCTAGGTACTCACTAATCGGAAAAACCCGACTAACTAACCCAACCCGTTCTGCCTCCTTCGCATCCATCATACGGCCCGTCAATATCATCTCCATGGCTTTTGATTTACCCACAAGCCTTGTCAATCTTTGGGTGCCACCTGCACCAGGTATAGTACCAATCAGGATCTCTGGTTGGCCAAACTTGGCATTGTCAGCAGCCAAAATGAAATCGCACATCATTGCAATCTCACAACCACCACCCAACGCAAAACCGGCAACAGCCGCTATTATAGGTTTACGGCATTCAGCGATTCGCTCCCATGGCTTTATGAAATCGTCTTTATGAAGTTCCACAAAATTCTTGCCAACCATCTCATTAATATCTGCGCCAGCTGCAAACGCTTTTTCATTACCCGTAAGCACTATCGCAGCTATATTTGAATCATTTTCCATCATTTCTAGCGCAAGTCCGAGTTCCTCAATAACCTTGGCATTGATCGCATTTAACGCTTTAGGTCGGTTAAAGCGAATAATTCCAACACTTTCCCGCACCTCTGTAATGATTGTTTCATAAGCCATATTGTTGTTCCCATTGTTTAACAATAATTTCTGAATCTTAACGGCGTCGCTACCACATGTGTAGCGTCTCTATACCTTCTACACTTGAACTAGGAATCTTCCACCAGCGTCTATTACAATGCGTCAGCAATGTGGAACCATGATGTACATAGATAAACGCCTTTGGCCCTTTACGGCCGGCTCACGTTTACGCATTGCGACAACGGTCCTTCTTGGCATCGCATCAACCATTTTTGGAGTTGGTCGGTTAGCACTATTAGGCTGGGTGCTAGGCAAAATTATCTTAGGTTCTCACTTTTCCGAACTATTATGGGCCTTTGTCGCTATTGCTTTAGTTATGCTTGGACGTGGGCTTTTGGAATATGCCAGAGCAATGCACGCTCATCATACGTCTGCAATAATCCAATTAAGATTACAAAAAATAATTTATGATCACGTCGTTGCTTTAGGACCGGGGTATTTCGGACAACATCGAACCGGCGATACTATGTTGTCGATTATTGACGATGTGGAGCAGCTTGAAACGTATTTCGGACAATATCTCCCTCATCTCATTGTCGCGACACTAACACCAATTGGCATTTTTTCGTTTGTTGCCTTCCTTGATCTACCCATTGCGACGGTCATGATCTTTTTTGCGTTATTGACACTGATTGCACCAGCCGCCTTTCACCATTGGGAAAGCCGCAACAGCAAAGCTCGGCGCAAAGCGTACGGGTCTTTCGGAGCTGAATTTCTTGATTCTGTACAAGGTCTTGCAACTCTTAAGGCATTCGGCCAGAGCGGTGCCCGAATACAACTGCTAGCGGATAAAGCACAAACTCTGCTGAAGACGACGATGTGGGTGCTTGCTACTAGTTCAATTTCACGCGGTATTACAGACTGCGGTATTGCTCTTGGTGCCGCCGTTTCGCTCACCATAGGTGCTTATCGGGTGCTCGAAGGCAGTATGGAACTATCTGTCCTACTGATAGTGCTATTAATGGGCATTGAGGTTTTTCGTCCCTTACGTGAGCTAAGAATTTTATTACACCAAGGAATGCTTGGAGCCTCTGCAGCCGAAGGAATCATCAAATTGCTTAGTGAGAAACCAACGGTGGACGATAATGGTGAAATCAACAAACCAGAAATCAATCTCCGCCCAAGCATTGAATTCAAGGACGTACACTTCACATATCCGAGAACGCGCATGCCAATTCACGTCTCTCTTAATGTAAAGGTAGCTCCCGGAGCGCGGATCGGCATCGTTGGCGCAAGCGGTAGTGGCAAATCAACCGTAGTAAGGCTTCTAGAACGTCTGTATGACCCGGATGCAGGCTCAATTCTAGTGGGAGGAAAGGATATACGTAGCCTCTCCCTATCGACCCTTCGAAAACAGATTGCATTGGTTAACCAAGATACGTACCTCTTTCATGGCACAGTCAGAGATAACCTTCTCCTTGGAAAACCGAACGCTAGCAAAAACGAAATAAAAGAGGCAGCAAGTCTAGCTAACGCTGATCAATTTATTGAACGATTGCCCGACGGTTATAACACGGTCGTTGGCGAACGTGGAATTAGGCTATCTGGTGGCCAACGGCAACGCATTGCCATTGCTCGCGCTCTTTTACGCGACGCACCGATTCTCGTATTGGATGAAGCACTTTCAGCTGTCGATGCAGAGAACGAGGCTGATATTCAAGAAGCCCTTGATCATCTTATGAGTGGTCGTACCACATTAATTATTGCACACCGCCTATCAAGCATAATTAATGCAGACAGAATACTGGTTCTTGATAGCGGAATGGTAGCAGAGTCCGGAACCCACGCTGAGCTTATGGCACTTGGAAAGCTCTACTATATATTAATGAGGGATCAAGTGAGCCAGCCAACAAGCTCCAACCTCACGCCACCAGTTCTTGCTAGTGGGGGCACTCTTCAGGACAAGTTCCTAGATTTCCACAAACCTGAATTAGATCACTCCTCTCCGACTGACACATCTACCGAAGAGATACTGGGATGGGGAAAAGCAATTAAACAACTGATGTCATATGTTGCGCCCTGGCGTATTAAATTGAGTCTTGCCTTTGGCTTTGGAATCGCGCGAGTAGTGGCATTCATTGGCGTCGGTATACTTAGTGCTTTAACCGTACTCGCAATAAAAAACGGCCAACCCTTTGACCTTCTTGTCATTGCACTATTAATTCTAGCTCCAGCTTCCGGATTATTGCACTGGTTCGAATCCTGGGTTGCCCACGATGTAGCCTTTCGCCTGCTTGCGGAAATGCGGGTTAACTTGTTCAAAAAACTTGATAAACTCGGCCCCGCATACACCCTCCGACGCCGAAGCGGTGATTTGGTGTCTATAGCAACACAGGACATCGAGACAGTTGAGTATTTTTTTGCTCATACAGTAGCTCCAGCGTTTGTCGCAGTTCTAGTTCCCACAGCGGTAATAGCGACTCTACTCGTATATGGTCCGCTAATGGCACTAGCTCTGTTACCATTCCTGATTCTAATTGGCATCAGCCCGTTTATATTGAGAAGTCGGATAGACCGACTAGGGTCGCTCGCCCGAGAATCCTTGGGTGAACTTAATGCTTACTCTGTCGATACAATACAGGGACTTACCGAAATTCTAGCATTTCAAGTTAGCGCCCAACGGGGCCATCAATTCGTAGATCGAATCCGTCAATACCATCGGACACGCATTGCATTTCTATCTGATCTTGCAGCACAGAATTCTCTTCTCGAAATTGCTATGGGATTGGGCGGCCTTGCCGTGGTAGTTACTGGTAATAGCCTGGTTACCCAAGGCGCACTTGAGTCTGGGGTGTTGCCATTGCTCGTAATATTGGCAATGTCAGCATTCTTACCCATTTCGGAAATATCTAATGTAGGACGCCAACTTGCGGATACATTAGGGGCAACGCGGCGGCTTTATACCGTCCATCGTCAGCCAATAGCGATTTCTGACGGCACCTATACACCCGCACACCATCACGCCAAGCAAGCTGTAAACATTGACATTGACAGTATAAGCTTTACATACCAAGGCAGCCGAGAGTCGGCACTAGTTGATGTAAGTTTCCCTATCTTCTCTGGCTCTACAGTGGCACTGGTAGGTTCATCGGGTGCTGGAAAAACAACTATTGCCCACCTTCTTATGCGATTCTGGGACCCCGATTCGGGCCTAATCAAAATTAATGGTATTGACGTAAGAGAGTACCGACTTGACGACCTACACAATCTTGTTGCGTTAGTCGCCCAGGATACATACCTATTCAACGATACCCTTCGCAATAATATTCTTATTGCACGACCAAATGCTGAAGAACACGAAGTAATGAACGCTGTGGAAAAAGCTGCGCTTGAAGAGACTGTATCAAGCTTCCCGGACGGTCTAAGTACTCAAGTTGGAGAACGTGGAGCAATGTTATCGGGAGGACAAAGACAAAGAGTGTCCATAGCCAGGGCATTTCTCAAAGATGCTCCAATTCTTATTCTTGATGAAGCCACATCTCATCTGGATGCCGTTAATGAACGCCAGGTCCGCAACTCTCTGATATCGCTAATGCACCGCCGTACAACTCTTGTTATTGCCCATCGCTTATCCACTATCCGTGAGTCTGATTTCATCGTCGTTCTTGACCAAGGCCGTATGATAGAGGGCGGCACCCATACAGAACTTCTAGATAAAGGAGGCCTATACTCACGCCTTACAGCAAGCCAGATGTCGGAAGATAATTACCGTACAGATTGGACGTCATACGGTACAGTGAGTTCACATTTTCGTACCAAGGTATAAAGCATGCTAAAGTATTATGGAATCTAGATCAGCACAGAGCTCACATCACCCACACTTAAGATTTCTATAACTGATGCTGAATGCACTACTGGCCCGACCCACAAGGAGATCATTATTCATAACCCCAAAGATAGCCTAAGCGCCACATGGCACTTCCCAACTCACATATTATTTGGACCAGGGAAAATCAAGGAACTTCCGAAGATCTGTAGCCTGATTAACATTTCAAAACCGCTCGTGGTCACAGACCGCGGTCTATCCAAAGCTTCATTTATCAAGGAAATTGAACACATACTAAAGGCTTTCAGTCTTGACTTTGGTATTTTCTCAGGTGTGCGGCCCAACCCGATTGGGGCTACGGTGGAGTCGGGCGTACAAGTATACCTCGAGGGAAACCATGATGGAGTAATAGCTATCGGTGGCGGCAGCTCCCTTGATACCGGAAAAGCTATTGCGTTCATGTCAGGGCAAAGCGAATCCCTTTGGAACTACGCGATGGCGGATTTCAGCAACGCTGATGGTCTTGCACGTATCGTAAACGTCAATGGAATTGCTCCAGTAATTAGTGTGCCCACCACAGCTGGTACCGGCTCTGAGATCGGACGTGCCGCTGCTATAGTCGACGAATCACTATCGGTTAAGAAAGCGCTATTCCATAAACATCTTATGCCTCGGGCTTGTATTGCTGACCCTGAGCTAACACTGGAGTTACCAGGTGATCTCACAGCGGCTACGGGAATGGATGCACTTTCGCATAATATAGAAGCCTTTTGCTGCCCTTTTCTTCATCCGATGTCTGACGGACTAGCAATAGAGGGCATGAGGCTAATTAAAGAGGCATTGCCTCGCGCCGTTTCTGATGGTACGGACCTTCAAGCAAGATCCGATATGCTGGCAGCGTCCATCCTAGGTGGAGGCGCTTTTCAAAAGGGGGTAGGAGCTATGCATGCGCTCAGTCATCCCTGTTCAGGAATTTTTGATTTACATCACGGGCTGGTTAACGCCGTGCTAATGCCCTATGTACTGAAGCACAACGCGACCTTACCATCTGTTGATCATAAACTCACTGCTGCAGCGCGCTATCTCGACCTTAAAAACCCATCTACCGCAGCAATGGTTCAATGGACAATCGATCTTCGTAAGAGTATTGGCATCCCCAATACTCTATCTGACCTCGGTGTCGAAATAGAAGATATTCAACGTCTAGCACCGATGGCATCCGCAGACGTCTGTTCCGGCGAGAATCCTCTCCCTCTTACCACTGAAACGTGTGCTGAACTCTATCATGACGCGATCACGGGAAACCTAGAATAATTATCTACCAGTTCCCTTGGAAAAATCCATACTGTCATTAAAGACATTGCTTACATCTATCGCTTACGCTTTGACGTTTGCTAATTTACCCAAACCTAGGGGTACACCACAGCAGTTGGATCGGGCCTCAATCTCCTCCCAGCCAGCCAACGGACTCACGAAAACGCGGCATAACATCCTTCGACAATAACTCCATGTGGCGACGCCAAAGCGATTCATGCACCCAATCGTGGTGTGAAGTAACTAAAGTTTCAAAAGGCCCAACCTCTTCACGAAACTGGGCCAGTCCATTAGCCACGGTTTTAGGACTACCGGATATGACTAAATTATCGATACAATAATCAACACTGAGTTCCTGATCCGGCATATCGATATCAGAATCATTTTTCAAAATCTGTGTCGCCCCACTATAGGTAATGGCATCGAGTAGCCAGTGAAAGTACCAACGGATGGCACAATCGGGACTGCGTAAGTAATCTCGCGCCTCTTCATCGGTTTCAGTTACAAGCAAAGTCCGTCCAACTCGCCACAAGGATGGATTTGGCTCGATCCCGATCTTTTCGCATTCTGAAACCTGTTGGTGCCAATGTGATTTAACGACGTCAGCAGCTACAAAATTTGCTGATAGAATCTGCCAGCCACGTTGCGCACCTATCCTTACACTTCCCGAATCACGGCTGATCGCTGGGATCATTACAGGTGGGTGAGGCTTTTGGAACGGTTTTGCCATTCCACCAATACCCATATTAGATTTAATATGCTCTTTAATCTCAAAGCTCCAATGTTTTCCTTGAAAGGAATATGGAGGATCAGATGCCCAAATACCGTGGATCATGTCTATTGATTCCACAACCATCTCCATAAGGTCTTTACCCGTCACATTGAATAACTCAAAGTCAGTCGGCGTGCCTCCGGCACCAATTCCCATAAAGAAACGACCCTTTGAAAGATGGTCAAATTGCGCGGCCCAGGAGGCAACCATTGCTGGATGATAGTAAGGCAGACAGTGTACCGCCGAACCAAACGTAATATGCTTAGTCTCAGGAATCATAGTTGCAAACATTAATAGAGCAGATTGTACGGGTTCGGACGGAACCGAGTAATGTTCCCCCAACCAGACTTCATCAAACAAATTGGTGTCTGCACACTTTATGACGGCGCGATCCTCTTCTAGAAGTTTGTGATAGCCACGCCTATGGTCATGAAGCGGATGCATGAACATTCCAAGTCTCATCAGACACGCTCCTCTATTCTGTACAATGTCTATCCGTTAGGGTGCCGGTAACCCGATCTCCGTAAGAAGCCCCGTTTGACGAACCTTTAGGGACTCTTCATCAAAACCATCGATAAGGCCCTGCAACATTTGATGCCAATTGAGTTTAGCCTGGAGATGGAGGAAAACGCCACCTAACCCTATGGCTGCCCTATCCATAAATACGAATTCTCGAGGTGGTGTAACCCCCCCCTGCTCGCGAAGGCCTTTATGGACCTTCTCTGCCACATCTAAACCATATACTCCCTCTGATGCCACATCCTGAATTTGACGTGTCCTATCGTCGAGGAGTGGCGCGTACACAAACCTAGCCCAGAGATTCAATATTTCAATTACTTCCTCAGAAAGACCAGAAAAACCCCATGTTTCGTAGGCGTGGACTGCAAGGTCTCTATCTCCGCTCTGAAGAGCCTCATAGAGGTCAATAACGCCGCGCACAAACGTAGGTCTAAATAAACGGACGCAGCCAAAGTCCAGCAAATTGATCGTATGATCGTCAGCAACACTATAGTTCCCAAGATGGGGGTCTGCGTGAATTGTCCCAAATTTGTAGAACGGTAAATACCAGCCACGGAAAAGACGCATGGCCAGAAGATTTCGAATGGATTGGGACGACTCCTTGTAGTCAAGAAGAGAGTGACCCTCCAGCCAACCCATTGTCAATAAACGCTGGGTGCTAAGCTCACAAAACGGCTTAGCAATATTTAACCCTGGCTCTTCACAAAGTATTGCACGATAGAGTGAAAGGTGTTTGAGCTCACGATGATAATCCAACTCCTCGTGTAGTCGATCAGCGAGTTCATCAAATATCTGGCTTGGATCTATACTCGAGTCATAACGACGATACAGTGAAAAGAGAAGTTTTAGCTGTTTCAGATCAGTCTCAACCACCGAGGCCATATCTGGATATTGCAACTTACAGGCAACCGAAATTCCGCCATCAATATAAGCCCGATGAACTTGTCCGAATGACGCTGCTGCCACAGCTTCTCGTTCAAAGTTATCGAATCGGGATAGCCAATCATCTCCCAACTCCACACGCATTCGCCGTTTGACGAAGCTCCAGCCCATTGAAGGCGCGTTAGAACGGAGTTGCCCCAATTGTTCGGCGTATTCTCGAGGTAAAGCGTTAGGTATTGTTGAAAGCATCTGCGCTACTTTCATCAATGGTCCCTTAAGATCGCCAAGGGTTCGCCTTAAATCTGCCGCATGCAGATCGTTGTCCAAACCCAAACCCAAGTAGTAATATCCAGCCCATCTCGCTGCCAGGCCTCCAAACACACTTGAAACTTTTGTATAACGCTGCACTCTTCGGGATAAAGTAGAGCCTCTTAATCTCTCAGAAACCACCTCCGATTACATTGCCTCAAGTTGGTCAATAAAATCAGAAATAACATTTAAACCTCTTGACCAAAATGAAACCTCACTTGCATCCAGGTTAAATGGGGCTAAAAGCTCACGATGACGAAGCTTCCCACCTGCGCGAAGCATTTCAATATATCGATCCTCGAAACCTTCACTATTATCCTGGTAGTTGGCGTAAAGAGTGTTAACAAGACAGTCGCCAAAAGCGTAGGCATATACGTAGAACGGGGTATGCACAAAATGGGGTATGTAGCACCAAAAGTTTCTATACTCGGAATGCACTCGTACGGCAGGCCCGAAACTCTCTGCCTGACTATCTAGCCATATATCTCCGATTCTGGAAGGTAGAAGCTCACCTTCTTTTCTCTCTTCGTGTACCCGCCTCTCAAACTCATAGAAGGCAATCTGACGGACAACCGTGTTAAGCATATCCTCTACCTTAGATGCCAACATACACCTTCGTCGTTCCGGATTAGTCTCTCCCTTTAGGAGCGCGCGAAAGGTTATCTGCTCACCAAATACTGACGCAGTCTCTGCAAGGGTAAGCGGCGTATCTGACATCAGTGCTCCTTGTTCTGCAGCCAGAACTTGGTGCACGCCATGGCCAAGCTCGTGTGCCAACGTCATTACATCTCTAGGCTTCCCAAGATAATTAATCAAAATGTAAGGGTGCGCGCTCGGAACCGTAGAGTGAGAAAACGCTCCAAGTGCCTTGCCAGGTCGTGGCACTGCATCTATCCATGCATTGTCAAAAAACTTCTTACCAATATCTGCTAGGACCGGTGAAAAACTGCGGTAGGCACTCAACACAATATCGCGGGCCTCATCCCATGCAAAACTTTTTTCATCAGCCCCTGGTAAAGGCGCATTTCGGTCCCAATAGTTTATGGCGCTAACACCAAACCAACGCGCCTTGAGCGCGTAGTAACGATGAGAAAGTTGGGGATATGACTCTCGAACTGCCGAGACTAAAGCCCCCACAACTTCGGGCTCCACCTTATTTTCAAGATGGCGTGAGGCTGCAGGACTGGAGTGCCCACGATAACCGTCCTCAATTGACTTATCCTTCATTAAAGTATTGGTAATTAAGGAGAAGGTGTGAATATTGTCTGCAAATACCTTGCCCAGTGCCTTCGCAGCACTGCGTCGCCTAGCGGCATCGTCGTCAGAAAGACAATTTAATGCCTCTTCCAAGGTCAGCACACTATCGTCAATTTTAACGCGTAAACGTGACAGAAGTTCATCAAATAGGCGCACCCATGCTGCCGACCCCGATATCTCCTTTTCATGGAAAATCACCTCTGCCTCATCTGACAGTTGGTATGGCAATAGAGTCCGCAAGTCACGTAGCCAAGGTGCATAATAACTTGCCTGTTTCGCTTGTAACTGGACGTCGAGAACTTCCTTGCTAACGCGGTTGATCTCCAAAGTGAAAAATAACAAGTCTGCTGAGATATCGACCAGCTTCTCTTGGATGTTCTGGTAAAATCGGCTGATCTCTGAATCAGTCATATCACTGGCATGGAGCAACTGAGAGAAACTGCTAATACGCCCAAGGTGGTCCTGGATCCTCTCGTACGCACTAATGGCTTCTCCCAAGTCTTCGCCTGAAAGATCTCCAATCTTTCCAGCGTATAGATCCCTAAACGCCCTTACCTCAGTTATTGAATCTGTTATCGCAGAGTGTAACTCATCAGAATCTGGCCCAGGAAATAGGTCGGCCAAATCCCATTCCGGCACATCACTATTCCTGCTCAACTGCAACCCCCGCACTTGATATATCTCTCACCATAGATCTGCCCGAAAAACGCTTTAGCGCCCATGATACTCACGATACCATTGAACAAATAATGGAATGCCGACCTCCAGCGATATAGTTGGGTCGTACCCCAAATCACGACGGCTCGCCTCAATATCTGCAAAGGTCTCCTGTATGTCTCCAGCTGGCATTTCCTCCAAAACCTTGTCGGCCGTTTTGCCAATAGCTTGTTCCAGTAAAGAAACCAAATGAACAAGGGTTTCTGCACGGCTATTTCCAAGGTTATAAACCTGATGATTACCACTGCCTATTGAGTTAGGAGGATGATCAAGAGCTGCTAGAACGCCCCTAACAACATCGTCGATATAGGTAAAATCTCGCTTCATATTTCCATTGTTGAATAAATGAATAGGTTGTCCATTAATAATTGCCTTTGTGAAGATATAGATAGCCATATCCGGGCGGCCCCACGGACCATAAACAGTAAAAAAACGCAGACCTGTCTGGGGAACATCAAATAAGTGACTGTAGCATTTACTCATCAGCTCATCAGCTGCCTTAGTTGCAGCGTAAAGCGAAATCGGTGAATCAACCCGATCAGAAGTGGAAAAAGGTATCTTACTGTTAGCGCCATATACTGAACTTGAGCTTGCATATACGAGGTGCTCAACATTGTCTAAGTGACGACATAATTCGAGCATCACCAAGTGGCCCTGCACATTTGTCTTTACATAAACGAATGGATTCTTGAGTGAGTACCGAACACCAGCTTGGGCTGCCAAATGGACAATTCTTCGGAGGCCTTTGTAACGGCCAACCATACTTTCCATACTTTCACGATCTGCAATATCAGCATGTTCAAAGCTAAAACCAGAAAAACTATCAAGTTGGGAAAGACGAGCGCGTTTGAGCTGAACATCGTAGTAATCACTAATGACATCAACGCCCACCACCGATTCACCACGATCCAAAAGAGCACGGCACACATGATACCCAATGAACCCAGCAGCTCCTGTTACAAGAATAGTCATTTAACAGCGTTCTTGATGTAAAGATAGGAAAGCCACAACAGCTTAGACCTCCATTAAAAGAAAAGCATCCCCACACAGAAAATCTTCTGTATGACTGGTTTCTATTACCTGTGAACTATAATAGTTTCAGAAATCAATTTCCGACAATGGGCCTTCGTTCTATAGTTGAGTACACGTATACGGTAGCGCGAATTACTGTTTGTCCAATAGTGAGGTAGCGACGGATGGCCGTTGCTGACGTAAAGATTGATGATAAATACCGAGCCGATCGTGGGCGGGTATTCATAAGTGGGAATCAAGCACTCGTCCGACTCGCCATCATGCAGCGCTGCCGAGACAACTCTTCCGGTCTAAACACTGCGGGTTTTATCTCTGGCTATCGAGGCTCTCCACTCGGACTACTGGATCAATCTTTATGGCAAGCACGTGAGTTTCTTGACACCCACCATCTGCATTTTGAACCCGGTGTAAATGAGGACCTAGCCGCTACTGCCGTATGGGGGAGTCAACAGACTAATCTGTTTTCCGGGGCACGCTACGACGGCGTGTTTGCAATGTGGTACGGAAAGGGCCCCGGCGTTGACCGAAGTGGCGATGTGTTTAGGCATGCCAATATGGCGGGCACCTCCCCAAATGGAGGTGTTTTAGCACTCGCCGGTGACGACCATGGAGCCGCATCTTCGACCACAGCTCACCAAAGTGAACATGGGTTCATATCGGCAATGATGCCGATACTACACCCGACAAATGTGCAAGAGATTGTGGATCTAGGCTTACTTGGATTTTCAATGTCTCGATATTCGGGACTATGGGTGGGACACAAACTTGTGACTCAAACAGTAGAGAGCTCGGCATCAATTGACATTAGCCCCGAACGCTTAACCATTAATATTCCCGATGACTTCGAAATGCCGATGGGTGGATTGCATATAAGGTGGCCAGATGATCGGTTAGCTCAAGAAGAGCGTCTGATTAAATATAAGCTTAATGCAGCACTCGCTTTTGTTCGCGCAAATGATGTAGATCGAACGGCTATTCGTGGGGAAAAACCGCGTTTTGGCATAATTACTGCTGGCAAGTCGTACCTTGATGTCTGCCAGTCTCTCAGTGATCTCGGCATCAACGAACCTGTAGCCAAAGAAATTGGCCTGTCAGTATACAAAGTTGGCATGGTATGGCCACTTGAACCCGAAGGCCTTTTAGACTTTTCCAAAGGCCTTGAAGAGATATTAGTGGTAGAAGAGAAACGGCCGATTATCGAGAATCAAGTTAAAGACCTTCTGTATAATTTACACACTGAATCACGTCCTCGCGTGGTTGGAAAAACTGACGAAACTGGACAGTTTTTGCTCCCAAGTTCGGGAGAATTAACAACAGAACAGATCGCCCGCATAGTGGCCAAACGAATAGAGGCATTTTATTCAAGTGATACCATTCATCAATACCTTGCTCTTATTGCAGCTAAGGAAGAATCCCTCCACAACAGGCCGCCACACCTTACCCGCACGCCTTATTTCTGTTCTGGATGTCCACATAATACGTCAACCCGCATTCCGAGTGGGAGCAAAGCATTGGGCGGCATTGGCTGCCACTTCATGGCTCTTTCGATGGATCGAGATACAGAGACCTTCACACATATGGGTGGAGAAGGAGCATCATGGATCGGACTTTCGCCCTTTACTGACATACCTCACGTATTTGCCAACATTGGTGATGGCACTTATTACCATTCCGGACTGTTAGCGATCCGAGCGGCAGTTTCCGCTAATACAAATATTACGTACAAGATTCTATATAATGATGCAGTTGCAATGACCGGAGGACAACCAGTTGAAGGTGGCCTTAGCGTTGCCGCTATAACTCATCAAATTCGCGCAGAGGGAGTTGGCCGCATCGCTGTCGTAACTGACGAGCCGAACAAGTATCCAGCCAACACTGAATTCGCATCCGATGTCACTATTCACCATCGAAATGATCTCAATGACATTCAAAAAACATTGCGTAAACAAGTTGGCGTAAGCGCACTAATCTATGACCAAACCTGCGCAGCTGAGAAGCGCCGCCGACGCAAACGTAATACACTCCCCACACCCCCGAAAAGAGCATTTATAAATGATACCGTTTGCGAAGGCTGTGGTGACTGCAGCTGGCAATCAAACTGTCTGTCTATCGAACCACTTGAGACTGAATTTGGACGCAAACGAGCCATAAACCAATCCTCATGTAATAGAGACTTCTCTTGTGTAAAAGGGTTTTGTCCCAGTTTTGTCACGGTACATGGAGGTAATCTCGCCAAACCAAGTCTACAAATTGATGTCACACAAAATGGACCAAATCAATCGCTACCATTGCCTAAAGAAATAACTCAAGCTGAACCCTACAATATTCTTATTACTGGAATCGGAGGTACGGGAGTAGTAACAATAGGCCAAATCGTTGGCATGGCAGCCCATCTCGAAGGAAAAAGTTGCAGCGTTCTCGATTTTACGGGGCTTGCCCAGAAGGGTGGCTCAGTGCTCTCGCACATTCGAGTGGCGTCTAACCCTAGCTTGATGTACTCCACCCGTATCGCATTGGGTTCATCCGACACTCTCATTGGTTGTGACATGGTAGTCGCAGCAGGAATTGAAGCCATGAACACCGCTGAAAAAACGCGGACTCATGCAGTTATTAACTCGAACTTCACACCTACAGCCGACTTTACACTCGACACTGACGCGCAAGCCAATATAGGCGAAATGAAGAAAAATATTACCAGTGAGACGAAGTGCGCTGACTTCGTTGAGGCAACTGCGTTCTCCAGCAAAATTTTTGGTGATGCAATTTGGACAAACATGTTCATGCTTGGCTTCGCTTTTCAACGCGGATTAATACCTGTTCGCCTTGATTCGCTTCATCAAGCGATAGAATTAAACGGCGTTTCTGTGACAACTAACGTCGATGCACTTTCATGGGGTCGCCGCGCCGCTCACGACATAACGGCGCTTCACGACATGGCAAACAAGCCTCAAAAATTAAGCAAGAGGAGAGTACAGGCGGATGAGCTTAAGGAAATCATTGACCTACGGTCAAAGGACCTTATTGCGTACCAAAACAATGCGTACTCGGCACGTTATAAAACGGGAGTCCAACGGATACAGGAAATCGAACGGAATCGCGCTCCAGGAATGAGCGGTCTTACTACGGCAGTTGCTCGATCTTATTACAAGCTTCTTGCCTATAAGGACGAGTACGAAGTTGCCCGTCTCTATTCTGATGGAAGTTTTATCAAAAAAATAGAGGAGCAGTTTTCTGGGGATTTTCGACTTCGATTTCATCTTGCACCCCCCCTTATTGCCCGACGCAACAAAAGCACGGGATATCTGGTCAAGCAGGAATTTGGCTCTTGGGTGCTTATATTGATGAGTGCTCTTGCTCGACTCAAATTTTTACGTGGTACGGTCTTTGATATTTTTGGCTATACTGCAGAGCGACGTGCCGAACGGAAGTTAATAGCTGATTATGAAGATATCTTAACGGTGATTTCCGCAAATCTTAACCCTGACAATCATCCACTTGCCATTAAGATTGCCTCAATACCAGATGACATCCGTGGCTTCGGCCATGTAAAGGACCAGAGTATTGAGGCAGCAACCTTGCGCCAAAGTGAATTACTTACAAATTTTCTTGAATCTACGACCCAAGTGGCCGCAGCGGAATAGTTTATAAGAGAGGCTCAACTAGTGAACACAGACCTGAATAATAAGGGATCCGCCGCGATCGTTGGGGTGGGGACTGGGCTAGGGGCATCTTTAGGGCGATACTTTGCATCCATGGGACACCCATGCTTATTGGGGGCACGAAATGTCGATAGAGTCAAAGAGATTGCTGACCAGATCGATGGTGCAGTAGGCACTTCAGTAGACGCAACGGACGAAAATGCTGTCAAAACATTTTTCGATATAGCTGAAGCGGATCTTAGCCCCGTGGAAGTATGTGTATTCAACGCTAGCGGAAGGATTCGAGATAGCATTCTAGATCTCGATACTAATGAATTTATTTCGTGCTGGAAACATTCCTGCTTGGGAGGGTTCATGGTAGGCCGTGAAGCCGCTCGTAGAATGGTTCCGCGAGGACGTGGCACGATAATCTTCACTGGAGCAACAGCGAGCGTTAAGGGATTTGCGCGTTCAGCAGGCTTTGCAGCAGGAAAATTTGGGTTAAGGGGTGTAGCTGAAAGCATGGCTCGTGAATTACACCCTCTAGGAATTCATGTAGTACACGTCGTTATCGATGGTGGAATAGGATTCGATGACAGCGGTGCACTGCTTGATCCAAATGAAATTGCAAAAGCATATTATGAATTGTCGCGCCAAGGTCGCAGTGTATGGTCTCACGAGGTTGAGCTCCGCCCGTGGACTGAAAAATTTTAGACCTAATTGAGCAATAGAATTTCTCCACTGTGCTCTATAATATGTGTCAATGTTTGGCACTCACTATCGGGCTTTGATATACTGCAGCGCGCGGCGTTTAATGAGTTCGATACGTAGGAGCACAGGTAACAATGACTCAAATGGACATAACCGAACAGCGGCGAACATGGCACTTCTTCGGACGACTCACACTGACGACAACAATTTTAACTACGATACTCCTCGTGTTGCTGGCGTTGACGCTATTGTAGGGCCAGGTTTATACGTACACATAACTAGGTCTCGCACCATCAAACAAGTTTACGTGAGATCATCAGAAATCTGAGATGTCGATAAGAACCGCTACACCATATCGGTGCCGCCAACAGTCATTATGAAGATAGCTGTTCCTAAGGAAAGGCACGATTACGAGCGTCGGGTAGCTGTCACACCAGAGACAGTGGAACGCTACGTTGCGTTAGGGATTCAGGTTTCTGTAGAATCGACTGCCGGAAATTCTGCAACATTTCCAGACGATGCATATAGATCGGCCGGTGCCAAAATTGAACATAACCAGGCTGACGTCCTTAGAGATGCAGATATGGTTCTTAAAGTTCAGCGACCGTTGGATGGAACCAACAGTAGCATTGACGAGCTTTCTTTAATCAAATCAGGGGCTATATTACTAGGGTTACTATCACCCACAGTAAATGCGAACTTTTTCCGTGCTTGCGCTAGTGCAGGAATTACAGCTATGGCACTGGAATACCTCCCTCGCATTAGCCGCGCGCAATCTATGGATGCGCTATCATCACAAAGTAATCTCGCAGGATATAAAGCTGTCCTCGATGCAACCACTGAGTTCGGGCGAGCGCTGCCCATGATGATGACCGCAGCGGGCACTATTGCTCCAGCAAAAGCTTTTGTGATTGGGGCTGGAGTTGCTGGCCTGCAAGCTATCGCAACGGCACGCCGTCTTGGCGCAATAGTTTCAGCATTTGACGTCCGCCCGGAAGTCCAGGAGCAGATTGAAAGTCTTGGCGCACGTTTTGTATCTGTCCCCCTAAAAAATCAAGACGATGCTACCACCAATAGTGGGTATGCACGCGAAATGTCCTCCGACTTCCAACAAAAGCAGGCGGAGGTGACACACGAAACTCTTAAATCACAAGATCTTGTAATATGCACTGCATTAATTCCCGGTCGACCAGCTCCAATGTTGATTACAGAGGAAATGGTAAAGGACATGAAACGGGGCTCGGTTATTGTGGATCTTGCGGTTGAAACCGGTGGTAATTGTGAATTATCCAAGCCAGGAGAGATTATCTCTGCTCATGGAGTTCAAATTATCGCGCACCCAAATGTTCCAAGCCGCATAGCTGTAGACGCAAGCGCACTTTATGCAAAAAACTTATTTAATGTTGTAAGCGCATTTTATGACAAAACAAAAAACCAAATGAACACTGATCTAGACGATGAAATTCTCAGCGCGATAACGCTAACTCATGATGGCTCCGTCGTTAATTTGAAAATTGAAAAAATGCTGGAAGGAGAGGATTAATAATGGCTACAGAAATGATTGATCCCTTTATCTTCCGATTAACCATTTTCGTTCTAGCAATATTTGTTGGTTACTATGTAGTCTGGAGCGTGACACCAGCTCTGCACACGCCACTAATGTCTGCCACGAATGCAATTTCAAGTGTGATCATCGTAGGCGCGCTGATCGCTGCTGGACCTGACACGATGAGTCTTTCCCGAGTGCTTGGATTTATTGCGCTTACACTTGCAGCCATAAACATTTTCGGAGGCTTTGCAGTCACTCAAAGAATGCTCCGCATGTACAAGCCTAAACGGTAACAGCTGATGTCACCAAATCTCTCCGCTCTGGCATACCTTGTGGCAGCCATTTGTTTTGTCATGTCACTGAGAGGACTCAGTTCTCCGGCTACAGCACGTCGTGGAAATATTTATGGCATAGTCGGAATGGTAATAGCTGTACTGACAACCATCGCGAATCCCCAAGTTGTGGGTTATGACCTTATTCTCGCAGGGCTTTTAATAGGTGGTGCAATTGGCACGGTTATAGCGCTCAGAATCCAGATGACTGCAATGCCACAGTTGGTTGCAGCCTTTCACAGCCTCGTTGGCATGGCGGCTGTTATGGTAGCTGCTGCCGCATTATATGCACCTGAGTCTTATGGCATAGGTACTACTGAAAATATTAAAATTGCAAGCCTAATTGAAATGACTATTGGTCTTATTATAGGTGCAATTACGTTCTCTGGATCAATCGTTGCCTTCGCAAAATTGCAGGGACTAGTTGGCGGATCGCCGGTGATATTTTGGGGACAACATTGGCTGAATCTCCTCTTAGGGTTGCTTATTGTCGCAGGTGCAAGCTACTTTTGTGTAAGCCAGTCGAAGGAAGTCTTTTGGATAGTCACGGCTCTTGCTTTCCTAATCGGAATAATGATCATTATTCCGATTGGCGGGGCTGACATGCCAGTTGTCATCTCGATGTTAAATTCATACTCGGGATGGGCCGCAGCTGGAATCGGTTTTACTCTAGAAAATACAGCACTTATTGTCACCGGCGCACTTGTTGGTTCGGCTGGTGCAATTTTAAGCTACATTATGTGTCGAGCAATGAATCGGTCATTCGTCAGTGTTATACTGGGTGGCTACGGTGCTGACCACTCTGACAATGAAACGATCGACTCTGATAAGACAGTAAAACCTGGTAGCGCAGCTGACGCTGCCTTCATCATGAAAAGTGCCGAATCTGTCATTATCGTTCCAGGCTACGGACTCGCAGTTGCCCAAGCACAACATGCGGTACGAGAAATGGCAGATCTTTTGACAGAATCTGGAGTTCGCGTTCGATACGCCGTCCATCCAGTTGCTGGTCGTATGCCTGGACACATGAACGTACTTCTAGCCGAAGCAAATGTCCCCTATGACGATGTATTTGAACTCGACCAGATCAACAGTGATTTCTCAACAACAGACGTTGCCTTTGTGATTGGTGCAAATGATGTTACCAACCCCGCTGCAAAACGTAATCCCCAAAGCCCTATCGCTGGTATGCCTATCCTCGATGTCGAGAACTCCCGCACGGTCCTATTTGTCAAACGCAGCCTTTCAGCAGGCTACGCTGGTATCGACAACGAATTGTTTTACCAAGACTCAACTATGATGTTGTTTGGAGACGCCAAACAGATGACGGAAGACATTGTAAAATCACTTTAGACTGTGGCCAATTTCCCAACGCACTGTACCTACGTCAAAGGCAGTCATCGAAGTTTCCATGTGATACGACAACACGTTTATTTGACTGCCGATACTCCCTAAATTAGGTGTATTCAAGATACAAATGCTTTTAAAGCTATGAGTCCTTTTGTGCTCTTTTGCGAGCAAGCTTGCGGGCACGTCTTACTGCTTCAGCGCGTTCCCTTGCTCGTTTCTCTGAAGGCTTCTCGTAATAACCACGAAGCTTCATCTCGCGGAATATACCTTCCCTTTGCATTTTCTTTTTTAGCACCTTAAGCGCCTGATCAACATTATTATCGCGCACAACAACTTGCACTGTTTCAGCCCTCTCCTTCCTTACAATATTTAGGCTACCAAGTGCGGTTGATAACACGGCAACAAGTTGATGTGAAGACCTACCTTAAGATCAACGTTTTGCCGTTTCTTCTAAGTAGCCTATATTTATGCCATGTCGATCCTCAAAATTGCCCGTATGGGCCATCCAATATTGAGAGAAAGAGCCAACGAAATTGCCGATCCGCAACAGGCTCAAATCCAGACGTTAGTCCAAGACATGCTGGATACCATGATTGATGCTAACGGATTAGGGTTAGCCGCACCGCAGGTACACGTTTCAAAAAGACTGGTGATCTTTTCCATATCAGAGGAACAAGCTGAATATTATGATTGCGAAATGATGCCATTGTCAGTGCTTATCAATCCAGTATTGGAGCCCTTAAGCGATACTACCAACACTGATTGGGAAGGCTGTCTTTCTGTACCCGGACTTAGGGGCAGAGTGCCACGTTATGATCACATCGGGTACCGAGGCATGTCCCTCGAAGGGAAAGCATTTGAGAGGGAGGCTAGAGGATGGCACGCACGCGTCGTACAACATGAATGCGATCACCTCGATGGGATACTGTACCCCCAACGTATCGAAAACCTTAGTGATCTGATCTTTGAATCCGAAATTAAACATCACATTGGCAGCCCAGATGATAACGAGATCACACAATAATGACCTATGAAATAAAGCAACAGATTATGTCGTTAGTACTGGAAAAAGTGCCATTTAATGGGTGGAGGCAAGATCACCTAAGAACTTCGGCCTCCGAACTCGGGATATCGGAAGCCTTGCTCCAAAATGTATTTCCAAATGGCGTGATCGACTTAATTGATTTTTATACATTCATGGGCGATCAACAAATGAAAACTGCCTTAACGAGCGAAGATCTACAGGCTGCACGTATACGTGACCGTGTTGCAACTGCTGTACAGACCAGGCTTGAAGTTCAATCAGATCACATGGAAGCAACTCGCCAAGCGCTGGCAATCATAGTTATGCCAGCATACGCAACTCGTGGCACTCGCATGCTTTACCGTACTGTCGATTGTATTTGGTATTCAATTGGCGACTCCTCCACCGATATAAGTTTTTATACCAAGCGCGGATTGTTAGCGGCGGTATATGCATCAACACTTATGTTCTGGCTTAACGATAGGAGCCAAGACAATTCTGATACCTGGTCTTTCCTTAGACGAAGAATAGATGATGTAATGCACATACAAAAACTTCGCGGGAGTTTCAAACCAACAGGGAAATATTTTCCCTTGCCACTTCGAGCTCTATGCGCCTTTGCAACAAGGACTAAATAATTTTAGATCGCACACAGAGTTAATATATCTCAGCCATAACAAGCATTTATACAACACTACACGTACGGCTAAGGAGAATTGTTTGGCTCTTCGGGCAATGCGGCATTTCTCCTCATTCGCCAATTTTTCAGTGCCTCAAGCACCTTGCTATCATCTAGAGCAAGAACCGCTACAGCTAGGAGTGCCGCATTTGTCGCGCCTGCCCCACCAATCGCCAAAGTGCCAACTGGGACGCCCCGCGGCATTTGCACGATCGATAGTAAACTGTCCATCCCGCCAAGTGCCTTAGTCTGTATTGGGACCCCAAAAACTGGAAGGGTCGTAAGAGCTGCCACCATGCCCGGCAAAGCTGCAGCTCCCCCCGCACCAGCAATTAAGACACGCAGACTGTTATCTCTTGCTGAGCCAACATATTCTGCAAGGCGATCAGGACGCCGATGTGCCGAAATGATACGACTCTCATGAGGCACCTCTAGCTCACACAGTATTTCGCTTGCCTCCCGCATTGTAGTCCAATCACTTTGACTACCCATTATGATTCCAACACTAGGCTTAGTATCTGTCATTTGTTCCCTCTTAGATCCAGCAACTACTATTCAATATGCCCGAAACAGATATTTCCTTTTTATTTTCACGTTTTTTGTCTCTTATCCACGCTGTGAGCAAGCGCTATCCCATCACTATTAATGGGACTCCGCTGGCAAACACTACATCACCATATTTTTACCATAGAAAATAGTACTAACTTTTTAATGGATCGACAGGCTAATAAACCTGGATGACTTAAGCCAGTTTCGTAACCTCTTTAGTTTCTCGTGTATAACTCAAACTTGCGTTCTGTACACTGTCACAAGTGAGCGCTAGCCGTAGTTAAGCGCTCCAGTTATTGTAGCAAAGCGATACAGTATAGTTGCGTGTGGTATCCTGTTGGTTGAACACAAACATTTTTGCACAAGAGACACCATGTCATCCACCTCACTAGGCCATGGTTAATGCACTTTTGAAAGAAATAGAATCTGAGCTGTCAAAACCAACTCTACACAAAAGAAATTTATTGCTATGCGAGCTGAAAGCACGCTTTTACCTGATCCGGCTAAACCACAGAATGTGACTAAAAATAACGTGCCCTTCACTCTGGTATCTTCCTATCAACCGAAAGGAGACCAGCCAATTGCAATTGACCAATTGTCAGAAGGCTTAAATCGTGGAGATCGAGACCAAGTGCTGCTTGGCGTTACTGGATCAGGTAAGACATTCACGATGGCACAAGTTATCGTAAACTTACAACGTCCTACACTTATACTCGCGCCAAACAAAACACTTGCCGCTCAACTATACGGTGAGATGAGGACATACTTTCCAGAAAACTCAGTTGAGTATTTTGTTTCGTATTACGACTACTACCAACCCGAAGCGTATGTACCCCGAACAGATACATATATAGAAAAAGACGCATCAATTAACGAACAGATTGATCGGATGAGACACTCTGCTACCCGAGCCGTTCTGGAACGCGATGATGTAATTATTGTAGCCTCGGTCTCATGTATTTACGGCATAGGTGCCGCTGAAACATATCAAGGTATGGCTATTCCACTTCGATGCGAAGACAAGTTTGATCGCCAAGACCTCCTACGAAGGCTTGTCGAGATTCACTATAGGCGTAATGATACGGCGTTCCAGCGTGGTACGATTAGAGTAAGGGGCGACTCGGTAGAGGTCTTTCCATCCCATCTCGAGGACCGAGCCTGGCGCATATCCCTGTTTGGGGATGAAATCGATTCAATAACCGAGTTTGACCCACTGACCGGTGAGGTAACTGGCCTTCTGGACGCAATAAAAATTTATGCTAATAGTCACTATGTAACTCCAAGGCCCACGTTACAACAGGCAATAAAAGGAATTAAAAAGGAGCTATCGGCTCGTGTACAAGAACTCACTCTACAGAACAAACTTTTGGAAGCTCAACGTCTGGAACAGAGAACTACCTTTGACATTGAAATGATCGAAGCCACTGGATCATGTGCAGGAATTGAGAACTATTCACGCTATTTAACTGGGCGCCAGCCGGGAGAGCCACCGCCAACCCTATTTGAGTACCTGCCCCATAATGCTCTTGTCTTTGTTGATGAAAGCCATGTCACCGTACCACAGCTACGAGCAATGTACCGTGGGGATTTTAACCGCAAATCCACCCTAGCAACATTTGGGTTTAGACTACCGTCATGCGTGGACAACCGACCTCTTCAGTTTGAGGAGTGGAACACTATGCGCCCACAGACGCTTTTTGTATCAGCCACACCTGGATCATGGGAATTAGAACAAACCGAAGGCTCAGTCATTGAGCAACTTATACGACCCACCGGACTGATCGACCCCGTCTGCACCATCCGTCCTGTAGAAAAACAAGTTGACGACCTGATTATGGAATGTAAGCAAGTTGCCGACCATGGCAAACGAGTGCTAGTTACAACCCTGACCAAACGCATGGCAGAAGATTTGACTGAATACCTAAATGATGCGGGAGTTCGTGTCCGTTATCTGCATTCAGACATTGATACGATCGAACGAATAGAATTAATTCGTGATCTTCGCCTCGGTGTATTCGATGTTTTAGTGGGCATTAATCTTCTACGCGAGGGTCTCGATATTCCCGAGTGTGCCTTAGTCGCGGTCCTTGACGCAGACAAAGAGGGATTCCTCCGCTCCCGGACTGCCCTCATTCAAACTATTGGTAGAGCTGCCCGTAATGTCGACGGTCGCGTGATACTGTACGCTGACAAACCAACGAAAAGTCTAAGTGAAGCAATAAATGAAACTAACCGTCGCCGTGAGATCCAAAAAACCTTTAATGCAGATAATGGCATTACGCCCCAATCAATAAAAAAATCGATAAGTGATATCCTAGAAGGCATCTGCGAACGCGACTATGCAACAGTAGCGATCGATGACCTTGAGAAGTCAGAAATTGCCAGCAATAACATAGGCTCTTATATCAACGGTCTTGAAAACAAAATGCTCGAGCATGCAGCTAATTTAGAATTCGAAGAGGCCGCTAGACTGCGTGACGAGCTGGCCCAACTCCGCAGTAAAGACCTTGGTATCGATTTTGATAATAGGGAATCAAATAAGAATAAACCTTTCTCCCAAGCTCGATCTTCTGCAGGCCTACCAGGAACGAGACATCGTCGAGGAAAAAAATCTAAGCCTGTTCGTAGGTAGGTTTGGATACCTTTGAAAAAAACTATTCTGTTATTAGATACTTGTGCGGTATATGGCGGTAAACGAATCCAACTCTCTGTTGTTTTTTTAACTCTAACTCTTATAAATATTTTGGCTGTTGAGGACACCCTATTAAATGACATTGCGGATTTTGTTAGTGCATTTTCCCCTAATTGGCAGGAAAGCGGCTGATTTTAAGACCAAAGCATGCTCATAGAGAACTTCCTGCAAACAGAAACATTGCAAGAAATTAACAGCATCTGACGGTAATCTATGAATCTTCCAAGCTTGCCTCTTAAAGCGTTACCCCTCATTGTTCCTAAGCGTCTGTATTTCACTATAACGCCTATCGGATACTCCCTATGATGTATATCCATTTCATCGGTGGGCTTATTGTTTTGCTAGTCGGCGGCGAACTTCTTGTTCGTGGGGCTGTGGCTTTGGCTCAACGGTTAGCTGTCAACCCACTACTTATCGGACTGACCGTAGTAGCGGTAGGCACTTCGGCTCCAGAGCTTGTCGTCAGCATCGATGCTTCCCTCAGGAATGCCACCGCACTCGCCATTGGAAACATCATGGGAAGCAACGTAGCCAACATTGTTCTGGTTCTCGGTCTTCCGGCCTTGCTGCGCCCGATTTCCTGTAACACACGGTCTGTCGGCCTCGACAATACTGTAATGATTATCTCGACACTTATATTCATACTTTTTTGTCTGGGGAATGAGATAGGACACTGGCAAGGCATAGTTCTTGTCTCATCTCTAGTGGCGTACATCTTTTGGCGTTACTGGAGCAATCGCGGTGATATTGAACAAAACAAGCATTACTCTAATGAAGTGACTGGCATTGTTCAAAACCAATGGTCTTTTTGGCGTTCCACAATCTTCGTGCTAGCTGGGCTAGTCGGACTTACGGTCGGTGCTGAATTGTTGATTGGTGGCGCTGTTGATATTGCCCGTGTAATGGGTATATCTGAAGCTATCATCGGCTTAACCTTAGTGGCCATTGGCACATCTCTTCCAGAGCTCGTAGCAGTCACTGTCTCTGTGTTGCGTGGCCATAGTGACCTTGCAATAGGCAACGTCATTGGAAGCAATATGTTTAACATTATGGGAGTCATTGGCACCACCGCGATAATAGTACCGTTGCCAGTGCCGCCCGAGCTGCTCCAAGTTGACTTGTGGATAATGCTAGTGACAACTCTACTTCTAACACCGATTCTTATACGACGGATGCCGATTAACGCACCGATTGGAGTTGGCTTTTTATTAATCTACGCTGGTTTTATAATGGCGCAATTCTACGTTGGGCATAGTGCTGGCTGACCTTATGCACCCTACTTTTAGAACAGTATTGATCACGGGTGCTGCCCACCGAATTGGGCGTGCAATTGCAATTGACCTCGGAAAACAAGGTTGGACGGTGGCTGTTCACTACAACCGTTCACATGAAAAAGCACAGAGTGTAGCTGCTGAAATTTTAGCTAATGGAAACCGTGCAGAAGTCGTACACGCCGACCTCTCCGTAGCATCTCAGTGCCAAAATTTGATCGAAAAAGCCACATCTTCTCTTGGTCCTTTAACATGCCTAATCAACAATGCAGCCGTTTTTGAGCGAGATACCGTGGACACACTGAGCGATGAATCCTGGAACCGACATGCTAACATCAACTTGCGTGCCCCACTATTATTAACGCAAGCGTTTGCAGCGCAAATGCCCGAAAACGTACATGGCAATGTTATAAACCTTTTGGACCAACTAGTATGGCGTCTAATACCGACGTATGTATCCTATACGGCAAGCAAATCAGCATTGTGGACACTTACCCAGACCCTTGCGATGGCGCTTGCACCAAAGATCCGTGTTAATGGAATTGGTCCAGGGCCAACGCTCCCGAATGCCCAACAAACCCCAGAAGCCTTCAACGCCCAGTGTGATTCCACCCCATTGGGAATTGGCACCACACCAGATGAAATTGCAAGAGCAGTTCGCTTTATCCTGTCGACACCAGGCATGACTGGACAAATGATCGCTCTGGATGGTGGCCAACACCTAGTATAACGAAGAGTGAGGATTAAAATGCCCATGCATAATGCTGGACCGACCACCAGTGGCTCACTTCGAATTGCCGATGCTTCACGCTCCGTTCGTCACGTCTTCGTTCGCGATCTAGTTATCGGCGCTAACATAGGTATCTACAACCACGAGCGAAAGACAGCACAACCGGTACGTATCAATATTGACCTTACCGTAGAAGATACCAATATTGATGAGCAAGTTAAGAATGTCGTGGACTATAGCCAGATAATTGAGGGTGTGCGAAAGATCATTAGAGAAGGACACATTAACCTTGTCGAAACGTTAGCTGAGCGAATCGCCCATGAATGCCTAGATGACTCACGCGTGTTAGCAGCTTTAGTACGTGTTGAAAAACTCAACGTTTTTCCGGAGGCAGGAGGAGTGGGTGTTGAAATAGAAAGATTAAGAAATGATAGGTGAATACAGACAGTTCCAAGCAAATCCTAAAGGGGATTTGTACACAGGTTCATTAGGCGTCACTCGTCAAATCTGTTACATCAGCTAGTTAACATTCTTTTCAATGAAACGATTAACGAGCGTAATGTTTCATAATATAATCAGTAAGTTACAGTTATTGCACAAAAACTATGCAAACTCTTGCAACTGCTGGTTTTGCTGGCCTCAGAGCCTCCACCATTGCTTTGTCCACGGACATGTCCACAGCCACCGTGGATAAGGCATTCCCAGTGTGTCCTTTGGCAAGGTATACCAGTAAGAGAAGCTAAGCCCATGTCCCCACAGGTGGCAGGTCGGGAGCAAAAATGGTAACAAAAACAACCCAAAACACAGTGTCAAAGGGGTCTGCTTTTTTACAGGGTGAGCTTGCGACTATCCCAACCCGTCCCGGCGTTTACCGAATGCTCGACAGTAAGAATAATATTCTTTACATCGGTAAAGCAGTTGACCTAAGAAAAAGAATCTCCAATTACGCTAAACGCGCACAGCACCCAGTAAGAATTATTCAAATGATCTCCAAGACAGCCGGCCTTGAGATCACAACAACGCACACTGAAGCAGAAGCTTTGCTTCTTGAGGCTAATCTCATCAAACGATTTAGACCCCGATTTAACGTGGTGCTGCGCGATGACAAGTCCTACCCCCACATCCTTCTAACCGGTCACCATCGATGGTCACGGATTCTCAAGCATCGCGGCGCTCGTAACGTTAAAGGCGAGTACTTTGGACCTTTTGCGTCAGCTACAGCAGTGAATGACACAATCAATGCCTTACAACGAATATTTCCGTTAAGATCATGCACTGACACCGTATTGTCGAATAGAAGCCGTCCTTGCCTACAATATCAGATTAAGCGGTGCACGGCTCCCTGCGTTGGACGCATAAATGAAGCGGATTATCAGGCCATTGTAGAAGAAGCGCGAGAATTCCTTACTGGTCGCAGCCGTACCCTTCAGAAACGTCTGTCACAACGAATGATTAAAGCAAGTGATTCACGCGACTATGAGACGGCCACAGTATACCGCGATCGTATCCGCGCTCTAACACAGATACAGAGTCAACAGGGGATCAATGTTCCTAAAATGGACGATGCCGACGTAGTTGTAGCACACCAGGAAGCGGGACAGACGTGTGTTCAAGTAGTTTTTTTTCGAAAAGGCTGTAATTACGGAAATCGTGCATTTTTCCCTTCCCATAACTATGACACTCCACTAGATGAGGTTATGGAAGCCTTCTTGGGACAGTTTTACACGGACAAAGAGCCCCCAAAACTGGTACTAACTAGTCATATGGTGGAGCGTCCCGAAATTCTAGAGCAAGCGTTGGCTGTTAGAGCACAACGACGCGTACGGCTTTTGTGGCCCCGCAAGGGGCATAAACGGCTACTTATTGAACAAGCACTCAATAATGCGCGTGAAGCCTTAGGCCGACGATTAGCGCAAAAGATTTCGCAGAGACATTTACTGAAAGAACTAGCCCAAGTATTTGGGCTAGCAGACCCACCGAATAGAATTGAAGTTTACGATAATAGCCATATTCAAGGCCAAGATGCTGTAGGGTGCATGATAGTTTCTGGACCAGAGGGTTTGGTTAAGAGTTCGTACCGACGCTTTTCTATCAAAAGCGTAATAGCTGCCGGAGACGATTGCGGCATGATACGTGAAGTCTTATCTCGGCGGTTTAAGCGTCTCTTAAATGGCGGTGAAATAAGCTCCGAAGACTGGCCAGACCTCCTGCTGATTGATGGGGGAAAAGCACAACTAAACGCTGCTCGTGAGGTTTTGGCCGACTTAGAAGTTACCGGCATATCTTTAATTGCAATAGCGAAGGGTAAAAACCGAAATACAGATCAGGAAACTTTTCACACTACTGATCGTAATCCTTTGAAACTGGAATCAAATCAGCCGTTGTTGTATTTTCTGCAGCGCCTGAGAGATGAAGCACATCGCTTTGCTATAACTACTCATCGCCGAAAAAGATCTCGTAATATTGTTCTTTCAGTCCTGGATGCTGTTCCCGGAGTGGGTACTAAGCGTAAAATGGCACTGTTGCATCATTTTGGATCTGCTACCGCAGTAACGCGAGCTGGACTAGGCGACCTTGAGAGAGTTAAAGGCATCAATAAGAATGTTGCTAACACCATATACCAATATTTTCATACTAACGACTAAATCCACTCTACATGATACAGTACCTTCAGAGATAACCATCTACATCGTATGATAAACACGCTTCCTAATCTTCTTACACTCGCACGAATCGGCGTGATTCCGCTGATTGTCTGTGCTTTTTATCTACCCGGACACGCTGCGAATTGGACGACTTTCAGTTTATTTGTCCTTGCTGCTATGACGGATTTTCTAGACGGCTATTTTGCCCGCTCTCGTGACCAAAAAACAGCATTTGGTCGAATTTTTGACCCTTTAGCTGACAAACTTTTGGTGGTTTCCTGCCTTGTAATGATTATTGCGATGCGTCAAATTGACGTTATTACAGTCGTGGCTTCTTTAGCTATTTTATGCCGAGAAATGCTGGTATCAGGACTCCGAGAACTTCTTTCTGGAATGAGTATAGCGGTACCGGTAAGTTGGTTTGCAAAGTGCAAAACCACGGTCCAGATGGTAGCTATTGCAGCACTGCTGGTTGGAGACGCGGCTCCGTTCGACCTACCCTTACATTCGATAGGCACATGGGGTTTATGGTTCGCGGCAATATTAACAGTGTATACAGGATACCAGTATTTTCGAGGAGGAGTGCCCCATCTTGTCCAGACGGGTATAAAGAAAGATGATGAATCACCGCAACTTTCAAAACAAAGCAAGCGTCCTGGCACTGCTACTAGTATAAAGTTATGAAGATAATTGGATTGGTTGGGTGGAGTGGCAGCGGGAAAACTACACTGATTGTAAGCTTAATCCCCGTGCTAAGGTCCCTCGGATTGCGTGTCTCAACTCTCAAACATGCTCATCATGATTTTGACATTGACCATCCAGGAAAGGATAGCTATGAACATCGCGCTGCCGGTGCATCAGAGGTTCTGGTATCTTCCTCGCGAAGATGGGCATTAGTGCACGAACACAATGACATGGCTGAATCTAGTCTTGATGAATTACTGACACGCCTTAGCCCAACGGATCTTGTGATAATCGAGGGATTTAAACGCCACGAGCACGATAAGATTGAAATTCATAGAAAAGGCGGGCGGGAGCTTCTGGCAAAGAATGATGACCGCATTATAGCAGTTGCAAGTGATGAACCGCTAAATGATCTCAATATACCCAATTTAGATCTTAACGATGTTGAATCTGTTGCAGACTTTATCGTTAAACACTGCAGCCTTAAGACTCATGGCAAACAGTAACATGGCGCACCTCCCTAATGACTGCTTTGATACGCCCAACGAGCTTATGACAGTATCTGAGGCCTTAGAATTTCTGGATCAACGAGTTATTTCAGTTACGGAAGCTGAGAATATAGGACTTAGAGAAGCTTGCGGTCGTATTCTCATGCGCGATCTGGTTGCCAAAACCAATTCCCCCCCACACGACAATTCTGCGGTCGACGGATATGCGGTCCGTTATAGCGACATACCCATAGAAGGCGAAGTCAAATTGAAACTCGTCGGTCGAGCTGCTGCTGGACGCCCATTTTCAAAAACCCTGCAAGCAGGACAGACAGTTCAGATTTTTACTGGCGCACCAATTCCAACTGGTGCCGATACTGTTGCCATGCAAGAGTACTGCCATAAAGAAAATACAACTATCTGTGTCCCATCAGCGCTTACACTTGGCGATAACCTTCGCCTTGCAAGTGAAGACATAAGATCTGGTGACGTAGTCTTACGTGCAGGCCACCGAATGCGCGCCCAAGATATTGGACTTGCTGCATCAGCAGGATACACAGAACTTCCTGTCTATTCTCGATTAAAAGTAGCGCTCTTTTCGACCGGCGACGAGGTTGCAGAGCCTGGTACAGTACTAGAGCCTGGGAGAGTGTATGACGCCAATCGATACGTCATTTCAGCGCTACTCCAAAACCTTGAATGTCAAATCAGTGATCTTGCTATACTGCCTGACAATCGAGAGTCTGTATATGAATCACTAAAGGCATGCGCAGAGTCGCACCATCTTATAGTGACTTCCGGCGGAATCTCCGGCAGCGAAGAAGACCATGTGGCTAAAGCAGTAAACTCACTTGGTCATTTATCATTCTGGCGATTGGCCGTTAAACCTGGAAAACCAGTTGCCTTCGGACAGATTGGAACGACGCCATTTATCGGGCTGCCAGGAAACCCAGTCGCGGCAACGTTAACATTTTTACGGATAGCACGTCCGATCATCCTCAAATTGAGTGGCGCCAATAATGTTGTTCCCCACATGTTCCGTGTTAGATCTGGATTTAATTACACGAAAAAACCGAATCGCCTTGAATGGATTAGGGCCCGTTTGACCACCGAACCTGACGGAAGTTTAGTTGCTAACATGTATGAAAGCCAAGGCTCGGGGATTCTTTCCTCTGTTGTTGAGTCCGATGGTGTGGTTGAACTACCAGAGGAGTTAACACAACTTAACGCTGGGATGATGGTTAACTTCCTTTCCTACAACGAGGTGACTTAATGGAAGTACTCTATTTTGCCTGGTTGCGCGAGCGCACGGGAATCTCTCAGGAAACTGTTCAACCTCCAGACGGTACGGATACAGTCGAAAAGCTCATAACGTGGCTTAAAGGCCGCAGTGCGGGTCATGCAGAGGCCTTCTCTGATCTGGACGTCGTGCGCGTAGCTGTAAATGAGGAATATGCAAAGCTCGACAGCCCAATATCGGCCGGAGACGAAGTTGCATTTTTTCCACCCGTGACTGGGGGATAGAATGATTCGTGTTCAAACTAAGGATTTCGATGTTGGACGGGAATTATCATCCCTAACTGAACACAACGTTTCCATTGGAGGAATAGTGACTTTCGTTGGAACAGTTCGTGGAAACGCGGAGGGTAATGATGTGGGCGCTATGACTCTTGAACATTATCCCGGAATGACGCACAAGGAGCTGGAGAAGATTGAAAATACAGCACGTGAACGTTGGAATCTCGCAGGCAGTCTGATAATTCATCGTCATGGACGGCTTAAGCCCGGTGACCGAATCGTTTTAGTGATTACTGCATCAGCACACCGACGCGATGCGTTTGAAGCGTGCGAATTCCTTGTTGATTGGCTCAAGACCAAAGCTCCATTTTGGAAGCTTGAAGAAACGTCTGATGGAACCCGATGGGTAGCGTCGCGTGCAACAGATGATGCGGCTTCCTCAAGATGGACAGAATAGCCCAGATACCTTGTGGACGGGCCTATGAGTGGCTGATGTTAATTAGTTATTTACAATAGAAGCATAAACCGACCGCACCCTTCTGCATCAATAACCTAGTGACCCCCAATTCTTGGGAACGAAAGAGATGCTAATGATTAAAGGCATAGATCAACAGATTGGGAAGACGACCCTTCGGGAAGTGATGCTGGTGTGTTGCCGATGATCAAATTGCATGCTCAATGCGCTCTAATCATCCGCTTTGCATGGATTACAGTGCCCTGTAGCTTCCAATCTTGTTCTGGGTACTAAGGCAGAAACTCATACCAGATGACTTCCTCCTTTTGTTTTTCGTCACATACTCAGGGGGGTCAGCGTAACGGCAAGTTTCCTCCATTCGTCTCGCTCCCCACCCATAAGGGGTATTAGTCCTTTATCTGTAAGGTACCCAAAATCACCCCAAGCTCTCTCGCTTGTAAACTCATCAACAAATTCCCTAATACCTGGAATTATTCCGACGTGGGCATTCTTCACATAAAAGTACATTGAACGAGACACGGGGTAAGCACCGGAGACAATATTTTCAAAAGAAGGAGGCACATCGTTGATTACACTTCCCTTAACTTTATCAAAGTTTCGTTCCAGGAAGCTAAACCCAAAAACACCGATCGCTGTACTATTTGCAACAAGTTTTTGGACAATTAGGTTGTCGTTTTCTCCGGCCTCAATATACGCGCCGTCCTCCCGAATTGTGTGACAGATTACTTTATATAAGTTCTTATCCGTTATTTTTAGTGATTTGATACTTTCAAAAGTTTTACAGCCACCTTCTAGTGCTAACTCTACAAAAGCATCCCTTGTACCGGACGTTGGCGGAGGGCCGAGAACCTCAATATCTGAATCTGGGAGTGATGCATCTATATCCCTCCATTTCCGATAGGGATTGGGAACCATCTGTCCGTCAATCGGTACCTCCTTCGCAAGTGCTAAAAATACCTGCCGCAAACTTATTTCAAACGACGAAGCGTCTTGTGCATTTGCTAGAACAATACCGTCGTAACCAATCTTAACCTCTGTAACATCGGTCACCCCATTTTCAGCACATTTTTTTAGCTCTGAGGCCTTAATTCTTCGTGAAGCGTTTGCAATATCAGGGTGCTGCTCTCCAATGCCATTACAAAACAGCTTAATCCCGCCACCTGTTCCTGTACTCTCAACAACCGGCGTGCCAAAATTTGTCGTTCGTCCAAATTGCTCCGCTACCGTAGTTGAAAATGGAAATACCGTTGATGAACCTACAATCTGTATACGCTCCCGAGCGTAAGCTATCGATACGCCACCCAAACTAACGATAACTACACCGAGGCATATGCTTACTAACCTTTTTATATTCATCGCCTTTCCTATTCCCTGAAGATTCTGTTCTGGATATAACCTACTTTGCATCTCCGTATACTCACTATATGTGGAGTATTTTTGACACCAATATGAATCTTTTGTGAATCGATCTTGGTCCTTACGGCTAATGCGCTACATTATGGCGAAAGGGGCTTCCCCTGTAGTAAACAACAAGATTAATTAATGCTAGGGTTTCTACGTTAGAAAATTCAGCATCACGTCTAAAATCAATGATTGTTACGCACATTGCCCCAGCGAACAGAATATAAACGCACTAACGATTATTGCCCAAATTATAGAAAGAAACTCTTTGCGGACATGATACAGCGAAACTTCCCTAAATCCATGACGCGAGGGCACCTCAGTTCCCATCAAACGCCATAGAGAAACACACAATATGAGACAGATCAGATGAAACGTGCTAGATCCCGCAATACGACTCTCGTTATCTGCAGCACACTAATAGGTGTCTTAGTAGTGGAGGTCTTTCTCCGAGTAATGGGAATATCTTTTCCAGAATTTGGTGGACCAAACCGAGATTTGGGTTGGGCTCCTATAGCCGAAACATCTGGAACATACGCTGCTGACGAGAATGTTGTGATTACAATCAACCGTGAGGGATTCAGGGACGTCGAGCACCCTATCTTGAAACCAGACCATACCTTTCGTATTGCCGTTTTGGGTGATTCGTTTACTGAAGCTCGAGAAGTTCCTCTTAAAGACACATACTGGAAACTATTGGAAGGGCACCTTGGAAAATGTATGAGTGGTAATAGTCAAAATGTTGAAATGATCAACTTTGGTGTCAGTGGATATGGAACGGCACAACAACTTCTATTGCTAGACAAACACGTTCTCAAATACGACCCCGATATTATTTTGCTAGCCATTTTTACCGGTAACGATATCTGGAATAATAGTCTCGAATTAGATGGCCATGAAAGACGCCCCTATTTTAAGCTAGATAACGGGAGGCTGGTCCTTCAGAAGCTGACTCGCACGCCATGGGATCATAATTTTGGCTTTCTATGGGCTGATGTTCGACGTTGGGTTTTCAATCGTGTCCGAATCGCACAGGCTATTTATCAGGCCCGCAGGCATCTCCGTTTTCAATCAAAATATGCCAAATTGAATGTGTACCAACAACTAAACTATAGCCTCGACAAAGCTATTTACGTTGCCCCTCGTGACGTGCATTGGCAAGAAGCCTGGCAAGTAACTGAAGGACTCATTGCTGCAATTAACGAGAAAGGACGTGCAAATGGAAGTACCCTTTGGATCGCAACACTTACTAACCCTATTCAAGTATATCCAGATGCGGCAATACGTTCGCGGCTAACCGCTGAGCTCGGCGTCGCTGATCTTAAATACCCTGATCGTCGTATAGCCCGATTTGCGAATGTCAACAAGATCCCACATGTAACACTGCTTGATTCCTTACGTAAGTATTCAGAAGAACACAAAATAAATCTTCACGGCGGGAAAAGCTTTAGCGGCGGCCACTGGAATAAATTTGGCCACCAAATCGCGGCGAAAGGCCTCTCCACTCCCATATGTGAGGCCTACGGCTCTCCAGAGACTTGATTTTTCAACATATCATTGGAATGAAAAGAACCTGTTACTCTGCAACATATCCAAGATCGGCATGAAGGCACATATGAGGTGGCTGGGGCGGCAGGATTCGAACCTGCGAATGCCGATACCAAAAACCGGTGCCTTACCACTTGGCTACGCCCCAACAACGTGCCTAAACATATTCGTAAATGCAACCTATGGCCAAGCGCTTATCTAAATTTGTTGACGTTTTCGAAGCATATACCAGACCGTCATCGCCACGCCGAGCACCAATATCACCGCAACTAGAACAAGCACTGCGAGCTGGACACGATAGGCCCTATCCTGAGCTAAATTCCTCTGTTTGAATAGATCTTCAGCTATTTTCTCAAGCTCTATTCGCAAGTCACCACGCGCAGCGGTAAGGATTACGGACAGCAATTCTCGCCTACGAACATCGCTGCTCTCATGATTCACAAGTTCACGCAACGCAACAATATAAGTACGTGTATTACTCTCAAGAGAAGCGTCTTGAAATTCACCAAAGAGTTCTGCGTCATGCACCGTTTCGATGGAATTCACCGCTACTCGTATGTCCGACGAAAGCCTGTTACGTTCCGATTCATCAGAAACGGCAACCCAAAGCACGGTATCTAGCGCCACAGCTCGAACGGTGCTTAACTGTCGTTCGCAGTAAAAAATCTGAATCTGTAAAGCTCTCACAGATTCAGAACTTTGGAAAATCACAAGAGAACACATGAGTGTTGCTCCGCTGATCAAGGCTAGTCCAAGCAAAATTCCAATAAACTGGCGATGGGAAATCTGGAGCCAAGTCAGCATACTGTTATACCTTCCCGATCTCTCGCACGAACCGTCGCTTTCCCAATATGACGATGGACAAGTATACAACCAAGACTACCGCCGCCCACGCGGCCACCCATTCAGGCATCAAAATGGAAAGTCCACTCGGAACGGCCACCAAGGATAAATATACCAATAGACCCCAACGCCACGGCATCCAATGGGTTAGTATATGGTGCAAGTGATTTTGATCAGAACGGAATGGCGACCTCCCCTTATATAGCCTCTCACCCATCAACCGCAGACAGTCAACTATTGGAATTAGAAACCAAAGCGCAACAACATCTGCACGCATTTCTGAAAATCCTATTCCATAGCTGTATACAGTTAAGAGTCCGATACATGCACTTATGGAATAACTCCCCGAATCACCCAAGAACAAGCGACCGGTAAGATTAAAAATAAGTGTTAGAACAAGCCCTACTGACAACACGATCAAAAGAGGTTGCAAGTGAAAGGGGCCGTACACAAACAATAAGGTGGTCCAAATTAGAGAGAGTCCAATAACTAAACCGTTCTTACCGTCAGCCATATTGGTAGCATTTTGAACTCCTACAAGGCAGAACATTGTAAATATCATTACAAACCAGGTATCTGGTGTAATTAAGTTTGGATAAAAACTAAACAACAAGAAATCTACCCCTAGGGCCGGCACGACAAGCACTGCAGATAAGAAAATTATGGTAGATATAAAAAGTCGGTAAAGAGGCCTTATCTGAATACTATCATCAATCATGCCCACCAACAGAAACATGGTGGCCACTACTCCAAGCACTGCGTACAGTGGCATGTGCCGCATCCCGAAAACGCACAGACCACACATAATTATCACTGGCACAGTTACAGCAATTCCACCTAAAAGAGGAACCGCAGAATCATGCGTTTTTCGATCTCCATCAGGGAAATCCAAAAGGCCAAACTTGTGCCCGAAGAACCGGGAAAAAACACAGATGAAAATGCTAAATGCACCGAGCAACACATAAGTCAACATCGTCTGACCTCAATCAAGCACTCCAAAAACGGGCATATCATCAACTCGAAAATGGGCACATTGGATCGAAATATTCACTTAACGTAGACATCATCTTATCATGCCGATCTAGGCCCACAGAACAATGGCTGTCTGGCATGACCTACGCATCAACTGTATTCAACCAAAACCTTACGAAGTGCTCCTAACAAGGTGTGTTCGACACACTCAGTCCACTTAGGCCTTCAGGGACCTCTACACCACTTGCCATCAGCTGATCAACCAAATTGGCGCACAAAATTCTCAGAGTCGACGAATCCTCCGCCTCTATCCGCGCCACCAATACTGGTTGGGTGTTTGAAGCTCGCAAGAGCCACCAGCCTCCTCGTTCCGTTACCCGAACTCCATCTATAGTGACAAGGTCAGAACTGATCTTCTCTACGCGTTCTCGCACCTCATTAATTACATCGAATTTTCTTTCGTCTGGGCAAGGAAAACGAATTTCTGGTGTGTTATAGAGGGCTGGCAGCGAATCAAGAAGATCAGAAAGCGTCCCCGATCTGGCAGAGAGAAAATTAATTAGGCGCACAGCTGCATACAAAGCATCATCATAGCCATAGTTATGGTCGGCAAAAAAAATGTGCCCACTCATCTCCCCTGCAAGAAGTGCTCCAGTTTCCAACATTTTGCTCTTTATTCTCGAATGACCTGTCTGCCACATCATCGGACAGCCACCAAGTCGCGAAACCTCATCGAAAAGCATCTGACTTGACTTTACATCTGCTATAACCGTGCAGCCTGGATGTTCTGAAAGCACATCGCGGGCAAGTACAGCCAAAATCTGATCTCCCCATAGTACACGTGCCTTATTATCAACTACTCCGATGCGGTCCCCGTCTCCATCAAACGCTACACCCAGATCCGCTTCTTCTTGAAGAACTTTTTCACGCAACTGATTCAAATTTTCAACAACAGTTGGGTCAGGGTGATGGGCGGGAAATGTTCCATCAATTGACTCATTAAGAACATAGTGTCGGCCCGGTACACTTCGAATAAGAGTTGATATAGCATCGCCGGCTGCTCCATTTCCGGCATCCCATACTACGCTTAAATCTTTCCTGCCCTTGTATACGTTTGCTAACGCGTTAACATACTCCTCAACATGAGGTCTCTCCGCCACTTCACCCTTACCGTCACAAAAACTTCTATCAGCAATCACTTGACCAAGACTTGTTATTGATTCACCAAAAAATGCTTGGCCACTCAGCGTAAACTTAAAACCATTATACTCCGGTGGATTGTGGGAACCGGTTACCATAACACCAGCATCGCTCCCAGAAGTATAAACGGCATGGTACAACATTGGTGTTGGACCTAACCCTAGGCGATACACGTCAGCCCCAGTTTCCAAAAGACCCTGAACAAGCGAGTGCTCTAATTCGGGAGAACTCAGACGGCCATCATATGCAGTAGCAACTACCCGTCCTCCCGAACGCAAAACCAGTGTCCCGAAACCAAGGCCTACAAGGTACGCATCGCGGGAACTCAGAGTTTTACCCAACACGCCGCGAATGTCATACTCGCGAAGGATCGAAGGATCGAGCATATAAGCCTTATCAAGGTGGGTAGCAAATATCGAACATTGTAATATCACGACCACGAATTCGGATAAAGACCTACGAATCAATCTCGTCGGGTGTAACTTATCGTTGTAGAATCAATATTAGTGTAGAACAGTATGTGTGGAATAGCCGGTATACTGGACCAACATCAACGAAATTCAGCGTCTGAGCTTGAGGCCATTGCAAATCGCATGGCCAATAGTATTGCCCACCGTGGCCCAGATTCAGAGGGCTCCTGGGTCGATGCTTCTGCTGGGATAGCGCTTGCCCATCGCCGCCTTGCAATCATCGATCTATCAGTCGAAGGAAACCAGCCTATGTCCTCTTCTGATGGGCGTTATGTCATTGTCTTCAATGGGGAAATCTATAACTTTCAGGAACTCCGAACGGACTTAAAGGCTCTCGGTCACAATTTTCGAAGTAACTCGGATACGGAAGTCTTGCTAGAGGCAGTTTCCGAATGGGGCCTTGAAAATGCACTATCACGTTGTATTGGAATGTTTGCGTTCGCTCTGTGGGAACATCAGAACCGCAACCTACACCTTGTCCGAGACCGCCTTGGGATTAAACCATTATACTACGGTCCAATCGGAACTAGCTTTGCATTTGCGTCCGAGATAGGCGCACTCTGTACCCACCCCAATTTTCAAAGAGATATCGATCGCGATGCACTCGCTATATACATGCTACGTAACTGTGTACCCGCACCCTATTCGATATTTCGTCATATCAAGAAGTTGCCACCAGGAGCAATTCTTACCGTCCATGGCAGTAGTGGGGAGTCAACTATTTCCTCGTATTGGTCACTAAAGCAAGTTGCTGAGGCAGGCGTAACAACCCCGTTTTCAGGCAATGAAGGTGAAGCACTGGAAGCCCTCGAAGATGTACTCTACGAATCAGTTCGGGCTCGGCTAGTTGCGGATGTTCCAGTCGGAGCGTTCCTTTCTGGCGGCATAGATTCCAGCCTCGTCGCGTCATTCATACGCGAAGTATCGGGAGAAGAGATACTCACCTATACCGTAGGTTTTGAATCAGCTGATTATGACGAAACAGCTGATGCTACCGCGGTTGCCCACCACCTTGGCACCAAACATAATTCCCACATCCTTACTATTTCCGACGCAATGTCAGTCATTCCCAAACTTGGCAATATATTTGATGAACCATTTGCAGATTCATCACAAATACCAACCTTTCTTGTGTCACAGATCGCCCGCCGAGAGGTTAAGGTCGTTTTATCCGGGGATGGAGGAGATGAACTTTTTGCTGGGTATAACAGGCACATTTGGTGCGAACGTATTGCTTCCTGGTCGTCAGGAAAACCAAACTTCCTTTTGCATTCAATTGCAAGAGCACTAGTACTACTTTCACCAGACTCCTGGGATCGGATTCTGGATGGGTTACAACCAGTGCTGCCATCACGGCTTAAACTGAGCCATACCGGAGATAAAATCCACAAACTCTCGCGTGTACTCGCTGCGCGAAATGCCTCAGAGATCTATAGAACATTGGTAGGCCATTGGCATGAGCCATCACATGTAGTGAAGGGTGGCCTTGAACCACCTTCCGTAGTTTCAGAAGATAGTGAATGGGCTCAATTACCAGATTTTACGCGCCAAATGCTATATTTGGATACACGGACTTATCTGCCAGACGACATATTGACGAAGGTGGACCGAGCAACGATGGCTGTAGGGTTAGAAGCTCGAGTTCCACTTCTTGATCACCGTGTCGTCGAATTTGCGTGGCAGCTCCCAACTGAACTAAAGATACATAACGGACAAGGGAAATATATTCTTAGGCAAGCCCTGCACAAACGCCTGCCAAAGACGATTTTTGATCATCCTAAGCGTGGCTTCGAAGTACCTCTTCATGAATGGTTGCGCGGCCCTTTGCGGGAATGGGCCGAAGATCTTCTGTCACCTAAACGGCTACAGCATGACGGCTTTTTTTCGTCCGCTCCTATCCAAACTATGTGGCAGGAACACCTTTCAGGAAAACGAAACTGGCATCATCATCTATGGGATGTCCTCATGTTCAACGCATGGCTCTCTGCACAGTAAGTTAGCTCCCTATATAGAGATAACGCTACGACTAAGACTGTTTCGAGTTCTTTGTCACACTGATCTAAGAAATCAAAGTGAAATTAAATCTACCGCAACATATACCGTTGAAAAGTATAACTGAAGTTAATCTATCACGGAAACTTCAGAAAATTCCCAAGTCAAGACCGGCAGCCATCGCTGCTCCTAGATCGTGACAATTACTAACAAAACACTCCTGCCACTCCCCTCGACAGACCACCGCATCTTGTACCGATCGCCATCGAAGACCACCTGTAATTGCTTCAATACCCCTCTGGGTGCCAGTGCCATCATGTCCAGCACGAATATATAACGCGTAGGGAAGTCCTTCTGTCTTATTCAAGCAGGGGTAATAGCAACGATCAAAAAAGTCCTTTAGCGCCCCGCTCATGTAACCAAGGTTTTCTGTCGTCCCTAGAATCAACCCACTGGCCGCCAAAACATCATTCGGCTGTGTCTTAAAGGGACTCAGAGCCACAACCTCTAATGTCTTCGACGAGTAATCACGGGCACCATCTATAACAGCGTCGTACAGTTTTCGAGTATTTGCCGAAGGCGCATGACCAACAATTAACAGTTGCCGTCTGTCCATAAACCAAATTATCCTCGTCTTAGCACCTAAACATGCACTCGTTACATCGCGAAATACCAACCTCCCTCCATTGTACAGGTTTGTACACCCAGTGGTGGGCCCGGCAGGACTCGAACCTGCAACCAGACCGTTATGAGCGGCCTGCTCTAACCAGTTGAGCTACGGGCCCTTAGCGTTAAACTGAGATATAATGTTGTGCTCAAAACGACCTATTAAGTATCAAGAAAACTCCTCAGTTTGCGTGATCGGCTTGGATGCTTAAGCTTTCTAAGGGCCTTGGCTTCAATCTGGCGAATGCGCTCGCGCGTCACTGAAAACTGCTGCCCAACCTCTTCAAGCGTATGATCAGTATTCATTCCTATACCAAATCGCATACGCAGCACCCGCTCCTCTCGTGGTGTCAAACTTGCCAAAACACGAGTGGTCGCCTCACGAAGATTAAGCTGGATCGCCGCATCCAAAGGAAGTACTGCATTCTTATCCTCAATAAACTCACCAAGGTGACTATCTTCCTCATCGCCAATCGGGGTCTCCAAGCTTATCGGCTCTTTTGCAATCTTAAGTACCTTGCGCACTTTTTCGAGTGGCATACCCAACTTCTCCGACAACTCCTCTGGCGTCGGTTCCCGACCGATTTCGTGCAAAATTTGGCGGGACGTACGTACTAGCTTATTTATCGTTTCTATCATATGTACGGGAATACGTATGGTTCTCGCCTGATCTGCAATAGAACGAGTTATAGCTTGTCGTATCCACCACGTTGCATAAGTAGAAAATTTGTATCCGCGACGATATTCAAATTTATCAACGGCTTTCATCAAGCCAATGTTACCTTCCTGAATTAAATCGAGGAACTGCAGGCCCCTATTCGTGTATTTCTTTGCTATAGAGATTACGAGCCGCAGATTTGCCTCTATCATCTCCTTCTTGGCTCTAGCCGAATCCCGCTCTCCACGCTGGACGGAGTTAACGATGTGCCGAAACTCCCCCACCGGCAGTTGAGTTAGTTCTGATACGTCAGCAATCTGACGGCGTATTTCACGAATTTGCGGAGATTCAGCCTTAGTAAATTCAGCCCAGCCCCTTTCCTTGAGACGGCGTACCCTTCGAAGCCAATTTGGATCCAACTCATTATCACCATAATGCTTTAAAAAACTCTCTCGTTTAACGCCATACGTCTCAGCTAAACGCAACAGTCGTCCTTCAAGGCCAATGAGTCGACGATTCGTTCCATAAAGCTGATCGGTTAGTGCCTCGATGACATTATTGTTGAGATGAATATGAGTCATAAGTTCCAGCATCTCAGTCTTCAACTTCTCGTAACGACGCTCTTGAGCACGAGAAATGGTATCTTTTTTTCTAGCAACTGATACGCGGAGCTGTTGTAATCGCGCCAGCTTCTTATGTGTCGACGCCACAGCTGAAAAAGACTGCATTACTGAGGGGTAAAGAGCTTCCTCCATTGCTGAAAGTGACAGATTAGCATCGTCTTCCTCATTTGAATCGTCTTCCGAACTATAGTCTTCATCATCTGAATCCGATTCAGCCGAGTTTTCCTCCTTCTTTGTCTCGGAGGTGTTCTTATTTTGCGGTAAGCCCTTCGGGGATTCTGTCTGCAATTTTTCATTTTTATCATCCGTATCATCTTGCGAATGAGAATCCACAACAACTTTCTCTCCTGACCCCTCCCCATACGTTGCCTCAAGATCAATTACATCTCGTAGCAATATAGTCGACTCCTTGAGATCTTTATGCCATTGAGCAATAGCACGAGTAGTTAAGGGGCTTTCACATATGCCCCCTATCATGGCATCACGACCCTCTTCTATGCGCTTCGCGAGTTCAATCTCGCCCTGTCGGGACAACAATTCAATCGAACCCATTTCCCGCAGATACATTCGCACAGGGTCATCAGTACGTTCCGCTAATTCCTCAGACGGTCGGGTGCTAACATTTGTTGATGCAACTGGCCCAACCTCTGTCCCCGTCTCTTCAGTATCATCCGACTCAACCACGTTAACACCCATCTCCGAAAGCATGGCCATGGTGTCCTCGATCTGTTCAGATGACACACGATCTTGCGGTAAAACCTTGTTCAATTCATCATATGTGACGTACCCTCGCTCCTTAGCATTAACCAACATCCTCTTTACGCCTTGGTTTGTTGCATCAAGAAGCGGACTATCTGTTGAATCGTCGCTCGTTTCTTCAGATTCTGCCGCGCCTGCCGTTTGACTTACCATTCGCCCTTATCTCCCACACCTAAACCATATACCAACTTTTATCGTTTCATCGATATTCGCGATTTGTGACAAGCATTAACCTTGGGACCCAAGTTGCGGGCCATTAACTTCAATATCCAATTCATTGCCTTCGCCTGCTTCCCACTGGGCCTGCATTGCTCTTAAACGTGCCAGACCCGACTCCGTCATATCTTTCGCCAAGGCATTGACTGCTTCGCGACGTTCAGTACTTGAAACAACACTCAACAGCCGATGCAGAGCCAGCACATGGCGCCAGCATTGCTCCGCCTTTGTATCATCTGTATCTGGCCTTATCCATGGCTCTAGCCCCCCTATCTCTGAATGGGTCAAAAGCTCAATCACATCACCCAACCCACACTGTGTCAGGTGGTGCCTGATAGTAGATGCGTCAAGAGCAACCTCAGTCGAAGCCACTTCTAGGAGTGCACGGGCTATCCTGTCAAGCTCTGGCGTCGCAAATTGAATACCAGCTAGCTCTTCTGAAAGTTTTGACACAAGCGGGGGATGATTTATTAAGGTAAGAACGAGCAGCCTTTCACGAGCGGCTGGAGATGCAGCCGCACCAGAACCCAACCCAAGGCTTCGTGGTAGCCGCGCTCCTGATGGCATGCCTTTGCGGGGCGCTGTTCTTTTAGCCTCCCCCCTATTCCCACGAAAGAAATCCTTAAAACGAGATGAGAAAAACTCTCTGTAATAGCCGCGCACTAAGCTATCAGTAATTTGACCACTTAATTTATCCAAAGACCCCTTCAGGGCAGCACGTCGTTCCGGAGTCTGGAAATCCCCATCTCGAATCGCGCCTTCCCATAGAACGTCAGATAAGGGACTGGCACACTCAACTAGTTCTGTTAATGCAGAATGACCCTGTTTTCGAACTATAGTGTCAGGATCTTCTCCCCATGGTAAATAAGCAAAACGCAAAGATTGCCCTGCCTTAAGTAATGGCAACGCACGATGGGCTACCCGTTCTGCAGCACGCTGACCCGCCCCATCACCATCAAGACACAGCACTGGTTCTGGTGCAATTCTCCAAAGAAGTTCTAGTTGAGCACTGCCAACTGCAGTACCAAGCGGTGCCACAACATGGGTCAGGCCACTTTGATAGAGAGATAGAACATCCATGTAACCTTCAACTACCAGTAAATTCTCTATATTGCCGGAAAACCTGCGAGCACGTGCATAGTTGTATAACGTCCTACCCTTATGAAATAGTGTTGTTTCTGGTGAGTTGAGATATTTGGGCTCAATGTCCCCAAGCGCCCGCGCACCAAACGCAATGGTACGTCCCCGAACATCTGATATTGGAAAAAGAATACGATTACGGAACCGATCAAAACTAGGCCCACCATCTTCTGGAGTAATTACAAGCCCTGCCTCAACCAACTGCTCCTCTCCAATTCCCAGCTTAGTCATGGCCTCTTTCAACGCCGTACGCTGCTTTGGGGCCAAACCAAGTTTAAATTCTTTAGATGTATCAAGGGTAACACCTCGAGATTGCAGGTATTTTTGACCTCGGTCACCATTACGATCCCAAAGCTGGTGCGCAAACCACTTGGCCGCAGTTTCCATCACCTCATACAAACTAGCCCTTCGCGCTGCCTGTGATCGTGCCTCTGGAGTTTCCACAGGCACAGGAATCCCAGACGCTATTGCAAGCTGCTCAACAGCCTCTGGAAAGCTCAAATTTTCCACTCTCATCAGAAAATCGAAGTGGCTGCCATGAGCTTCGCAGCCAAAGCAGTGATAAAACCCTTTATCATCGTTGACCGTGAATGAAGGTGTTTTCTCACTGTGAAACGGGCACAGACCAATAAATTCACCGCCACGCTGGACCAATTTGATGCGCTTGCCAATCACGTTGGAAAGTTGGACACTCCCGCGCACCTGATCTAAAAAATCTGATGAAAACACCATATTGTCTTTCACACTATGGCCAAGGGGCAAACTCTTAGCCCAATGATAATGACCTATCGCTCAGTCGTCACTCAAAAGCTCTTTAACAATACCACTTGCACTGCCAAAATCCATACTTCCAGCGTACTGTCTCTTGAGCTCCCCCATCACCCGACCCATATCCTTGATACCCGATGCACCAATTTCATCCATGATTGCTCGGATTGCCTCACGAACCTCATTGTCTTCCAGCTGCTTTGGGAGAAAGCTTGAAATGATAGCAGCCTCTTCCTCTTCTTGCTGAACAAGGTCGTCCCGTCCTCCTTTGCTGTAGAGTTCAATACTTTCCCGACGTTGGCGAACCATCGTCGAAAGAATGCTAATTATTTCCTGATCGCTAATGGCTTCCTCTTTACCATCACTCCGAGCTGCAATTTCACGGTCTTTTAGAGCAGCGATAATTAAACGCAACGTCGACATACGACGAGTATCCTTAGACTTCATCGCTTGTTTTAGTTCCTCGCCAAGTCTCTCGCGAAGCATGTAATTCACCCATTACCGATGTTTCCATATGCTAACGCATGCTAAGCGGTACTGGCAAACTGTATTAAAGATCATAACTCATTGAAATTACGAGTGAAAATTGACGGCTTAAGGGTTGACGACCGACTGGCATTTGCCTATGTTCCAACGCAGTCAGCCTGCCTTGCTAAGCTCTAGGTGTCTGCTATTGAAGATTACTATGGCGTGGTTGGGTAATCCCAGGAGCTTATATGCCAAAACCGTCGAACCCGTCCATAGCGACGTGCCCGAGTGGCGCGAGTGCGGCATTGGTGTTGGCCGACGGGACAATTATGCGGGGCATCGGACTTGGTGCTACAGGTATCTCGACGGGTGAAATCTGCTTCAATACTTCAATGACAGGCTATCAAGAGGTCATAACCGATCCCTCATATGCTGGTCAAATCATTACATTCACTTTTCCTCATGTGGGAAATGTTGGCGCTAACGAGGAAGACATAGAATCTCCCTACATAGCGGCGCGAGGTCTGGTTCTTCGTACAGCCATTACTAAACCCAGTAATTATCGATCAACTTGCAACCTTAATGAGTGGTTAAAGAAGCAGGGTCTGATTGGTATAAGCGGAATCGACACTCGTCGTCTGACTCAATCGATACGAGATAACGGCTTTCAAACAGCAACGCTGTGCCACTTGCCTGACTCGACCATTGATATTGCATCACTTTTAGATAGTGCACGTTCTTGGCCTGGCCTTGATGGTATGGACCTCGCAGCTGAAGTTACGTGTAGTCAATCCTATAATTGGAAAGAAACCCAATGGACTTTTAAAGGTGGCTACGGACAGAACGATACCAGTCGATTCCTAGTTGTAGCGATCGACTATGGAATAAAAAGAAATATTCTTAGATGTTTAGCCTCAGCAGGCTGTGAGATCATCGTTGTTCCGGCAACTACTGGCGCAGAAGATATCCTTTCCCTAAACCCAGACGGCATTTTCCTCTCTAATGGACCTGGAGACCCTTCCGCTACAGGCTCTTACGCAATTCCAATCGTACAACAATTAGTTGAGAGCGGATGTCCAATATTTGGCATATGCCTCGGTCATCAGATTTTAGCACTCGCACTTGGGGCAAACAGTCGTAAGATGGAGTGTGGGCATCGTGGCGCTAATCACCCAGTCAAAGACCTTGAAACTGGTCGCGTCGAAATCACCTCCCAGAACCATGGCTTTGTTATTGATTCCAGCACGTTACCACATGGTGTAACGCCCACACACACCTCACTCTTCGATGGTAGCCTCGAAGGGTTGCGTGTAGATGACAAGCCCATATTTTCTGTTCAGTATCACCCGGAAGCATCACCGGGTCCTCGAGATAGTCACTACTTATTTAACCGCTTCATTAAATTGATGGAGTTGAGCTAGTTGGTGCTGATAACAATATACGCGAAAGTTGATTCGAATATCCATGAAGCACCATACTTATCAGCATCCACCAAAGTCCAATAGGACTAACCGCTAGGGAGGAAACGTGCCCCGACGCAACGATATTCAGTCAATATTGATGATTGGCGCCGGACCGATTGTTATTGGTCAAGCTTGCGAATTCGACTATTCGGGAACTCAAGCCTGCAGAGCCCTAAAAGAAGATGGCTACCGCGTAATACTAGTTAACTCAAATCCAGCAACCATCATGACTGATCCTAGCATGGCTGACGCAACGTACGTGGAACCAATCACTCCTGAAACCCTAGTAAAGATCATCGACAAAGAACGACCTGATGCTCTCTTGCCCACAATGGGCGGGCAAACTGCCCTTAATGTCTCATCATCGCTTTCCACTATGGGCGTCCTTAGCCAGTATGCGGTTGAAATGATTGGCGCCTCTTTTGAAGTCATAGACAAAGCAGAAAATCGCCAACAATTTCGTGAAGCTATGTCTAATATCGGCCTCGAATGCCCACGCAGTATGATTGCCCATTCTCTTGATGAGGCGCACGATTCCATTAAAACTCTTGGCCTGCCTGCTATCGTTCGCCCCTCATACACACTTGGCGGGTTAGGTGGAGGGATAGCCTTTAACGTCACTGACCTCGAAAATATTGTCGCCACAGGCCTTGATGCCTCACCGAGCAGCGAGGTGCTGATAGAAGAATCGGTATTGGGTTGGAAAGAATTTGAGATCGAGGTCGTTCGTGACCGCAACGACAACTGTATAATTGTCTGTTCCATCGAAAACGTTGACCCGATGGGCGTTCATACAGGTGACTCCATTACTGTCGCGCCAGCATTAACGCTAACTGATAAAGAATACCAATTGATGCGTGACGCTTCCATCGCCGTGTTGCGCGAAATTGGCGTAGAGACAGGCGGCTCAAATGTTCAATTCGCAATTAACCCAGCCGACGGACGCATGGTTATAATCGAGATGAATCCTCGAGTGTCTCGATCGTCAGCACTCGCTTCAAAAGCAACAGGGTTCCCTATTGCTAAAGTGGCAGCCAAGCTCGCAGTAGGTTATACCCTAGATGAACTATCAAATGATATCACTGGTGTCACGCCAGCTTCTTTTGAGCCTACCATCGATTATGTAGTTACTAAGATTCCGCGCTTTACCTTTGAGAAATTCTCCGGTACCGAACGGGTTTTGGGAAGTTCCATGAAATCGGTCGGCGAAGTTATGGCAATCGGCAGAGACTTTACAGAGTCTTTACAAAAATGCATTCGTTCACTGGAGATTGGGCTGACAGGTCTTGATGATTTTGTAGTCCCAAACTCATCCAAAATTGGCGACGCAACAGACTGTCATCAAAATTTAATAAAAGAACTCAAAGTACCTAGACCCGATCGGATTCTCCTCATCGCCCAAGCATTTCGTTGTGGATTATCCATACACGATATATTTGAGGCGTGCCATTACGATCAGTGGTTTCTCCATCAGATCCGCAATCTTGTGCTAATGGAAGCAGAGGTTATAAAACACGGTCTGCCTACAGATCTTCCTCAATTTTTAAAACTCAAACAGGTGGGTTTTTCCGATGCACGACTCGCCAAACTCAGCGGTACGAATGAGACTTCAGTCACAATGCACCGACGCAAGCTCGGCCTTCACCCAGTGTTCCGACGCATCGACACGTGCAGCGCGGAATTTGCTTCCCGAACTCCCTACATGTACTCCACATACGAAGGTAATGGCATTGAACCAGCTAATTGCGAATCGATGCCGTCAGATAATAATAAAGTGATCATTTTGGGCGGGGGGCCCAATCGAATAGGTCAGGGCATAGAATTTGATTACTGCTGTGTACATGCCGCATATGCGCTAAAAGAAACCGGCATTGAAACCATAATGGTGAATTGCAACCCTGAAACGGTTTCAACTGACTATGATACATCCGACCGCTTATACTTTGAGCCCTTAACGGTCGAAGATGTCATTGAAATCGCAAGTGTCGAGCAAACTTCTGGACAACTTAAAGGTGTAATCGTTCAGTATGGGGGGCAAACTCCGCTTAAACTAGCCGCCGGACTCGCAGAAGCAAACATACCGATTCTTGGCACTTCACCAGATGCTATCGACCTTGCGGAAGACCGGCAACGTTTCCAACTTTTAATTCAACGACTAGGACTACGTCAACCAGCTAATGATATTGTCGAATCTGCAAAAGATTCAGCCGCTGCAGCTTCGCGAATTGGTTACCCCGTCTTGGTAAGGCCATCTTACGTTCTTGGCGGCCGAGCCATGCGTATTATTCACAATGAAGAATCACTATATAAATATATGGACGAAGCTGTGGAAGTTTCTGGTCAAAGCCCAGTATTAATCGATGCCTATCTAGGAGACGCAATCGAGGTCGATGTTGATGCTATCAGCGATGGTCAAAATGTGTTTGTAGCTGGAATAATGGAGCACATAGAGGAGGCTGGAATACATTCTGGTGATTCAGCGTGCTCAATTCCTCCACACTCTTTAAATCGGCCCATAAGAGATGAACTTGCCCGACAAACCAAAATTCTTGCGCTAGCTTTGTCTGTTAAAGGCTTAATGAATGTTCAATATGCTGTGAAGGATGGAGAGGTTTTCGTCTTGGAAGTAAATCCTCGTGCCAGCCGCACAGTGCCCTTTGTGGCGAAAGCCATAGGACTCCCAGTAGCAAAAATTGCGGCACGAGTCATGGCGGGCGAAAATCTAGTATCCTTCAAACTAACCGAACCAAAACTAGAGCATACCGCTGTTAAAGAGGCCGTGTTTCCATTTACTCGTTTCCCTGGTGTCGACATTATTCTTGGTCCTGAAATGATGTCCACCGGCGAAGTGATGGGTATTGATCGTGATTTTGCCCACGCTTTTGCAAAATCACAGATTGCTAGTGGAACCATCCTTCCACAGGATGGAACAGTTTTTGTGTCCGTACGCAATAAGGACAAACCTGCGCTCGTTGAGCTGGCCCAGCGGCTTATTGAACTTAAATTTAACCTTCTTGCAACGCGTGGAACCGCAAGAGCGCTAACTGAATCTGGAATTTCTGTAGAGACAGTCAACAAAGTCCTCGAGGGACGTCCACATATTATCGACCGAATGCATGATGGAGGTGTTCAACTCGTTATTAATACTACAGAGGGAGCGCAAGCCATTGAAGATAGCTTCGCGTTGCGTCGCACCGCTCTTATGGAGAAGATTCCATACTATACGACAGCCTCTGGGGCTGCCGCTGCAGTTAGAGCTATCGAGTCTTTAAGCAAAGGAACCCTTGAAGTTGCAACTCTTCAATCCTATGCTGCCAATACATTCTGATGCCCGCCCAACACACTATCAGCAGTATAATAGGGCCTAACAGGACTTTTTCACGATGCAAACTGTGCCTATGACCGTAGAGGGATTCAACAACCTTGAGGTTGAGTTAAAACGCCTCAAAACTGTCGAACGTCCTGCAGTAATCAAAGCTTTAGCTGATGCCCGGGAGATGGGAGACATCTCAGAAAATGCCGAATATTTGGCTGCGAAAGAGCGGCAAAGCTTCGTCGAAACACGAGTCGCACAACTCGAGGATATAATAAGCCGTGCGAAAGTAATCGATATAACAACACTATCGGGGAAACACATAAAATTCGGTGCCACTGTCCGTCTCGTAGATGAAGACACAAATGAGTCTATTCGTTACCAAATTGTAGGGGCCGATGAAGCCGATATCCGCTCTAGCCGTCTCTCAATAACATCTCCGCTTGCGCGTGCGCTCATAGGAAAAACCAAAGGGGACAGTGTTGAAGTTACCACGCCAGGAGGCTCTAAGTCATACGAGATTGTATCTGTCCGATTTAAATAGGGCACAACAGACGCGCGGTTCCTAGGAATTGAATAAGCATACTCCTACTTTCAGCTGCTGGATCTTAACCGACGGAAAGGCCGGTACAGAAAACCAGTGCCTTGGCCTTGCTGAGGCAATCGGGGTAAACCCTACTATCAAGCGAGTACAGCCAAGAGCTCCGTGGACGTGGTTGCCGGTAAGGTATTGGCCATTTCCCAACCTTGCTCTTCGTATGGGCAGTGACGTGTTAGTTCCTGAGTGGCCTCAACTATTAATCGCATCTGGGCGTCGTAGTGTTCCTTTTTCACTAGCTATAAAGCGCAAGAATGGCAGCGGCACCTTCGTGGTGCAGGTGCAAAACCCAAGAGTCCCGCCGCAACTCTTCGATATGGTAGTTGCGCCCCACCATGACCATGTGAAAGGCCCTAATGTAGTTGAAACTCTAGGCGCGTTAAACCGTGTGACACCAGCTAAATTAAATACTGCCGCTCGTATGTTTTCAGAGCGTTTCTCTCACCTGTCGCGCCCGTACGTCGCTGTATTAGTGGGAGGATCAAGCAGTTCGTACCAACTGTCACCTGATTTCTCTCAGACACTAGGTGCTACCCTCTCAGCCATGGCAAAAACAACTGGCGGTAGCCTTTTGGTAACAAGATCACGTAGAACCGATGACTCCAGCTTTCAAGCTCTCTGCAAGGGCCTAGAGAATTCGGCTTGTGAAGTGTGGGATGGCAGCAATCCTAACCCGTATTTTGGACTTTTGAGCCTGGCTGACTTCATTATTGTTACATCAGACTCTGTTTCTATGACTTCTGACGCCTGTACCACTGGAAAACCGGTTTACGTAGTCCACCTTCCCGGTGGAACGCCGAAGTTTCATGAATTTCATCAACAGCTTCGGTCTAAGGGACTTACTCGCCCATTTAATGGAACGTTAGAGTCCTGGTCATACGAACCTTTAACGGACACATCGGACGCAGCAAGTGAGATTCTACGGTGCTTAAGCTACAGAAATTGTTCGGAATAATCTGGGAGACACAGGGACTAACACAATATAGTTTTTGGAGTAGTGGATAGAAGTTTGGATTACATAACATGAGCAACGAAATGTACCACACCAAGGTGTTGATATTGGGTTCGGGCCCAGCTGGTCTTTGCGCCGCTATATACGCTGCACGTGCCGGCCTCAATCCGATCCTTATTCACGGCATGGAGCCGGGCGGTCAAATGACAATAACCACCGATGTAGAAAACTACCCAGGTTTTTCTGACATCATTCAAGGACCATGGCTAATGAGGCAGATGCAGACACAAGCCGAAAAAGTGGGGACACAAATGTTCCAGGACATCATAACTTCCATCGACCTGGGCTGTTATCCCTTTGTATGTCAAGGTGATACAGAAAATAGTTATACGGGTGATTCATTGATTCTTGCCACTGGCGCCCAAGCGCGATGGCTTGGACTTGATAGCGAAACTAAGTTCAAGGGCTTTGGCGTCTCCGCCTGTGCAACTTGTGATGGTTTCTTCTACCGAAGTAAAACCGTAGCGGTAATTGGTGGCGGCAATACAGCGGTTGAGGAAGCCCTCTTTCTTACCCAACATGCCAATAAGGTAATTTTAGTCCACCGCCGCAGCACATTAAGAGCTGAAAAAATTCTCCAAGATCGACTCTTTGACAATTCTAAGATTGACGTTATATGGGATCACGCTGTTGAGGAAATAATTGGTACTGATGACCCTCCCAGCGTCACTGGTCTACGAATTCGGCACGTCACCACCGAAGCCCTGCAAGAAATAGAGTTAGACGGCGTATTCATTGCGATCGGCCACGATCCAACCACAACACTGTTTCGAGGAAAACTCGCAATGGATGACGAAGGGTATATCGCAACTGCAAACGATTCTACCCAAACGAGTGTTCCTGGTGTTTTTGCTGCAGGAGATGTTCAAGACAAAGTGTTTCGACAAGCCGTAACAGCTGCTGGAACAGGGTGCATGGCTGCGCTGGAAGCAGCAAAATTCATTGCCGAACACCCCAATAAGTAGAGCTGCCTCACTTACACATTCGACTGCACATCCATTTCTGGAAATAGACTACGTCCTCCCAGACCCAAAAAGGGCAGACAACAATTTTTAGCGAAAACATGGTCCATGTACCCAACCAACAGCACAATGTCGAACGCCTCTCGTTACTGGCGACACTCGATGAGTACGAAACGCGGGAAATACAATTAAGCTACCGAGCGCCCGTAGATCGAGGTGCTTCGTATTAACATTCATGAACTCCAGGTCACCCCCATCATAATCTTCGGGAAGTGAGAGTTGGACAGTAAAACCAAGCTTCCGTGAAGCATTGGCAGCTGGCCCCACATCAATGTGCCAATCGTAATGATCCTCCTTAGCACCTTCATAACGCATCAACCAAGGTTCGTCGTCTGAAACGAAACCACTAAGGTCAAAGCTAAAACCTTGCGAATTAAAGTTGCTTACTTCAAAAGCAATCACGTTTAAAGGAAAACCATCGCTACGAACCCGGAGACGTTGTTGCGTCATTGAACGAACAGTTGCGATGGTCGAGAACTGACCCTTACCCCCATAACCACCAATTTTCCCTGCCTTCCAATCATCTTTCTTTGCTGATTTCAGAATCTGTTCGCATTGATCAGGCGTAAAAATCTGTTTGACATAAACATTGGTGATGTTGGGGTTGCGCAGAGGCAGAGTAGGAAGAACGATCACATCTTGTCTCCTGATATAGTTAAAAGTTGGTCATCTCAGTTAACTTTCCCTGGACTCATTCCCGTATCCAAAAGCCTCTACGAACGGCTCAAGACGGGGTAGCGAGTCTTTTATTTCATAAGAATAGTTTCTCCAGCGCCCGACAGCGCGACTGGTTAATTCGCGAGTAACTGCGTCCCTGCTGGGCGTGCCAACTATTCGATCCAAGGCTAACGCCTGGAACTGCATCATCTCTGGTGCCCAAGGTAATCCCATGAATTCCAAAACAAATCTAAGGGTCTTCTCCGGGGCTTCAACCAAATCCTCGTATCGATACTCAATAAATGGTAAAAACATCGAATCTCGATAATGACACCATAGATTCATCACGGCGCTATAGAAATCTACCGTACTTTCAATATCAAGAAAGTTGACCATAGCAGCATTCTGCTCGAACTCTTGCATGTAGCAACTCAAGCAAACATCACGCGGATCTCGCAAAGCAACTATTACCTTGGCTGAGGGTAACACTCGGCTCACCAGTCCGAGTTCTATTATATTTAATGGTGATTTATCTACGAGTAACATATTGTCAACCTTGGGACCTAGGTCTGACCTGGCAGTCTCCCAGAATGCCTCTTTGGCTGCTTCAATTTGACTCGCAGTTAAATCTGCAAGGAAATCCGGATAGTCTGCATTAGCGCCCACCAAACCAGGTAGAGCTGCAATAACTCCAGCAAGCGGGCTACGTTCACCTGTAGTCACGACATCGGGGTGAGCTGCCAACATGCGCTCCATTAAGGTAGTACCTGAACGTGGAAATCCAACAAAGAATACTGGCGCTTGCCGATTATCAGGGGAATCATTCGACCACACAGCCATACGCTCTGCCGTGAACCAATTCTGGTAACGCTCAATATTTCTGTAGATAACTTTGGAATCTTGATCAAGGGCTGCAGGCAACTGTCGGCGTATTGCATTCCCTTGTTTCACCACCCGCATAGCATTCGTGTATTCACCCTTTTCATCAAGGACCAGACCTAATTCTAGAAAGGCACTGGCGACAAGACTCAGATCAGAAGGCTTTGAATCTAGAAACTCCACCAATTGGCGGCGAGCCTCTTCTGTTCGACCTTGCCTACGATCGATAGTAGCCTTAAGCAAACGTGCCTGCGCATGCTGAGGATTAATCTCAAGCGCACGCCTAACCAATTCATTGGCTTCATCTATTTCATTACACATCTCTAGTGCACGAGCCAAATTACAAATGCTACTTGGGTATTCAGGACGAAGTTCGACAAGACGACGAAGACACGTCACGGCCTCTGCACCACGACCGTCTGCCAGCAGAAGTGCGCCTAGGTTATTCCAGCCGTTAAAATAGTCTGGACGAACTGAGACTGCTTGACGATAAGCAGCCATAGCCTCCCCACGTCTTCCTATAGCAGCTAAGGAAAACCCAAGATTAAAGTGAGCCTCAGGATCATCGGGCCGTGCGTCGGCTACTACCCGATAGTTTTGGATAGCGTCCTCATGTTGACCACTAGCAAGATAGCCACCCGCTAGGCTTGATCGAAATTCGTGATTTTCCGGATTCTCAGCAACTGCGGTATTAAATAAAACAATTGCCCGATCCGTATTTCCGCGCTGCAAAGCAATAATACCTAGCATGTGGCTTGCTGGAGCGTAGTCAGGCTTATCTTCAAGAATCTGTTCGTACGCCCGCTCCGCAAGCGGGACCTGGCCTGCCTCATGCTGGCGCAACGCTCGCGCGAAAGTCAGATCAACATCCGACATCCTGTTGTTACACCCTACCATCTCGCCCGCAACGCTACTCCAATTAGAACATGCCAGCCTTTACCACACAATCATTTGAATTTAGCTAGACCACAATGCATTACGTTTCCATTAGCAGCATCCTATACTGTTAAAAAAGGTGATGTTGTTTCAACAGGGCATTAATGAGGTGAACCGTTGGCGAGGCTAGCAGAGAAGGTTGCAATAATTACGGGTGGAGCATCAGGCCTAGGAGCTGCAACAGCGCAACGATTTGTTGAGGAAGGCTGCCGCGTAATGATCGCCGATCTAAATGCCGAAACCGCCGCATCTGTCAGCAAGAAACTCGGAGACAACTGCAGCTGGTGTTGCGTAGACCATCGAGACCGCAACAGCGCAGCGACTATGATTGAATCCACCATTTCGCGCTGGGGACGCGTCGACATTCTTTACAACAACGCTGGAGTGCCATTTGCAGGATCTATCGAAACGGTAACCGATGAAGTACTTGATAGAGTATTTGGAAATAATCTTTTGGGTCCATATCGAATGACACAAGCTGCTCTTCCAGCACTAAAAGAATCTGCACAACGGAACTCCGACGGAGCCGTTATACTCTTTACCGGTTCACTGCAAGCGCTGAAAGGACGTCCTAATTTTACCCCATATACAGCATCTAAGCACGGAATTATTGGTCTAGTTAAAGGACTCGCACTTGAGCTCGCACCTCACAATATTAGAGTTAACGCTATTTGCCCTGCCGCAACAGACACGCCAATGCTCAAACATTTTTTACCGGGGATGTCTAAGGATATTAATGTCGCTAAAAAGCGATTTCGTGAATCGATTCCCTTGGGCCGCTTACCGGAACCGACTGACACTGCCAATGCAGCTGTATTCCTAGCAAGTCCTGAAGCTGGTATGATAACAGGAATCGCACTTCCCGTAGATGGTGGTGCCACTGCGTATTAATTCGTTATCCTGATCTTTCAGTTGATGCCTATTCAATCATAACAAAACAACCATCAATTCTTGCATCAATATCCTTATCGTTAGTCGTGGAACATTGCTGTACTCATGACCACGTGAAAAATAAATCTCAAACGAACAAACTTTCTCCATCCATCCCCTTGTATAGATGCGCTACATATTCCCCATAACCATTAAAGATTTGTGTAGGAATACGTTCACCAGAACCAAGAAGTCTTTCTGTTGCTTGACTCCAACGCGGGTGCGGAACATCTGGATTGACGTTAGCCCAGAACCCATATTCAGAACCCTGCACTTGTTCCCAGAAGCTAGTTGGACGTCTATCAGTAAAAGAAATTCGCACGATGGATTTTATTGATTTGAAGCCGTACTTCCACGGCACAACCAATCGAAGCGGAGCACCATGCTGACCAGGCATCTTCTTGCCATAGATTCCAGTCGCTATAAATGCAAGTTCGTTGGTAGCTTCCTCTAATGTCAATCCTTCAACATATGGCCATGGATACCAGGATTGCCGATGCCCTGGAGCGAACTCTGCATCCCGAAATGTTTCCATTCTGATATACTTTGCCGAACCTAAAGGGTCGCAAAGCCGCACTAAATCGGCGAGCGGAAACCCCGACCATGGAACTATCATAGACCATGCCTCCACACAACGGTGTCGGTATAACCTCTCCTCTAATGAAATTTTTGATAATAGCCTATCAAAATCCAAGACCATCTCCTTGTGGACCATCCCATCAATATGAACTGTCCACGGCTCGACTGGCATTTTTCTAGCCAACTTCCAGATAGACTTGTGGGAACCAAACTCAAAAAAATTGTTGTATTTACTCGCAATCCCTTCATCTGTGATTTCTCGAGTAATCACATAACGGGCATTACGCGGTGCTGGATAGTATTTGGATGTCGGACCAACATCTTCATCCGCTATAGCGCCGCGAACGAAAGAATTTATCGACCCCGCCAGAACGCCACCCAGAGATAAGGACCTTAGCAAACTTCGTCGATCAAGATAAAGATGCTCAGAGGTTGCAGAGGCCTCAGAAATGCTCCACTTACGCGCACAAACCCGCATCCGCTTACGTTACTCTCCAATGAAGCTATCGAAAGCTCTAACTATCAGTCTACAAATGATATCGACGCGGTGCCAAGAATCCCAAAATCACCAAGAACAAACTGGCCAGGTTCGACAGGGATGATATCAGCGCAACTACCGGTGGTAACCACATCACCTGCCATGAGACTTTGGCCTCGATCAGCTAGACTATTAGCCAGCCAAGTGAGTGAATTAAGTGGGTGTCCGAGCACTGCTTCCCCACACCCTGTGCTTACAACTTGGTCATCTACAAGTATTGAAATTCGATCGTTAAGTAGGTCAAAACTCTTCCAATCTATCACTTCTTTGCCCATAACAAATTGTCCGCTCACTCCGTTGTCTGCAATCAAATGCCATGCTCCACGGTTAGTCCAGTCTGTGTATCGACTGTCAATAATCTCTATTGCTGGAATCAGAGCCTCCACAGAATCAATAACCATCTCACGACTAAACGGCAACGTTGTGATTGACAGCCCCTGGCCAAATCGAAACGCATACTCAACTTCAACTCGGCACATCGTCGTAAAATCGCCAACAGAAATTTCTGCAGGACTGATTAAAGAACAATTGTCCGTCAAGCGTCCACAAAATGGACCCTCAATGCCCAAAAGTTTCTGCGCTTTATCACTTGTCGCACCCACTTTCCAACCGATTGGACGACCTATGCCATCAACTACACGGTCCTGGATCGAATATGCCTCTTGTTCATTATTTGGCTGACATTCCTTCGGCAATCCGTCCAAAGGTGATTTATCTAGCCGAGCTTCTCTAATGAGTGCTGCAGCCTTCTCTATGAGCACTTCATCCATCAACGTCTACTCTGACGCATTGGCACTAACCACATCGTCCGCTAGACGTCCATGCAATTCCTGAAGACGGTCAAAGTTAGCAGTATAGGTGCCAACTCCAGTGGTAGCCGAACGGACCTCGACTACTAAATCTTGAATCTCATTCTGAGGAAGTTGCGCATGCACGACATCCCAGCCCAACCAACCATCTCGTGGTTCGAACCCTAATATCTGCCCCCGACGGCTACTAACAAGTGAGTTGATTTTACTAGTGTACTCTGATGGCACAAACAGATCTACAGCAAGTATAGGTTCTAACAGAACTGGATCACATTTCGGCATGCCCTCAGTCATTGCGATGCGACCAGCAGTTTTGAATGCCAGTTCGGAACTATCGACAGCATGATATTGTCCATCGGTTAATGTTACTGAAACATCCACTACTGGGAAACCGAGCGGTCCACGTTTTAGATATTCCTGCACTCCTGCACCAACAGCAGGAATATACTGTTTGGGCACCACCCCCCCCGTTATGCGATCTTCAAATGTGAACCCTGACCCTCGCGGTAGAGGTTTAATATCAATATGAACATCGCCAAATTGACCATGCCCACCACTCTGTCGCTTAAAACGAGCATGCTGCGAAACTGATTTCTTAATTGCTTCCTTATAGGGGACTAACGGTCGTGAGGTTTCAACTTCGATACCGTGCTTGTTCTTTAAGCGATCTCCTGCGACACGAAGATGAATCTCACCTTGGCCGTGCAACAAAAGTTCCCCGGTATCGGATGATTGTTCATAGACGACAGAAGGGTCTTCATCGCTTAGCTTCGCCAGGGCCCCTGAAAGCTTCACTTCATCTTCACGTTTCGCAGCCGTTATAGCCAAAGAGTATACTGGTGACAGCTTTGCAGCCCCCGGCAACTCTTCTACGTCTTTTGCAGAACAAAGTGTACTTCCAGTTTGGAGCACATCCAGCCGACCAAAGGCGACAACATCCCCAGCCTGTGCCTTGTCTAATTTTTCGGTTTGAAGTCCGCAAAGACGTGAAATACCAGAGATACGCTCTCCATTTACGGCAGATCCGTCAGCAAACTCACCACGCCAAACTCGCACCACAGACAGTTTACCCCCATGCTGAGTGACGTATGTTTTAAGTATTTGCGCAATCGGCTCACCATCGCCTCCCGCGCCGACGCGTTCCGACGCCAAGCTAGAAGATGGGGCTTCGTGGCGCAGTAACTTTAGCAGACGACGAACGCCGTGCTCTAGCTCGCCAGAACCAAACATAACTGGCACTATCACTCCAGATTGGAAACAATCAGATAGTTCAGAAAAAACTTCCTCGTCAGATGGGTCAACCTCCTCCAAAAGCTTTTCCATTAAAGTTTCGCTAAAATCGGATATTTTTTCTAGGCTACGATAGCGAGCTTCGGCCCTATCATCGGCCAACTCAGCGGGCATTTCGATCGTTTCCGAAGCACCACCTGTCTGGTAACTAAAAGCCCGATCAGTAGCTAAATCCAGATATCCCGAAACCTTTTCACCGCTAATAATCGGCAACTGCCGCGGAACGATTGGTCGGTTTGAATAGGGCCCCAAGGACTCTATCATTGCTTCCACATCAACTTCGCCACGATCCACTTTGTTGATGAAAATAACCGTAGGCAAACCTCGATCCTCTAACGCCTTTATTATCGGCGCAACGGTCAGCGCTCGTGATGGATCGGCTTCACACACCAAAACTGCTGCATCAGCGCCGACAAGAGCATTGTTGGCCTCTTGCATAAACTCTATCGAGCCAGGACAATCCAAAAAAGTAAGCTGGTCCCCCAGGAAATTTGCTGTTGCCACATTCAGTTCGACACCCATACCACGCGTTCTTGCCTCTACCGAACTATCACCAACAGTATTACCCTCTGTCACCTTTCCTTTACGATTAATGGCGTCCGTGATGAAAAGAATACTCTCCAAAAGTGAAGTCTTGCCACTTAGGTATGGGCCTACCAAGGCAATATTGCGCGCGCCAATTCTTGAATTCTCGCTCATTCGTCCCGTCCTGTCGTATTTGATATTGCCTTAAGCACCTGATTCTTTACGGCAGCGCCACAAGTGACAAGACAAATCTATGAATATCCCCAAAAAAATACAAATTCAGCCAACTAATCATAGGGTGACGGCAGTATGAGGCTTAGACAACCAATTCAGCCCAAAACGTTAAACGAGCAAAGATTGCCCTTATAGAATAACAACGGATTATCCGCATCGACTCTCATAGCTCGTATCACGTGCCCCACAAATATAATATGGTCACCCCCATCATATTTTCTCCAAGATTCGCATTCAAAGGTAGCCATTGAACCCTCAATCAAGGGACAGCCCAAGTTGCTGACGCTGTGCCTAACGCCTTCCCACTTATCCTGAACCTCTTGTGAAGCAAACTGTTTTGAAATGATTTCTTGCTCCAAACACAGCACGTTTACTGCAAAATACTTTGATGCCTCATATGCACCTAGACTACGCATGTGATTGCCAAGGCTAAACAAAATTAGAGGTGGATCAAGAGAAACTGAATTAAAAGAACTCGCCGTAGCACCAACTGGATTATCCGCTGAATCAAGACAGGTGACGACCGTCACGCCGGTCACAAAGCAACCCAGTGCTTCACGAAATGATTTAGTGTCGCCAGTAGGATCCACTTCCATATTATAAGGTTACTGGGGCCCACGCTTTCATACAACCATAAGGAATAGCAGATACAAACGACTGGGGGCTTCTCAAGTGCGATGGACGAGAGTACATTTGTTAAATATCTAGGTTAAAAAATGTGGCAGCCGAAGCAACAATGGATACCATACAATTTACGCCCTACACAGCGCTTATTGGTGGCGCACTAATTGGCCTTAGCGCAACATTATTGTTCTACTTTAATGGTCAGCTTGCTGGCGTATCAGGAATTGCCAGCGGCCTAATCGACCGTGATGTCGATAAGGTTATATGGAGACTTCTATTTTTGATTGGGTTGGTAGTTGGTGCCCTTGTCTATCAGGCCTTTATGCCAGAAGCAGCTAATATAGCGGTCACAGATTCAATACCAATACTCGTTGCAGGCGGTTTGCTTGTTGGATTCTCCACCCGTATGGCGAATGGCTGTACGAGTGGTCATGGAATTTGTGGAATAAGCCTTATTTCGCTTCCATCCTTTGTTGCTACTGCTTGTTTCCTATCGAGCGCCATAATTACAGTATGGATAGTTCGCCATGGTTGGGGTAGTTAACGATGCCTAAATATATAGTGTCTCTTTCTGCGGGAATAATTTTTGGCTTAGGTTTAGCCGTATCCCAAATGATTAATCCCCAAAAAGTGCTCGCTTTTCTGGATATATCAGGCCGATGGGACCCTAGTTTATTGTTTGTGATGGTCGGCGGAATAGCTGTCTTTGGATCCGCATATCAATTATTGGGTTGCAGAGTTCAGCCAATCTTCTCCAAGGATTTCAGCATGCCCCGCTCCAAAAAAATCCAAACGCGTTTAATTGTTGGATCCGCGGCGTTTGGAGTTGGGTGGGCACTAGTGGGTTTTTGCCCCGGCCCAGCCATCAGTTCTTTGGCACTTGGCCTCACAGAATCATTGGTCTTTGTAGCTTCAATGTTTTCTGGGTTCATACTATACAACATTCTGCCACACTCCGAACCGAACCAGCATACGCTAACGCAGTAGATTCTTTATTCCGTAGATCGCAAAGTTAGAGCAATAATTACTCCGACAATCCCTAAAGACAATATTATCCAAGATGCCATATGCCACCCGCCTAAGATAGTGACGGAAGCCGCTAGCGCGGGCGGCCCTATCAGAGCTCCAACATTGGCACCCTGAACTACGATTCCATTTGTCACGCCGATCTGAGCCGGCGATGTCGCGTAGCGAGGAACTCCAGTAAGAACCGATGCGGGAATAAAACCACCAATGAAAGAAAATATTGCAGAAAGTACGATAACTGCCCACTCAGGCATGTCTGGCCAAAACGTAATTACAGCAATAATACCTAAACTACCGCTGGTAATAGCCATCAAATTCGAACGCCTAACAAGACGTAGTAACCCCCCCCCCAACAAATTACCAAACGCATTAAGCACAACTACGCAAGCGACGATGATGCCGGACGTTGCTGCACTGTACCCGACATCCTCAACAAAATATGTTGGCAACCAGGAAATAAGACCAATGAATTGGCAAGCGAAAACCGCAAAGCATCCTGCTAATAGCCATGGACCAGCTTGAGAAAACGCAATTTTTATATCGTGAATACCAGTTTGATCGACGGATGCACTGCCTAACCCACGCGTACATTTTGCAAAAAAGATCAGGAATACAAACAACAAAATTGCATTCGCTAACCACAGGCCACGCCAACTGATTTCATCAATCAGTAGCGGTGCTAATACCATAATCAGTGATATACCGGCTGGCATGTACGCACCCCAAGCGCCGAGTGCTAACCTAACTTCACGAGTGGAAGTAATAGAAACGATTATCGACGGGGCAGCTATTACAATCGCTAGGAAGCCAAAACCTTCTACAAGGCGGGCCGCTAACAGACAGGAAGCATTTGGAGAAAAACCGCCCAATACATTGCCAAGGAACATAATGAAGAGGCCAAAAAGTAGGAAACTGCGGTGTCCTACCCGGTCACCTACGATCCCACAAACTGGCCCCAGAAACGCACCGGCTGCTAAAATAAGTGAAACAATCCAACCTGCCGTCACTCGTCCTATAGCAAGATCCGCCTCTATAATTGGTATGGCCGGTGCTACTTTTCCAAGCTGCATTGCCCCAATAACACCCGCACAGATTGCAATGGCAACTATGCCCCAACGGGTCTTGTTGGTAATTGAACACAGCGCAGAATTCGAATCGTTCATCACATGCTCCTGCGCAGCAGTTTTCACCGTTGAGTTACACTAACCTGTCCAAAATATTATAATACTTTATATCCCCCCTACCTATGTGCTTTGTAATCACAGCAACAGCAATAGAAATATGCGTACAAGGTATCGTGTTTGGCTTTTGGCTTTTGGCTTTTAGCTTTTGGCTTTTGGCTTTTGGCTTTTGGCTTATAGCTTTTCGTCCTCAATTCTCCTAATTTGTCACTTGCACTAATGGTTGGGCCGCCCTGAGCCGAAATGTAGCCGAAGAAACAGACTGAATCGCGAAAGAATAATAGAGCTTTATGCTAGTCCTTGAACAAGCCAGTTAAGGCCCTGCAACTTATATGAGTATACTAGATGTACATGATACCCTTATGTGAGTGAGCTCTACGAAATGATGCCAGAAATACTACGAAAAAGCCTTATTTTGTGGGTACCGAGTGTTATCGCTCTGGCAGCAATGGTCGCTTTGGGTGACCTGGCAATATTCATGGGCATTATTGCTTCTTGCATCACCCTCGCCGGTACGATAGCAATGGTGAATCTAATTTTACCAAATATTACATATATTAAGGAATACTGGGCAGCCGAAAAAATAGGAGATGCTAACGTAACATCACGCATCACGAACGCCGCCACAATTGATCTATGCCGTACAATAGATCAGATTAAACGACCACAGAAAGAAACGAAAAACGAAAAATATGAACACCCAGAGATACTTAATAAGGCGTTGAGTTATCTCCCCTATCCACTTCTCATATTTGACTCTCAGCGTTACGTTACCCAAGCAAACCAAGCAGCTATTGAACTTCTAGGTCCAAACATAAGAGGCGCGGATCTTTCTGCATCACTCCGCCACCCTGACGTATTAGAGGCTGCTGACACAGTTCTAGAGGGCAAGCGTAATAACCTTATCGAATTCGAACTCTCTAACACAATTCAGCATACCTACGCTGGTCATATCATACACCTTGGCGGCACACACGGTGACTCATTGGCAATGGTGGTACTTCACGACCTCACTGCGATTCGCCGAGCTGAGAAGATGCGTGCTGATTTTGTTGCCAACGCTAGCCATGAATTGCGAACCCCTCTAACTGCACTATTAGGGTTTATAGAAACCCTGCAGGGCCCTGCAAAGCGCGATGCTTCAGCCCGAGAACGCTTTCTACCAATCATGCACCAACAAGCCACTCGAATGGTGCGTGTGGTTGATGACCTTTTGTCATTAAGTCGCATTGAAATGCACGAGCATGCAGTACCTACACAACACGTGAATATCAAGACCGCGATAGAAACGGTGATTGGTAGTATCGAAGTCGAAGCAGCAGCTAAAGAAGTAATATTCAAAATAGCAATCCCTGAAGGTCTATCCATCGTTGTCGGCGATAAGCACGAGTTGGATCAGGTATTTCAGAACCTGTTAGATAATGCTCTTAAATATGGGCACCAGAAGTCGACTATTCAAATCACGGCAACCAAGGCCATGCTTGATGGCAAGGATGCCGTGACGCTAGCCATAAAGGACGAAGGTGAAGGAATTTCTAGTGAGCACCTACCCCGATTGACGGAACGGTTCTATCGGGCTGACACCGCCCGCTCTCGAACATTGGGAGGAACTGGCCTTGGCCTTGCGATTGTAAAGCACATAGTCAATCACCACAGGGGCCTGCTGGCAGTGGAGAGCATAGTGGGCAAGGGAAGTATCTTTAAGGTGACTCTGCTTCTAGCGGCTGAGGTAGCAAACGAATCGTTCTAATCCAAGGTGAAAATTTCCCGCCGGAACTGTCACAAAACTGTAACTCGGAAATGGCATAATTGATATGTTGTATGCTCCCCGATTCGTTGTTTGCGAGGTTATCTTCCACAAAAGGCAGTGAGCATGTTCCTAGTGATTTCTTGTACTATTACAAAGGGTTGGCCCACGTCCGAACCTTCGCCACAGTGTGAGTGTAAGTGAATCTCGCCACTATCGGAGCATTTGCACTCGTACTTACAAGCCTTGGTTATTTTCTTGGTCGTCGCAGAGCATATTCAAGCGTAGACGGTAATCTCCAAAAACTTCACTCACTCCCCCCCTACCATGGATTACACGTGGCATTGCGGGTCGCACTTCCAAGCGTTGCCTTACTTGTCGTCTGGCCACTGTTGTCTAGTCATCTTATTTCAACCATGGTGACTAGCTCTCTACCGTCAGAGATTCGAACACAAGATCCTCATAAAGTGGAAATGATCCTGAATGATATTCGCCGAATCAATAACGGAAATACAATAGCCCAAGGCAATAATAGCACGATTAAAGATGCGGCCGAGTACCAGTCAATGCTCGAACAGACTAGCGACCTTTGGCTTATAGCTGTAATTATCATCATCAGTGCCAGTACATACCTGTGGCATCGCAAACGCTTCAATCCTCAACTCAGAGCTCGCCATACTGTTGAGAAAACCTTACGCATACTTCTGATCAGCTGCTCTACCATTTCCATATTTGTGACTATAGGAATTTTTCTTTCTCTGTTATTTGAGAGCATAAACTTCTTTTCCTTAGTCCCAATCGGAGAGTTTTTATTTGGTCTGAACTGGAGTCCACAAATGGCAATACGCGAAGACCAAGTGGGCAGTTCAGGAACCTTTGGCTCTGTTCCATTAATTGTGGGAACTCTAGTTATAACATTCATTGCTATGATAATTGCAGTGCCCATCGGGCTTATGTCGGCAATCTATATGTCAGAGTACTCGAATAGGCGACTGAGAAGTGTAATCAAGCCACTTCTTGAAGTGCTTGCTGGCATTCCGACTGTTGTCTATGGGTTTTTTGCAGCCCTCACAATCGCACCTTTTCTTCGCAGGACAGGAAAACTAATTGAGCTGGATATAGCCTCAGAAAGCGCACTAGCAGCAGGATTAGTAATGGGGATTATGATCATACCTTTTGTTTCGTCGCTATCTGACGACGTGATGAATTCCGTGCCTCAGTCACTTCGAAATGGAGCGCTAGCCCTTGGTGCAACACGATCGGAAATGATCCTTCAAGTTGTTGTTCCGGCAGCGCTCCCAGGAATAGTTGGAAGTGTGTTATTGGCAGTATCCAGAGCTATCGGCGAAACCATGATCGTTGTGATGGCTGCTGGGTTAGCTGCAAACTTGACGGTCAACCCATTCGAGTCTGTTACCACAATGACTGTGCAGATGGTTACGTTGCTGGTAGGCGATCAAGAGTTTGGAAGCGCTAAGACTCTCGCTGCATTTGCTCTTGGTCTGCTACTTTTTGTCATTACTCTAGCTTTGAATATTGTGGCCCTTCGTATCGTTCGAAAATATAGAGAAAAATACGACTAATAGCAGTATGAATCATTGACTAAGAACCAAAATGAACATGTCTAACCGACTTTCTAAAAGGCATGCAGCTGAGCGTCGCCTGCATTTTTTTGGCGTATTATCGGTAGTAACCGCTGTTGCAATGCTTGTCTTGCTCTTCTCAAATATTGTTATTCATGGGCACAGTGCCTTTTTTCATTCCGAAGTCAAGCTTCATATCTCCTTTGACAGTTCGGTAATTGACCCCAGCGGAGCAAGAGACAGACAAACCTTAAAACGAGCCGACTATCAATCCCTCATTCGAGCTTCTTTAATGGATAGTTTCCCAGAAGTCCGGAAACGCCGTGACATTCGAAAACTGGTAAAACTTATAAGTCGTGGGGCAAGCTTTCAGCTGCAACGTATGGTTCTTAAAAAGCCATCTTTGATTGGTACTACAGCGAATGTCTGGGTCACATCGTCAGATACCGTTGATATGTTTCAAAAAGGTCAGTTTGATTTTAATGCCACTGAATCAAACCGAGGAATTTCTAGTAAGGAAGTATCGTGGATACATAAATTGCAATCTGATGGTGCATTGCGAAAAGTCTTTAATTGGCGGTTTTTTTCGTCTGGAGACTCTCGAGAGCCAGAACTCGCTGGTGTTGGTGGGGCTTTAGTTGGTTCTGCATTAACAATGCTGGTCACACTGCTCGTGGCTTTCCCTTTGGGTGTTATGACAGCCATTTATCTCCAAGAATTTGCCCCCCAGAACCATTGGACTGACTGGGTTGAAGTCAATATCAATAACCTTGCGGCAGTACCATCAATTGTGTTTGGTCTCCTGGGATTAGCAGTGTTTCTAAGCATCATGGAACTTCCACGCTCTGCTCCAATTGTTGGCGGACTAACACTAGCCTTAATGACGCTACCAACCATCATTATTACATCTAGAGTTGCAATCGGGGCCGTGCCTCCCTCCCTACGTGAGGCAGCATTAGCCATCGGTGCCTCCCCGCTACAGACTGTTATTCACCATGTGTTACCAGCAGCCATGCCAGGAATTTTAACAGGATCAATCATTGGAATGGCTCGAGCAGTTGGAGAGACAGCACCATTGCTTATGATTGGTATGGTGGCATTCATAGTTGATATCCCAACCTCTGTTGATGACCCTTCGACAGTCCTGCCTGTACAGATATACATATGGGCTGACAGCCCAGAAAGAGGTTTTGCAGAAAAGACGTCAGCTGCAATAATGGTTCTACTGCTGTTTTTGGTATTTATGAATGGCCTTGCAATTTATCTGCGTAAGCGCCTTGAACGCCGTTGGTAAAAACTTGCTATGATTGTTTCGGAACAATTCTCAGGTATGTCCCCTGTCTCTGTTGACGATAATAATTGTTTGCAGCCACCCGTGGTATTGAAGAGTAAAATGGAAACACGTGCGCTGGATGTTTTTTATGGTGATAAGCAAGCTCTTCAGGATATTAATTTAGCAATTGGAGAAAAAGAGGTAACAGCACTAATTGGACCCTCCGGTTGCGGAAAATCTACATATTTAAGATGCTTGAATCGTATGAACGATACGATCCCGGAGTGCACGGTTCGTGGTGAAGTAACGCTAGACGACGCCAACATTTATGCACCAGGCGTAGACGTGGTGGAAGTGAGAGCACGAGTAGGAATGGTCTTTCAGAAACCTAATCCATTTCCAAAGTCTATCTATGACAATATTGCATATGGACCCCGAATACATGGTATTGGATCGAACCGCGAGGCTATTGACGAAATTGTTCAGGTTAGCTTAGAGAGGGCTGGACTATGGGAAGAAGTACGGGAACGCCTTAACGAACCTGGCACTGGATTATCTGGTGGACAGCAACAAAGATTGTGTATTGCACGTGCCATAGCTGTTGATCCAGAAGTAATATTGATGGATGAACCTTGCTCAGCTCTTGATCCTATAGCCACTGCACGTATCGAAGAATTAATAGATGAACTTAAAGAGAACTATACAATTGTTATCGTGACTCACTCCATGCAGCAAGCTGCACGAGTATCTCAAAAAGCAGCGTTCTTTCACCTTGGGATGCTAATTGAGTGTGATGACACTCCCGCAATGTTCACTAACCCGACCAAGAAACAAACCCAAGACTATATTACCGGACGTATTGGCTAAAGCTTTTCTTTAAAGAGGATTTATGAGACGAAAACATCAAGATAAAGGCCATATTGTTCACTCTTTTGATGAGGATTTGAATACATTAGCGAGTGTTATAATCGAAATGGGGGGCATTGCTGAAACACAACTGTCTGACGCAATTAAGTCGGTGGGAACTCTCGATTATGCTCTTGCTGAGAAGGTGGTGGGCCGTGATCAACGTCTAGATAAACTTGAGATTGAAGTTGACGCAGCAGCCATCAAAATCTTAGCGCAACGACAGCCGATGGCTGAGGATCTACGCCAAGTTGTGACTGCTCTTAAAATAGCTCACATGGTGGAGAGAATTGGGGATTATTCAAAAAATATTGCCAAACGCGCAACAATATTAAGTACGCTTCCACCACTAGAATCCCAACAGAACATCCCGCGTATGGGGCAGATAGCACAGAAATTACTTAAAGATGTGTTAGATGCGTATATTGAACGCAATGCTGATCAAGCTATAGACGTCTGGCAACGCGACCGTGAACTAGACGAGGTTTGTGAGAGTGTTTTTAGAGAAATCCAGCATGGCATGGCGCAAGACTCCAAGTACATTGCGTCAGGTACTCACGTATTGTTTATGGCTCAGAGCATTGAGAGGATCGGTGATTACACAACCAACATTGCAGAGATGGTCTATTTTCTGGTCAATGGAGAGCCCCTGATTGAGTTGCGACCCAAAGGCGACTGGACGACTATGGCTAGCACCGAATCTAATTCGGTCTCGACATCGGATTCTGATACGTAATGGTAGAGCCATTAATTTTAATCGTTGAGGATGAAAAGCCTGTCGTAGACATGCTGCAATACAATTTGGAAACCGAAGGCTATCGCATTTTATCTGCTAGTGATGGAGAGCAAGCTCTTCTTATAGTAAAAGAGGAGTCTCCTAGCCTATTGATTCTTGACTGGATGTTGCCTGGAATTTCTGGTCTTGAGATCTGCCGACGTCTAAAAAGGGCGAAAGACACGCGAAATATCCCCATCTTAATGTTAACTGCTCGTGGTGAAGAAACTGACATGGTCCGTGCACTCAATATTGGAGCCGATGACTACGTCGTAAAACCTTTTTCCCTCACACTATTGATCGCTCGAATTCGAGCTATTTTTCGTAGGACTAACAAAGAACTATCAGATGAAAAACTAGAACTGGAACACCTGAAACTCTACGTAGACACGTTAGCGCATCGCGTATGGCGTGGACCCACTGAAGTGCATCTCGGGCCCATTGAGTACCGACTACTGTGCTATTTTATGGCAAACCCCGGTCGGGTGTACTCGCGAGAGCAGATACTAGATTCCGTTTGGGGCCGCAATCGATACGTTGAGCCGCGCACAGTCGATGTCCACGTCAGGAGATTGCGCCGAACTCTAAATGTGGATGGTAGTCCTGATATAATCCGCACCGTTCGCTCAGCAGGGTACTCTCTCAATTCATCATGACTTCATTATCAAACTTCATTGTTCTGCATTTTATTTGCTATATGTTCCGCTTGGCGAATAGCTAGAGCAACTATCGTTAAGGTCGGATTGCCTGCCATCGAAGACGTAAACTGGCTTCCATCTGAAATAAATAGGTTGGAAACGTCATGAGTCCGACCAAAAGAATTCACTACACCGTCCGAAGCTTCTGCGCTCATCCGACAAGTTCCTAGATTATGTGATGCCGGCAAGGGAGGGCCTTCAAATACTCGTGTCGCACCAGCTGCCTTGAAGATTTCAACTGATTGTTTGTAGCCATGATTTTTCATGGCTAATTCATTGGGATGGTCATCAAGATGAAGGTTTGGAATTGGCAATCCGAATTGGTCTTTCCGGGTCGCGTGCAAACTCACCCTATTGCTCTCCATTGCCATATCTTCGCCAAGAACACATATTGATGATGTATGGTTGTAGGAATCAATCCAACGGGTATGTTCTGCTCCCCAAGCACCAGGGTCAAAAAAAGCAGAAAAATAAGGAAGACCTAGCGAACTTGCTAGAAAGTAGTAGCCGCCCACAAAACCCCTCGAATCATTAAACTCTGCTTCATCACGTATGATACCCGCAACAGTAATACCACGATGCATATTAACGGGCCTTTCAAATTGACCATAAACAAACCCAAACATATGCCTCATGTAATTCTTTCCAACTTGCCCTGAGCTGTTGGCAAGGCCATCTGGGGATAAACTAGACTCCGAGTTTAGTAGCAATCGAGGCGTTTCAATTGAGTTCCCGGCCACACATACGATTCTGGCTTTTTGTAATTGCCGATTGCCGTTCTCATCAGCATACAAAACACCGCTAACCCGCCCGTCCGAACCCTGCTCAATCTGTAACGCCATACAATTCGGTCGAACTTCGCAATGACCAGTCGCCTCTGCCTTTGGAATCTCAGAGTTCATTGTGGACCACTTAGCACCTGATCTGCAGCCTTGTTGACAGAAACCGATCTGATCACAACCATTGCGCCCATCGCGTGGCTCCGTATTAATAGCCACGCTATTAGTATCAATTTGACTGTAACCGACCCGACGCCCACCAGTTTTAATTACCTTAAAATTATTATTCTCCGGTGGCATCGGAACTCCGTGGGTGCCAGTCACACCCATCTTATCCTCAGCACGATCGTAGAATGGCTCTAGATCCGAAAGGTTCAAAGGCCAATCCCAATTATTTGCTCCAGCGATGGCACCATAAGTCGTTCTTGTCTTAAACTCGTGGGCTTGAAATCGAGGGGTCATTGCTGCCCAATGAAGCGTCGTTCCACCAACACCTTTGCATACCCACGTCGGTGAATCCGAAAAATGCTTGGCAATTGGTGATGAGCCAGTGCACGATCTAGGGTCTGTCCACGTCAACATATCGTACATCGCATATTCATCGTTCTGAAAGTCCGTCTCCCGAAAACGTGGCCCAGCTTCGATTACCACTACATCAATGCCTCGTTGCGCAAGTTCGTTGGCGAGCGTTCCCCCGCCAGCCCCGGACCCAATGATAACGACTACCGAGTCATCGTCGTTTCCATATGTTACCGTTGCTACTTCGTCATCGAGAAAGTCCTCTTGTCTAGTAGTCATCGCAATAACCCTTTGTGTGTTAGAGGTCGTTAGTTCGCATCTGTTCAGCAAGGTATTCAGCCTGCCGAATGGCTAGGGCAACTATCGTTAGAGTAGGATTTCCCGCCATCGATGAGGTAAACTGGCTGCCATCAGAAATGAAAAGGTTATTGACGTCATGGCTTTGTCCCCAGCGGTTAACGACGCCCAACGATTGATCACCCGCCATCCTACAAGTACCCATGTTGTGAGAGGCAGGTAACGCAGGCCCTTCAAAAACCCGCTTTGCCCCAACTGCATTGTAAAGATCACGAGAGCGCTTATACGAATAATTCTTCATAGCAAACTCATTGGGGTGGTCATCAAGATGGAGACTAGGTAAAGGCAACCCATGATGGTCTTTCTCCGTGGTATGAAGAGTGACACGATTGGTTTCTAGCGGCATGTCTTCACCCAAAAGAATAATATTAGCAATGTGATCGAAAGCTTCCACCCATCCTGTGTAAGCTTTACCCCAACCCTTAGGATCAAGAAAAGCGGCATAAAATGGCAGACCTAGCGCAGAAATTGCAGAATAATAGCCGCCAACAAAGCCTCTTGTGGGATCGTTTCGTGCTTCATCCCTGATCACCCCCGCTACGATCGCGCCGCGATGATAATTTACCGGTTGTTCAAACTCGGCGTAAACAAACCCAAACATATGCCTCATGTAATTCTTTCCAACTTGCCCTGAGCTGTTGGCAAGGCCATCTGGGGATAAACTAGACTCCGAGTTTAGTAGCAATCGAGGCGTTTCAATTGAGTTCCCGGCCACACATACGATTCTGGCTTTTTGTAATTGCCGATTGCCGTTCTCATCAGCATACAAAACACCGCTAACCCGCCCGTCCGAACCCTGCTCAATCTGTAACGCCATACAATTCGGTCGAACTTCGCAATGACCAGTCGCCTCTGCCTTTGGAATCTCAGAGTTCATTGTGGACCACTTAGCACCTGATCTGCAGCCCTGGTAGCAGAAACTAATTTGGTCGCACGCATTGCGCCCATCGCGTGGCTCCGTATTAATGGCCAAGTTATTAGTATCAATTTGACTGTAACCGACCCGACGAGCACCTGCGGCCATCACTTTATAGTTGTTGTTTTCTGGAAGCCGCGGAATTCCATGCGTCCCACTTACTCCCATCTTTTCTTCGGCTTTATCATAAAAAGGAGAAATCTCCTCAAGGGAAAGAGGCCAATCCACAAGATTGGCACCGGGTACTGCACCGTACGTTGATAATGTTTTAAACTCGTACTCCTGAAATCTCGGACACATGCCGGCCCAATGCAATGTTGAGCCTCCCACACCTTTACACACCCACGTAGGAGCTTCCCCAAAGTTCTTTGCAATTGGCGAAGACCCAGTTGTAACGCGTTTATCGGCCCAGGTGAGCTTGTCGTACATGGTCCATTCATTGTTTTCTATGTCATTCTCACTAAACCTTGGACCGGCCTCTATCACTACGACATCAATACCCTTCTGACTAAGCTCGTTAGCCAAGGTGCCGCCCCCTGCACCAGATCCGACAATGACAACTACCGAGTCATCGTCATATGCAAAAGTTACCGCTGCTACTTCATCATTGTATTCGCTATCCATAACCCTCTTCCCCATAATTCATAGGTTATTCTGGCGCATTTGCTCCGCAATGTACTCGGCCTGTCGGATTGCCAAAGCCACTATAGTCAATGTCGGATTACCAGCACCTCCTGATGAAAATGTACTTCCATCCGATACAAACAGGTTAGGCACCTCGTGGCTTTGCCCCCATCTATTTGTAACGCCATCACGCGCATTTTCGGCCATGCGGCAGGTGCCCATGTTATGGCCAGCCGGGAAAATCCTCCACTCCATGACTTTTCGCGCGCCAGCTGCCTCATATACCTCAGCTCCCTTCTTTAATGCATAATTCCGCGCTGCTAAATCATTGGGGTGATAGTCCTGATGGCATACCGGAATCGGAAAACCATACCGATCTTTCTTTGTCGGATGCAGATAAATCCTATTTGATTCAGTTGGCATATCCTCTGCAAGCAAAGTGCAACCTGCAGTATAAGCATAACCCTCTATGTCGCTCGCATAACCACGCCCCCACCCGCTATGATCTAACCATCCTGCATATCCTGGGAGTCCGAGGGATACACACAGAAAGTAAAAACCGCCGGCAAAACCCCGTTCGGGCTGATGATAGCTCTCATCCCTAATCGTTCCAGAAACAACCCTGCCACGATGAAAGTTCACAGGTTTATCAAAGATCGCATAAATGCCCTGATCAAGATGTGTCAAATAATTCTTGCCAACTTGTCCCGAATTGTTCCCTAAACCGTCCTGAAAACTTGATGAAGTAGAATTAAGAAGCAACCGAGGAGTTTCAATGGCATTACCCGCAACCGATACAAGGCGAGCTTTTTGCAAATGTTGATTTCCATTCGTGTCTGCGTAAAGAACTCCGTTTGCCTTCCCTGAGTCATCATGCTCAACCCTCAAGGCCATGGAGTTGGGACGAACCTCGCACCGACCAGTTGCTTCCGCCCGAGGAATATCTGTGTAAAGCGTCGACCATTTTGCTCCAGAACGGCACCCCTGAAAACAGAACCCAATCTGGTCACATGCATTGCGTTCATCATAAGGCTCCGCGTTAATAGCATGATTCCCAGTATGAAATTCTTTATATCCAACGCGTTTAGCCCCTAACGCCATAACTTTATAGTTGTTGCCTTCGGGTAGCCACGGCCGACCTCCAGTACCTGCTACACCCAGCTTAGCTTCTGCGCGGTCGTAATACGGTTCAAGTTCGTCTAGACCAAACGGCCAATCTAATAATGTGGTTCCTTCGATGTCTCCGTAGACTGTACGTGCTTTCATTTCAGTATCTTTAAAACGAACAGATGTACCTGCCCAGTGAACTGACGTGCCTCCTACTGTTTTGAGCATCCACGCAGGTTGTTCAGGAAATTGCGTCATATTTGCCCTGCTACCCCGCGCCTCTCGAGGCTCATCCCATGTCCAGAGATCGTTCATCGCAACTTCATCATTCTCGAACTCTGTCATCTCAACACGTGCGCCAGCCTCGAGAAGAACTACGTCTATCCCTTTCTGACAAAGCTCATTAGCGAGCACACCGCCACCGGCTCCCGATCCAATGATGACAACAACAGAGTCATCATCATGGTCAAATGTTACCGCCGCAACGCGATCTTCATGGTCACTCATTATTCCCCCCTTGGGGTATAGATTGCCCTAAAACATGCATTCTTACCCACTACCCACAAATAGCGTACCGTTTTTTTTTAATTACTCTTTCAAACCCTAGATCCCCTGGGGACATCCCTCGCGTTGCGACAACGTCCACCGTATTATCCAGATAATCTGCACAACCACCCCATTATCACTCGGCTGCCTTAGATAGTCCGGCTGAGATAGAGACCCAGCTGAACGACTTCGCTACTATTTGCCATCGGCCATCAATTTTAAGAAGACTTAGATAATCGGTGAACAAACGATCGCCGATTGCAATTTGTACTTTTGCAAGAGCCGAACCCGAAGAAGATCTGTCAATCGAGAATATTTGATCGGAGCGAGCCTGACCAGCAACAAGAGGAGCAGTTCGATCCCGCACTCTCTCGTATACCGTCTCCATACTATCATCTTGCAAAACACCGTCAGGGGCATAATAGAGGTGACAATTCGGATGAAAAACTTTCTTCAGTTTGTCAGCGTTACCTTCGTAGAAACCGTCAAAATAGCCTTTAAGAACCTCGACAATTTCAGTATATGCACTGTCCATTTCAACTTCCCCACATTACGAATTACCCTTTCTAAAACTCATTAATACGCATGTGTTCCGCTATGTACTCGGCTTGACGAATGGCCAACGCCACAATGGTAAGAGTAGGATTTGCTGCCGCCCCGGTAGTAAACTGACTGCCATCGGAGATGAACAAGTTGGCGATATCATGGCTCTGGCCGAACTTGTTAACCACACCGGTTTGAGGATCATCACTCATCCGACAGGTGCCGAGATTATGGCCAGCCGGGAACGCCACACTTTCTCGTGTCTGCCTGGCACCCATCGCATCATACAGCGCCGTGCACTGTTTGAGACCATGATTTCGCATTAAATTATCGTTAGGATGATAATCCTGGTGACACACCGGGACGGGCATCCCATATTGATCCTTCTCCGTGGGGTGCAGATAAACACGATTGCTCTCAAGCGGCATGTCTTCACCCAGGATATATAAGCCAGCGGTATACTCATAGGATTCCAGCCATGAGGAATGGCTAATTCCCCAGCCATCATGACGGAGCCCGATCGCGTAATCATGAAGACCAAGCGCAATCGTGAGAAAGTAATACCCACCAACAAACCCCCGTTCGGGCTGATGGTAGCTCTCATCCCTAATCGTTCCAGAAACAATGCGGCCACGATGCCAATTCACCGGTTGGTCAAAAATACCGTAAACCGTACCCTCGGTGTGAGTAACATAATTTTTCCCGACTTGGCCCGATGAATTCGCAAGACCATCCGGATATTGAGACGATTCAGAGTTCAGCAGCATACGAGGTGTTTCCACAGAGTTCCCGGCAACACATACTATCCGGGCTTTTTGTACATGGTGATTACCATCGCGGTCTGCGTACAGGACACCATTCACTTTGCCATCCGAATCATGCTCTATCTTGAGCACCATGCATTGGGAGCGCACCTCGCACCGGCCCGTTTCCTCAGCTCTCGGAATCTCCGTATATAACGTCGACCACTTGGCACCCGATTTGCAGCCCTGAAAACAAAACCCGATCTGGTCACACGCATTCCGGCCATCATAGGGCTCCGCATTAATGGCATGAGTGCCTGTGTGGTATTCCGTATAGCCAACCCTCTTGGCACCAGCTGCCATCACCTTGTAGTTGTTATTGCCCGGCAACCACGGACGACCGCCTGTGCCCGCAACGCCCATCTTCGCTTCTGCACGGTCGTAATACGGTTCAATATCCTCCAAACTTATGGGCCAATCCATAAGACTCGTGCCCTCGATCGCCCCGTAGGTCGAGCGCGCCTTGAATTCCGTGTCCTTAATACGCGGGCACGTTCCGGTCCAATGCACCGTGGTACCTCCCACTACCTTGCACATCCACGTGGGATTGTCAGGAAAGTGGGTGGTATTGAGACGGGACCCCTCACCCTTGCGAGGCTCATCCCATAAAAGTCTGGGATTCATAATGCTTTCATCGTTGACAAACTCGTCCATCTCGATGCGCTTGCCCGCCTCGATGATCACGACATCGATACCCTTCTGACAAAGCTCGTTCGCAAGTGTGCCGCCGCCGGCTCCGGAACCAATGATGACGACAACCGACCCGTCATCGTTGTCAAATGTCACCGCCGCAACATCACGATCATCGTCATAACTACTCATAATTTCTACTCCCAGTCCTAGATTTCGTTGGTCCGCATGTGCTCCGCTATGTACTCGGCTTGACGAATGGCCAACGCCACAATGGTAAGAGTAGGATTTGCTGCCGCCCCGGTAGTAAACTGACTGCCATCGGAGATGAACAAGTTGGCGATATCATGGCTCTGGCCGAACTTGTTAACCACACCGGTTTGAGGATCATCACTCATCCGACAGGTGCCCATGTTATGGGATGCCGGCAAGGGAGGAGATTCAAACACCCGATGAGCCCCTGAAGCCTGTAATAACGCTGCCGTCTTTCTGTAAGCATAATTCTTCATTGATATTTCATTAGGATGATCATCAAGATGAAGACTGGGTATTGGCAACCCATATTGATCCTTTTCATTTGGATGCAAAGAAACAGCGTTTGTTTCCAACGCCATGTCCTCACCCAATATTTGCATTCCTGCAATACGTTCATATGACTCTAACCAGCCTGCATACTCTCTACCCCATGCACCAGGATTCAAAAATGCTGCGTAGAAAGGCAGCCCCAGGCCGATTGTTCCTGTATAATACCCCCCCGCAAAGCCACGAGAGTCATCATGCTTTGCCTCATCTCTGATGATTCCACCACAGACTATACCCCTATTCATGCTAACAGGATGATCAAACTCAGCGTATACGAAACCAAACATGTGACGCATATAGTTTCGCCCCAGCATTCCTGAGGAATTAGCAAGCCCATCGGAGTAATGGTCGGACTCAGAATTCAACAGCAACCGCGGGGTCTCAATTGCATTACCTGCGACACATACTATCCGGGCTTTTTGTACATGGTGATTACCGTCGCGGTCTGCATACAGGACACCGTTCACTTTGCCATCAGAATCATGCTCAATCTTGAGTACCATGCATTCGGCTCGAATCTCACATCGACCAGTCGCTTCCGCTTGCGGAAGATCAACGTTAAATGTCGACCACTTCGCACCTGAGCGGCAGCCTTGCATACAGAATCCTATAGAATCGCACGCGTTGCGACCGTCTCGCGGTTCTACATTGATTGCTACGTTATTCGTATCAAAGTCCCTATAGCCCATACGTTTGGCACCAAGCGCCATTACCTTGTAGTTATTATTCTTAGGATGAAAGGCGATACCATTTCGCCCCGATACGCCCATTTTATCTTCAGCACGCACGTAATAGGGCTCAATATCCTCAAAACTGATGGGCCAATCG
>CAJWJK010000005.1 GCA_913041535.1 uncultured Alphaproteobacteria bacterium
GCTAACTATGCAGCAAGGTGGAGGTATTGGGTTTGACTTCTCGACGTTGCGACCTCGGGGTGCTTCAGTAAAGGGTGTCGGTGCTGACGCTTCAGGACCACTAAGTTTTATGGACGTTTGGGATTCTATGTGCCGAACAATTATGAGTGCGGGATATAGACGCGGTGCAATGATGGCCACGATGCGGTGTGATCACCCTGATATTGAGGACTTTATATCTGCAAAACGTGAACCTGGTAGACTGCGCATGTTTAATCTTTCTGTTTTGGTTAGTGATGCGTTGATGTCGGCAGTAAAGAATGATGGCCCCTGGGAATTGAAGTTTGATGGAGTGGTATACAAAGTTGTACGTGCACGTGATCTTTGGACTGCAATCATGCGCGCTACGTATACTTATGCTGAGCCGGGTGTAATTTTTATTGATCGTATTAATCGATCAAACAATCTCAGTTACTGTGAAGAGATTACATGTACTAATCCATGTGGGGAGCAACCGCTACCTCCACATGGGGCCTGTTTACTCGGGTCAGTTAATCTTACTCGGTTCGTTAGGAGTCCATTTACAGCGTCGGCCGAGATGGATTTTAGTATGTTAGAGGAGATCGTGCCGATAGCTGTTCGCATGATTGATAATGCGATTGATGTATCGGAGTTCCCTTTGCCGCAGCAAACTCATGAGGCAATGCAGAAGAGGCGCATAGGTATTGGTGTGACAGGTTTGGCCGATGCGCTAATTATGTGTGGCACTCGTTACAATACTGATCGTGCCGTTAAGCTGGCAGGTGATTGGATGCAATGTATAAAGCGTGCAGCCTATTTTGCTTCGTCGGAGCTAGCCAGAGAGAAGGGTGCTTTTCCAATGTTTGAGTGCTCCTCTTTCCTTTCCAGCGGTGGTGCAGAGATTTTGGATTCGGATATTAAAAGTTCAATAGAGCTTAACGGTTTGCGCAATGGGCTGCTAACCTCGGTAGCTCCTACCGGTACGATCTCGTTGCTTGCTGATAATGTATCATCTGGAATAGAGCCGGTATTCAGTTATAAATATACTCGTAAGGTTCTCATGCCTGATGGAGATAAGCAGGAGGAGGAGGTAAGCGACTATGCATACCGCTTGTTCTACAAGCTATTTGATAGTCAAACACCACTTCCCGAATCATTCGTTGATGTGCAAAATCTAAGTCCTCACCACCATATCAGTATGCAGGCCGCAGTTCAGAAACATGTTGATAGTGCAGTTTCAAAGACTGTTAATTGTCCTGAGGCCATTAATTTCGAAGAGTTCTTTGATATCTACAGCAAGGCTTACGACTTAGGTTGTAAGGGTATTACTACTTACCGACCAAACTCGGTGACTGGTTCTGTTCTCGAAACAGATAGGAACGTTGGAGGCGGTGCGGTGGTGACAAAGGTGTCTTCGGATAAATCCCCGTCTTCGTCTGTCGATATGCACGAGGAGGGTGGTGTTATATACATGACACGGCCGTTGAATCGACCCGAAGTCTTGTATGGGAAAACCTATAAGGTTCGTTGGCCGGAGAATGATCATGCCATGTACATTACGGTTAATGATGTTGTTGTTGAAAGTCGTCGACGGCCGTTTGAGGTATTTATCAATTCCAAAAATATGGAACATTACGCGTGGACCGTGGCTCTAACTCGGATGATTAGCGCAGTTTTTCGACGTGGTGGGGATGTTTCATTTGTTGTGGAGGAACTATTGGCGGTATTCGACCCACGTGGCGGCCATTGGGTAGAGGGACAGTATGTTCCATCTATTCTAGCTGCCATTGGCCAAGTGATTAGGCAACACATGATAGATATTGGGTTTATGTCGGATTCGAACAAAAGTGATACCGAAGTAGAGCAATTATTGATGGCTTCGGTTTCGGATGATGGAGGTTTCTCAAGTGCGACCCGTTTCTGTTCGCGCTGCAATCAACCAGGAATTGTTCGCATGGAAAACTGTGATTCTTGCTCCATTTGTGGCTATTCTAGGTGCACTTAATGTCTGCGAATCGTCTTTGCTGTCTTACTAAAAGTGACCGTGCCTTCTACGAAGAAAATGGTTATTTACTGATAGAAGGGGCTATATCGGCTGTTTGGCTGAATCGCTTGCGTGATGCTACGGATAGGTTGGTTGATAGAGCGCGTGCTATGACCGTGCCTGATAGCGATATTGATCTCGAGCCCAGCCATACGCCTAATGCCCCGAGGATACGGCGTCTTACACAGCCAGTTGCGCTTGACCCAGTATTTTGGGAATTTGCATCAGAATCGATTATTGTAGATGTAGCAGCAGACTTAGTTGGGCCTAATGTCAAGTTTCACCATTCCAAGCTCAATTTTAAATGGGCAAGTGGAGGAGAGGAAGTAAAGTGGCATCAGGACATACCCTTCTACCCCCACACCAACTGTAGTCCTTTAACTGTCGGTGTATATCTTGGCAACGTTGGTCCGGAGCAGGCTCCAATGGCTATAGTGCCTGGTAGTCATCATGGACCGATTTTTAGCCATTATAATGATAAGGATGAGTGGGCAGGCTTTATATCTTCAAAAGACTTAGGACAAATAGATTTAGACTCTGCAGTCCCATTGATGGGACCCGAAGGCTCAGTTACTGTGCACAGTTGTAGGGTTGTCCACGGTTCAGTTCCCAACCATTCCAAAACTTCACGACCATTACTACTAAATGCTTATTCATCATCCGACGCATTTCCATATACTGCCCACAGTACTCCGAGGCCCCAAGTGGGAACAATAGTCCGTGGTGAGCAGGCTCGTTTCGCGCGTTTTGACGGCGAGAAGTGTCCGATTCCACCCGATTGGTCGAAGACTGGGTATCGATCTATCTTTGCAGCACAACAAGATGAGGATCATGCAAAGCGTTGAATAGGTTATGTGTAGGATTACAGGTTCTGGCCGATAATGCGGAGCTGGCCAGTATTCTAGTTGATGTGCTCCGAAGACGTTTTATCGTAACTGACAGTGGTTAAACTTGGTATCATTGAGCCTTGCAATGCCCCGTCGAACTATCCTGATCTTGCTGCTTATTGGAATCAATGTGGCTCTAATATGTGGTGGATATACTGCCATATGGTGGATTTTTGCGAATGATCTCAAGGCAGAAGTCATCTCTTGGATCGAAAGACGCCAGGCAGAGGGTTTTGAGGTTGCGTACGAGAAAGTTTCCATTGAGGGGTATCCGCTTGAAATTGTGCTTGTGATGACTGCACCACAGCTAGCTCGTGCAGAGAAGGATGGTTCGTGGATTTGGAATAGTGAAGAGGCAGTACTTTCTGCCAGACCGTGGCGGTTACAACAGCCTATTATACTTGCGCGTGGCCATCAAAAACTTAGGATTTGGGAAAATGATACACATCGTAGCATAGAAATCTCTACGCGCCGTGCGAGCGCGCAGATTCACTTTGGTACATTTCAACAACTTGAAGAAATAGGTATCGATATCCAGGGTTTTAAAGTCCAAACTGTTTCCGGCAAAGACATAGTTGATGTTGGGCGGGTACGAATCGACGCACGGCGTGATTTTCGGGCCGAAATGCCTCCACCTTTGCACATTATTGTCCGCACTGAATCCATAGTGATACCTAATGCTGTGGCAGGACTAGGAAATCGGATAGATGAGATGCAATTCTACTCTGTCGTTGACGATTCAACGATATCATTGGGCCCTCTAACCACCACGCTTACTTCATGGCGTGACCAAGGAGGTATCGTTGAAGTCAAGAAGTTTGCCGTCCAGTGGTCTGAGTTGAATGTTGTTGCTGACGGAACACTTGCTCTCGACGAAAAAATGAGGCCTATCGGTGCAGGACGTGCAGAAATCTCCGGATATAGCGACGTGATTAAAGGACTTGTTGCTGAGAGACATATCAACCGTCGGGATGGTGTCGCGGCAGAGACATTGCTCGACGCTTTTGCACAATTGTCTCCTCACGATGGTCGTGTAAGTCTTCCCATTCGAATTCAAGACGGCAGTTTTTTCTTGGGACCACTGCGACTTGTCCAGCTAGATCCAATTGTTTCATCTAGGTTTGTGCCATGAATTATCTAAAGACTACGCTTGACCAGCATCAAGTATTCCCTTACGAATTTTTCGGGTTCGCTGAAATAGTTTTTCAAGTGCGTCAGCATCTTCCCAGCGGATTGCCCGTTGAAGTGAGGAAAGATCCTCGTTGAAGCGTCCTAGCATTTCTAACACCGCTTCTCGGTTGTTAAGAAATATGTCTCGCCACATGGTGGGATCTGAGTTTGCAATTCGTGTGAAGTCTCGGAATCCACCAGCTGAATACTTAAAAACCTCAGATTGTGTCACATGCTCAAGATCAGAAGCAGTCCCAACTATGTTGTAAGCTATAAGGTGAGGAAGGTGTGAAGTAATTGCTAATACTAGGTCGTGGTGTTGAGCATCCATTAAATCGACCTGCATTCCGGCTTGTTCCCATAGTGTAGAAACACGCTCGATAGCTTTCACATTGGTTCTAGCGGTTGGCGTTATGATGCACCAGTGTCCAGAGAATAGGCTTGCAAATCCTGCATCTGGTCCTGAATGCTCGGTTCCGGCGACAGGGTGGGCGGGAACGAAGTGTGTTTCAGGTGGCATAAGCGGCTCAACTACGCGTACCACTGAGTGCTTGACAGATCCGACGTCACTTAAAATAGCGCCCCTTTCTAGATTTGGGGCGATCTCTTCTGTTAGCTTGGCGTAACTGCCGATGGGTGTACAGAGAACCACTAGATCTGCATTCTTGACGCATAATGCTGGTTTCTCCTCAACGTTATCAACCAAGTCGAGTTCGAGCGCGCGTGCTCGGGTCTTTTCCGATTTAGCACAACCACAAATATGGGAAGCAAGTCCATGGGACTTTATTACCCGGGCTAGAGATGAGCCAATAAGACCGAGACCAATTAATGCAACGCGATCGAACAGTTGTGAATTCGCCATAGTAATCTATCCAGTTTCGGTGGAATAGCGACTAAGTGATTGGAGTAGAAGAATATTCTCCTCCTCTTTGCCTACTGTAATGCGTAAGCAATTGGGAAGATGGTATGCACCCATCTCTCTGACAATAATGCCGTCCTTGCGCAAATGTCTATTGGCATTCTCTGCGGCTTTTGGGCTGGAAAACTGGGTGAGTAGAAAATTGGCTGCGCTCGGTATCGTGTAAAAACCAATTTTATCTAAGCCATCACGTAGTTCTGTACACCATTTGTCGTTATGTATCCGTGCGGCATTTAGGTGGTCGATGTCTGTCAGAGCTGCACTTCCTGCTGCTTGTGCTTGAGCTGTAACGTTGAAAGGTTGTCGTAAACGATTTAACACATCGACAATATTAGGCGGGCAATAAGCCCAGCCAAGCCGAAGTGCGGCAAGGCCGTAAGCCTTTGAAAATGTTCTAGTCATTACAACTGATTTGAAGCGATCAACGAGCTCTATACCGGAAGAGTAATCCATATTGGATACAAACTCAGCGTATGCCGCATCAATAACTAGAACACTTGAGTCGGGTAAACCTCTGCGTAACCGCATAAGATCATCTTCATTGAGATATGTACCAGTGGGATTATTAGGGTTCGCGATATAGACGACGCGGGTCTTTTCACTGGCTAGTCCAATCAGCGCGTCTACGCTAGCTCTATAATCACTCTCTGGAGCAGCGATGGGAGTTGCTCCTACGCCAGAAGCAGAGATTCGGTAGACAAGAAACCCATACTGCGAGTAAAGAACCTCGTCGCCCGGACCAGCATATGCTCGTGCGAGCATATCCAAAAGTTCATCTGAGCCGTTACCGCATACAATTTGCTCAGGATTAAGTCCGTGCGTCTCCCCAATGGTTTTCCGCAATTTCTTTGCTGATCCGTCAGGATATCGATGCAGTTGGTCTTCTATACTTTGATACGCGGAAATGGCTTTTGGGCTTGGGCCTAGAGCAGACTCGTTCGATGCAAGCTTTATAACGCGTCCATGCCCCTCTATATGCGTGTCGCCTCCAACGTATGGTGTGATTTTCAGAATTCCAGGCCGTGGGGTAGGAGAGGTCATCGTAGATCGCTCATTATTGGACCCTCTATTGGTGTCGAATATCCACCTAGTTGTGTGAATTCTTTGAAACCATATTCTACAGAGTTGAGAAGAACTGATAGGCGTTTGTCGTCTTGGACGAGGTAGCCATTAGCTTCGAGAAGGTAGAGGTAATTGGTTGGGTTTCCTGGTTGTTGGATATTTGCTATGCAATGCCCCGCAATGCCTACAGATCTAAGAGCATTGATCAAGCGAGGTTTATCGAGCTTCATCGTGGTGCGCGCTGCTAAAAGGCTTACGTCTTGATCGCTCTGTTCGAAAATTGTTGGACCAACCACTAGTGCTGAGGGTTGACCGCAGGTAATATTCTCATCGCTAAGGTATGGAAGACGCATGATTATCTTGTGTCTTAAATCAGGCATATTTGCCAATAATGGCCACCATGGAGGATTATCATCCTCTCTAGGTATTGGCAGTATGCCAAATCCATACTCCTGTGTTGCAATTAAACGCAATACCATTTTACAAGATCGATGCAGTGTCATTGGTGTTATGGAGCCGAAGTGGTTTCTTGCGAGATCCCAGTAAGCTACTGCTCGGTTAGGAGCATAGATTGCGACCGTGGTAGGCTCTTGCAATCTTAGGGAGGCGGAGATTATTTCACGCCATATTCGAAAAATTACACAATGTGGGAGAGACCCGGTGTGTTGTCTGAGAAGACGTTTCACTACGGCAGCTTCACGCAATGGTCGCATGCCACTAATTCCAGGCTGTTTAGTTTTTTCCCTGGCAAGTATTTGCACTACGTCTGCTCGGCGGACAAGATGACGGTGTATAGCGTCGTCGATCTCGTCAATCTCAGAACGTAGTTTTTTGAGATTGTGCTCGTCTGCCATTAGAACATTCCACCAATGTGCCTACCTTGTATATTGTTACAAGTAGACCTGTGTTGACCAATAATCAAAGAAAACATTGACAAAGAGGAGTCATGACGCAAATTTTGTATCTTCCAGATTTAAGGCTATAAGAGCGATACCATGGACCTAAGGTCAAATGCCACGCTTGATGCACAGACCATAAAGCGGTTTGGTACGGTCGTCGAACTCGGAGAGCATACTCCACTTACTCTCGACAGTGGAGCTGTTCTTGGACCGTTTCATGTTGCATTCCAATCGTACGGCGAGTTGAATGCGGACCGCTCGAACGTAGTTCTTGTTTGTCATGCTCTCACCGGGGATCAGCATATTTCCGGGAAACACCCAGTAACGGGTGTGAAAGGCTGGTGGGACATGATTGTAGGACCTGGAAAACCACTCGACACTGATCGATTTTTCGTTATCTGTTCGAATGTCTTGGGCGGTTGCATGGGCACTGCTGGTCCTAACCAGATAGATCTGCGTACCGGTAACCTATATGGGCCTGATTTCCCAGTTGTAACTATAGGTGACATGGTACGAGCACAAGCAATGCTTTTGGATCATCTGGGCATTGAAAAATTGTTCTGTGTAATTGGTGGCTCTATGGGAGGCATGCAGGTGCTTGAATGGGCATCAACTTATCCTGAAAGGCTATTCGCTGCAGTGCCGATTGCCTGCGCATCCCGCCATTCTGCACAGAATATTGCATTTCATGAAGTTGGGCGCCAGGCCATTATAACTGACCCAGATTGGAAACAAGGCAACTATTTACAAACATCCACCATACCTCGTCAGGGGCTAGCTGTCGCGCGGATGATGGCACATATTACGTATCTATCGGAAGCGGCGCTTGGACGGAAGTTTGGGAGAAACCTTCAAGATCGTTTTGCATTGACGTACGGTTTCGAGGCGGACTTTCAGGTCGAAAGCTATCTACGGCATCAAGGGCAATCCTTTGTTGAACGTTTTGATGCGAACTCGTATCTGTATATAACTAAAGCTATGGATTACTTTGATTTGGCTGCAGATCATAATGGTGATCTTGCAAGTGCATTTTCTGGGACCACAACGCGGTTTTGCCTTATTTCTTTTACCAGCGACTGGTTGTTTCCTACTGCAGAAAGCCGGGAAATAGTGCATGCGCTTAATGCCGTAGCTGCAAACGTAAGTTTTGTAGAAATTGAAACCGATACGGGACATGATGCATTTCTTCTAGACGTGCCGGAGTTCCATGCGGCTCTAAAGGGGTTTCTGAACGGGGCAGCTGCACATCACGGTTTGAATAATTGATGATGGTGTCAGAAGAATCTCCACGCGAAATAAGGCTGAGGGGTGATCTTCAGCTTGTTGCCGATCTAGTTGAGCCTGGTACTCGCGTACTAGATGTTGGATGTCGCGATGGGGAGCTTTTGCACTATCTTGAAGATTACAAGAATGTTGACGCGCGTGGTGTGGAGATAGATGACACAAGCGTGCGTAAGTGTGTAAGTCATGGTTTGTCGGTAATACAGGGCGATGCTGATACCGACCTCAGCGATTATCCCTCGAATGCTTTCGATTGCGTTGTTCTAACACAGACATTGCAAACGGTGCATAGCCCTAAGACAGTTTTAGAAGAGCTGATGCGTATTGGTGATCGTGCGATTGTATCCTTTCCAAACTTCGGTCATTGGCGTGTTAGGTGTGGTCTGATAGGTGGTGGTCGGATGCCGGTAACTAAGGCTTTTATGCAACCATGGTACGAAACTGCAAACATTCACGTCTGCACTTTTCGAGATTTTGAGGATCTGTGCCGAACTTTGGATATTATTGTGCGTCGTCGGATTGTGGCAAATCATCAAGGTCAGCGGAGAATTCTTGCTGCGATCAAGCCACTGGCGAACTTGTTTGGCGAAATAGGCATTTTTCTCTTGGAGAAGAAATAATTATTTCCGAGCGCTGTAATCTCAGGTACGTGGGTTCGTCAATTTCGTACCGATGTATTCTGTGACAGCACATTACAGTCGAGCACATCACAGTGGTCGTTTCCTGCAGCTCTTAAGGGATTAGAGAGAGCTAACAACGCACTCTGTTGTTGTGTGTGGGGGGGTGCAGCCAAAGTATAGATTTGTTTCTTGGCTTGGATTATGAGCACACCAGAGATGGTGGACAACCATCTTGTTCCTATGCTTTCGAAGACGGGTGCTGCACGCAATATCGGTCGGCGATTAATTGGAGGTGCATACAATGCTCCTACTATTGGATTTGGGAAAAACATTGAATCTCGCATAAGTCTTACTATTTGAGGTTGGTTATATGGGTGACCGTGTCCAAACGGTGAATGCTCTAATTGTGCCCATATTCCTCGGCGGTTTGGTAAAACTGCCAGGAGTGTTCCGTTTGGAGCCATTACACGCCAAACTTCTCGAAGTAGTGAACGAACCTGTTCGCTTGTCTCAAGTGCATGAACCATTAGTACAGAATCAAATATCTCATTAGGAAATGGAAGCCGTTCCTCTTCAACTAGGCTCACTAGATTCTCAGCTAATTCGGGCCAACAGAGCGCACCTTGGTCAGCCGGCATTGCAGCCACTATCCGATTAGAGCAATCCATGAATGGACTGAGATATGGAGTCGCGTAGCCAAGCCCAAGAATGTTTCTTCTAGTGCTATCAGTCCATAACTTGCGAATTTGGCGACGTATCATCCGACGTGCCACCTGTCCAAGGTTGCTTTGGTAGAAATTGCTTAGATCAATTACATCGGGTCGCATGGCCCCATTTTAGCACTAAAGACGAACCTACGATAAAAAATGAGGGAGGGAACAACAGTCTCTGGGATTATTCAATGATGAGGGAGGTGGTTGGTATTGGCTGAATAAGAAAGCGGTTAGAAAATCAGCGTTGGTCAAATGTACCAATTACTGTCCTAGGTCTGTGAAGGGGTGTTCGAGTGGTTGGAGGTTTTAAAAATTTAGGAAGTATAAGGATTGGAAAGATTTTGGCTAATACCCCAGTGCACAACCATCTTTACGGGGTTCAGAACCGCCTATCAGTGTCCCTCGCTTCCAATCGATCCATATAGCTTGGCCGCCACCAAGAGGAAGGGGAGGCTCTATAACCTTGTGGCCTATTTTCCTTAATTTATGAACCGTATCCCTGCTAACGCTACGCTCAACTTGCAGTCTGCCGTCATAATAAAAGCCGCGGGGACAATCAAGAGCTTCTTGTACATCCATTCCATAATCAAGAACGTTGGATACGACGTGCGCATGTCCTGTCGGTTGATATTGCGCTCCCATTACGCCGTAGGGCATTACCGCACGATGGCCCTTCATCACCATTCCAGGAATGATGGTGTGTAAGGGGCGTTTCGATGGTGCAATACAGTTTGGGTGACTCGGATCAACAACAAAACCAGCACCTCTATTTTGAAGCACAACTCCTGTATTGGGACTTATCAGACCTGAACCAAATGAAAGAAATGTAGAATTGATGAATGATATGGTATTGAGGTCTCGGTCAACTACATTGAGATAAACGGTAGTGGAATGGGGGAGTGCTTCGCCTTCCTCAATATCAGTGATTATGCTGCGTGGGCGAATACGACGTCGTTGAATGTCCGCAAAAGTTTTGGAAAGTAGTTTGCGCACTGGGACATTAGAGTGTTGAGGGTCAGCAATAAATGCATCGCGTGCTTGGTAGGCGATCCGTGCAGCTTCTGCTTCAATATGAAAGCGTTTGGCTCCAGAGGGGTCAAGTGAGGCTATGTCATATCCAGCCATAATGTTTAGCATTATTAGAGCAGTAAGCCCTTGGCCATTAGGGGGAATTTGGAAGACGTTGTGCCCGCGATACTGAGTTTTGATAGGAGCCACATAGTCAGTACGGTGATTCGCAAAGTCATCCAACGTGTGAAGGCCACCCAATTTTCTGAGATAAGTGACAATTTCTTTGGCTACAGGTCCTTTATAGAAAGCATCAGCCCCCGATTTTGCAATTTTTCTCATGGTGTTGGCCAGCTCAGGCTGTCGGTGAATATCACCTACCGTGGGTGGCTTTCCACCGGGCAAAAAGATACGTCGCGCAGTGGGATCAATACGTAAAAGATCAACCAGGCCTGACCAATCACTGGCGGTTCGGGGAGACACAGGGGTGCCTTGTTCGCAGTACTCTATTGCGGGTCGAAGGCAGTAACCAAGGTCCCGAGTTCCGTAGTCTTGGAGAATGCGGTCCCATGCATGTATTGCTCCTGGAATTGTAACTGAATGAGGACTTCGGGGGTCGATCTTTTTTATGTTGCGCTCGACAAACCATTCGGCACCAGATTTTTCTGGTGCTCGCCCCGAACCGTTGAGTCCTATAACCTTACCTTGGCCACCAGGTACGTAGAGGATAAAACAATCACCACCAATTCCAGTTGATTTTGCTTCAACAGCGCACAGCACTGCACTGGCTGTAACAGCAGCATCGACCGCATTGCCTCCGTCTTGCAGCACATTAATTGCGGCAAGTGTCGCTAGGGGATGTGAAGTGGCTGCCATGCCATTGCAGGCATGCACCGTAGATCGGCCTGGTAGTTGAAAGTCTCTCATTGCTCCCCTATCTATAAATCTTCTTGCGCAGTATGCACAGTGATTGTGCCATTGCAACGCATCGTATCTGACAAAGTGCTTCGTCATTTACTTGTTGCTTATAAGGACATATTACAACTGTTGCCCTAGCGGTATCCAGTTACGTCCATTTATCCGTTCAGCTAAGTCTGGGCCTGGGAAAGAAACATTTTTAAATGTTGCTCTCTTGATAGATCAAGGTGATATGTGTAGTTGTTTTGAACAATCAGGATTGCGACTGAGGTTAGGTATTTGTCCATGCGCTTAAAGTATCCTGGCGAAAAGCCTTTCCGCGATTTTCACGATTTTGCAGGAATTCATGATTGGCATCTATATCTCCATCTCTACTAGAATACGATGCTGTATGTGTGGTACTAGCTTGCGTAATGAAAGCATCTTAAAACTGGCATACAAGCTTGGGCGCCATCTGCATGAAATTTTGGTTCGAATGCTGATGGTGGATATGACCGAGATTAATTCTGTATTGGGGGCTGAAACTGTTCGATCTAAAGGAAATTGAAGATACTAGAGCTTTAATCAATGATGGCATCGTCGAAACGCCGATCCAGCAGTGGCGTTCACCTACGGTGTTTGAGCTCATGGGGAATGACGCTGAAGTATTTTTAAAATTAGAGCTTCTTCAAATCACAGGCACATTCAAACCGCGTGGCGCATTGACAAACATGCTCAATCTTTCTCAACAAGAGCGCGAGCGTGGAGTTGCTGCTGTTAGTGCTGGAAATCACGCTATCGCAACAGCTTATGCGGCAGGTGTTGTGGGCACCTCTGCTAAAGTAGTTATGACGGAAACTGCTAATCCATTTAGAGTTGAACTATGTCGTCGATATGGTGCAGAGGTTATTTTTGCTAAGAACGTTCATGCGGCTTTCGAAGAAGTAAATCGGATATCGGAAGAAGAGGGACGACAAGTTATTCATCCTTATGAGGGCAAATTTACAGTGATGGGTCAGGCCACACTGGGGCTTGAGCTATGCCGACAGGTTAGCATGTTAGACGCAGTTATCGTCCCTGTTGGTGGTGGAGGATTGTGTGCGGGGGTAGGGAGAGCTGTAAAGCTTATTCAACCGCAATGTAAAGTTTTTGGTGTTGAGCCTGAAGGTGCAGACACTATGCGACGGAGTTTGTCATCCGGAATACCGCAAGCAATTGATGAAGTGAAAACTATTGCCGATAGCCTTGGCGTTCCATATGCGGCCCCTTACAGTTTTGAGCTCTGCCAGAGTCATATGGACGATTTAGTTATGATTAATGATGAACAGATGTGTGAAGCAATGGGTCTTCTATTTCGGGAAGCCAAACTCGCAGTTGAGCCGGCAGGTGCTGCAGCAACTGCCGCCCTAGTAGGTCCTTTACGCGAGCGTCTTAAGGGTAAACGTGTCGGCGTTATAGTGTGTGGAACCAATATTGACCCTGTCAGCTACAGCAAGTTTTTGTTGTCTGCCAGCTAGGAGATTACACTTTAGAACGGACGTCGAGAGTTGAGAGCCGTTATTAGCGTACCATCATCCAAGTAATCAAGCTCACCACCCACTGGAACACCATGAGCAAGTCGGGATACTTGGATGTTTTGGCTGTTTAGTTGTTCAGCGATGTAATGGGCTGTAGTCTGTCCGTCTACTGTTGCACCAGTTGCAAGGATTATTTCTCGGAATTCTTGGTCCTGAGCTCGTTTTATCAGACGTGCAATATTAAGGTCTTCAGGCCCAATACCATCTAGTGCGGAGAGAGTGCCTCCAAGAACGTGATAAAGTCCTCGATAGATTCCTGAGCGGTTAAGGGCCCATAAATCAGCAACCTCTTCCACAACACACAATGTGGATCTATCGCGGCTAATATCCAAGCAGAGGCCACATGGTTCTGTCGTATCAAGATTGCCACAATGCGAACACTGGCGGACTTGCTTCGCAGCCTCAGTCAGTGCATCCGCCAAGGGAAGCAACAAGGTCTCTTTTCGTTTGAGCAGGTGCAAAATCGCACGACGTGCTGACCGTGGCCCTAGGCCTGGTAGTTTAGCTAGAAGCTCAACAGCTTGATTAATTTCTGATCCGGTCATTGTATTTTAAGTTCAGCATCCAAATTAAATAGTTACTTAAAACGGCAATTTCAGACCGGCAGGTAGATTCAAACCATCCGTAAGCTTGTTCATCTCTTCCGCAGTACGGGCGTCAACCTTTTTTCGCGCATCATTGGCGGCAGCGACAATTAGATCTTCGATAACGCCCACATCCCCGTCAGTCACCAAGCTTGGACTAATGTGTACGCCACGTACCGTGCCTTTTCCTGAAAAGATGACTTTTACCAGTCCACCACCTGCACTGCCCTCTATATCTATTTTTTCAAGTTCGTCTTGAGTTTCTGCTAATTTAGCTTGCATCTCCTGAGCTTGCTTGAACATTTGTCCCAAGTTCTTCATTTAGAATTATCTCCATTATTTTGGATTTCGTTTTCGTCGAGCTGTGACAACTCATGAATATCAACTATCTTTGCTCCAGGGAATGTTGTCATGACTGATTGTACGGTAGGGTGTTTTGCAGCTTTTGCTTGCCGCTCTTCCGCTGCCGATTGGTGCTGCTGCGCTAGCGTTTGTCCGACTGGCGTATCAGTAACAATGATATCCCAAAGACTTCCAGTCCAATCCTTCAGACATTCCGCCAGCTTTTTTGGCAGGCTTTCTGGCGCTGATGGTTCAAGAAAAATTTCTATACGGCCCGGCGAAAAATTAACTAGGCGGACATCATTAATTAGGTTGGCATAAAGGCGCATTTCCTTATGTTCAGCCGTAAGTTCAGTCAGCTCGCTAAACGATTTTGGATTGAGTTCACTTTGCCGGAAAGGCACGGATGTTTCCTGTGCTGCAGGTGAAGGTGTTTCCTGTGCTGCAGGTGAAGGTGTTTCCCCTGGATGTGTTGAAATGTGGGGTTTCGTGGAATCAGAAAGCTGCTTCACTAACTCTATTGGTGTGGGAAGACTGGAAGCGTGACATAAGCGCACCAGAACCATCTCTGCGGCGCTTAGTTGGTGAGGAGCCGTTTGTGTCTCTTGCAGACCTTTAAGCAACATCTGCCAAGTTCTAGTCAACACTGGTACGTCAAGATTCTGTGCCATGTTGTTTAACATAGAGCTCTCATCAGCGTTTAATTCCTGCCCTATTTTCAGGTCTGGTATAACTTTTAACCGAGTTAACAGGTGTGTCTGCTCGAGTAGGGTTTGAAATACTACTACAGGGTCAGCACCAGCTTCATATTGTTCGCGTAAAATCGAAAGCGCCTGTTCTATATGTCCTGAAAATACCGACTCAAGCAGGTCCAAAGTGCGGACATTGTCTGCCAAACCAAGCAGGTGTCGTAGTTCCGATTCGCTGCTGGTGGCGCCATACGATATCGCTTTGTCGAGAAGGGATAGGGCATCTCGGACGGAGCCCTCGGCGGCCCGTGCAATAATTGATATGGATACTTCGTCTATATTTATGCCTTCACATTGTGTGACATGTGAAAGGTGCGACTCTAAAACAGTTGATGGTATGCGACGCAGGTCGAAGCGCTGACATCGTGATAATACAGTAATCGGTACTTTCCGTATCTCTGTTGTTGCAAATATGAAAGTAACGTTCGGTGGCGGTTCCTCAAGAGTCTTAAGAAGCGCGTTGAATGCCGCTGTTGAAAGCATGTGTATTTCATCGATAATATAGACCTTAGATTTGGCAGATACTGGAGAATAATGGACTGAGTCGATTATTGCCCGCATGCGGTCGACTCCAGTATGACTCGCAGCGTCAATTTCCAGAACATCAACGTGCCGGTCTTCAAAGATTGCAACGCAGTTTTCACATTTACCACAGGGATCAAATCGTCTTGGTTGTGACTGTTTAGGACCGGTACAGTTTAATGCTCGTGCAATTATGCGAGCGGTCGTCGTTTTTCCTACGCCACGTACACCAGTTAGGATAAAAGCTTGCGCGAGTCGGTTAGTGCCGAAAGAATTCTCCAGCGTGCGTACCATGGCTTCTTGGCCAATAAGCTGATCGAAGGTAGTTGGTCGATATTTTAGGGCAAGAACGCGATAATTTTGGATATCGTCTTTCGTCATCTTATGAAGTTCCAAACGAGAGTATTAGTTCTGCATATCGGCATAGAAAATATGGGGCCAACCATTGTGCATCAGAGACAGGTGGGAGATTGGGTTAGTGACCCAGGCCGAACTCGTTACGGCTGCTTCCTTCCGGACCTGACCGGGTTAGCGAGGGGACTGCCCACTTCCAACCTCCCAACTATACTATATCAGAAAATCTCTCAATAAATCCAAGTTCTACTAATTGAGTCCGGCATTGCCCATATGGGGGTGGTGTGTCACGCTGATTGCTTCCCTATTGGAGCCAAATGACCCGTCCCACTAATAGTATGTCGCGTAAACCTTACGTGTTCACTGGCAACCCTCTCGATAGGGCAGCTATCCTTCGCAAGGATCGTTCTTGGCTCGCGAAGACTTGTTTGGACAAAACCAGCAGAATCCTTCCACTTTGCCAACTTCGGCCATTGGTGACACTTGATGAGACTCCAAAACTCTCGTGGCAACCTTTGGTTGAACTTGCAGGTATGGCGACACCTGGTTCATTGGTAATGCTTGGCGTGCTGGATGGATGTTCATACTTTTCTGCTGATTTTTCGATTGCGGTAGAGGCAAATCAATTTGAGCTTGCCATAAACGGCGGCCAGTTTGAGGATGCTCGTGGTATTGCTTCAAGTCTGTCATCTGGGGATGCGGGTATACTCGCGCAAGCTCGGTCATTGGTTGATTGGCACTTACGAAACGGTTTTTGTTCTGCGTGCGGGCGTTCCACAGAGGCGTTCGATGGCGGTTATTCGAGAACTTGCAATTCATGTGGTGCTCAGCATTTTCCACGTACTGATCCGGTAGTAATAATGCTTGTATGCTATGGAGAGGAATGTCTTCTTGGCCGTCAAAGCCATTTTCCCAAGGGTGTTTATTCTGCTCTAGCTGGATTTATAGAGTCTGGGGAGACAATCGAGGATGCGGTAGAGCGAGAGGCTTATGAGGAGTCAGGGATCACAATAGGTAACGTGTTTTACCACTCATCGCAGCCGTGGCCATTCCCATCATCGCTTATGATTGGTTGCATCGCAGAGGCTGTCACAACCCTCATCGACATAGATGTAGAAGAGCTAGAGGATGCTCGTTGGTTTTCTCGCGCACAGGTCCGTGAGGGCCTGGGTCGGGCCAGTTGGGATGGCGAAAGTGACTTTCGTTTGCCACCACCGTTGGCTATTGCATATCAGCTAGCTCTCTGGTGGGTTGACGCTGGTGATCCTTTTGGGGGGCAGTCGAAGGAAAATACTGGAGTTTGAAATACGTTGGAGCTCATGATTGGAACCAGTATGCGACATTTTTCGTCTGAGTATTTTTAAAGTTAGGTATGATAGCGCTGAACCCAACCATAATTGTGTTACCTGTCGTTTCTAAACGGATGTAAGGGATATACTCCTAATATCTTGATGAATTCTGTAAAAAATGCCAATTCCTCCATAGAGCGTTTTACGGCGTCTTGTTCAGGATGCCCTTCGATATCACTATAAAATTGGGTGGCGCTGAAGCTACCTCCAAGCATATAGCTTTCAAGCTTAAGCATGTTGACGCCGTTTGAGGCAAAACCGCCCAAGGCTTTGTACAAAGCCGCGGGCACGTTCCGTACTCGGAATACAAATGTGGTCATTACTGGCACTTGGTCCAAAGGCGGGATTCCTTGTTCTCGTGCCATCATTAAGAATCTGGTTGTGTTGTGTCCCGCATCTTCTATATCGGTTGCCAATACTTCCAAACCGTAAATTTCCGCCGCGAGTTCTGAAGCAATAGCTGAGCGGTGTTTGTCACCAGCCTCTGCTACATCACGGGCTGCTCCTGCTGTGTCTCCGTGCACACACTGTGTTAGACCTTGTCGGAGAATAAATGCTCGACATTGTGATAGCGCCTGAACGTGACTATGAACCTCTTGAAGGCTCTCTAGATGAGCTCCTTTGGGTGCCAAAAGTTGATGGTTAACCCGTTGAAAATACTCGCCGACTATGAAAAGGCCAGACTCGGGAAGTATACGGTGAATGTCTGCCACTCTTCCGGCGACCGAGTTTTCGATTGGAATCATGGCTAGGTCAGCTGAGCCATCTGCTACGGCTGAAAATGTATCCTCAAACGTGTTAACAGGCAGAGGTTTCATTTCTGGGCACGCGTTTCTGCATGCCAATTCGGAGTAGGCCCCTGGAGCTCCCTGAAATGCAACTAATGGTGTAGAGATATCAGACATAGTGGCACATATTCTAGCAGTTGAAGAGCTGTTTCACACGTTCCAAATCCTCAGGAGTATCGACACCTGTCGGAGTCGAGTCAACGAGCTCGACACCGATACACATACCTGCTTCAAGTGCTCGAAGCTGTTCAAGCCCTTCCCTATTTTCGAGAACGCTTCGCGGTAAGGCTGCGAACTGATCTAAGGTTTGGCGCCGAAATCCGTAAATGCCAACATGGTGAAAACGAGGACCTTCGCCACTTGGTATCGGGGTACGAGAAAAATATAGAGCGTTCCTGACGCCTTTGTCATTTCCATTGGTCAGAACAACTTTGACAATATTCTGATTGTTGTGAGTTTCGTTGTCTGAGGTTGCAGCGGCAAGAGTCGCTATATCTACTCCTTCAGTTTTGAGGGGCGTTAATACCGAGCGGATTGTTTCGGGTTTTATGTATGGGCAGTCGCCTTGAAGATTAATTATGATGTCGGCAGTCGAGTCGAGAAGACAAACTGCCTCGTGCACACGGTCGGATCCGCTAGTGTGCTCATTATTTGTCAGGACCGCATTGCCCCCGGAATCCTTAATAGCGTCTGCTATTTCCTGATCTGGGCATGTCACCCAAACGGGTCCGAGATCAGCTTCAATGGCCCTTTTCCAGACATGTACAATCATTGGGGTGCCAGCAATGTCGGCAAGTGGCTTTCCCGGAAATCGGGACGATGCCATGCGGGCAGGAATAATTATTACAGTGGATCCAATGTTCATTACATTAAACCTATCAAAAGTGCTTTCATACAGGTTGCGTCCACATAGTGGTAGCCGCTAATCTGCGCAGAGTTATCGTTTAGACAACCCCATCCTTCTAGTTGCCCTAAGGTTAAGTTTATGAATGCCCTAGAGTTTAATAAATACGCAGCAGCATTTCTATTTACGTTACTCGCTCTTTTTATCATTAATTATATCGCTGATTCTGCAATGGCACCCCATCACTTGGAGGAGAGTGTCTACCTAGTTGACGGAATAGAGAAGGTACAGAAAGAGGTGGTAGAAGTAGAGGTGCCAACGTTGCCTGTGTTGTTGTCGGAAGCGGATGTTTTAGCGGGACAGAAAGTATTTAGGAAGTGCAAAGCGTGTCATACACTAGAAGTTGGCGGAAAAAATAAGGTTGGTCCCAATATAAGTAATATTGTAGGACGCTCCCGTGCTGCAAATGCGGACTTTCGATATTCGTCGTCGCTTTCTGATATAGGAGGTAATTGGGGATACGCCGATTTGGACTCTTTTATTGCTGATCCAAAAAAGTCAATTCCTGGTACAAAAATGACGTTTAGAGGCATCAAAGATGCCACTGATCGTGCAAACCTTATAATGTACTTGCAGTCGCAAACTGAATCGCCGCCGCCTTTGCCGGCGGTAGAGTAGATAAAGACCGACGCTGTGGCGTCGGCCTGTTCAGACGATTTCATTGCGTTCGCGAATCGTCTAGCGGATGCGTCGGGTGAGATAATTCGTCCTCATTTTCGTTCGAAGTTTAAGGTTGATCAGAAGGTCGATGGGAGCCCCGTGACGTTTGCTGATCGGGAGGTAGAAACTTCTCTACGGTCACTAATACGCTCCACTTATCCGGATCATGGAATTGTCGGAGAGGAAATGGGATCAGAGCACCTAAACGCGTCTTACGTTTGGGTAATTGACCCAATTGATGGAACCAAGGCTTTTATTTCGGGAGTACCGTTATTTGGGACATTGATAGCATTAACGTACCGAGGTCAGGCCATTCTTGGTGTAATTGATCAACCCATTACGGGGGAGCGTTGGATTGGTGCCAGTGGGCATCCATGTCGTCTTGATGGCATGTCTGTGAAGACGCGGATAGTAGAAAAGCTCTCTGAGGCGGTTCTTTTTACTACAGAACCGGAACAGATGATTGGTGCGGAACAATTTGAACTGTTGGCGCAATCGGTAAATATTACTAGATATGGAACAGACTGTTATGCGTTTGGCTTACTTGCGTCAGGCTTTGTTGATCTTGTGATCGAACGCAATCTTCAAGTCCACGATTACATGGCGCTGATCCCTGTTGTGGAGTCTGCAGGTGGCGTAATCACCGATTGGTGTGGCCGAGGGTTGAATTTTGATAGTGATGGCACCGTGATTGCATCCGGCAATGCCGTGATACATCAAAAAGCTATAGATTTACTTCAAAGATAATTGTTGGTTGGGTAGGTTTGAGTATAACTATCGTCCGTCAATTCGTAGTCAATGATCCAATTAACTGTTTCTCAGTCTGCAGCGGGTAGATCATGCAAAATTTCTTAACTGTTGGCCTATTAGCGATTGGAGTATTTCTTTCTTTGCCACAAGGCGTAATTGCAGAGACTACCGTTCAACATGGAACTTCCTTAACAGGAACGCTCAAATATGAAAAAGGTTATTATCATTTAGACTATGTAAACCCTAGCGCGCCTAAGGGTGGATACGTTAAGCAATATTCTATAGGTAGTTTTGATTCGCTTAATCCGTTCATCTTAAAGGGCACCTCGGCAGCGTCTATTGGTCTTGTTTTTGAGACATTAATGAAGCAGCCAGAGGATGAGCTATCAGCAATGTATGGTTTAATCGCAGAGACGATTGAGTTTCCTGACGATTATTCGTGGGCTGTTTTTAATTTGCGGCCCGAGGCACGATGGCACGATGGTGCACCTATCACAGCTGACGATGTGGTTTTCACTTTTGATCTCCTTACAACTAAGGGTCACCCATTTTACAGAGCCTACTATGCAAATGTGGAGACCGTTGAGGCTGAGAGTTCAAAGCGCGTGAAGTTTACATTTAAAGGAGATCTTAATCGGGAGTTGCCGCACATTGTGGGACAACTTACCGTTTTACCAAAAGCATATTTTGATAACGCTGATTTTTCGAAGACTACGTTAGAGCCCATTATGGGTAGCGGTCCTTATCGTGTTTTAGAGGTTAATGCTCCTCATTCTATAACCTATCAGCGGGTAAAGAATTATTGGGGTCAAGATCTTCCAATCAATAAAGGCCAGTACAATTTTGATAGAATTCGCGTCGACTATTATATGGATCAAACTGTGGCGCTTGAGGCTTTCAAGGCGGGTGAGTATGACTTTCGCAGAGAGAATTCCGCCAGGCGTTGGGCTACGGGATACGATTCATCTGCTTTGAGTCAAGGGGATATTCGCAAGGAAGAAATTCGCCACGAGTTACCAACAGGCATGCAGGCATTTGTCTTTAACACACGTCGGCCAATCTTTAATGACCGTCGAGTTCGTAATGCTATAGGACATGCTTTTGATTTTGAATGGTCAAATAAGACTCTTTTTTATGGACAGTATGATCGGACAAATAGCTACTTCTCAAACTCTGAATTGGCGGCGCGTGGACTGCCATCTGTTCAAGAAGTGGCTTACCTGGAACCGTTTCGTTCTTTGCTTCCGTCCGAAGTATTTGATCAAGAATATAAGGCTCCGAAAAGTGATGGTTCTGGAAGTGATAGAAGACTGTTGCGTCGGGCAAAAACGCTATTGCAGGACGCTGGTTGGATTATAAGGGATAATCGGCTTATCCATTCGGAGACCCTACGGCAAATGGAGATAGAGTTTCTTCTTAACAGTCCGGACTTTGAAAGAATCGTGCAACCCTTTGCGCGAAATTTAGAGCGGTTAGGAATTTTTACCAACATTCGAACGGTTGATACAGCTCAGTACCAAAACAGGGTGGATGGTTTTGATTTCGATATCGTTGTAGCAACATTTCCACAATCGGATTCACCTGGAAACGAACAGCGAGATTACTGGGGGTCAGTAGCAGCTGACACCTTAGGGGGGCGCAACTTGATCGGAGTGAAGGACGAGGTGGTTGATACTTTGATCGATCGTATAATCTATGCGCCGGATCGAGAATCCTTGGTAGCCGCAAGTCGTGCCCTAGATAGAGTTTTGCTTTGGCGGCATTATGTTGTTCCCCAATTCCATTCGCGCACTTTCCGTGTTGCTTATTGGAAGCGGTTTGGGCGCCCTGAGATTACCCCTAAATATGGTATTGGGTTTTTTAGTTGGTGGATTGATTCTGATCTAGAGTCTGAGATCTCCCGCTCTAAGGGTAACTGATAATACTACTTATCCTAATTTTGGAGTGCGCCGTTCGTATCAGTTATACTGCTTCAGGGAATGATTATCCGATGTTACTAGGCATCGAAGCAATACTGTGATCCACTACGTTATGTATATGCTGTCCTGAAAAGAAGTAGCCTCCAATTTGATTAGTAACAGATTCGGATATTTATCACGATGGAGTTGTTGGAAAGCATCGTGTTATAGCTCAGGCCTTGAAAGTTATGTATTTCAGGTGCTTGCATTTGGCTCACTGGGTGCCTGTGGAGCTACAAGTATGTGTTGTGGCACTGTATTTTCAGAGCTTTTGTTCCGAAGATGAGATTCAAATCGATAATTCATATTGTGGTGTTCGTTGCGGTAATTCTATTCCACTCAATAATTGCAGCTGAGCCACAACATGGATTATCGACTTTTGGGGATCTAAAATACCCGGCTGACTTTAACAACTTCGCATACGTTAGGCCGAATGCCCCAAAGGGGGGAGAAGTGCGTCTAGCGGACTATGGTTCGTTTGATAATCTTAACCCCTTTATTCTTAAGGGTATAAAACTTCGTGGTTTGGGGGCACGTGCCATGTTGTTGCCATTTGAATCTTTAATGGTAACGGCTGAGGATGAACCTGATTCTGTGTACGGATTAGTTGCTAAGAGTGCTGAGGTTTCCATAGATGGATCGCGGGTTCAATTTTACCTTCGACCTGAGGCGCGCTGGCACGACGGCCGACCGATCACTGCGACTGATGTAACTTACTCATTCCAAATTCTTAAAGCAAAGGGACGGCCATTTTTTAAATTGAGTTATCGCGATATCTTAAGTGCACGCGCGTTAGACACAGATATTGTGCAATTTGACTTTGTTCCTGGTGCAGGGCGGGGTTTGCCGCGGATAGTTGCGGGCATGCCGATCATCTCAATGTCCTACTTCAAGGAAAATAATTTTGATCGCACAACATTAGTTCCTCCTCTGGGAAGTGGGCCCTACAAGGTTTCTCAGGTTGATCCGGGTCGAGCGCTAGTTTACAAGCGAGTCCAAGACTATTGGGGTTCTATGCTCCCTGTTAATAGGGGCCGCTATAACTTTGATGTCGTGCGATTTGACTTCTATCGTGATCGTTCGGTGGCATTTGAAGCCTTTAAGTCGGGCGATTTTGATTTTCACGAAGAATTTATGTCAAAAAATTGGGCTACAGGATACGATTTTCCAGCTGTAAAAGATGGCCGTATTCTCCGTACGACGGTACCAGACGAGTCACCTTCGGGTACCCAGGCGTTTTTTATCAATTCGCGAAAGGAAAAATTTAGCGATCGTCGGGTGCGAAAGGCTTTAGGGTACGCATTTGACTTTGAATGGACCAATAAGAACCTGTTTTACGGATTATACCGTAGAACGTCTAGTATGTTTGAAAACTCAGATCTGCGGGCTCGTGGTGTTCCGGAGGGTGCTGAGTTGGAGCTGATTAATGTATATCGGAGCGCCGTTCCAGTGGAGGTCGTGACTGAAGAATATCAGCCGCCAACGACGGATGGTAGTGGGGACATTCGGAGCCATCTGCTATCAGCCCGAAAACTTTTGGAGGAAGCTGGTTGGCGTGTTATCGGTGGGCGACTCATTAATGACTCAGGGCAACAGATGGAGATTGAGTTTTTATCTGACGTGCCAGCGTTCGAGCGGATAATCGGCCCCTTTGTCCGCAATCTGGAACGTCTTGGCATTGCGGCTCGTATACGAAATGTAGATTCTTCGCAATATACGAATCGGGTCCAAAATTACGATTTTGATATAATTACCGCTCGATTTGTTTTGCCCCGCACACCTGGGGCTGAACAGCATAGTTTTTGGGGTTCGGCAGGTGCAGAATTGCCAGGGGGGCTAAACTATGCGGGTGTAAAAGATCCCGTTATCGATAGTCTAATAGAAAAATTAGGAGATGCTCAAAATAGGGCTGAGCTCAAGCCAGTAATTGGTGCGATGGATCGAGTTTTGATGTGGGGTCATTATACAATACCTCAATGGTTTAAAGCTTCTCACTTCATTGCCTATTGGGATAAATTTGGTCGGCCCTACGTTAAACCAAAGTACTCATTAAGCTTTTTGGATACTTGGTGGGTGGATTCAGAAAAACAGATGGTTCTAGATGCAGCGCTGAAGGAGCCGAATTGATCATTAATCGCATCTTAAGCTGATATGATAACTTATATAATCCGTCGGCTTCTTCTGATTGTGCCAACTCTTTTTGGTATCATGGTAATTAACTTTGCGGTGGTTCAGGTGGCTCCGGGGGGGCCTGTAGAACAACTGATAGCGCAGATTCAAGGAACCGCCGTTGACGCAACAGCACGGTTCGGCGGAGGTACTACAAGTGAGGTTGGGTCTGGTGATTTGAGGGCGCAAACAGGGCAAGCGGATATTACAAGTAAGTATCGGGGTGGACAGGGGCTAGACCCAGAATTCATAAAGGAGCTTGAGCGTCAATTTGGTTTTGACAAGCCTGCACACGAACGCTTCATTCACATGATGGGTAATTTTATCCAGTTTGACTTTGGAGTTAGTTATTTTCGAGATCGATCCGTGGTGTCTCTTGTTCTCGAGAAGATGCCAGTATCGATCTCTCTAGGACTATGGACTACGCTTCTCGTGTATCTGATTTCCATACCATTGGGTGTAGCTAAGGCTGTTCGCGATGGTACACGCTTTGATGTTTGGACGAGTACTATCATCATCATAGGCTACTCGATCCCAGGATTTCTATTTGCAGTATTGTTGATTGTATTGTTTGCAGGCGGAACCTATTGGGATTGGTTTCCCTTACGTGGTCTGGTGTCGGAAAATTGGAGAGAGCTTTCTCTAGGGGCATTAATACTCGACTATTTCTGGCATATGACACTACCAATTATAGCGCTAGTAATTGGTGGTTTTGCAACACTGACCATGTTGACCAAGAATTCGTTTCTGGATGAGATAAATAAGCAGTACGTTGTTACAGCGCGGGCCAAGGGTCTAACGTCAAGTCAGGTCCTATATGGACACGTCTTTAGAAATGCAATGCTTATAGTTGTGGCTGGGTTTCCAGGTGCGTTCGTGGGAATTCTGTTTACCGGTTCGGTCATAATCGAGAACATCTTCTCTCTTGATGGACTGGGTCTTCTGGGATTTGAGGCAGTAGTTAGTCGGGACTATCCGGTGTTCTTTGGCACGCTTTTTGCGTTTAGTCTGATGGGTTTAATCCTCCAGTTGGTTGGAGATTTAGTTTATACGGTTATTGATCCTCGTATTGACTTTGAGGCACGCAGTGTCTGACGCTCAATCAGCGCACAATGACTTTTCTCGGCCTAAGACCCGAAGCTTGGTAAGCCCACTTAATCGAAGACGCTTGGCAAACTTTAGATCAAATAAGCGTGGATTCTGGTCGCTGTGGATCTTCCTGTTTCTGTTCGTTATAAGCCTATTTGCAGAATTCATCGCTAATGATAAGCCTCTATTAGTACAATTTAGGGGCGACGTATATATGCCCATTTTCGAGTCGTATCCGGAAACTGTATTTGGCGGCGATTTTGAAACCGAGACCGAGTATAGGGATCTTTATGTTCAAGAGTTAATTGAGGCAAATGGTTGGATCGTGTGGCCATTGATACCATACAGTTATGACACAATTAACTACGACTTGCCTGTGCCGGCACCAGCGCCACCGTCCTCTGAAAACTGGCTGGGAACTGATGATCAAGCTAGAGATGTTGTGGCTCGCTTGTTATATGGCTTTCGTCTCTCTGTATTATTCGGGCTCATTCTTGCCATCGTAAGCTCTATTTTAGGTGTAATTGCTGGAGCGGTTCAGGGATATGCGGGTGGCGTTACAGATTTGATATTCCAGCGTTTCATTGAAGTTTGGTCTGGGCTTCCAACTCTGTTTCTCTTGATCATACTCGCCAGTATTGTTGAGCCAAGTTTTATTCTTTTATTAGGACTTATGTTGCTTTTCAGTTGGACGGCATTGGTAGGAGTTGTCCGCGCAGAATTTTTACGCGCACGCAATTTTGATTATGTTCGCGCGGCTCGCGCGTTGGGTGTTAGTAATATCTCTATCATGTATAGGCACTTACTGCCGAATGCCATGGTAGCAACGCTTACTTTCTTGCCCTTTATTCTTAATGGTTCAGTTACCACCCTAACCGCACTGGATTTCCTAGGTTTTGGATTGCCACCAGGTTCTCCATCTCTTGGGGAGTTATTAAGCCAAGGAAAAGCTAATCTCCAAGCGCCCTGGCTGGGTTTCTCTGGTTTTGCAGTGCTGGCGGTAATGCTGAGCCTTTTAATTTTTATCGGAGAGGCCGTGCGTGATGCATTTGACCCACGGAAGACATTGCAATGAGCAGGCCTCCATATCTCCGAGTGGAAAATCTATCTGTCACGTTCCACGCAGAGCCAGATCCGATTGAGGCGGTTCGTAGAATTTCGTTTCAGGTTAATGAAGGGGAAACCCTTGCCATTGTGGGAGAGAGTGGCTGTGGCAAGTCCGTAACAGCGTTATCTATAATGCAGTTATTGCCGTATCCCAAGGCTTTTCATCCTCACGGCTCAATAGAATTGGAAGGAGAGCAGATACTAGGTGCGGATGACAGGCGTCTTAGGGAACTTCGTGGCAATAGTATCTCAATGATTTTCCAGGAGCCTATGACGTCGTTAAATCCCCTACACACCGTCGAGAAACAGGTTAGCGAAGTTCTGTCGTTACATAAGGGATTCAATCGCTCGACCGCAAGTAGGAGAACTTTAGAGCTGCTACGTTTGGTAGGTCTTCAAGAAGCGGAGAGTCGTCTTCAGGCTTGGCCACACCAACTTTCAGGCGGCCAACGTCAAAGGGTTATGATTGCGATGGCCCTTGCCAATGAACCTAAGCTTCTGATTGCTGATGAGCCAACGACTGCGCTCGATGTGACCGTACAGGCGCAGATTTTGGATTTGCTCCACGAGTTGCAGGAGCGGCTGGGCATGGCAATGTTGCTGATAACCCATGACCTAGGCGTTGTCCGCAAGATGGCTGATAGAGTGTGTGTGATGCATGAAGGAGTAATTGTCGAAGACAATGATAAGAAATCGATTTTTTCACATCCTGAACATGAATATACGCGCCATCTTCTTGAAGCAGAGCCCACTGATCGCAATATCACGCCGTGTCCAACGGCACCTATAGTTTTGTCTGCGCAGAAGATTAGTGTCCATTTTCCGATCCAGAAAGGGGTTTTGCGACGGACGGTGGACCATGTAAGGGCAGTCAATGAGATCGATATAGAACTGCGTGAAGCACATACTCTTGGAATAGTTGGTGAATCAGGGTCCGGAAAAACTACCTTGGGTCTTGCGTTGCTTCGGCTATTAAAGAGTAAGGGAAAAATCCGCTTTGGTGAAAGTGATATTCAGGGGTTCGGATTCAGGGATATGCGGCCATTGAGGCGTCAACTGCAGATTGTCTTTCAGGATCCCTTTTCATCCCTTAATCCACGTTTGTCAGTTGGACAGATTATTGAGGAAGGACTGCTTGTCCATAGACTAGGTGGGAGGCGAGATAATCGCCGGCATATGATAAGCTCTATACTTGAGGAGGTTGGTATAGAGCCTTCATGGCAAGATAGATATCCACATGAGTTTTCTGGAGGTCAGCGACAACGTATAGCAATCGCGCGAGCTATGATCTTGAAACCACGTTGCGTGGTTTTGGACGAGCCAACGTCAGCACTGGATAGGTCTGTCCAAGCTCAGATCGTGGATTTGTTGCGTGATTTGCAGCGTCGTCACAATCTTTCGTATCTTTTCATCAGTCATGATCTAAGAGTTGTTCGTGCGATGTGCGATTCGATAATTGTTATGCGGAACGGTAAGGTTGTTGAATATGGGCAAACACATCAGATTTTTGAATATCCCCGCAGCGAGTACACACGAGCGCTGATTGCTGCGGCTTTTGAATTAGAGACGGTGGAGGTCTTTCCGTAAGGAATTAGTCATGGCTCTTCTATTTGTATCTAGTACCGATGATCCAGAGGAATTCCGTGAAGCTCTGGTCGCGGAGATTCCTGATTTGGACTTTCGTATCTGGCCTGATTCTGGTGACCCATTGGACATTGACGTGGCTTTAGTGTGGAAACCAGAAGTTGGCTTACTTCGTCAATTCCCTAATCTTAAGGTGATAATCTCGCTTGGTGCGGGTGTTGATCACATATTCCTCGATACAGAAAGACCACCGCACGTACCAGTTGTGCGATTGATTGACCGTTCACTTACTACTCAAATGAGTGAGTACGCGGTGCTAGGAATATTGCGCCATCATCGCTTACTGCCTGTCTATGAGGCAGCGCAGAGGTCGTGTCACTGGGAGAAATTTGGGCCGCCAGATACCATGAGAACACCTGTAGGTATACTAGGTCTTGGCGTGATTGGAACCGATACAGCGAGAAAACTAAAGGCGTTTGGGTTTCCTGTTCGAGGTTGGACGAGAACTCCACGGAAGGTAAAGGGCGTGGAGTGCTTCCATGGCCCAGAAGGTCTAATTGAAATGCTAGGCGAGTGCCGTTTTTTATCTTGTTTCTTGCCAATGACGCGGCAGACTCAAGGCATAATAGACGCTCGAACTCTTTCAGCCCTTCCCAAGGGAGCCTATATTTTGAATTTAGCTCGTGGGGGTCATGTGGTAGATGATGATTTGATTGCAGCTATAGATAGGGGGCACATTGCTGGTGCTATGCTTGATGTGTTTAACCGTGAACCGTTAGATACTTCTCATCCATTTTGGCGGCATCCCAAAATTACCGTTACTCCTCACATTGCCGGTCTCACTGTGGCCTCCTCAGTTGCTTTACAGGTGGCCGACAACATTCGTCGTGTCCGTTCCGGTCGTAGTTTGATAAATCAAGTCGACCCCCAACGTGAGTATTGAGACATATCGAGTCATTGCTGGCAAAAATTAATCCAGTGTCTATAGGTTGCTTCAATGATGTAAGCACCCAGTTTGGCTATTTGACCATGGTGCCAAACCTACCATAAGAAATTTTTGATTCTGTTGCACATTCTGTGAGTTATGTTAAGCGTGTCGAAATTTCCCGAGATTTTCGTGTTATCTAGAAAAAAGTTGGGACTTTTTGCAAATAGTCTCCCCTACAGGAGCATTGGTCGTTTACATAGGGTAGTGCTCTTCCAACAGTGCAAAGAGGGTTCGTAGTGCCATTGCTTCTCCCCCTTTAGGACGCCCGGGTCTTTCTTTGTCGTTCCAAGCATAAAGGTCAAGGTGAGCCCAACCTGGTGTATTAGTAACAAACTCTTTTAAAAAAAGTGCGGCGGTTATAGCACCGGCAAATCTGCCACTACCGGTGCTGTCAATATCTGCGATAGGGCTATCAAGAATCTCTCGGTAAGGTTGCCAGAGGGGCAAGCGCCATAGGGGATCGTGCTTCGTTTTCGAAATGCGCATCAGGTCTTCCGCTAAAGTCTCATCGTTTGTGAATAAAGCGGGAAGGTCAGTGCCCAAAGCAACTCTCGCCGAACCCGTTAGCGTGGCGCAATCCACGATTAAATCTGGACACTCACTGTCGGCTTCGGAGAGAGCATCAGCAAGTATAAGACGACCCTCTGCATCGGTGTCACCAACTTCAACACTGATTCCTTTCCGAGTATGAAGTATATCTCCCGGCCGAAAAGCATTCCCTGATAGAACATTATCGACGGCTGGGATCAGTGTTCGTAGATAGACAGGAAGGTTGGCGTCCATAATCATTCCGGCAAGAGCTAATACTGTTGCAGCCCCCCCCATATCTTTTTTCATGCGTCGCATGCCAGCTGAACTCTTTAGATTAAGTCCCCCAGAGTCGAAACAAACGCCCTTGCCCACAAGAGTAAGCTTAGGATTATTGGCAGATCCCCACTGAAGATCGATGAGACATGGAGGACGAGAGCTGGCACGTCCAACCGCATGGATCGCGGAAAACCCACTTTCCAAGAGTTCATTGCCTTCTATTACCTTAAACGTTGCCGAGTACTTGCGGGCTACGTTTCGGGCAGTTGATGCCAAGTCATTGGGCCCCATGTCCTCTGCTGGGGTATTGATAAGGTCTCGAACAAGATAGGTAGCTGTTAATGTGCGGTATATATGTTGACGTTGTGCTGCCTCCGGTACGATAAGGATTGCACGCGTTGCATTTATATTTCGGCGATATTCGTTGAATTCATATGCTCCAAGACCCCATCCGATTACGGATTCGGTGAGGTCCAAGGAGTTAATTGCGTCAGAAAGGTGGTAATGACCATCTGGAAGATTCTTTGCAAGAGCACCAAATGCCCATAGATTGGATTGCTCGCCCAACCCCAATACAACGCCAGCAGGTGATCCATCTTGATTCGGGGCAACTAGGTATTGTCCCGAATGGGCCTTGAAATTGTTGGCTGTTAGCCATGATTGCAGCATCGGTGGCTGATCCTGAATCCAATCTTGATAATCTACAATTCGGACAGGCCAAATCGGTAGTGATGGTGATGGTGATTCAGATATTTGAAAGCGTTCTAGCATTATTGTAATGCACCTCTAACTTTTCGTTCATTCCTGGACAATCAGCTGGTTTAAGTAATGTGACCAAACTTCGTTTCCAGAGCTGCAACTGTTGTATGGCATCAATTTGAATAGATCAAATCCATATGGGTATTGATCATTTAATCTGTAATTTTTGACGAGTGGGTTGGCCAGCGTGCACTGTTAGATCACTTGGCTCGCGTCAACAGATTGGACTGATATCTTCGTGTCCCCATTTCATAGAAAATGTTCTGTTTAAAGCATTTTCATGACTCATTGACGTCTTTCTCATGGCTGACGATTCAGAGATTAGGTGTATCCATTCATTTCATTAACACAGCTATGCCGGGAAGTTGCTTTCCTTCCAGCCACTGTAGGAATGCCCCACCACCGGTAGAGAGATAGCTGAAGTCTTGCATTGAGCCGGAGCGGTGCAGTGCTGACAGAGTGTCACCTCCACCACAAATGCTGATCAATCGATTAGAAGCGGTATACTGGCGCACAGCTGCTGCTACACGATTTGTCGAAGCGTCAAAAGGTGGTTTTTCAAAGAAACCAAGCGGACCGTTCCAGATCAAGGTATGATATGATCTTACCGCTGTAGCGAGATCATTTGAGGAGTCTAATCCTAGGTCTAGGATCATTTGATCTGGCGCCACATGGTCAACAGGAACGTTTTGAATGGCATCAACTGAATCTGGCGTGGGTGCCGTGACCACATCCTTAGGTAGAATGATTCGGCAATTGGTTTCATTGGCTCTTAACTCAATATCCTGAGCAGTGGTGACGAGGCTTGGTTCGCACAAGCTACACCCCACGTCGTAGCCGCGTGCGAGTAAGAATGTATTAGCCATACCTCCGCCTATGGCGATCGCATCTACCTTAACACATAGATTATCCAGCAAGGTTAGCTTTGTAGAGATTTTGGATCCACCTACGATGGCTATAACTGGCCGAGTCGGCGCTTCTAATACATTATGAAGTGTGTCTAGCTCAGTCTCCATACTGAGACCTACTACTGCAGGCAGTTGGCGGGCTAATGCATCAATGGATGCATGTGCACGATGAGAGCAAGAGAAAGCATCGTTTACATATAGATCACCAAGAGCGGCAAGAGCGGTTGCGAACAATGAATCATTTTCTTCTTCGCCGGCATGGAAGCGAAGGTTTTCTAAAACCAAGACCTCTCCCTTCCCAAGTCGCTCCACAGCTTGGATAGCTATAGGGCCAATGCAGTCTGTAGCAAATTGGACACTGTGTTCTCTGAGTAGCCCTGCTAACGTATCCCAAACTTTAGTTAGTGAAAGGCTGGGGTCACGCTCACCTTTTGGACGGCCACGATGAGAAAGTATAACTACTCTTGCGCCTCGTGCCGCAAGATTTCTAATCGTTGGGAGGGTTCGTTCAATTCGTGTTGTATCAGAGATTTCGCCTTTATCCACTGGTACATTGAGATCCAGCCGCAGAAGAACTCGACGGCCATTAACATCGAGGTCGTTAATCGATTGAACAGCTTTCATGTGAGTTTGATTTCTCCACGGTATTATCCCCATAGTTCCGATGGGGGCGTCTGCATCTCGCTGCCATTGTAGACAATACCTGGAGTTCGATCATTAGCGAGTAGGAGAGGCCCATCGAGGTCAATAAAGGTAGCAAACTGTGTAATCAAGTGTGCGGGTGCCATTGCCAGAGAAGTTCCGACCATGCAGCCTACCATAATCTTCAACTTTAAGGTTTTTGCCAACTTTGTCATCGCTATTGCTTCCGATAAGCCCCCAGTTTTATCGAGTTTAATATTTATGTAATCGTAACGCATAGGAAGGGTTGATAGCGTTGAACAGTCATGGCAGGACTCATCGGCACAGATTGCAATGGGAAGGTTCATATCAGTCAAAGCGTCATCTTCGCCAGCGGGCAGCGGTTGTTCAACTAGCTCGACTCGAGCTGCTACCAGAATGGGGGCAAGCGCCTCGAGTGTATCAGATGTCCAGCCTTCATTAGCGTCAATGATAATGCGTGAGTTGGGAGCATAACGCCTTACGGATTTTACCCGATCCGCGTCACCATCGGTGCCAAGTTTGAGTTTAAGTAGCGGTCGGTGAGATGCCTCCAGTGCTGCCCTTCCCATGGCTTCTGGAGTGTCTAATGAAAGAGTATAAGCAGTAGTACATGGTCCTGGTTGATTTATCCCAAGGATTTCCCATACAGATTTTCCAGACTTCTTTGCTGAGAGGTCCCAGAGTGCGCAGTCAACCGCATTTCTTGCCGCGCCCGCAGGCAGTAGTTCCTGTAATTCGGTTACAGTAATGCCGGCCGTAATATCAGCACGGATGCTCTCAATGGTTTGAAGAGTCAGAGATGGGCTTTCTCCATATCGGCTGTATGGGACGCACTCGCCTCGCCCTGTAATTTCATCTTCTGTAATCGCGACAACAATGACTTCGGTCGTGGTTCGTGTGCCACGGGAGATGGTGAATGCATTCTCGAATTGCCAGTTCTCAAGTCTGGCATCGAGTTGGCGTCGTTTAGAGAAGTTTGTCAACGATTGGTCCAACGCCCCCTATCATAGGGTCAACACAAGGAATCTCCATTGCCTGGCTCGTACGTTCTAATATCTGCTTGGAAGCATCAGAATCAAGGTTACTTGTATTCATGCTGATTCCAACAATGCGAGCATTGCTGTTTGTAAGGTGGGCGCTTTTCAAATTGGCTTGAAGGCATTCTTGTATACTAGGAATAGGGTAGTTAGGCAGGCCGCGCATGTGCTCTCTTGTTGGTTCATGGCAGAGAACCAGAGCATCGGGTTGCGCTCCGTGGAGTAACCCTAGACTTACTCCAGCGTATGCTGGATGAAACAAAGAGCCTTGACCCTCTATCAAATCCCACGAGTTCTTGTCTGTAGAAGGAGAAAGCCATTCAGTAGCGCCGGAAATGAAGTCTGCTACAACCGCATCTACGGAGACGCCATTGCCTGCAATGAAAATACCTGTTTGACCAGTCGCTCTAAAAGTGGCGTCTACATTACGGGCCCTTAATTCTTTTTCAATAGCAAGGGCAGTATACATCTTTCCACAGCTGCAGTCAGTTCCGACTGTGAGCAAGCGCTTTCCTTGGCGTTTGACACCCGTGCCAGTCCCGAAGGATCGATTGGGATGACGGACATCGACAATTTGTCGGTCATTTAATCGAGCAACTTCACTCACTTGGGCAATTTCAGAAAGGCGCATATGTAGGCCGCTAGCTATGTCCAACCCCTTTTCAAGAGCCTCTACCATTGTTGAGACCCAGTTGTCAGGGATGAAACCACCTTGGTTAGCGACACCGATCACCAGTGTTTTTGCACCTCTTTGAGTTGCTTCCTCAATGCTCAGGTCTTCGAGGCCAAGGTTGGCGTTGCAGTTTGGAAGCCTAATCTGTCCCAAGCACCACGAAGGCCGCCAATATGCCACACCAGCAGCTGTTTTTGCAGCTAATTGGTCCCGAGCGTCACCAAGAAAAAGTAGATATGGAGTTCTTAATGTCGATTCGCTCATTCGTCCTCTATTTGTTTTTCATTGAGTGCATCGTCTTCATGAATCAAAGAATCAAGCCGCCTTCGTTCTGCCGTTTCTGCAGCTCGGTATTCATTACTTGCCCACACTCTGTAATTTCCTCGCTTGTATCCCATCGCGTTCTGGTAGTATGCAAATGCGTTCAGCCGATTTGCAACAAAGTTATCACGTCGGCCAACAGCTTGTGCTGGAATACCAACGACTACTGAATCACTTGGTACCGAGGTGTTTTCTGGAACAACCGCACCGGCGCCAATAACGCAATTTGGTCCAATATTACATCCATCCATGACTGTTGAATTTATGCCAATAAGGCAGTTCTCGCCAACCACCGCACCGTGAATTGTTGCGTGGTGCGCAATCGAGCAATACGGTCCTATACGAACCCCATGGCTAAAACCGACATGAATCATAACAAAGTCTTGAATATTCGTGTATGGGCCTATCTCTACTGCGTGAACTTCAGCTCTTATGACTGCATTATGCCATATTGAGCTTCCTTCACCTAAATGGATTTTTCCGAAAAGGCTGGCTGTGGGATGGATAAATGTTGCCTTTTCACTTGAAATTGACTCAGTTCTTCCAGTCATTCTTTGGTTGCCCTCAGTCGATCGCATCGAATAAGGAGTTGATGTCTGGACCATCGGCAATATCGTTACCTTTGAGAAATAGTTGCCGATTTTGGAGGTATAAACTCCGAATGGAAGCATAGTAATCGATAGATGTAGTGCGAAGGTCTTCTAGTGGAATCAATAGTGCTTCGCGCTTATGAACTGTTTCTGCTGTCGCGATTACTGTATTGGCCCCAGTGGGTAACAGATAGGTGCGAGGATTTAAAAAAATGTCCACAGCTACACCAACGCTGTCGCGCACGGTATTAGGTCCAAAAAGTGGTAGTACTAGATATGGCCCTGACTCTGCACCGTATGTATACAATGTTTGACCGAAATCAGCTGCCTGGTGAGGTATGCCTAAATCATGTGCTATATCAAAGAGGCCAAGCACACCTAGTGTAGAATTGATGGTGAAACGCCCAGTGGTGGCTGCGGCACCTGAGATCTCTAGTTGTAGGAGTTGGTTTGCTGTGACGATTGGCAGTGACAGATTATCAAAGAAGTTTCCTACTCGGAATTTGATGGTTGCTGGGGTGATGAATCCGTAGAATGCTGATAATGGCCGAAAAACATAAACGTCCACTCCGTCGTTAAACGCAAATATCGCACGATTGAGCTCCTCAAGTGGGTCATTTACCGAACCTGTTTTGGTGGGACTAAATGGGCGTTTTTTTGTACTTTGCACGATTGGTTGGTCAACCCCTAGTCTGGGGAAGGCTTCATGTGCTCTCCTCATAATGCCGATTCGGAATTCTGGCATTGTATCAACTGCCTCGGATATGATGCTCTCGGCTAGAGTTGGATGTGTAGAAATTAGATGAACTACAATGCTGCTTATTGTTGATTCAGCTCGAGCTGTTGCCTTGGATACAAAGGACGCCCTGAGGTTTCGGTCCCCAAGCCTTTTTGCCAGTAGTGTCTCTTGATCTAGAAGGTGACGAGCTTGGAGAGCAGTTTGTTGTATGCGTGTCGTTAATGGTGACGGTAGAGTAGCATTAGCGAAAGAACTTTGAAACATGATCAAGGCGGCAAAAAGAATCCACAGATATTGTTTATGGGAGTAAAACATTGGTCAGACGCTATGGTTTCTGTTCGTTGGCTTGCCAATCATTCACAAGTATTTCAGCCTGTTCTATGTCACCAACACTCATTTGTTTCCTCAAGTTAATAACCACCTGTGCAGCATCGTCTAATCCTTGCCGAGCAGCAAGTGTGACCCATTTTAGGGCTTGAATGTCACTTTGCATGACACCTTGGCCCAGTGCATACCTCATCCCTAAGGCTCGTTGGGCACGTGCGTGACCCTTATCAGATGCGTTACGTAACCATTTCGCGGCGAGCGGGAGATTAACGTTTGTGCCTATGCCGTCACGATACATCTTGCCGATGTTGTATGCGGCGGGCGGAAAACCTGCCCTAGCAGACTTCATTATCCAAAAGAAACCCAATTGCTCATCGACATTGACACCCAACCCAGCCAAATACATCTTGCCAAGTGTGTACTGAGATTGTGGCAAGTGCTGGTTAGCTGCTTTCTGAAACCAGACTGCTGCCTGTTTGTAATCTATAGGGAGTGCAGCCCCAGAGATGTAGTTACTAGCCAAATTATGCTGAGCTGGTGCAAAACCAAGGGCGGCGGAGTTTTTCCAGTATAGAATAGCTTTGTTGATGTCCTGCGTTATCCCGCGACCATCGTCATACATGACGCCAAGATTAAACTGGGCTCGTGCATCGCCAGAATTGGCAAGCGGCAGCCATTCTTGGATTGCGGCGTGAAAGTCACCACGTTGGTACGCTAACCAGCCTTTCTCGAAGTTGTTTGCGTTGGTAGTATGAATGCTCAGTATTTCAAAAGCGATGATGGCACCAACAATGAAAGTCAAAGTTCGTATTTTCATAATATGTTTCATTTAACGGTTGCGGTCATCTTTTCAGTTCTAGCACGTAACATCTTAATGAGACCTTCGACTCCGCGGCTTTGGATTACAGCTGCGAATTCATCGCGCTGGGTAACAGCCATACTTATTCCTTCCACCATCACATCGATGATGCGGAATTGAGAGCCTGCTAATCGAACACGCCAGTGAGCATCGATTTTCGATCCCTTGGGTCGGTTTATACGAGTATGGACCAATATATCCTTTTTCCCCGCTGTTTATGCTGAGATAATATCCATTGTTTCGCCAGCATAGCCACCGAAGCGAATTGAGTAGGTCCTCAACACGTATTTTCCAAAAACCTCTTGAAAAATGCTCTTTTGTGTATGGTCTGCGCGACGCCAGTGTCGACCAAGTGTAAAGCGGGCTATAAATGGAAGGTCGAAGCTGTTACGAAGCAAATTACGAAAACGTTCTTCACGTTGATCAAGTGTACCATCTTTTGAACTGAGAATGGCAAGTGCCTTATGTCCAAGGTCATTGATGAAGTGTGATGCTGCTTCGGTGGATGCGTCTGTCGTGTTTTGCGTGCTTATCGTAATGGCCAGCGCAATCAACGCTATCTTGCACATTTGACGTACAATCCTGAAAATACACAGCGATTTTATGGCCATCTAATCGTAATTCTCAATTAGCCCTGCAGCCGCTCAGCATGATTAAATGATGGGCATTCGGGTTTTGTCGTTTCTATGGTCTTTGAAGTATGGGTGTTATTTGGTGTTGTCGCAATAATATCGATTCTAATCAGGGTGCTTATCTGTCCTACTTGCAGAAAGATAATCGAGACGGCTAGCTGATTGGATAGTTACCTCTCGGACGGCAGTTTCAGTTAGCAACATTAACGTTAGCTCAACGCCGGAATCACCTAGAGACCAAACTCGTCTCAAAAAGTCAGCTAGGGAAACCACGGGTTCGCCAGAAACTCCAAGTATGACGTCTCCATCACGTACGCCTGCCCGTTCAGCAGGAGAATCTGGAGAGACGCGAGTAACGACAAGGCGGCCAAGGCTCTCACCTGTAAACACCCCTAGCCAAGGGCGCTGAGGCCGTAAAGGTCGTCCGTGCGTTATCAGATCATCCATCACGGGTTTTAAAGCATTGATTGGCATAAACATGTTTCCTGGTAATGGAGCATGGTCTGTCAGGGCATTATTAACCATCAAAGAGCCGATTCCACCAAGATGGCCATCACGGCCAATCAGTGCAGCGCCGGCCCAGTTGTCATGAGGTGGTGTTGTATAAATGGCTTGATCGAGAAGGTATTCCCAGTAACCTGCAAATTGTCTTCTAGACACGATATATGCACCAGTTACAGCCTGGCTTCCACCGGCTGAAATAAGCATGACTGGTTCGCGCTCGATCAATTCGTCAGAGTTTCCAAGCATGATTGGCTTTAGGTTTAGCTGCTCGTCAGTTCGTATAAGGCCAAATCCAGATTCGTGGTCGTACCCCACGACAACAGCACGAATCAAAGTATCATCTTTTATTTTAACCGCAACGGTGTGAGCCTCAACTATAAGATATCCCACCGTGAGAATTAGACCAGTATCGTCTACAACTACACCACACCCTTCTCTGTATGTGCCAAGCGCTTCAGCGGTACGAGCAGATGGGGGAATTTCGGCAGAGACTTTTATTACCGATTCCAGTATGGCGGGGTTTAGTGCGGGTGAGTTCTTTGGGCGACCAGCTGTGGATAACGTGGACGGCACTACTAGCGGTAACATGGACCCTGGGCAAGAAAGTAGGTATGAATTCATGACTGAAGGATCTGCTTAACGGTGGTGAGTATGTACATCCTAACTCTTCCGCACTACATTTGGCCAATTAAAGGGGTCATTTGTTGTGCCATTGGCCGTTGACAAGGCATCGTGCCTTGGGGATATTCAACGTTTTCGGTCTTAGGTGGACATAGTGTTCGCCTTGTGCCTGATAGTGTAAGGGTGTTGGTTTCAGATGTATGCAGTCCTTCGTAGTGGCGGCAAGCAGTATCGTGTCGCACAAGATGATGTTTTTGAAGTGGAGAAGTTGGATGCAGATGTTGGCGCCAAAGTGGCGCTGGCTGACGTTCTCATGATTGGTGATGGTGATGCAGTCACTGTTGGAACACCAAGCGTAGATGGTGCCAGCGTGGTGGCAGAGGTTCTGGACCAAGTTAAAGGGCCGAAGCTTCTGGTATTTAAGAAGAATCGGCGCAAGAATTATCGTCGTAGACAGGGGCATCGACAGGAGCTAACAGTTCTCCGAGTGACTGAGATCAAGACTTCAGCGCGAAAACGGAGGTCTTCGAGCAAAACAGGGAAAGCTAAGAAATCCACGAAGAAGGTTGATGTCGATCAAACTAAGACAGCATCTCAAGGGGGCGACTGATGGCTCATAAAAAGGCTGGCGGAAGTTCGCGTAATGGCCGTGATTCGATTGGTAGACGTCTTGGCATAAAGAAGTATGGTGGCGAATCAGTCATTCCAGGGAACATCATTGTGCGACAGCGGGGTACTCGCTGGCACGCCGGCACCAATGTGGGGATTGGCAAGGATCACACGCTTTTTGCGATGACCGATGGCTATGTCAAGTTTCGCCAAAGGGGGGCAGGCCGCACATTTGTCTCGGTTGAACCGAACAAATAGACGGACTCCAGCCTTCTCAATTAGGTGTGGAGCTTGCGCTGTATAGTTTGGCTATAGTGTAAGCTCGTGTGGCTGTCGGTATGATAGGAACATGAAATTTCTGGATGAAGCAACTATCGAAGTCAATAGTGGCAAAGGTGGAGCTGGATGCGTTAGCTTTCGGCGAGAGGCTAATCTTCCTCGCGGCGGGCCTGATGGTGGCGATGGTGGCTATGGCGGTGATGTCACTGTTGAGTGTATCAGCAATCTCAATACGTTAATTGATTTTCGCTATAAGCCTAGTTATCGGGCGAAAAACGGACGACCAGGAGCAGGCAAGTGTCGCTCGGGAGCGTCAGCGGCAGAAATTGTTCTCAAGGTACCAGTTGGGACTGAGATCTTGACTGAAGATGGTGTTGTTATTGCTGATCTCACGCAAGAGGGCCAAAGAGCAATTTTAGCTAAAGGTGGGCGTGGAGGTTTGGGTAACACCCGTTTTAAATCGAGTACAAACCGAGCCCCGCGTCGTTCTACAGAGGGGTCTTCTGGTGAGGAACGCAAGCTGACGCTTAGACTAAAGTTGTTAGCAGACGCGGGGTTAGTTGGCCTTCCAAATGCAGGGAAGTCTACATTTCTTAGAGCGGTTAGTAAGGCCCATCCTAAGATTGCTGATTACCCTTTCACGACACTCCATCCTCAACTTGGGGTTGTATTAACTGATGGCTTTGATTTTGTTCTTGCAGATGTTCCTGGCTTAATTGCCAATTCAAGTCAGGGTATGGGTCTTGGGCATCGTTTTCTTGGGCATCTTGAGCGCTGCCGTGTTTTGTTGCATCTCGTGGATGCGACTTTAGCTGACGTTGGTGGACAATATCAGACTATTAGAAATGAGATTGCTGCGTATGGTCACGGACTCGATAGTAAGACAGAGATTGTCGGGCTCAATAAGATTGATGCTATTCCAGCCGATATGAGGGCATGTCTGTATAATGAATTACGGAGAGTTAGCGGCCTGCAGCCGTGTTTGGTGTCCGGCATGAGTGGTGAAGGGGTAAATGAATTGGTAGGACTGACTGCTGCAGCGACTCGCAGGCATACATAGGCTTATGTTTAGGATTACTGTAGGTATCTGTCCATGGGCCAATTAGGTCATACGCCACAGGCTGGCTCGCTGTCACCACTAGCTAGAGCTACTCGGATTATCGTTAAGATTGGATCCCGACTACTGGTACACCCTGAGAGCGGTGAGCTGCACGCGTCTTGGCTAGAGTCTTTAGCTGATGATATTGCCGCATATCGTGAGCGCAGACAGGATATTATTGTAGTTTCGTCGGGCGCTATTGCACTGGGTAGGAGAGAGTTAGGATTAGCAAAAGGCCCCCTGAGATTGGAAGTAAGTCAAGCAGCAGCCGCGGTGGGGCAAATTCGACTAGCGCACGCATATCGCGAGGTATTGGGTAGACGAGGTATTAGAGTTTCTCAGGTTCTACTTACCATCGATGATTCGGAAAATAGGAGGCGATACCTCAATGCTCGTAATACGCTAAATACACTGGTGAGATTGGGTGCGGTCGCTGTGATCAACGAGAACGATACCGTAGCAACTGCAGAGATCCGTTATGGAGATAACGACCGTCTGGCGGCGCGCGTTGCACAAATGACCAGTGCTGATTGTTTGGTATTACTATCTGATGTTAGCGGGTTGTACACTGCCGATCCGCGTCGTCACTCTACAGCGAAACTTGTCTCAGAGGTGTCAGTTATTGATGATGATATAGAGGCAATGGCCGGCAATGCCGGAACGAGTGATGGTTCAGGAGGAATGGTTACGAAGATTGCTGCAGCTAGAATTGCGCATGCTGCCGGTTGTCACGCCGTAATATCAGATGGACGTTTGCCGCATCCGTTGCAAGCAATTGAGGAAGGAACCCCCTGTACATGGTTTGTTCCGAGCTCTTCACCGCAAACCGCCCGAAAACAGTGGATTTCTGGTGGTTTGGAACCATCGGGAATGGTTACTATTGACAGTGGAGCGATACAGGCGTTGCGTGCTGGAAAGAGTCTATTGCCGGCTGGCATTGTCGATGTGAAGGGAAGTTTCCAGCGTGGTGATATGGTGATTCTGTGTAATGCCAGTGAAACTGTGCTCGGTCGCGGTTTGTCTGCGTATTCACTCTCTGATGTTCAGCGAATCATGGGCCACAACAGCAGTGATATACAGTCGTTGCTGGGATATCGTGGTCGTGATGAAGTAATTCATCGGGATGATCTTGTTTTGGCCGCGGAGCAATCACACATTGTTGAGGAATAGTCTAGTTTTAAGAAGGCATCATGGCGATAACTAATTTGGAGAACGAATCGAGCAAAGCTGTCCAAGATTCTGTCAATGATGCGGCAGAATTGATTACTCGTATGGGGCGTAAGGCAAAGGAAGCTTCTGCGGTACTGTGTTTGGCACCTACAGAGCAAAAGAATGCAGCCCTGCATGAGGCAGCGAAAGCTTTGCACGACGACATTGACCTTTTAAAAGAGGCCAATGTGGTAGACCTAAATGAGGCGCAGGCTACCGGTGCTAGTGATGCAATGATTGATCGGTTGCGGTTAGACGATCTAACAATTGAGTCAATGGCAGATGGCTTAGAGGCTATTGCCGCTCTTCCTGATCCGTTGGGCGAAGCAATATCCGAGTGGGAGAGACCTAACGGTTTAACTATAGCGAGAGTAAGAGTGCCCCTCGGTGTAATTGGGATTATTTATGAGTCACGACCCAATGTAACTGCCGACGCGGGCGCGCTGTGTCTTAAGGCTGGAAATGCCGCCATACTAAGGGGGGGGTCTGAGAGTTTTCATTCGTCACGGGCCGTGTTTGAATGCCTTCAACGGGGTCTAGCTTTAGCCGGTCTGCCCGAGTCTTCTATTCAGCTGGTTCCGGTAAGGGATCGAGAAGTTGTTGGTGCCATGTTAGCTCTCGACAAATACATTGATATTATTGTGCCGCGTGGTGGTAAATCGCTTACCGCTCGAGTGCATGAGGAAAGTCGCGTTCCTGTGCTTGCTCATCTTGACGGCAATTGTCACGTTTATGTTGAGAAAGGTGCTGACTTGGAGATGGCAAAGTCAGTTGTTTTCAACGCCAAAATGCGTCGCACGGGAATTTGTGGTGCTGCTGAAACACTTTTGATCGATAAAGAGATAGTGCCAAGTCATTTAGTGCCTATATTGGAAGAGCTTGCTTCTTCTGGCTGTACGATTGTTGGGGACCAAAGTGTCCAACAGGCTTTCCCTCAAGCTAGTGCTGCATCTCCCGAAGATTGGGACACTGAGTATCTTGATGCGGTGATAGCGGTCCGCACAGTTGAGGGTATTGAAGAAGCTATAGACCATATTGAGGCACATGGTTCACATCATACGGATAGCATTATCACAGAGAACTCAAACGCTGCTGATAGATTTCTCCGAGAAGTGGATAGTGCGATCGTGATGCACAATACCTCGACACAGTACGCAGACGGAGGAGAATTCGGAATGGGTGCGGAGATTGGCATCTCTACGGGTCGTTTACATGCACGTGGCCCATGCGGTCTAGAACAGTTAACAACGTACAAGTATGTGGTGCGTGGTAGTGGGCAGGTTCGCCCCTGACTAGATATGGTGATATCCGCTCATTGGGGGACGTTTCTCGTGTTGTGGCCCCCAGCGCTAGTCGACGTATCGGTCTACTTGGTGGATCATTTAATCCCGCCCATAAGGGGCATTATCGTGTTAGTACGCTAGCTCTCCGTTGGTTAGCTCTTGACGAGGTGTGGTGGCTGGTATCGCCTCAAAATCCGTTAAAGGATGATATCGGTATGCGGCCCCTCAAATATCGTCTTTCTTCCGCAAAAACCTACGCACGACATTCTCGTATCCGTGTAACTGACATAGAGGCCGGGCTATCCAGTACCCGAAGTTACGATGTCATACGCTATTTATGCCAAGCCTACCCACGCTGTCAGTTCGTTTGGATGATTGGTGCTGATAATTTTGTTCAAATACCGATGTGGTACCGATGGCGAGATATATTTGCTACGGTTCCGATTGCGGTCTTTGGGAGGCCACCATTTTCATACGCATCTTTGACGGGTCAAGCTGCCAATGCATATAGTGCGCACCGTATACCGCAACATATGTCACACGTCATCGCTGTCCAGAAGCCTCCAGCGTGGATTTTTCTCTGGATGTCTCGCGATTCAACCTCCGCAACCGCTATTCGTGGCCAAACTGGTGAGGTTGAGTCTTGCTCTTGAGCCGGAGCGTCTAAATATTTAGGCTAATGACTATGGGCAGAAAAAACGAGAGCATGATAGAAGTTTCCAAGCAAGTGTCTCACTTACTTGAGAAAATCAAGGACTGTCTGGCGGACCATAAGGCACTCGAGGTGGTAGTGATTAAACTCGGCGATAAATCGTCGATTGCTGATTATATGGTGATCGCAAGCGGCCGTTCTCAACGGCAGGTTGGGGCCATTAGCGAACACATATCGGTAATGCTCAAGGGTTATGGCGTTTACTCGCGGACAGAGGGTTTGGATGGGTGTGATTGGGTATTGCTTGATGCGGGTGATATCATAGTCCACATATTCCGACCGGAGGTGAGGAGTTTTTATAATCTTGAGAAGATGTGGTCGGTTATGTTTCCCGAACCGGAGCAATCAGTCGTCTAAGTCTTTAGAAGCAGATGGCAATGCGCTTTCTTATCATCGCGGTTGGACGGGGTCGGGGTACAGTGGCTGTATCTCTCTATAACGACTATTCAGAACGCTTACGTACGCCATTACGTTTGATTGAGGTGGAGGCTCGGGGAAAGATGAATGTGCCTGAGCGACGTGCGCGCGAAAGTGCAGCGATTTGCAACAAACTGCCACCCAATGCCATTGTTATTGCTTTAGATCAGCGCGGTGTATTGCTTTCAAGTGAAGACCTCGCAAATCGTATTTCGCGCTGGACGGATAGTGGTCATAGCGAAGTGGCATTCCTTATAGGAGGTGCGGATGGACATCACACTAGCATCATAAAGCGCGCCGATTTGGTTTTATCCTTGGGTCCAATGACCTGGCCTCACCTGTTAGTACGTGGCATGATTGCTGAACAGTTATATCGAGCCGAGTGCTTAATTGCAGGTCATCCTTACCATCGTAAATGAAGGCGATTGTGGCTTGCTGATTGGGTTGAGAGAGTGCAGCTAAGTATTATTGAATTATGATTGGTAGATGTACCCGTCGCCCCGTAGTGTTCTGTATTCTGGATGGCTGGGGCTATCGAGCGGAACGGCGGCATAATGCCATTGCTCTAGCTTCTACACCAACATACGATCGTGTGTGGAATGATTCTCCGCATTCGCTGTTGGAAGCGTCGGCTGTCAGTGTGGGATTACCACAAGGTCAGATGGGTAATTCTGAGGTCGGGCATACCTGCCTTGGAAGTGGAAGAGTTGTATTACAGGATATGCCGCGAATTGACGCGGCTATTTCTGACGGTAGTCTTGCTAATAATCAAACTCTAGCCAGACTTGTATCGGAAGTTCGAAAGAGAAAAGGCCGTTGTCATTTGATGGGTTTGATCTCCCCTGGTGGTGTTCACTCTCACCTCAGGCATGTTGCGGCGCTATCTCAAATTCTTGACCAAGCTGATGTTCCCGTTCTAATCCACGCTTTTCTTGATGGGCGTGATACGCCTCCGCAGAGTGCGATGACACACGTGTCTGACCTTGAATCTGGATTATCTGAGAGAGTGCAAATTGCCACGGTGTCGGGGCGTCATTACGCAATGGATAGAGATAACCGTTGGGACAGGGTGCGACTCACATATGATAACTTAGTTAATGGTAGTGGTACGCGTCAGGAATCTGCTTATCAAGCCATCCAGATGGCTTATGATACCGATCTAACTGATGAATTTGTGCTGCCTTCAACCATTGGTAATTATAAGGGCATTGCTGATGGTGATGGCCTAATCATGGCAAATTTTCGTTCAGATCGAGTGAGAGAGATATTAAACGCTTTGGTAAATCCAGCATTTTCTGGTTTTGAGCGTAGTCGGCAGGTTGCCTTTTCGTTTGTGGCGGGAATGGTTGATTATACCGTGGAACTTGAACCGTTTGTGCAACCCTTGTTTTCGTCTCTTCCATTGGAAAATACGTTAGGTGAATCTGTTGGCAATGCCGGTATGCGACAGCTGCGAATTGCTGAGACTGAGAAATATGCTCATGTCACTTTTTTCTTTAATGGTGGGCGTGAATGCAGTTTTCCAGGGGAGGATCGTGTTCTTGTGCCCTCGCCGAAGGTTAACACTTATGATGAAAAGCCCGAGATGTCAGCCTACGAGGTTACAGAAAAGTTGGTAACTGCAATTAGAACAAGAGAGTACGATTTTATTATAGCAAATTATGCTAATGCCGACATGGTGGGACATACTGGAGATCTGCCGGCTGCAATAATGGCAGTTCAGGCCATAGATCAGTGTTTGGATCGCTTGTTAGAGGCAGTGGAATATTCTAATGGTATTTTAGTCATTACTGCCGATCATGGAAATGTGGAATGTATGCAAGAGGATCAAACAGGTCAGCCTATGACAGCGCATACGACAGAGAAAGTTCCTCTAATTATTTGTAATGCACCATTTTCATTTTCTCTCTTGGATGGGGATCTGTCGGACGTAGCTCCAACACTACTTCACCTTTTAGGGTTGACTAAGCCGAGTGATATGACAGGTAAGAGCCTAATTGTAAGTTCCACTTCTGGGCCAGATTGAGGCGAAAAAATTTGTGTCACGGGTTGGTGTGAATGCCACTGTGGGGGCCTTGAAACTTTGCAATATTCCCGTATTCAACTAGGGGTTTTTATTAATCATTTTGCGAAGCACGTACTGTAACACTCCGCTGCTTGTGTAGTATTCCACCTCCTCCTCCGTGTCGATCTGGCATAAGAGTTTGATTGTCATTGATTTACCGTTCGGCCTCATAACTTTACACATCAGCTCCATTTGAGGGATAAGTTCTGACCGAGGGCTGTAAATGTTGTATACTTCCGTACCATCGAGATGTAGTGATTTGCGGTCTATACCGTTCTGGAATAGCAGCGGTAAAATACCCATGCCTACTAAATTTGATCGGTGAATGCGCTCAAAACTCTCAGCTATTACTGCTCTAACACCTAAAAGTCGTGGACCTTTTGCTGCCCAGTCGCGGGATGACCCTGTGCCATACTCTTTCCCAGCAATGACCACTAAAGGCACGCCCTCCTTACGGTATAACATCGCGGCATCGTAGACTGACATTTGATTGCCGCTGGGGAAGTGCCGAGTAAATCCACCTTCAGCTTCCGAAACCAGTTCGTTACGAAGGCGGATGTTAGCAAATGTACCGCGCATCATTATTTCATGGTTGCCTCGACGTGAGCCGTATGAGTTAAATTCTTCAGGACGTATATTGTTTCTGGTCAGATATTTTCCGGCAGCACTGTCAACATTGATTGCACCTGCAGGTGAGATATGGTCTGTCGTTATACTATCGCCAAGTAGCATCAACACACGTCCAGCTGAAATAGTGCAGTTCTGTGGTTTTATGCTCTTTTTTGTCGCGAAAAACGGCGGCTTCCGGACATATGTTGAGTCGGGATTCCAGTCGTAGGTGATGCCTATAGGAGCAGTCATTTGTTGCCATTTTCTGTCTCCCGAAAATACATTCGAATACTGTTGTCGAAACATTGCTGGGCTTACTACCTTTTTTATTAAGGCGCGAATATCTTTATCTTTTGGCCAAATATCCTTCAGGTACACATGTTTTCCATTGTTACCCAAACCCAGGGAATCTTGAGTAATACTGACTTCCATTGACCCGGCAATTGCATAAGCCACTACCAACATAGGTGAACATAGATAGTTGGCTTTAACTTGAGGGCTGATTCTACCTTCAAAATTTCGATTTCCCGAGAGAACCGAGCAGACAACCAGGTCTTTCTCCTTTATGGCGTTTGAGACTTTTTCAGGCAAAGGTCCAGAGTTGCCAATGCACGTTGTGCAACCATAACCAACTAAGTTAAACCCAAGTTTATTGAGGCTGTCCTGTAGGTCTGCCTTCATTAGATAGTCAGTGACTACCTTTGAACCGGGGGCGAGAGACGTTTTCACCCAAGGCTTAACTGTTAACCCTTTTGCTACTGCATTCCGGGCTAATAGGCCCGCGCCCAACATAACGTGAGGATTTGACGTATTTGTGCAACTCGTTATGGCAGCAATCACAATGTCTCCGTGTTTAATATCAAACTTAGACTGGTTAATGGAGGAGAGTTTTCGATGACCCGGTATTCCAAAGGTTTGGCTGAGTGACCTAACAAATGCTGAGCCCGCGCGCGATAGAGGAATACGATCTTGTGGGCGTTTGGGTCCGGCTAAACATGGTTCGACTGAGTTAACGTCGAGTTTCAGAGTAGATGAGAAACGGGGCTCTGGCGTTTTGGCGTGGCGCCACATGCCTTGTGCCTTGGCGTAGGCCTCAACAAGACGAACCTGCTCTGGACTTCTAGAAGTTGCTTCAAGGTAGGCAATTGTTTCTCTATCTACGGGGAAAAATCCACAGGTCGCACCGTATTCTGGAGCCATGTTTGCTATCGTCGCCCGATCCGGCAGTGACAATTGATCAAGGCCCGATCCAAAAAACTCGACGAACTTGTTAACAACACCTTTTCTGCGGAGCATTTCGGTAACCGTTAGTACAAGGTCGGTAGAAGTTGTACCTTCACGGAGTTTTCCAGTCAGTTTAAATCCTACAACTTCTGGCAATCTCATCGAAATCGGTTGGCCAAGCATTGCTGCCTCAGCCTCAATGCCTCCAACGCCCCAGCCAAGAACTGCCAGACCATTGACCATTGTGGTGTGTGAATCTGTTCCCACCAGGGTATCTGGAAACGCAAATTGCTGATGTTGGTGCGTAGTGGCTCGAACAACAAGGGACAAGTATTCAAGGTTTACCTGATGGCAAATACCGGTTCCTGGTGGCACTACACGAAAATTAGAAAAGGCCTCCTGTCCCCAGCGAAGAAATGAGTATCGTTCAGCATTGCGCTCGTACTCAAAATTCACATTGGTCAAAAATGATTTCATTGTTCCAAAGCGATCAACCATCAGGGAGTGGTCAATCACAAGATCTACCGGCGATATAGGATTGATGAGTTCGGGGTCGCCACCTATACTCTGCATAGCATCACGCATTGCTGCCAGATCTGCTAAAGCAGGAACTCCAGTGAAATCCTGCATTAGGACGCGGGATGGTCGAAATGCAATCTCAAGGCCTGAGCGCCCTCTTTTTAACCAGTCTGGAAACGACTTAAGGTCATCCGCTTTCACGGAATAGCCATCTTCGTGCCGTAAAAGATTCTCCAACAGTATTTTGAGAGAAAACGGCAGTTTTGACACATTTCTTAAGCCTGATTTTTCCGCAGCTTTAAGGCTGAAATATCTGTACTCGGAATTACTCAAGCGAAGTGTTCGGATCGTTTTCAGTGTATCCTTGCCTATGTGTGTCACTTTAATCGTTCCTCAAAAAAAATTGGTTATTGCGACAATGTTTCATGACCTAATAACACATTCGGGAGGTTTGGTACGTATTAACATTAGTGTTTTAGAAGTTAATCTAACAGAGCAAGTAATCTCGCAAGGATTAGGCGGTCAATAGATAGATTGTGCAGTCAGTTTGTGTTTCGATATGCGCAGTTGCAGTGTGGATGACAATGGATAACTTTGGTGAGGTAGAAAAACTACGATTACGAGAGACAATGCTAGGATGCATTCTATAGTAAATTATGAATAGTGACGATTCTAACCATACATCTTGAAGTTCGAAGAGGGGTCAGGATGTCTATTGATCGGTTTAAATTATGAGCTTTATTGGCCATGACCTTTCTTGCGACCGCGGTGGGAGACATGTATTCGATCACGTGAATTTCAATGTTCCTGAGGGAGTAGCCTTAATTATCAGTGGCCCCAATGGCTCAGGAAAAACAAGCCTCTTGAGGTTGGCAGCTGGCTTGGTTCGACCGACAACAGGCAAGCTAACCTGGGACGGGATTTGTGTTTTTGGGGACCCTGGATTGCATGCAAGCCGGTTGCATTTTATAGGTCACCTCGACGCAATTAAACCAGCCCTCACAGTGGAGGCCAACCTACAGTTCTGGGTTAGACTGCAAGGCCGTGAGCGTCCGCACACCGTAGAGAAAGCTTTGGAGAGGCTTGGCTTGTCCATGGTTGCTAAAGTCCCTGCAAATACCCTCTCGGCTGGGCAACGTCGTCGATTATCGCTCGCGCGTCTTGCTACTAGCAGGCTGCCATTATGGTGTCTGGATGAGCCGAGCGTTGGATTGGACGATGACGCGAACAGTATCCTTAAGGAATTAATTAACGAGCACCAGGCCGATAATGGTCGTGTTCTATTGGCAACACATCACAATTTTAAGCTTACCAACAGCGTAGAACTTCGTCTCGTTGGAGAATCCTAATGCGTCGGTTTTGGATTATTGTTGGCCGTGACATAAATTTAGGCCTGAGGCAAGGTAGTCCGGGCAGTCATGCAGTCGTATTTTATGTTCTTGTTATACTTCTATTCCCATTGGCTATTGGCCCCGAGACCGAGTTATTAGAGCGTATAGCAGGTGGTGTAATCTGGGTGGCTGCATTACTCTCGACCATTCTATCTCTCGATAGAATGTTTCAATCTGATTTTGAAGATGGGAGTCTTGATCTTCTTGCCTTATCGGGAGATTCATTGGCAGCAGTAGTGAGTGCCAAATGCTTTGCACATTGGTGTTCGACAGGGGTGCCTTTGATTATTGCTAGCCCAATCTTGGGGCTTCTTCTGAGTCTAAATATTGATGGATATTTTACATTGTTGTTGGCGATGGCGTTGGGGACACCAACGCTGAGTTTGATTGGGGCAGTTGGAGCTGCGCTGACGGTTGGCATTCGTCGAGGAGGTATAATTTTACCCTTGTTGGTACTACCTCTATATGTGCCGGTGTTAGTCTTTGGTGTAGGTGCTGTAGAACATGGTGTGAGGGGCCTAGATCCGGGGCCGCATCTAATGGTTTTAGGTGCGTTGTTACTTGTTGCCCTGGTTACTGCGCCGATCGGGGCAGGTGCAGCTGTGCGCGCCAATCTACAATAGGCTTATGCCTTAATACATATTGTTTCGATAATCTTCCTCAACTAGCTCGTCTATCTCCTCCCCGCTAATATCGGCAGTTTTAGTTTGTTGAAGGATAGCTCTACCAATGCTAGGAAACGCTGTCTTTTGTTGAAACTGCGAACTGTCCCATAATTTGGAGCGTCTCAGAGCTTTTGCACAATGTAAAAAAGCTTGATCCACCTTAACAATAATGGCGAGTTTAGGAATTTTACCATTGACCATCATTGTTTCAAGAATCTCCGAGTCTCGCATAACTTCAGCGCGTCCGTTGATCCGCAGCGTTTCTTCAAGCCCTGGTACAAAAAACAACAGCCCAACATTTGCATTATCAATTATATTGCATAGTGTGTCGGCGCGCCTATTGCCCGGACGTTCGGGTATAACGATCGTTTCGTCATCCAGCACTTGAACAAAACCCGGAGGATCTCCCCTTGGTGAAACATCCCCACTCCCGTCAGTTCCTGCAGTCCCAATACACAGAAAAGGCGACATAGCGATGAATTTGCGACATAGTGGGTCTAGTCGAGTGAGTTCCTTAGTTATAGCAAGCTCCATAGGCTCACCGACTACATCCCGCAGGGTGTCCTGACTAGTTAGAGGCATGTTTGTCTTGTTCATTTGATCGCCCATCTTGGAGACAATTAAACGTTGGTACGATACCAACGTCTGTTTAGTGCCACAATGGAAACTTGAAAGTAACTTAACTCATACAGTAAACGTTTATTATGATAATGCGATCACCCAAGACATTGCATCGTTTTGCAAACCCCGCTCGATTCATGAGACTTTCGTCTAGGGCCTTGCCATGGTGTCTGGTAATGAGTTTTGCATTCTTGTTGGCTGGTCTCTACCTTGGCCTGTTTGTTGCTCCGCCTGATTATCAACAGGGTGAGAGTGCAAGAATCATGTTTGTGCATGTTCCTGCAGCCTGGCTAGCCTTATTGATTTACGGGGTGATGGCTGTTGCTAGCGCTACAGCGCTTGTATGGCGACATCCACTTGCAGATCTCATTGCTAAATCGTGCGCGCCAATTGGAGCTGCCTTTACGATAGTGGCACTAGTAACAGGATCTCTCTGGGGAAAGCCCATGTGGGGTACATGGTGGGTCTGGGATGCCAGATTAACGTCTGTACTGATTCTATTGTTTTTATATTTGGGATATATGGCGTTGTGGCAAGCTCTTGAAAATAGAGAAACGGCATCTAAAGCGGCCGCAATATTAGCCATTATCGGTGTAATCAACTTGCCAATAATCAAATTCTCGGTTGACTGGTGGAATACTTTGCATCAGCCATCCAGCGTTGTAAAACTCTCCGGGTCGACAATTCATAGTTCGATGTTGTGGCCATTATTAATTATGGCTGCAGGATTCTTGATGTTCTTTTTTGTGGTGCTTATCCTTAAGGTACAAAGAGAGATCATTGCGAGTAAGGTCCGTGCCAACCAATACTTGAGCTCCACACACAGCCACGAATCATCGCCTCCTGCGGATCGAGATGAATAATATCGAAAATATTCCACTGCATACCTGCTTCTGTAATGTGTCACAGATTTTAACCAGTATAGAATTAGGGGGTATTACTAGAATCGCTGGGAGGAAGGTTTGGACTTAGATTCAATACTTATCTATATCGATATGGGAGGGTTTTCAGCCTACGTATGGCCTGCTTATGGTGCTTGTGCGGGTATTATGATTTGGCTGATCGTTGCTAGTTATATCAGACTACTGCGTGAGAAACGCATGCTCGCGAAATTCGGTTCAAGGCGGACATCTGTTGAGAAGGTCTCGGACATCGATCGCGCAGAGGCACATGATGACGCGTAAAAACCGTCGTTTGATTTTTCTTCTTGCTGGTTTTTCTGCGCTTACAATTGCGGCAGTGCTCGTGCTTAGCGCATTTGAAGAAAGTCTGGTTTTCTTTTATTCCCCAACCGACGTAATCGCGCAAGAGTTGCGTTCTGACGTCCCTATTCGATTAGGAGGCTTGGTAGAGGACGGAAGTGTGAGTAGAGCTTCTGACGGTCTTACAACAACCTTCCAAGTAACTGATATGCGTGAGGTTATCAGCGTTACTTATACTGGGTTGCTGCCAGACTTGTTCAGAGAGGGGCAAGGAGTGGTCGTAGAAGGTCACCTCGGCACCGATGGTGTGTTTGTGGCCAATGAGGTTTTAGCAAAGCACGACGAGACTTACATGCCCCCCGAAGTTGCCGACGCTCTCAAGAAGTCAGGCCAATGGAAGGGAACGGTTCCTTGATTGGAGAGATAGGCCTATACGCTCTGATCCTTGCCCTCGTATTTTCCTTGGTTCAAGGGACGTTGCCAATGGTTGGAACTCATTACGGAGTCGGGGCCTGGATTGCAGTAGCTCGTCCGGCAGCACTTGGACAGTTTATATTTATTACACTCGCATTCTCTATGCTAATGCTCGGATATATCGTTTCAGATTTTTCCATTGAGAATGTTGCCCTGAATTCACATACAGATAAGCCCATGCTCTATAAGATCAGCGGAGTTTGGGGTAATCATGAAGGCTCACTAATTTTATGGATATTCATTCTCGCGTTGTTTGGGCTTTCTGTTGCGCTATTTGGCAGCAATTTGCCACCCACATTGCGAGCTCGCGTGTTGGCAGTTCAAGGTCTGATCTCTTTCGGTTTTTTGCTTTTTACGATTACTACGTCCAATCCGTTTACTCTCCTTAACCCTCCTCCATTGCAAGGACTAGGGCTTAATCCATTATTACAGGATCCTGGCCTGGCCTTTCACCCTCCCTTTCTCTACCTAGGTTACGTAGGGTTCTCGATGGCTTTTTCTTTTGCTATTGCAGCTCTAATTGAAGGGCGAGTGGAACCAGCCTGGGCCCGATGGGTAAGGCCATGGACATTGGCTGCGTGGTGCTCACTGACTGTGGGAATCGCTCTTGGGAGTTGGTGGGCATACTATGAACTCGGCTGGGGCGGTTGGTGGTTCTGGGATCCAGTGGAGAATGCATCCTTTATGCCATGGCTTGCTGGGACCGCACTTTTACACTCTGCAATTGTGGTGGAGAAACGGGATGCGCTGAAAAGCTGGACCGTGCTGCTTGCAATTTTGACGTTCTCCCTGAGCCTATTAGGTGCATTTCTTGTACGCTCAGGGGTTCTTACGTCGGTTCACGCATTTGCTACAGATCCACAAAGAGGCGTGTTCATTCTTGCACTATTGGTCATCGTGATTGGAGGGTCTCTCGTACTATATGCTTGGCGGGCCCCGGCTTTAAAAAGTGGTGGATATTTTTCACCTTTAAGCCGTGAGGGCGGTTTGATTTTGAATAATCTGTTGTTGATCACAGCATGCGCAACCGTACTTATTGGTACACTTTACCCGCTTTTTCTTGATGTTATAACAGGCGGCGAATCCAAGGTATCAGTGGGGCCGCCTTATTTTACAAACACGTTCATTCCTATAATGTTGCCATTGGTCGTTGCTGTTGCCATTGGTCCGATGCTTTCCTGGAAGCGTGCCGATTTATACGGTGCTCTAAGCCGATTGCGGTTGGCGCTAGCCGTGGCGTTATTGGTAGTGATTATTGGTTGGTACACAATCGAAAACGGGTCCTTTCTGTCTTTGTGCGGACTATCGCTAGCTGCATGGTTATTTGTGGGGGCCCTGGTCGACCTCGGCGAAAGACTCAAGATCGGCCGCGTCGGATTGGGAGCCGTTTGGCGCCGCGTAATTGCACAGCCACGCGCTACCTACGGTATGACTGCTGCCCATATGGGGCTTGCCCTCACGATTTTTGGAATTGTCGCTTCGACCAGCTGGGAGACAGAGAGATTGCAAGTAATGCGGCCAGGTCAAACAGCAGATATTGCAGGATATGCTCTTCTTTTCGTTGGGGTGAAGGACGTTGGCGGGCCCAACTATAATTCAGTTCGCGCAACGTTTGAGGTCAGTCGTGAAGGTGCCTACATCGCTACGCTTCAACCTGAAGTGCGCACGTTCACAGATCCACCCATGCAAACCACAGAAGCAGCAATTCGCCCCACCATTACTGCGGATTTATATGCTGTGGTTGGTGATCCGGATGGTCAGGGTGGATGGGCAACAAGAATATACCATAAACCCTTCGTACACTGGATTTGGTTTGGTGCAGCCGTTATGGCGGGCGGTGGGCTGATCTCATTGTCAGATAAGAGATTGCGGGTCGGAGCGCCGGGTCGTCGAAAGTTTAATCGTCGACGCGCCAAAGTTACAGCAGCGTGAATAAAGTGTCGATGCGTTACTTGTTACCTCTGGGGGTATTTGTGGTTGTTGCCGCAGCACTGGGGATCGGATTGACGATGGATCCGCGAGTGCTTCCTTCTGCATTAAAAGGCAAAGAGATTCCAGATTTTTCATTACAAGCTGTCCAGGGTCGTGAGCTAGGATTGTCCAGTGCAAATTTGCGGCAGGGAACTGTGAGCGTTGTCAATATCTTTGCGTCTTGGTGTGGTCCCTGCCGTGTTGAGCATCCATATATTACGGAGCTGCGAAACCTTGGGATAGTCGTATACGGAATTAACTACAAAGACCATCCCGATCACGCTGAAGAGTGGCTTAATATTCATGGTGATCCTTACGTCCGTACTGGGGCCGACTTAAATGGGAGGGTGAGTATCGATTGGGGCGTCTATGGGTTGCCTGAGACATATGTTGTGGATGGTGGTGGCCACGTCATAGAAAAACACATTGGCCCTCTTATGCCTGATGATATTCGAAGCAAGATTCTTCCTGCCATCCAGCGAGCAATGAAATGAGTTTTTTTCGCACCATCTGCTTATGTATAGGCCTGTTTGTCTTTGTGCCTTCGGCCCTGTCATTGGCTGTAGACGAGCCTTTGCTAAACCCAGCATTAGAAGCACGTGCACGCGCATTACATAAAACTCTGAGGTGTCTCGTATGCCAGAACCAATCAATCGAGGATTCTGATGCCGGCCTGGCGCGTGACTTAAGAAGGGTTGTTCGAGAGAGGATACTTGCTGGGGATAGTGACGACCAGGTGATTGACTACATTGTTATCCGTTATGGGGATTGGGTGCTTCTACGTCCACCGTTTAAGGCATCCACATACGCCTTATGGTTTGGTCCATTTCTAGTATTGGGTTTTGGTGCCATTGGGTTGGTAATTATCAATAGACGCCGTTCAGTGAAGACTTCCCCCACGCCACTTGACGATCAAGAGCGCGAAAGTCTTGATCGTCTTCTAGAAGACGAAAAACTGTAGTGGCGCTTTGGGCTTTAATAGTAACGATGACCGTTATTGCGGTAATCATAGTTTTTTTGCCAATTGCGTTTGGATACTGGCGATTGCAGTCCCGAGATGGTTATGATTTGGCTGTTTACCGTGATCAGCTTAGAGAGCTGAGCGCGGATATTGACAGGGGTGTTCTTTCAGAAGATGAAGTTTCTGCGGCGCGTCTTGAAGTACAAAGGCGTATTCTAAGAAGTGATGCAAAACAGAATAAGGTGTCTCACGCATCCAACCCATTTTCGACTCTTAAACTAGCAGTTGTGCTCGCAATCTTTATTCCTTTTTCGGCTCTGGGTCTCTATTTGTGGTGGAATACCCCTAAACTTTTATTGGAGGACCCTTCTTCTCATGCAGAGGCATTAAGCGCATCTCCATTATCTGACTCAGATCTAGAAACTTCCATTGATCAGTTAGCAATACGGTTACAGAGAGAGCCTGGTGATTTGGAGGGATGGGCGCTTCTTGGCCGCTCGTACATGGCGCTTGGGCGTTACTCGGAAGCCGTGGAGGCTTTCCAACGGGGAGTATCAATTCTACCAGACAATTCAACATTATTGGGTGCGCTAGGCGAGGCGATGGTGTTAAGCGCAGGCGGTTACGTAACTCCGGCTGCACTCGAGATCATGAGCGCAGCTGTCGCAATAAACCCGATAGAGCCGGCAAGCTTATATTACTTAGGTGTTGCAAAACTTCAGTCTGGTGATGAGCGTGGGGCTTTTGATCTGTGGCTTCGTCTGGCACGTAATACACCTAGTGATACGCCTTGGCTAAACGAAGTTATGGGTCGTCTTCAGGATGTTGCTGTCTCGCTTAACATTAATCTATCTAGTTATCTTCCGTCTAAAACGCAAGATCTGGCTCGTGTGGATATGGTCACAACAGTTCCGTTGGGAGAAGAGGAATTAGCTGCAGCCGCTGAAATGACAGCTGAACAACGGAGGGAGATGATCGAGGGTATGGTCGAGCAGTTGGCAGCGCGGCTTGAGAACGATTCTTCCGATAAGGCGGGTTGGCAACGTCTGATTCGATCGTATGAGGTTCTTGGTAAAACTGCCGAAGCGGCTTGGGCCCGTAAGAAATTGGATGACCTGAATGAAACTGGGCCTGACACGGTGTCCGATAATGCGACTTTAAGATCTGACGGTGTAAATCGGTTGGCCTCTCAATCAAGAGAAACTGCCAACGTCAGTCCTGTGGTTCGCAAAATGGTTGACGATCTTGCGGATCGACTTGCTTCCGATGCAACTGATGTCCAAGGTTGGTTACGTCTTTCACGATCTTATGAAGTTTTGGGCGACTTAGAGGCCGCTCAGAGTGCAATGCGCCGTGCGGCCAAACTCAGGCCAAGCGATATCATTATACAATCGCGCTTTGCAGCCATGTTGATTCAATCGGGGAAGCTAAACGGGCCTATTCCCTCTGAAGCGCTTGAAATTTTTGAACGTATTCTTGAAATCAATCCCAAACATGCAGATTCTTTATTTTTTACGGGTCTTTCCGCAGCGCGTAGTGGTCAACGTGAAGAAGCCATTGCTACCTGGTCAAAGTTGCTTGATTATCTTGATCCTGACAGTCGTGCATTTACGGAGATAGTGCGTCGGATTGAGGAGCTAAGAGTGTTGGAGTAGGTAATAATAGGTTTCACAGTTGCAGTGTGGGGCAGCCTATAATAAAGAGTTAAATTTTTTTCCGTCCTACGGCGCAAAAATAGGTATCAACGGCAACTATCATGAATATTCACGAATACCAGGCAAAACAGGTGTTGGCTAGTTTCGGCGTGCCAGTCCCTAAAGGTAAAGTCGCTTGTTCGATTGAGCAGGTTGATGAGGCTGTATCGAGCGTTTCTGGTCCAGTTTGGGTCGTTAAAGCACAGATTCATTCTGGTGGTCGTGGCAAAGGTGGTGGCGTGAAAGTCGTTCACTCTGTCTCAGAGGCTGAATCACTGGCTCGGAAAATGTTAGGGATGAGTTTAGTGACCGATCAGACTGGGCCTGAAGGGAAGACGGTTGCTCGTGTGTATATCGAGGAAGGCTGTGAGATATCCCGTGAATTGTATTTTGGTCTTCTTATCGATCGTGAAACAGGGTGGCCCACTATAATGGCATCAACTGAAGGTGGTGTTGAGATTGAAGCAGTAGCAAAGTCGTCTCCCGAAAGAATTTTAACGATAGCTATTGACCCTACGATTGGCCTGCAACCCTTTCATGTTCGGAAATTAGCGTTCGGATTGGGGCTAGAGCCCTCTCTTCTCCGAGAATTCGGAGAGCTAGCAACGCACGCATACCATGCATTTATTGAGTGTGATGCAAGTTTGCTGGAAATTAATCCTTTAGTGGTGACCGTTGATAACCGTATCGTTGCACTTGATGCAAAAATGAACTTTGACGATAACGCGCTTTTTCGTCATCAAGAGATTGAGGAATTACGCGACGAAAGTGAAGAGGATGAAGCAGAGCGAGCTGCGGCCAAACAGCAACTAAATTACATTCGTCTGAATGGTAATATTGGCTGTCTTGTAAATGGTGCTGGGTTGGCTATGGCGACAATGGATATTATCAAACTGTATGGTGGTGAACCAGCAAACTTTCTTGATGTTGGTGGCGGAGCCACCGCGGAGAGGGTTACCGCGGCATTTAAAATTATTCTTGCTGACCAAAACGTGGATGCAATTTTGGTTAATATCTTTGGTGGAATCATGCGTTGTGATGTGATTGCTGAAGGGATCATCGCTGCCGCTCGCGAAATTAAGTTCCAGGTTCCTCTCGTTGTACGCCTTGAAGGGACCAATGTTGCCAGTGGTCAGAAAATGCTTTCTGAATCGGGTTTAGCTATCATCGCTGCGGAGACTTTGGGCGATGCTGCGGAGAGGGTGGTTGCAGAGGCACGAGAAAAAGCAAGGTTGGACACGTGATGTCAGTGCTGGTTGATAAAAATACTAGAGTGCTGTGCCAGGGATTTACTGGTTCACAGGGTACATTCCATTCGGAGCAAGCGCTAGCTTATGGGACTTGCGTGATGGGCGGCGTTACTCCTGGAAAGGGTGGTAGCATTCACCTGGGATTGCCTGTTTTTGATACGATGGATCAAGCGGTTAACGAGACGAATGCTAATGCATCAATGATCTTTGTGCCTCCCGTTTTTGCTGCTGATGCGATTCTAGAAGCTGCCGATGCCGGAATAAAGTTAGTTGTCTGCATAACGGAAGGTATTCCGGTGCTCGACATGATGAGAGTTAAGCGAGTTCTTGCGGGGTCTCCCACACGTTTAATCGGCCCAAACTGCCCTGGCTTAATCACACCGGACGAGTGCAAAATCGGAATTATGCCAGGTCATATACATAAACGTGGTCGTGTCGGTATCGTATCTCGATCTGGAACTCTCACGTATGAAGCTGTTGCTCAGACCACGGCAGTGAATCTTGGTCAAACCACGTGCATTGGTATCGGTGGCGATCCAATAAGCGGAACTGATTTCGTAGATTGCATAGAGTTATTTCTGGCGGATGATGATACTGAGGCCATCGTTATGATTGGAGAGATTGGAGGCAATGCGGAAGAAGATGCTGCAACTTTCCTGAGTGGCGAGAAGCGGAAAAAACCAGTTGTAGGTTTTGTTGCAGGCCGTACAGCGCCTCCTGGACGACGGATGGGTCATGCAGGAGCAATCATTTCTGGAGGCAGTGGAGGCGCAGAGGCAAAGATTGATGCGATGCGAGAAGCAGGTGTGACGGTTTGTGATTCTCCGGCAATGATCGGCTCTACCATTTTGGATGCTTTGTCAGGGAAGATTTCCTAGCAAAGATTTTGAGCTAATAGATGGTTTAGTGCCGACAATAAGTGTGGATGTCACAAGAGTTGGTGCTGCAAAATGTATAGTTTAATGGGCGCCTCTTTTAATTTAGTCCAGCGAAGCATAATAAATATAGGGGATTGACGTGTCGGATTTTTCTTATGATTTAGTGGTGATTGGCGGGGGGCCCGGTGGGTACGTTGCAGCTATTCGTGCCGCACAGCTTGGTATGACCACGGCATGTGTAGATCTTCGTGGCAGCTTAGGCGGAACGTGTCTAAATGTTGGGTGTATTCCTTCAAAAGCTTTGCTGCAATCGTCGGAACATTACGCAGAAGCATCCGATGGCCTTGCAAAACATGGCATAAATGTAGGCAATGTTGGATTTAATCTTGATACCATGATGGATCGTAAAAATGAGATAGTGGATAGTTTAACCAAAGGTGTGGAGTACTTACTGAAAAAAAACCATATTGAACATTTGGTTGGCCGTGGACGAATTGTTGCGAGGGGTGTCGTTGGCGTTACTTTGGCTGACGGGGAGGAGCTTCTCCTCAAGACCAAGAGGATTGTGTTAGCAACCGGATCAGAGCCATCGGTGATTTCTGGCGTAGAGATTGATAATAGGAACATCGTAACATCTGAAGGTGCGCTTGATTTGCGTGCCGTTCCGAAAACTCTCGTCGTGATAGGTGGGGGTTATATTGGTTTGGAGCTTGGATCTGTATGGTCGCGGCTCGGTGCCAAGGTGGTTGTTGTTGAGTTCTGCGACCGCATTGTTCCAGGGATGGATGGCGAAATTGCAACGAATCTTCAGAGGATTCTTCGGAAGCAAGGGTTATCGTTCAAGCTAGGAAGGAAGGTTAGCTCAGCAATCGTGAAGGATTCTATGGTGGAGGTCTCTCTTGATAAAGTTGGAGATGGTTCTAGCGAACATCTATCGGCAGATGTGGTTTTGGTTGCTGTTGGGCGGAAGCCATACACATTGGGCTTGGGGTTGGAGGAAGTAGGCCTTAAAACTCAAGATGGCGGTTTCATTGATGTCAGTGAAAGTTTTGAGACTGAAGTGCCCGGGATCTTTGCGATAGGTGATCTGGTCGCCGGTCCTATGCTGGCTCACAAAGCTGAAGAGGATGGAATGGCATGCGTTGAGGCCATGGCAGGGCATCTGAGTCAATTAGATTATAGGAAGGTCCCTGGAGTCATCTACACCGCGCCGGAAGTTGCAGTGGTGGGCCAGACAGAGGAGGAATTAAAGAAGGAAGGTATTCAATTTAGAGTGGGAAAATTCCCGTTTATGGCTAATGCCCGAAGCAGGGTAATTGGCGCGACCGATGGTTTCGTGAAAATTCTGGCAGAGGAAAAGACTAAACTTATCAAGGGGGTTCATATGATTGGTCCTGATGCTGGGACAATGATTGGTGAGGCGGTCCTAGCCATAGAGATGGGAACAAGTGCAGAGGAATTGGCTCGAACGTGTCATGCTCACCCTACGTATGCTGAGGCAATTAAGGAGGCAGCCCTCGCTGTTGGAGGTCGGGCAATTCATATATAAGTTGAGATCGCAAGAAGTTTTGGTTCAGATATGCTTATGTTGGTTAATGTGTCAGCGATAACGTCATTGATTTGGCCGCTCACAATGCTAGCCATTACGGGAATTGGTACCGGGCTTACATTCTCATTAAATCGTATTGCCACGACAGAGGGAATTCCCTTCATTCCTTACGTTTTTTGGTCGTGCTTGCTTTCAGGTGTCCTTCTAGTTGGGTTATGCGTCTATAGGAGAGCTTATCCGAGTTTGAGATTCGAACATCTACGAACGTACCTTATCATCGGCGTTCTGGGTATGGCATTGCCGGTAACAATTTTGGCATTCGTTGCTCCGAATATCCCTGCCTCAGTCGTAGCCTTGGGCATGACATTATCTCCGATGATGACATACTTATTAGCTTTGGCGCTTTCTATGGAAAGGTTTAAATGGTTTGGTGTCGGTGGCATTATGCTTGGCTTACTTGGCGTGCTTCTAATAATTGTCCCTGAAACAAGCTTGCCTGATCCTGACATGGCGTTATGGGTGGCGATCTCCCTTTTAGCGCCGCTCTGCTTTGCACTCTGTGCAATCTGCGCGGCTAAGTTTCGTCCTTCATCAGCTCGTTCGGTCGCAGTATCTGCAGGGGTTCAGTTGATAGCTGCAATATTTCTTGTTCCTGTCATGATCGTTGCAGATAGTTGGTGGTTTGTTGATTCGGAATTTGGAAACGGCGAGTGGGCATTAGTAGCTGTTAGCGTATTCTACGCCATTTTCTGGCTTTGCTTTTTTGAGATTGTGCGGCTCGCTGGACCTGTTTTCTTCTCTATCTCCAACTACATTGCTACGATCTCGGGAGTAGTTTGGGGGCTGGTCATTTTTGGGGAAGCCCTGAGTCCGTGGATCTGGGCAGCGCTTGCTCTTATGCTTTCTGGGCTTTATCTACTAAGTACGAGGGACTCCCTTGAAGGTGGCAGCGGGCTTCGATCTTGATCTTAGCCCGCTAGCGATTATTCAAGGGCCCCGAATTTGATTAACGAGTCCCCTGCAACCAACTTTCACCCCACGCCAGACAGGAAATACTGCTTGCGTGGCCCGCAAGGTCTTCTCCATACACGCTTCCTGTGGCTTTTCTACCAGAAACATCTAGGGTGCAATCCCAAGCCGGTATAAGGTTGCTATAGACACCCCAATCTCCAGTTATTTCGTTTCCAGGTTCAAAACGAATAAAGAAAGGGTCTCCAATATCACTCCATGTCAATTCTATGCGGCCTCCATCGTGTTCTACAATCTCTGAATAACTGGTGCGATAATCGCCGGAGCGCGAAAAATTTGCCGGCATGATGTGATCGTCCGTATTGCTGAATTGTGAACGCATACCAGCCTCAAGACTTTGTGCCCATCGAGTAAACTCTGGATTGTCAGAGTATATTTCCACCTTGCCGTCTGTAACGTCTGATTGTACAAACAACGTCGTACCTGCTCCGGCAGGCGAAAAAAACGAGCGCCAATGCGAACAAGTTGTGGTGTCTGGACCATCTTTTGCTGTTTTAAGGCGAAGAAAGGAGTTCTCGCCGGTGAATTCTACCTTGTGTGGATCAACAGGGGTCATGCTCATGGGGCTCCTCCCAGAATAACGGCTTCGCTCTAGCCGAAGGTTGCGCTAAGGCAACTTTACCGATCAGTTTCCTGAACGTAAATGGAGTAAGGCTTCGATATATTGAGAAAGTGAGAAATCCATACTGTCGGGCTTTAATCGGACACATGTCGTTCGTTTTTTGCAATAAAGCGGTTAGATATTTCTCTTCTATCGGTTCGGCATTGCTCGGATCGGTCGAGGTTTGTGAGAGCATTCTTTGATTAATGATATGAAACCTTCCAGTTCTTGGCGAGGCAAATCGCAAAAAGTAGGGTTCTGGCAGAGGGTAAGGGTAAGATGAGTATTTGGGGCAAGATCATTGGTGGCACAGCTGGCTTTGCCTTTGGCGGGCCTATTGGTGCGTTGATAGGAGGTTTTGCTGGTCACGCTTTTGACAGGATGAGGCAACGGGATGCTGCTAATCGAGTAGACTCGCAACAAAATAAAAAACAGATCGCCTTTACTATCGGTGTGATTGTTCTTGGGGCTAAGATGGCAAAGGCCGATGGCAAAGTTACGGCTGACGAAATTAGCGCTTTTAAGAAAGTCTTTCAAATTCCATCGGAAGAAATCGGAAACGTTGCTCGGGTTTTTGATCGAGCCCGGCAGGAGTCCGAGGGTTATGAGCCTTATGCAAAACAAATTGCCAGTCTTTTCAGTGGACATCCAGCAGTATTGGAGGATCTTCTGGATGGTTTATTCCATATAGCAAAAGCAGATGGTGTGATTCATCCAAAAGAAGTTGCCTTCTTGAAGGGAGTAAGCCACATATTCGGCTTTAATGGATCAGAGTTTGACCGTATATATGCGTCAAATATCGGTACGGCTCATAGCGACCCGTATAAGATCCTTGGCGTCAGCTACGATATTGGTGATGAAGAATTAAAGCGTCGATACCTCTTTTTGATTAAGGAGCACCATCCTGATCGGCTTATAGCGCAGGGCATGCCGTCTGAGTTTGTAAAGGTTGCAAATGAGAAGGTAGCAACGATAAACGATGCATATGATAGAGTATGCAAGCAAAGGGAGTTACTATAGTGTGCAGGCCAGTTGAGATGTGCTGCACAATTATAGTCATCTGTACCAAGGCTTAGGTGCTTTCTAGGTTTTTCTAGTAATATTAGGGAATCGATCAGAATGGCGATTACCCATCTTGGTCTTGCTTTGATCGTCAACATGGCGTTTGGCTATGCCTTTGTTGCCGCAAAGCTCGGCGTTGAGAGCTATCCTCCTATTTTTTTTACAGCTATTCGCTGGGCAATCATCGCAGTTATGTTGGCATGGTTCTTGCGTGCTCCTCGCGGGCAGATAAAAAATCTCGTAGCGATATCAGTAACGATGGGCGCTTTGCATTATGCTCTGATGTATACCGGCTTTAGCCTGAGCCGCGATGTAGCCTCGATTGCTATAGTTGTGCAGTTGAGTGTCCCATTCGCTGCAATCATGGGGGTGTTTTTTCTTGGCGAGAGGGTGAGTCTGCTGAAAGTTGTAGCAATTATGGTTGCGTTTTTTGGTGTGGTCATTATTGGGCTTGATCCAGGATTATTTGATCATCTGGATTCGTTGCTACTGGTTGCTATATCGGCGCTCATGTTTGCAGTTGGCAGTGTCCTAATCAACAAAACAAAGGGTCTGTCAACTTGGACAATTCAAGCATGGATGGCTGTATTGAGCGCTCCGCAGCTTCTCATGCTTTCCCTCATCTTTGAGGATGGACAATGGCACTCATTGATGAATCCAAACCTAGTCGGCCTCTGGGCAATGTTTTATGCAGTGGTCGGAACTTCCATTATTGGACTCGGTGGTTGGTACTACTTGCTTCAACGTTATCCTGTTAGCACTATTTCGCCAATCGGATTACTAACGCCTATCCTTGGGGTATTGTCGGGTATTGTCTTTATGGGAGACTCGCTGTCCCGTGAATTGATCATTGGAGGCGCGCTGACTCTGTCGGGTGTTGCTTTCATAATGTTCAACGCTGCGCGCACGCGCGAGAACAATAACAAGTAAGCCAAGTCAAAAAACTGAGGATTTTGGAATCTCAAGGTGTACTTATCTAATTATCGATCCCCTAACTATGATGGGCGCCCGGTTAATGGCAAGGTTGACATGCTCATATTGCACTATACGGGGATGAAAACGGCTCAGGCGGCACTAGAGCGATTATGTGATCGGAGCTCTAAGGTTAGCGCTCACTATTTTATCGATGAGGTGGGACAGTGCTATCAGTTAGTCTCCGAAGCTCATCGGGCGTGGCATGCCGGAAAAGCGAGCTGGCAAGGAGAAAATAATATCAATTCGCGTTCTATCGGAATTGAACTTGTTAACCCTGGACACGAATACGGTTATCGCCCCTTTCCGGAGGAACAAATGGCTTGTGTTGCTGATCTTGCTTTAGGTTTGGTTCAGAGGTTCGACATACCAGGATCTCGTGTTCTCGCGCACGCTGATGTGGCGCCGACCAGGCGATCTGATCCGGGGGAGCTATTTGATTGGCATCGACTCGCAAGAGTTGGAGTTGGATTATGGCCTACATCTCACAAAGAGGGGCTGTGGAGTGGAGATGTTGTTGAATTACAGAATAAACTGCTGAAGATTGGTTACGAAGTTGGACGGCAGGGGCAGTTCGATAAGGAGACTAGAGCAGCCGTCGTCGCCTTTCAGCGCCACTACGTACAAACTCGTGCGGACGGCGAAGTAGATATGCGCACTATGGAACGGATTAACGCTATATTGCACTCTATATCTTGACTGTATGGTGCATCTCACTTATGTCAGAGCAGCTAGATGGCTGGATGGTCGCTGCTAGCTGGTGAGTTGGCAGAGGAAAGTCCGGGCTCCACGGAAGCACGGTGCCGGGTAACACCCGGCGGGGGTGACCCTAGGGAAAGTGCCACAGAAAGCAAACCGCCTGTGCGTTTACGCACACAGGTAAGGGTGAAAGGGTGCGGTAAGAGCGCACCGCGTTAGCGGTAACGTTAATGGCATGGCAAACCCCACTGGGAGCAAGGCCAAATAGGGATAGCGCGTGGTGCCCTGGCATTACAAGCACGCTTCCGTGTTGCTGTCCGGGTAGGCTGCATGAGGCGTTTGGTAACGGACGTCCTAGATGAATGGCTATCCACTGCGGGCAAGCCTGCGGTGACAGAACCCGGCTTATAGGCCATCTGGCGCTCGGGTTGACCGAGGCTCACTAGATCGTTTTCTATTGCGTGATTTGTCGCACAGGTTTTCACAATCCTAGTTTACCTGCTCTGGTAGGCGTTGTGCCGTCCATTTTACCACAATAGAAGAGCGTCGACAGACTAACCAAATCTAGATATCCCATTGACGCCCATGGCATACCATGGTATCCCATGCAGTCCCATAGTGGCCAGATATCGATATGGTGCGCAGGGACAGCGGTTAAAACTGGGTGCGGACGTGGAGCTGTTCCTTTCCACCATCGTGAACAAACTGGATAAGAAGGGTCGTGTTTCGGTCCCGGCCTCCTTTCGTGCTGTGCTTTCTGGCCAGCGATTTTACGGCATTATTGTATATCCATCTTTCGTTAACCCAGCTATCGAGGGTTGTGGGTTTGATCGGATGGAGAGAATCAGTGCCGGTATTGACCAATTCGATCCATTTTCTGAAGAGCGTGATGCCTTTGCCGTTTCAATCCTTTCTAACAGCTATCAACTACCTTTTGACAGCGAAGGTCGCATTATGTTGCCCCAAGTACTAGCTGATCATGCCAATTTGTCGGATCGCGTTGCTTTCGTAGGTCTCGGGTCAACATTTCAAATCTGGAATCCCGAAAAGTTTGAAATTTTTGAGCGTGAGGCAAGAGATCGAGCTCGCAGCGACCGCAATGTTTTTAGAATGCAAAAAGAAAGTGCTCCGTCAGCAAGCAAAACTGAGAGGGGCACGTAGATGAAAGATCAAGACTGGGTCGGTCATACGCCTGTAATGGTTGAAGAGGTCATAGAAGCTCTGGCACCAAGAGCCGGGGCAGTGCTTATTGATGCAACTTTTGGCGGTGGGGGGCATTCTAAGGCGATTCTTGCAGCGGCACCATGCCGCATCTGGGCAGTTGACTGTGATTGGGATGCTGTAGAGAGAGGAAAAAAGTTTTCTCGAACGTGTGAGGGAAGGCTCGCTATTTTCCATGGTCATTTTGGAGATATTGAGAATCTGTTGGAGTCACATGGAATCTTTCCGGTTGATGGCATTACCTTTGATCTTGGTGTTTCATCATGGCAGTTATCCCTTCCAGATCGAGGTTTCTCCTTCCAGCAGAACGGGCCACTGGACATGAGAATGAATATTTCACCTGGAAAGGGAGCTTTGCCAACTGCAGCAGATCTATTGAATAGAGATAGTGAAGACGAACTGGCTGATTTATTTTCTCGGTTCGGTGAAGAACCAAGGGCAAGGCACATTGCTAGCGCTATCGTAAAGGAGCGTCGGAATAACCCAATCACACATACACTTCAACTTGCTGATTTGGTGTGTTCAGTTGTTGGCAGAGGTCATCGTGTTCGCCATCCGGCGACACGGGTATTTCAAGCTTTGCGTATTGCTGTCAACGGTGAGCTTGGTCCAAAAGGCCAGTTAACCCAAGGACTGAAAGCTGCTGAGCGGCTGCTTAAGCCTGGCGGGCGACTCGTGGTTATATCGTTTCACTCTCTAGAGGATCGCGAAGTTAAGCAATTTATGATGAGGCGATGCGATAAGAAACGAGAAACCTCTCGTCATCGTCCTCCCTTACCTGACGAGGCCCGTCCTCCCAGCTTTAGGTTGCTATTCCGTAAGCCGCGTCGGCCGAGTCGTGCAGAGGTTGAGAGGAATCCACGTGCCCGCTCGGCGCGTCTTAGGGCGGTTGAGCGCACAACATCTCCACCTTGGTCCACCGCAGGGGTTGCCTAATGAGGCCTTTCAATATGATTGGTATGGCATTAGTGATTGCAGCTGCGGCTGGCTTGTTTCGGTTAAAACATGAAGTTCAGCAGCTTGAGGCGGAATTAATCTCATTAGACCGAACTCTGATTGAACAGCGAGAAGCGATAAGGGTATTAAACGCCGAGTGGAGTTATCTCAATCGACCGGAAAGACTGTTAACGCTTTCCGATCGATATCTTAATCTTGTTCCACTTGTTTCCGGCCAGTTTGGACGCATTTACGAGTTGTCTGAACCAGCACGTGAGTCGCAAAGAGCTGAACGTAATGTTGGAGTTCATCGGTAATGCGTAGAATTCTGATTGGGACATCGGCGCTTCCTGATTCTCCAGATGATTCTAAGTCGTCATATAAAGGGTCTAGCCGATCGCGCCTATTCACGGTTTTGGGATTGTTCATACTATGTTTTGCAGTTCTTTCAGCGCGGTTAATCGATGTCAGTCTTTTGCGAGATGGAGGAGAGCCAAGTATCACTCGTGCTGGAAGTGATCGGCCCGGGGCGACGGGGCGTGCAGACATATTAGATCGCAATGGAGTTTTATTAGCGACAACTCTTCGTACGCCTTCGCTTTACGCTAACCCTAGAGTCTTGTTGGATCCGGAGGAGGCAGCAAAAAAGTTAACGACCGTATTGCCTGATCTCAGTTATAATGTGCTTATACAGAAGCTCATATCTAAGCGTTCTTTTGCTTGGCTGAAAAGAGGGTTAACACCACTTCAGCAACATCAAGTTAATAGCTTAGGAATTCCTGGTCTTGGTTTCTTGGACGAATATCGTCGGATCTATCCGCAAGCAGACTTAACCTCTCATATTGTTGGGTTCTGCGGTATAGATAACGTTGGGCTTTCTGGAATTGAAAGCCGCTACAATGCGGAATTAACTGCGCCAGATCGTTTGGGCCAAGCCATATCATTGTCGCTTGATATCAGAGTTCAAAACGTTTTGCATAATGAGCTATCTGAGGCAGTAAAGACCTTCCAGGCTGTTGGTGCGGCTGGAGTCGTCATGGATGTTGAGTCCGGCGAGATTCTTGCCATGGTCTCCTTGCCTGATTTTGATCCAAATCGGTTTTCAGAGGCTAATGCCGAATCTCGCTTTAATAGGGCAAGTCTTGGAATTTATGAAATGGGGTCAACGTTCAAGGCTTTCACCGTTGCAGCGGCCCTAGATACAGGAATTATCAACCTAAAGAGTCGTTACGATGCTACGAACCCTCTTCGGGTTGCGCGCTATTGGATTCGTGATGACCACGCTAAGAATCGTTGGTTGAGTGTACCGGAGATCTTCATTTACTCGTCAAATATAGGGGCCGCTAAGATGGCATTGGATCTTGGCGGGGATCGGCAGAAGGCATTTCTCGATAAGTTGGGGCTTTTGTCCCCGTCTACCGTTGAGCTTCCGGAAGTAGCTAAGCCCATGTGGCCTCAACCGTGGAGAGAGGATAGTACGATGACCGTTGGATTTGGTCATGGCATCGCTGTTAGCCCGATTAAGATTGCTGCTGCGATCGCATCCTTGGTTAATGGTGGCTACAGAATTGATGAAACCTTGATTCGAGGTAAGAGCGTATCTGCCAAACCTGGCGATCGGGTTAAGAGCGTATCTGCCAAACCTGGCGATCGGGTGGTGAGTGCCCATACATCAAAAATGATGCGGGCATTGTTAAGGTTAGTGGTGACAGATGGTACCGGAAGTCAAGCCGAGGCTGTGGGCTACTCTGTTGGAGGAAAAACCGGAACTGCAGAGAAGCCTGGTAAGCGAGGTTATCGTCGCGATGCCCTTATCTCTTCGTTTGTTGGCGTATTTCCCTCAGTTGCGCCCCGTTTCTTAGTTTTAGCAGTACTCGATGAGCCAAAAGGGACTAAGGCTACTCATGGGTTCGCTGGTGGCGGTTGGACTGCTGCGCCCACCGTCAGTCGGGTAATTTCAAAGATTGGTCCTATGCTCGATGTTATGCCGATTAGAGAGAAAGATGCTGAATCTCACATGATTCTTGAAATATCTAGTGAGGAGGAAAACCTTGAGGCTTTCTGATCTTCTGGATTGTGAAAAAGGTACCGCAGAAGTTGAAGTTGTCGGTCTGTCGTCGGATAGCCGAAAGGTCCGCCCGGGTTATTTATTTGCTGCGCTCTCTGGCAGAACCAGGGATGGTATCACCTATATACAAGACGCTGTAGAACAGGGGGCTGTCGCTATCCTGGCGCCTCCTGGCACTCACATTGACGAAACAACAGTTCGATTAGTGGTAGACGCTAATCCACGCCAAATGCTTGCGCGGATGGCGGCTCGTTTTCATGGTAGACAGCCTGCAACAGTCGTAGCTGTTACTGGCACAAATGGTAAGACGTCAGTGGTATCCTTCACGCGCCAATTATGGTCTGCAATTGGGAATAACTCGGCGAGTCTCGGTACTTTAGGGGTTGTCGCAGATAGCTTTTCTGCGCAGTTGTCCCATACCACACCTGAACCGGTCACACTGCACGCTCTTTTAGCAGATATGGCAGATAGAGGAATTAACCATTTAGCGATCGAGGCTTCAAGTCATGGTCTCGATCAGCATCGTCTTGATGGTGTAGTAATCCAAGCTGCGGCTTTCACCAATCTAAGTAGGGATCATCTGGACTACCACGGGGATCAGGAATCCTACTTTGCCGCAAAGAAGCGTCTGATCTCTGAAGTTATGAGCAATGGTGTGGCTGTCTTAAATGCGGATTGCAATCACTTCTCTGACCTTAATGTCGTTGCCCGCAGGCGTGGTCATCAAACGATTAGTTATGGGTTGAAAGGGCAGGAAGTAAAATTAGTAAAAGTGAAACCTGGATCGGGTGGGCAGGATGTGGAGATTGAACTTTTGGGTAGGAGACATAAAGCGTGGTTACCTTTGGTTGGGGCTTTTCAAGTTAGTAATGTGATGTGTGCTCTTGGCTTAGTTGTAGGGGGTGGTGTGGGCCCGCATGAGGCGGCTGCATCGATAAGCAATTTAAGAGGAGTGGATGGTCGTCTGGATTTAGTGGCCAAACATAGCTCAGGAGCTCCAATATATGTTGATTACGCTCACACTCCAGGAGCATTAGAAAGTGTTTTGATTGCTTTGCGACCACATGTGACTAGAAGTTTATGGGTCATTTTTGGGTGTGGTGGCGGCCGTGATCGTGGCAAGAGAGGGGAGATGGGGGCCGTTGCGCAAAAGTACGCAGACCGCGTAATTGTAACTGATGATAATCCGCGTGATGAGAGTCCAGAGGTCATTCGTAAGGCCATTCTTGATGCCTGTCCGAAAGCTCAAGAGGTATCGCCTCGCGATGAAGCAATAGCACTCGCTGTTGACTCTTTGACATCGGGAGACGTGCTCGTTGTTGCAGGAAAAGGTCATGAAGAGAATCAGACAATTGGGTCCGATGTGCTTCCATTCAATGATGGTGATGTAATTAGAGATATACTTGGCAGCCCCGGAAGAGTCTGGTGAAACGAGAAATTTTATGGAACGAAAAAGATGCTGCTAAAGCAACAGGCGGCATCTCAACGGCGCGCTTTGCAGCTACAGGCATTTCGATTGATAGCCGCAGTGTGACAAAAGGTGATCTCTTTGTGGCGCTTAGGGGTCCTAATCATGACGGACATGACTTCGTTTCGGATGCATTTCGTGGCGGAGCAGTTGCTGCACTAGTCGATAGCCAGTCTTACGGTATATCCAATGATAATTCGTTGCTTGTAGTTGACGATTCATTAGCTGGCTTGGAGGCGTTAGCAAAGGCGGCTCGTCAACGATCAGATGCGAGAGTTGTTGCAGTTACGGGAAGTGTTGGTAAAACCGGCACCAAACATGCTCTCCAATCGGCTCTTTCGGAGGTTGCTATGACGCATGCAAGTCCGAAGAGTTACAACAATAAGTGGGGCGTGTCGCTCAGCCTTGCGCGTATGCCTAGAAATACGTGCTATGGGGTATTTGAAGTTGGTATGAATCGACCAGGAGAGATTACACCGTTAAGCCATATTTTGCAGCCGCATCTAGCAATAATAACTAACGTTGAGGCTGCACATCTTGAATTCTTCAAGAATCTAGATGCTATTGCTGACGCCAAGGCTGAGGTGTTCGATGGACTTGAAGGTTTAGGCACCGCCATTCTTAATCGGGACAATGCCCAATATGAGAATTTAGCGACAGCAGCTCGGAAAAAGGGAGTTTATCAAGTAGTTGATTTTGGTCAAGATCCCAAAAGCTGGGCCCGAATCAAGGACTATGCCTTACACAGTAATTATAGCAGTGTATCGGCTAATGTAGATGGGGAAGATGTAACTTACCGGGTTGGCATTGCGGGTCGGCATTGGGTTTACAACAGTGTAGCTGTTCTGGCAGCGGTGAAAGTTGTGGGTGCCGACCTACATTCCGCTATGGACTCTCTATCTGGTCTCAGCGCACTAAAGGGGCGAGGAAATCATCATTTAGTAAACACTTCGGCAGGTGTTTTCGAAGTCATTGACGACAGTTATAACGCTAACCCTGCCTCAATGCGTGCTGCGTTTGAAACACTTGGTGAATCACAACCTGGTGCGGGAGGATTGAGAATCGCAGTGCTGGGAGACATGCGTGAACTAGGATTGGATTCCAGGAAGTTGCACCGTGATCTTGTCCCAGCGTTAACGTCGGTCGGCATTGATTTAGTTTTTTGTGCCGGCTCTCACATGCTGGACCTTTACGATGCACTGCCAGTAAACCTTCGTGGTCATCATGCAGCTAGTGCTGAGAAATTATTGCCAGCCGTGTTGGAAGGCATTCGTCCGGGTGATGTGGCTATGATCAAGGGTTCTTTGGTAATGCAGATGGGTGCAATCGTTGAGGCATTAATCAACCTTGATGAGCCTGCCCGCGCTTTGAACGGGAATTGAAACAAGGCAAAGGATCATGCTCTTTAATATACTAGCACCGTTAGCTGAGGAATTTGGACCGCTTAATCTATTTCGGTATATCACTTTCCGAACTGGTGGGGCGGTGATAACGGCGCTATTGGTATGCTTTCTCTTTGGTCCATTAATTATTCGATTGTTGCGAGCACAGCAAAAAGCTGGTCAGCCTATTCGGGAGGATGGACCAAGACAGCACGTACTTAACAAACAGGGCACGCCGACGATGGGGGGAGTTCTCATCTTGTTGGGGCTTGGTTTGGGTACTTTTCTCTGGGCTGACTTGAGCAATCCATACGTCTGGGCAGCTTTATTGGTTACGTTGGGTTTCGGCGTTATTGGTTTTATTGATGATTATTTAAAGGTTACGCGGTCTCATCACCATGGCTTGCCTGCTTGGGTTAAGCTTGTCGCTGAGGTGGGTATCGCTGCTTGCGCCGTGTTATGGATTATGTCGCTTTCGCCGGGATCTTTAACCACCGGTTTTGCGGTGCCTTTTGTAAAAGATTTGTTAATTAATCTCGGATGGCTGTTTTTGCCCATCGCTATTATCGTGGTTGTAGGGTCATCGAATGCAGTTAATCTGACAGATGGACTTGATGGCTTAGCAATTGTGCCCGTAATGATAGCGGCTTCAGCATTTGCATTGATTTCATATTTTGTTGGTAACGCGGTATTTGCTGATTACCTTCAAATTCATCACGTGCCAGGGTCTGGAGAACTTGCTGTATTTTGTGGTGCTCTTGTGGGGGCAAGCCTTGGTTTTCTTTGGTATAACGCACCACCGGCAATGGTTTTTATGGGTGACACTGGTAGTCTTGCGCTGGGTGGCGCGCTGGGTGCCGTTGCCGTAATCACCAAACATGAGTTGGTATTATCGATTATCGGAGGTCTTTTTGTGCTCGAAACGGTCTCTGTAATCGTTCAGGTCACCTCCTTTAGGCTTACTGGGCGTCGAGTATTTCGCATGGCACCGTTGCATCATCATTTTGAACAGAAAGGGTGGGCAGAGCCTACGATCGTTATACGATTCTGGATTATTGCTTTAGTCCTAGCGCTTATTGGTTTGGCAACTTTGAAATTGCGGTGAGACGTTGATTGTTGTGAATGAATTCCGAAGTCAGATGGTGATGGTGCTTGGATTAGGTCGAAGTGGCATGTCTGTTGTTCGTTCTCTGACAGCTGGTGGAGCTCACATTATTGCATGGGATGATAATGAGGAAACTCGTGCTAGAGCCCAAGAGCGGGGAGTTGAGATTGTGGATCCACAGCAGGTGGAATGGTCCCGCATTGCCGCGATGGTGCCCAGTCCGGGGATTTCAATTTCCAACCCCGGTATTCATCCAATAGTTTCTGCCGCGCGTACTGCTAACGTACCAATACTAGGCGACATTGAGCTTTTCGCCCGCACTGGACAAGTAGCATCAATAGTTGGGATTACTGGCACCAATGGCAAGTCTACGACCACAGCACTTATTGGGCATATTCTTGAACAAGTTGGACGTTCCGTCAGAGTGGGCGGAAACTTTGGTACACCGGTACTGGATCTAGAACCCGTGGGATCTGATGGCGTCTTTGTTTTAGAGTTGTCATCGTTCCAGCTTGAGCTTACCGAGTCGCTTTGCTGTGACATCGCGTCGTTACTGAATTTAAGTCCAGACCATCTTGACAGACACGGCTCGATGAGCAGTTACGTGGCTGCTAAGAAGCGGATCTTCTCGGCTAATTGCCACAGCCAGATAGCAGTGGTTGGTATTGATGATAAATATTCGCGATCCGTCTTTGATGAACTCATGGAAAGTCATCATAGTTCTCTCGTGCCAATCAGTGCGAAACGTCCTTGTGAGGGTATTTATGTGCTTGGAAATGTATTACATGAGCATCTTCATGGGGAAAGTTTTCAGACCAATCTTGATATAACTAAAGGATTACCTGGTTCTCACAATATGCAAAATGCGGCCGCAGCTTATGCTGCTGCCCGTGTGCTGGGGATATGTGCGTCAAGTATTGTTCAGTCTCTAAATAGCTATGGGGGACTTCCTCATCGCCTTCAAGAGTTTGCTCAGATTCGCAATGTCAGATTTGTTAACGACAGTAAGGCAACTAATGCTTCTGCAGCTTCGCGAGCACTGGAGTGTTTTGAAAATGTGTTTTGGATAGCTGGAGGTCGCTTAAAACAGGATGATATAGAATCTGTATGGCCGTATTTGGAGAACGTGCGCCACGTGTTCCTAATCGGTGAGGCAGCAGATAAATTTTCCCAGGCATTGTCTGGTCGAGTGCCTTACACGCTATCCGGGGATCTTCAGCATGCTGTAGTCGCAGCTTTTGAAATGGCCCAGACTGAGGTTGCTAGCGCAGTTGTGCTCTTAGCTCCAGCGTGTTCATCATACGATCAATGGTCGAATTTTGAGGAAAGAGGCGAGGCTTTCCAAAACTGTGTAGAGAAACTGTCAATTGCAGTTGGGCCCGCGGCGATATGATCTCATCAAAAAAAATTGACCCCATGTTTGGGCGGACCGATGTAAGCCTTGTCGGGAGATGGTGGTGGACTGTCGACCGCTTGTCACTTGGTGCGCTGATTTTGTTGATTGTTATCGGAGCAGTTCTTGTCATGGCGGCGAGTCCGCCAGTGGCTTTGCGGCTTGAGCTTGATCCCAATCATTTCATTTATAGAAAACTGCTGTTGGTCATACCAGCGATAGTCATCGTCATATTTACCTCAATGCTTTCACCGGGGGTGGTTCGCCGGATTGCCACGATAGGACTGGCTATATCGTTGGTGTTACTGTTCTGGACTGTTATTGGTGGAACCGAAGTCAAGGGTGCTCGTCGCTGGATCTCTTTAGGAGGTCTGTTACTTCAGCCTTCCGAGTTGGTTAAGCCTACATTAGCTATTACTGCCGCTGCAATTCTTGCTGGCGCTCCAGTAAGGAAAAGCCGCTGGGCACACTTGATTACTGCAGCATTATTGGCGCTTGTGGTTGGACTTTTACTTATGCAGCCGGATTTTGGCATGGCCATGGTCGTTTCTGGCGTATGGTTTGTACAATTATTTGTGGCAGGAATATCACTTTATTGGGATATTGGATTGTTGCTTTGTGTAGGTCTTGTAGCGCTGGTTTCTTATTTATATTTGCCGCATGTCGCAGGGCGTATTGATCAGTTTATTGACCCAGCCATCGGGGATAGGTACCAGGTTGATAAAGCTTTAGAGGCGCTTCGCGTCGGAGGTTTTCTCGGGAGAGGCCCAGGTGAGGGGCAGGTAAAATCAGTGCTTCCTGACGCACATTCAGATTTCATATTTGCAGTTGCAGGTGAAGAGTTTGGTGTATTAGCTGGTCTTATTATTGTTATGCTTTTTGCTTTAGTGGTAGTGCGTGGTCTGTGGCGGCTATCTAGCGAGAAAGATTCATTCGTTCTGCTTTCAGCAGTAGGACTCTTGGTCCAATTTGGTGGCCAAGCCGTGGCCAATATTGGGGTGAATCTTCACCTGCTGCCAACCAAAGGAATGACGCTTCCGTTCATCAGCTATGGAGGTTCGTCGATGCTTGCTATGGCGATTGGTATGGGGATGTTCCTTGCGCTAACCAAGGAACGGGTTGGGAGCCGCAATCTAAATGGTTGGTCTAAATTACAGCACTATGGAGCTATGAACCAATGAATGGACCTATAGTGCTTGCAGCTGGTGGTACGGGCGGACACATGAATCCCGCACGGGCACTCGCTGATGAATTTACTACTCGCGGACGTAAGCTAGCGCTATTCACTGACTATCGTGGAGATAGAATTGGTGAGTCCTTGGTGGATGTTGAGACAGTTCAAATTTCCTCGGCTTCTACATCTGGAAAATGTGGAAAAGGTCATTTCCAGACACTTAAAATGATAATTACAGGAATACGGCAAGCGCGAAGGGCGCTTATTCGTCTTCAACCTTCAGCGGTTATAGGTTTTGGGGGATACCCATCTCTCCCAACTATGTTGGCAGCTAAGTTATCGGGTTTCCCAACTCTTTTGCACGAGCAGAATGCTGTTCTTGGTCGTGTTAATAGATTTCTGGCACCTTGGGCAACAGCAACAGCTCTATCAATTGCAAATACAGATCGCGTTCCAAGATTAACTCGCCAAAAGGTTTATGTTACTGGAAATCCGATTCGTCGTGAGGTTTCCGACATTAGAAAGAAACCATACCAGGTTCCATCAAGCGATGGACCAATAACGTTATTAGTATTTGGAGGAAGCCAGGGGGCCTCGGTTCTATCACTGATAGTTCCGGTCGCTATCGCAAGGATCAATCGAGGACTGCGTGTTCGTTTGCAAGTTAGTCAACAATGTCGGCCCGAAGATCTTGCGATTGCTCGATCAGAGTATATGAAAGCAGATGTGCGTGCCGATGTTGCGCCGTATTTCTCTGATTTGCCGAAACGTCTTGACTCAGCTCATCTAGTGATTTCCCGCTCAGGTGCTTCAACTGTGGCAGAGTTAGCTGCAGCGGGACGGCCAGCTCTTCTAGTGCCATATCCCTCGGCTACTGATGATCATCAAACAGCAAACGCGCGCGTATTAAGTGACTTGGGTGGCGCTGAATTGATTCAAGAGAAGGATTTCACCTCTGATGGATTAGCGAGGAAGCTTGATGAAATACTGATTGATCATGAGCACCTAGCGGCCACGGCAAAGGCAGCCAGTTCAATCGGGTTAACCGATGGGGCTATAAAACTAGCGAACCTTGTCGAATCTGTAGCCGAATTGAGACATCCGCAATGAGGAATCTTCCGCTAAGCATTGGGACTATTCACTTCGTTGGTGTTGGCGGCATCGGAATGAGTGGAATAGCGGAAGTCATGCATAATCTAGGTTATAAAGTACAAGGCAGTGATCAAGTTGAGAACTCAAATGTCTGTAGGTTGCGGGATCTCGGCGTGCACGTGGCTTCTGGTCATTCATCCAGAAACCTGGGTGAGGCTGAGGTTGTAGTAACATCCTCTGCCATACCAGATGATAACCCTGAACTTGTCGAAGCCAGGGGGCGACTTGTCCCTGTAGTTCGCCGAGCAGAGATGCTTGCAGAGTTGATGCGCTTGAAATGGTCAATCGCGGTTGGTGGAACACACGGTAAAACCACAACGACTTCCTTGATTGCTGCTGTTCTGGATGCAGCGGGTCACGATCCAACTGTCATTAATGGCGGAATAATAAATGCTTATGGAACCAACGCTCGTCTCGGAGGTGGAGATTGGATGGTAGTGGAAGCTGATGAGTCAGACGGAACGTTTATCAGGCTTCCAGCAACGATTGCAGTTGTGACAAATATTGATCCTGAGCACCTGGATTTTTATGAAAACTTTGACGCAGAACGTGATGCATTTAAAACATTTATAGATAATGTTCCCTTTTATGGATTTGCTGTCCTCTGTGTTGATCATCCTGAGGTGCAAGCAATGATTGGTCTAGTCTCAGATCGCAAGATTGTGACATATGGTAGGAATCCACTCGCCGACGTTCGGGCCGTGGACGTTGAGCTAACGGCTGCAGGGTCTTGCTATACCGTGGAATTTGCGGATCGTCTATCCGGGTCTGTATCTCGAATGGAGAAATTGGAACTCCCTATGGTTGGGGCACACAATGTTCAGAATTCGCTAGCAGCAATAGCGATAGCGAATGAATTGGGAATTTCGCACGCTATAACTCGGTCAGCTCTGTCTGAGTTTCGTGGCGTCCGTCGACGGTTTACTAAAATTGGTGACGTCGATGGTGTCAGTGTGATCGACGATTATGCTCACCATCCGGCTGAAATTAGTGCGGTATTGGCTGCTGCCCGCCAAGCATATAGTGGACGTGTAATCGCAGTTGTACAGCCACACCGATATAGTCGCCTTGAAAGCTTATTCGAAGAGTTTTGCAGTTGTTTCAATGATGCAGACGTGGTCATGGTTGCTGATGTGTATGCGGCTGGTGAGGATGCTGTGGATGGGGTGGATCGTGATGTTTTGATTGAGGGCCTTAGGCGCCATGGTCATCGACAAGTGGTTGGGCTTAGTGATCCAAGTTCATTGGCAGTGGAGGTAGGTAAAGTTGTAGTTTCAGGGGACGTCGTTCTCTGTCTTGGTGCAGGGTCAATTACGCAATGGGCACAAGCGCTCCCGGGCGAGTTGGAGCAGTTTTACGCGCAGGATTCTGTAAAAAGGGCTGTGAAATCGTGACTGAGATTAACAGAAACCTACATAGACTTGTTAAGCGGTTACCGAAAGTACGTGGTCGTTATTCGGAGGACGTTTCTCTGGCCAAAATCACTTGGTTTCGAGTGGGTGGGCATGCGGAGGTCATGTTCAAGCCCGCCGACATTGATGACCTAGAAGATTTTCTTGCTAAAAAACCGGGCGATGTTCCAGTTACAGTCTTGGGTGTTGGTTCTAATGTTTTGGTACGTGATGGCGGCATACCCGGTGTGGTTGTTCGCCTGGGACGGGGTTTTGCCGATATGAATGCGGAAGGTGATCAGATTCATGTTGGCGCTGGAGCCTTGGACGTGAACGTTGCGCTGACTTGCGCTGAGGTGGGTATTGGAGGTCTAGAGTTTCTTTGCGGTGTGCCTGGTACTATAGGTGGTTCGATAGTTATGAATGCCGGTTCTTATGGATCTGAGATTAAAGATGTCTTTGTTTCAGCCACTGTATTGGATAGTCAAGGCAGGAAATACCGTGTCACGAAAGAGGATGTCGTATTTGGCTATCGTAAAACGTTACTACCTGCAGGCTGTATTGTTGTTGATGGACTGCTTAAAGGTTGTAAGGGTGATAAAGCACAGATTACTGAAAAAATGATGGCAATTCGGAAGGTAAGAGAGAAGAGCCAACCGATAAGGGCTCGTACGGGAGGGAGTACCTTTGCAAATCCTGAACCTTCACAGACTAAGGATCTGGCATGGCAGTTAATTGAACGTGCTGGTTGCAGGGGACTGAGGGTTGGCGGTGCGATGGTCTCGGAGAAGCATTGTAACTTTCTTGTGAATACCGGTATGGCTACCGCTGCAGACATAGAATGCCTTGGAGAGAAAGTACGCGAGAGGGTAGCTTCGGTGACTGGTGTCCACTTGCGCTGGGAGATTCAGTGTCTTGGTAAGGCTAAAGTGGAGAACTCTGATAGGGCTAAAACATGAAATCACATGTAGCTGTTCTTATGGGAGGCTGGTCGGGTGAGCGAGAGGTTTCCCTTATTAGCGGGGGGGCTGTTAGTAAGGTATTGCAGAGTCTGGGGAACAGAGTAACTGAAATTGATGTTGGACCAAACATTGGTGAAGTGTTGTCACAGTTGCAACCAGACGTTGCCTTTAACGCGTTACATGGCCGTTTTGGTGAGGACGGCTGTATTCAGGGGGTCCTTGAAACACTCGGTATACCCTATACACACTCTGGTGTGTTGGCCTCAGCTTTAGCCATGAACAAGCCTGCGGCAAAAAAATTATTTGCAACTAGGGATATACCGTCACCTGAAGGAAAGGTAGTGCCTTGGGAGGTCGCCTCTTCTGGACGGGTCATGGAACCTCCTTATGTTATAAAGCCGTTAGGCGAGGGTTCAAGCCTTGGAATTGGAGTGATTAAATCCGTTGAAGAAGAGTCTCAATATTTGACTGATGAGTGGTTGTACGGCGATCACGTCTTGGTTGAGCGATACATCCCAGGCCGCGAGCTTACCGTGGCTATCATGGATGATCGAGCATTGGGTGTCATGGAAATATTGTCACATGGCTCCTTTTACTCTTATGACGCTAAATACGTTGAGGGAAATTCAGAGCATCTATTACCTGCGCCTCTGTCAACAAAAGACTACGAAGTAGTGCGCTCTCTGGCTCTTGAAGCACACCGGTGTTTGGGTTGCCGCGGGCTAACTCGTGCGGACCTTCGTTATGATGATACCAAAGTTCCGGGAGAATTCTTTCTGCTAGAAGTTAACACTCAACCTGGAATGACCCCAACATCTTTGGTGCCAGAAATTGCTATGGATGCTGACATTAGCTTTAAAGACTTGGTGAGTTGGATTTTGGAGGATGCAAGTTGCGGTCGTTGAGCAAGGATGGACCTGTTCGTGGCAGGACACCGCGGAAAGGGAGGCATTCCAGGATTTCCGTTGCCGCAAATCGTGGCACTCGATTACCTCGTCGTTTTGGGAAGAGTGTTACTAAACGTGTGGTGGTGTCATGTATAGCAGTGGCTACCATAGTCGTAGCCGTTGGGGCCGTCGCGGCGGTGGCGACCGGCAGTTTTAACGGCATAGATCGCACGTTTTCGCGTATGTCATATTTCACGTCTTTAGGACTCGGACTTGAAGTTCGGCAGATTATTGTTGATGGGCGTGATCGGGTTAGTTTATCTGAGTTGGCGGGGGCGCTTGCTATATCTAAAGGTGATTCGATTATTCAATTTGATCCCATTCAGGCTCGTAAACGCATACTGAAAATCGATTGGATTGAAGATGCTTACGTAACGCGACTCTTGCCGAATACCATTCATGTTGAAATTCAGGAGCGTCAGGCACGTGCTCTTTGGCAAGTGAATGGAAAACTTGCACTTATTGATAGTTCTGGCGTGATCCTGACTACCAAGAATCTCGAACGATTCTCTAAGATGCCACTTGTTGTCGGCATTGGTGCTGGGACTCGCGCTGAAAACATTCTTGCAAAATTGGCGACAGAGCCATGGTTGTTCAGGCGTTTCGAGGCGGCCGTACTGGTTTCCAATAGGCGTTGGAATATTCATCTGGATAATGGGATAAAGGTCATGTTGCCAGCCAGTGATGTACAGATTGCATGGCAGAGGTTTGCGGAGCTTGACGAAGTTTATGGTCTGTTGGGACAGGACATAGAACTTGTTGATCTTCGAGTTCCTGGTCGATTGGTTGTTCGATTGTCTAAGTCTGCTTCCCTTCTACGAGAAGATCCAGGAGAGAGTACGTGAGGATAACTATAGGGTCTGATTTTTTGAGGTTAATTTGACCATGGCTATAGGACGAAATGGCTTGTTGGTTGCGCTGGACATTGGCAGTACGAAAGTTTCGGCATTCGTTGCAAGAGTGGATGAAGGTAGCCATATGCGTGTCCTTGGCATTGGCCACCAGGTGTCTGTGGGAATGCGATGCGGCTCCGTAGTTGATATGGACCTTTTGGAGCGTTCCATCCGTGTAACTATTGATGCAGCGGAGCGCATGGCTGGCGAAATTGTTAGTGAAGTTTTTGTCAATATGTCATCGGGGCAATTGGGATCGCAAACGGTAGGCGTGGATGTTGAGGTTTCTGGAAAAGAAGTTTGCGAAGATGATGTGCACCGTGTCCTAAAACAGGCAAAGTCTCAGGCGGAGCCTGGTCAACGTGAGGTGCTGCATGTCATTCCGACCGGATATTCAATTGATGGTGTGAGAGGTATAAGGGATCCTCGGGGCATGTTTGCAGGGCGCTTGGGTGTGGATATCCATATTGTTACTGCTGGGCAGGCGTCCGTTAGAAATCTTGTGGCGTGTGTCGAGCGTTGTCATCTTGGTGTTTCATCTTTAGTCGCGTCTCCTTATGCGGCGGGACTGGGAGCGCTTGTGGAGGACGAAAAAGATTTGGGTGTCACCTTGATTGATATGGGCGGTGGAACAACTTCGATTGCTATCTTTTATGATGGAAATTTAATATGGGCTGATTCAATCCCGTATGGTGGTGAGCATGTAACGCATGATATTGCTCGAGGCTTATCAACACCTACCGAATATGCGGAACGCATGAAGACTTTGTATGGGAGCACTCTTCCTAGCACTGCAGACGATCGAGATATGATTAATGTACCAATGGTTGGAGATAGTGAAGGGGACTCCAATACAGCTGTATCTCGTTCAGCTCTTGTTCAAATAATTCAACCGCGTGTGGAGGAAATATTTGAACTTGTAAGAGATAGGATAGGTATTTCAGGTGCGGCGAAACTAGCGGGTCGCCGTGTTGTACTGACTGGTGGGGCCTGCCAGCTACAGGGGGCGAGTGAACTCGCTGCTCGTATTCTGGATAGACAGGTGCGCATTGGTCGACCAATAAGAATCCGGGGCCTTGCCGATTCGACGGCGGGTCCAGCCTTTGCAGCGTGTTCTGGACTACTGCATTACGCTGCATCGGGCCAGGGTGATGCACAAAAAGAGAAACGATGGGACGAAGAGGCGCCGCGTAGGCGCCTTGCCAGGATGGGTGAATGGTTACAATCGCATTTATAGGGTCAGTGTCGCATGGCCCAATGCCGGGAACCATGTCCAACTTTGGAGGCCTACATGACTATTAACCTCACTATGCCAACGGCGGTCACAGAGCTACAGCCTCGTATTGTCGTTTTTGGAATTGGCGGAGCTGGCGGAAACGCCGTCAACAATATGATAAGCGCTCAACTTGAGGGCGTGGAGTTCGTTGCCACAAACACTGATGCGCAGGCACTTTCACAGTCCCTTTGTGACCGTCAGATTCAACTGGGAGTGAGTCTGACTCAAGGTCTTGGTGCCGGATCAAGACCGGAAGTAGGCCGCGCTGCAGCGGAGGAAGCGAAGGATCTTATTCTGGAACACTTGCATGGAAGCCACATGGTTTTCATAACAGCTGGCATGGGAGGAGGCACCGGCACTGGTGCTGCTCCAGTCATTGCACAGCTGGCGCGTGATGCTGGGATACTCACGGTTGCAGTGGCAACGAAACCATTTCATTTTGAAGGCGCCCACAGAATGGCGATTGCAGAACAAGGGATTGAGGAACTTCAATCGTACGTTGATACGTTAATCATGATCCCAAATCAAAATCTGTTTCGGGTGGCGAATGAAAAAACGACCTTTGCAGATGCGTTTAAAATGGCCGATGACGTTTTATATTCAGGAGTTAGAGGGGTTACGGACCTTATGGTTATGCCAGGCCTTATAAACCTCGACTTTGCTGATATCCGTTCAGTCATGATGGAGATGGGTAAAGCCATGATGGGAACTGGGGAAGCTGGTGGCGAAAGGCGTGCAACGGAAGCTGCCGAAGCCGCAATCTCCAATCCTCTTTTAGATGATGTATCAATGAGAGGTGCACGCGGCGTTTTGATAAACATCACTGGCGGGCCCGATATGACCTTATTCGAGGTTGATGAGGCCGCAAACCGTATTAGAGACGAGGTTGATCCTGATGCCAACATTATCTTTGGTTCCACATTTGATCAGGATCTTGAAGGATCAATGCGGGTTTCAGTGGTGGCTACAGGAATTGAAGCAGAAGGGGTGGAAAGACAGCGTGATACATTAACTCGAATCCCAGATGCAATCTCTAGTCAAATATCGGAATCACCTGAGAGAGTTAACGCTGATGGGCTTAATTCATTCTCTGAAGTAGTACCTCTGCATCGTAATGACTTGGCTAATTCTGGAATGCCGGGAATAACATCCTCGCATCAAGAAACAGGCGAGGAAAGTGGAGCTTCAATGGATTTACCTCGGGAGAATCGTACATCTTCTGCAGCAGAGATCCCAAGTGCATCTATGATCGGAAATGCGGCAGTGAGTATTGAGGAAAACCCGACAAAAGAGGTTGTTCAATCGGATCCCGATGTCTCGGATCCCACTAGCCTACAACCACCTTCGGAATTAGCGTTAAAGGACTCGTCGGAAGATCATTTTATTCCACCACCTGCTGCAGAGCTTGACGCGCCTCGCAAATCGCTCGGTCGTCCTGAACCTTTCGCTGAGGCGGCCATCGCTAACGCTGGTACCAGCGGACATCGCCCCAGTCTTCTTGAACGCATGACAGGGTCTGGCCGTAGCCGAAAGCTTGCCGATAGAGTCGCTTCAATAGGAAGCTTAACGGGTAAAGAATCTGATTCCGATCTTGACGTTAAGGTGCTGCCCGCTGCGTCTACAGTGAAATCGCCGAGATCGGCAGATATTAAACCGCAAGAATCATCATCAGCGTCTTCCGCGGGGGATCTTGTTGATCGTGGCATGTCAGCACAACCGGATGATGACTTGTTAGAGATCCCAGCATTTCTTCGTCGACAAGCCAACTAATAGAAATGGTAACACTCTGTAACTAAATGTGATTTGTTGGTTCCGAGGGCAATTGGTAGAAGTCCCTCGGAGCCGCTCGTTATGCAACAATTATGCATTCGTCTGGGTATCGTGACTGTTGAGAGTATCGAACCGTTTTCGGCCTAGAGGAGGCCACAAGTTGATAGTTCAAAAACAACAAACACTTAATAAGCATATCAGTTGTACTGGAATTGGCCTTCACAGCGGGGCTAAGGTGGATATGACATTGAAGCCGGCAGACCCTGACACAGGAATTGTGTTTCATCGTATTGATGGGCCAGAGTTTCACTCCATTAAAGCTGAATGGGCTAATGTCAGCGATACTCATATGTGTACTACTGTAAGTAATGATGCTGGCGTTAAGGTAGCCACCATTGAGCATCTAATGGCTGCGCTAATGGGGTGTGGTATTGATAACGCGGTAGTTGAAATAAACGGCCCGGAAATCCCAGCAATGGATGGCAGTGCGGCGCCCTTTGTTTTTTTGATTGAGTGTGTGGGAATTGTTGAGCAAGACGTGCCACGAAGGGCCATACGCGTGGTTCGTGAGGTCGAAGTTCGTGACGGAGATCGCTATGCTCGCTTAGAACCGGGTGAAGGATTTTCTGTTGATCTGGAGATAGATTTTGACAACGCACTAGTGGCTCGACAACGTTTATCCTTTGTTGCAGGCAACGGAGCGTTTAAGGATCAATTAAGCCGCTCTCGAACATTTGGTTTCGAGCAAGAAGTAGAGAAATTGCATGCCTTGGGACTAGCCCGTGGCGGTTCACTGAACAATGCTGTGGTTATAAGTGGGGACAAGGTACTGAATCGGGGAGGGCTCCGTTATAAAGATGAGTTTGTTCGGCACAAGGCGCTTGATCTCATTGGAGATCTTTACTTGGCTGGCATGCCTATAGAGGGTCACTTCAGTGGCTTTTGCTCGGGCCACAGTTTGAACAATCGTCTGCTGCGGAGATTGATGGAAGATGATTCGTTGCGGCAAACGGTTGTGTGCAAGACATCTCTAGACGAGTGGTCTACGGAGGCGATCGGCGTCGGGGCGTAGCGTAATTAATAGAGTTAGTACGTCAAGCTTCAATTTTTTCTATCTGACCCCAGTGCAAGGTATTTTCTTGAAGCACTGTAAGGACGTCAGTGCCGTGGACATGGGGTTAAAATCGGGTTATCTCCTGGATTCTTTTGTACGTATTTGCAGCATTGAAACCGCTACGTGTGTATAATGCTGGCTTAAGAGATTTCTTTATGAGTCTACATATGTGTGTTTCTCTAAGTGTTTTGAAAACTAAGCGCTATCGAGCACTATGTGTGGTAACAATTTTGATTTTTGGGTTTCAGTTGCTCGCGGGGTGTGCGGTAGACAATGCCGACTACGTAGAGAAACCTGTTGAAACTCTATATAACGAAGCGCTTGATGCATTGTTGGATGGACGTTACAGCGATGCATTCCGTGGTTTTGAAGAAGTAGAGCGTCAACACCCATATTCTCCATGGGCAACCAAGGCGCAACTTATGGCTGCTTATAGCTACTACGTTTCAAATAAGTACGATGAAACTATTCTTGCAGCCACCCGCTTCATACAGTTACACCCCGGACACCCTGACATAGCATACGCATTTTATCTGAGAGCAATATCCGATTATGAGCGAATTGCGGATGTTGGTCGTGACCAAGCTGTAACGGAGAATGCGCTGAGGTCTTTGAGAGAAGTAAGTCGAAGATTTCCGAAGACGGATTATGCGCGTGATGCCCGGTTAAAGATTGATCTCGCCCTTGATCATTTGGCAGGAAAAGAAATGAATATTGGACGTTACTACCTTTCTCGCGGACACTTTGGTGCAGCAATAAATCGATTTCGCCGAGTTATCGATGAATATCAAACAACGACTCATGTTCCTGAGGCGCTTCACAGAATAACTGAAGCATATTTATCTTTGGGGATAGTCGAGGAAGCACGGGTGACAGCATCGGTTCTAGGTCATAACTTTCCGGGCAGTCGTTGGTATTCAGATAGTTATGTGCTTCTAACTGGGAAAGATGCAGACCCTTCTGAAGCCGATAAATCGTGGATGAGCCGCACCTTCGGCGAAATCTTCTAGTATCGGTAAAGCTATGCTTTTGGGTCTTTCAGTCCGCAGTATTGTTTTGGTGGATGGTATCGACATGGAATTGGGTGAGGGGCTGACTGCCGTTACTGGTGAAACAGGGGCAGGAAAGTCTGTATTGCTTGAGGCGCTTGGATTGGCTTTAGGAGCAAGAGCGAATTCTAATTTGATACGGCGCGGAGAGAAGAGCGGATGGGTTTCGGCTTCCTTTAAATTATCTGAAGGTCATCCAGCTCTCCATTTACTGGATGATCACGAGTTGGAGGCGGGGACAGATGTTATTCTGCGACGTACAACCTCTACCGATGGGCGAAGTCGGGCATTTGTTAATGATCAACCAATAAGCGTTGCGCTTTTGCGTAAGATTGGAAGCCTCCTTGTGCAGATTCATGGGCATGCGGATCATTCCAGTTTTACCGATGTCGCATATCAACGAGATATGCTTGATACATATGGACAGTTAACCACCCAGGTGGACTTCCTTGGGAACAAGTTTGATGATTTGCGTAATGCTGAAAGAGAACTCTCCGAAGCAAAAGAGGCTTTTGCCAATGCTCGGACGGAAGAGGGCTATCTTAGGTATAGTCTTGATGAATTGGATGCCCTGGCACCTAAAGAAGGTGAGGAAGAGGAACTAGCAAAAAGACGTAAAATTCTTTCGCAAGCAGATCATTTGCTACGTGCTTTAGAGCAGGCACAAGGAATTTTCACTGAAGAGAATGGTGTGTGCCAACGTCTTTCACATGCTCAGAGAGATTTAGGTTCTGTTACAAAACAGGCAGAAGGAAAATTAGACGGTGTGGTTTTAGCGCTATCACGGGTCTCTACCGAAATCCAAGAGGCATCGTCTGAAATTGACTCTGTGGTGGAGGAACTTCGATCTGACCCATCGATGTTGGAAGAAGTTGAGAGTCGCCTTTTTTCTATTCGTGCTCTGGCACGAAAACACCATGTTGATGCTGATCGTCTCTGTAAGTTAAGAGATGAATTAGCTGAGCGTGCGGATTCGCTTAACCTTATTGGTGATAAAGTTGCTCAACTTGAAATGAAAGTAGAGGCGTGCAGAGGGAAATATGGAGCGGGTGCGCAGGAGTTGAGTGAGAAACGAAGGTCTATCGCTAAACGTCTCGGACAAGAGGTTATTGAGGAATTGGGTCCCTTAAAGCTTGGTCATATTAGATTTGAAGTTAGCGTTGAGACACTTCCCGAATCACAGTGGACTCGGGTCGGTGCTGATAGAGTCAACTTTAATGTTGCGACATTACCTGGTTCTACTCTTGGGCCCATAGTAAATGTAGCATCTGGAGGAGAACTTTCACGGCTAATGCTAGCAATAATGGCTGTTCTCTCTAATGATAGAGACATTTCAACACTTATCTTCGATGAAGTTGATCGTGGTGTGGGTGGTGCTACTGCTGAAGCTGTTGGGTATCGGTTATCCGAGCTTGCCGAACAGAGGCAAGTGTTTGTTATCACCCATTCTCCCCAGGTGGCCGCGAGAGCTCGCCATCACTGGCGTGCAACTAAGATACTTGGTTATGGGCGCGATGGTACCGAAGAGGCCGGCCTCAAAGTGGAGTATCTTAATTCGGAATTACGGCGCGAAGAAATAGCTCGAATGTTGGCAGGAAAGCGCATTACTCAAGCAGCTAGAGAGGCAGCTGAAAGCTTAATCAAGGGTTATTGCCAGTGAGTCATGGGACTTCCTTGGAACATCTAACGTTAGTTCAGGCAAAAGAGGAACTGGCTAGGCTTGCCGACGAATTAGCTCATCACGATCGGCTATATTATGTGGAGAATTCACCTGTAATAAGTGATGGGGAGTATGACGCATTAAGTGTTAGGAATGGTGAGATTGAGGAGCGTTTTCCCGAGCTCGTTCGCCCTGATAGTCCATCGCATAGAGTCGGTGCACCCCCAGCGAATAGTTTCTTAAAGGTTGCTCATACACAACCAATGTTATCTTTGGACAATGCGTTTGATTCTGATGAAGTAAATGACTTTATCGGTAGAGTTAGGCGTTTCTTACGTCTTTGTTCAGAAGTTAATATTGATTTGGTTGCGGAGCCAAAGATTGATGGTTTATCTGCTGCTTTAAGGTACGAACATGGGATATTTACTCGTGGATTGACGCGTGGTGATGGCCATGAGGGAGAAGATGTTACTGCTAACCTTCGTACCGTCCTTGGAGTTCCTCTTCGGTTAGATACCAAGAGCCCCCCTGCGGTGCTTGAGGTAAGGGGTGAAATATTTGTGAGAAAAGACGATTTTCTGAAACTTAATCTGAGGCAAGAAAATACTGGAGGATCAGTCTACGCTAATCCAAGAAACGCAGCGTCCGGTAGTCTTCGGCAGTTAGACCCCTCAGTTACTGCGAATCGAAGATTGAATTTCTATGCACATGGTTGGGGGGAAATAAGCACCCAGTTGGGCGATACGTACTCGGTAATTCTTGATACTTTTCTTGGATGGGGATTTTCCGTGAATCAGGTTACAAAGCTTTGCCCTTCAATTGAGGATGCCCTCTGTGTTTACCAAGAGATAGAGGCGCAGCGGTCTGAATTGCCATATGACATAGATGGCGTTGTGTACAAGATTAATAGGATAGATTGGCAGGATCGACTGGGAGCAGCTACTAGATCACCACGTTGGGCCATTGCACATAAATTTCCGGCCGAACGAGCTTTTACGGTACTTCGACGTATTATTATTCAGGTCGGACGTACTGGGGCATTAACCCCTGTCGCGGAACTTTCTCCTGTGACCGTAGGTGGGGTGGTGGTCCAAAGAGCGACTCTTCACAATGAGGATGAACTATCCCGAAAAGATGTTAGAGAGGGAGACACTGTAATTATTCAACGAGCAGGCGACGTTATTCCACAGTTGGTATCTGTGGTTATAAACAAGCGTCTGGAAGAATCAAAACCGTTCATTTTCCCAGAGGTCTGTCCTGAGTGTGGCAGCGGTGCCTATAGGGAAACGGATTCTAGAACTGGTAGGTTGGAAGCAACAAGACGGTGTAGCGGTGGCTTAATATGCCCAGCACAGGCTGTTGAAAGATTACGCCATTTTGTCTCAAGGGATGCCTTTGACATTAAGGGACTTGGCGAGAAGCAGATTCTTGCGTTTTGGAACGACGGGATCATAAAAAGTCCAGCTGATTTGTTTAACCTAGAGAAAAATGATGGAAAAACGGGTCCGAGCTTATCATTACGGGAGGGATGGGGTGAAATCTCGGCGGAAAGGCTATTTTCAGCAATAGCACAGCGTCGCACTATTAGCTTTGATCGCTTTATATATGCGCTTGGAATTCGGCATATCGGGCGTTCTACTGCTCGACTTTTGGCTCGAAACTATGGTGGATTGGATGAATTGGTGAATTCATTAATCATGGCCCGTGATGTTACTAGTGACTCATACAGAGAACTATTATCCATTGATGGTATAGGTGAAACGGCTGCTTCAGCTCTGATAGAATTTGTTTTAGAGCCAAAGAATAGGGCGGTGATAGACGAACTTTCTTTTCACCTAGAGATTAATGAAGTTTTTGCTCCCACAGTGGATTCTGTGATTTCGGGTAAGATAGTGGTATTTACAGGATCTTTAGAATCGATGACTAGAGGCGAGGCAAAAAACAGGGTGGAAACTCTGGGCGGAACGGTTTCTAGTTCTATATCGTCAAAGACTGACTACGTTGTGGTGGGTCAGAAGGCTGGTAGCAAAAGTCGACAAGCACGTGATTTGGGAATAACCATCTTAAGCGAGTCGCAATGGCTGGAAATGGCGCAACCATTGAGTACAACTACCGAGCGATAGGCGAGGTCTCCTTTATGAGCCAATCAGCTGTATCAGAGTCAAGCAGCGAAAGGAGATTATTATGTACGTTTGCGTGGTAGCTGTTAACCCACGTGATTTCATCGTCGTCCATTAACGTTAAATCTATCAAGGATCGGTCGATTGGTGCTTGGGTTAGAGTTTCAAAATTTAGGAATTCGAGATCACTATCTTGGGGGCGGCCGACTGATGTTACATGGATGAGATTTTCTATCCGTATTCCATAACTACCAGTTTTATAGTATCCGGGTTCGTTAGACAAAATCATGCCTGGCTCAAGAGCTACGTTGCTGGAAGTTTTCGAGATGCGTTGTGGTCCTTCGTGCACACTTAGGTAACTTCCGACACCGTGACCGGTACCATGGTCGTAATCAAGCCCTGCGCGCCATAGTTGAGAACGAGCGATAGAGTCAAGCTGTGATCCAGTTGTTCCTTTTGGGAACTGGCATGTGGCAAGAGCGATATGCGCTTTTAGCACCCGCGTAAAGCGTTCGCACTGTTCACGGCTTGGTTTACCTACGGCTATGGTGCGAGTCACATCTGTAGTGCCATCCAAATACTGAGCGCCTGAATCAACAAGGAAAAGTGTGCCTGGTTCTAGTCGGCGGTTGGTGGCTGCGGTAGCCACGTAATGCACAATGGCTCCATTTGGACCACTGCCTACGATTGTATCGAAGCTAGGGCCTTGAAAGTATTTGTTTTGGCTCCGAAATTTGAGCAACATTTGAGAGGCTAATAGCTCATCTACGTCTCCACTTATGGCCTTATGATTTAGCCAAGATAAAAAGCGTGTTACCGCTACGCCATCTCGGATATGAGCTTGGCGCATGCCTTCTATTTCTATTGGATTCTTCCGAGATTTCATTATTGTACAAGGGTCTTGTTTCCTATGGATGGTAGCCCCTGATTTTGTTAAATGCTCAAGTATCCATACCGCTGCCGTTTTATCATCTACTTGGACTGTCGCGTTCACACCTCCTAACTTCTGTATAGCGATATCTAATTCTTGGGGCTCTCGGATGCTGACCTCATTGCCAAGATGTTGCTCTAAACCCGGGGTAATTTTGCGCTGGTCTACAAAAATATCAGCGCGAGAATCTGCATAAAATATTACAAAAGATAGTGGCAGTGGGGTGTTGGGGACGTCGGCACCTCGAATATTTAAAAGCCAAGCTATTGAATCCGGCATGGTCAGCAAGATTGCGTCACAATCTTCGTCAGCAAGATTAGCTCTTAATATCTCCCGTTTATTTGAGGAAGGTTCACCGCTAAATTCGAGGTTGTGAGGAACGATTGGGCCAAGAGGTGGGGGCGGGCGATCGTGCCACACCTTGTCGATAGGATTGTCTGTGCAGCAAACCAAATATGCTCCAATTCGTTTGCAAACTAGTCGAAAGTGTTCAATCTCTTGTTCAGTATGAAGCCACGGATCATAACCAAGTTTATCCTCTGTCTGAAGATTTTCAGACACCCAACGCCATGGTGGTGTCTTGGACACGTGATGAGGTATAAGAAACTCGGTATTAGTCTGTTTTTGGACTTGAATAGTGTAACGTCCGTCAACAAAGATGGCTGCCGTATCTAGAAGCACTACAGCTGACCCAGCCGATCCAGTAAAACCAGTCAGCCATGCTAGACGTTCGGACTGTTCGGCGACGTACTCACTTTGATGTTCGTCTGCTCTTGGGACAATAAGACCATTAAGGCCCCTTTGCACTAGCTCAGTTCGCAATGACGTTATACGCTGTGAAATAATGATATGGTCAAGGGTGGCAGTAATCATTTTTATCAACGCTTATTTGAGTTCGTCTTTCTAGACTTTTAGGTTTTTTGTTAGTGCATATACCGTTTAGGGCACGTTTGATGGCATTGGTATCCAATTCATATTTATATATTAGCACTTAAGCAAAGAATTATAGGCCTGCAACTACATGACGCTAGCGACGAAAGATCAAGGTCTCCCATTCAGAGTACGCTGTTCTGTACTCTAATCTACATCCTAGGGAGACATAACGTGCAATTAAAGTACGAGCTTGTGAATGGAGCAACCCAGATAGTATCAAATTGCCCCCGTGAGTAAGCCGGTTAATGATAACTGGCGCCATAGAGAAAATAGGACGGAACAGTAGATTCATTACAATTAGATCATATGGACCTTTACGAAGAACTACTGACTCACTTGCTCCGTTTGCAAGAAGCACTTGCACAGTTCTCGATAATCCGTTCATTGCAATATTTTGGCGAGCAATCTTAACGGATTTTGGATCGTTGTCGGTAGCGATTACTTGTCTTTGGAATAGATGTGCCATTGTCATTGCAAGGATTCCGGTTCCAGTCCCTACATCGAGGGGATGGAGGAATGTACGTTTGAGTGCCAATTGTTGGATTGCTTCAAGACAGCCCCTTGTGCTGTCGTGTCGACCTGTTCCAAACGCTTCACCAGCATCAATGCATAGGCGGATAGGAGCACCACGTGCCGTATCATGTGTACCGTGGATCAAGAGCCTATTAATACGAACTGGCTGATGGAAAGTTAATGATCGATGCACCCAATTCTCTGACGGCAGCCAGTCCAATCTAGTTGTGAATGGTTCAAGTTCTGCAGCAGAAGAAATGTCAAGTAGCTGTCGCTTTAATGTATGAAGGTTGGGACGGTGCTTGGTTAAAATGCTGATTATGCGTTCCGTCTGCGATGAAATTTGATTTGTGAAAATTGAAATCGAGAGGACATTGTTCTCAAATAATCTTTCAATTAGAGGTACCGCGCAGCAGGGTGCCATGACTTCGATTCGCCAGATACCAGGAAGGTTATCTATGTCAGGCACGTTCAACGAAAGATTGTACGACTGTCTTTGGGCCTGCCTTTTCAAACTCAATTCTTAGTCGGTTTCCATCGATAGACACAATGGGTCCGTAACCAAATTTTTGGTGAAAAACGCGGGTGCCGATAGTCAATTCTGGCGTGGAGTCAGTCGCTCCTTTGTCAGCCTGTTTTTGGCGAGATGAAGATAATCCAACCTCAGGTGCGCTCTTATTTTCGCTTCCCTTCGAAGATGAATCGGAAAAGCTCCCATATCCTCCAAGGTCGGAGACGTAATGGATATGGTTATCAGGAAGTTCTCGGACGAAGCGAGAGGGGTTACTAGATTGCCACGAATTATAGATACGTCGGCTAGATGCAAACGAAATGTCGAGCCTTTTACGCGCACGAGTAACCCCAACGTGAGCAAGTCGGCGTTCTTCCTCTAGTGCTTCTATGCCGCCTTGGTCTAGTGCACGTTGATGAGGAAACAAGCCCTCTTCCCAACCAGGCAGAAAAACTACATCAAATTCGAGCCCTTTAGCTCCATGGAGTGTAACCAAGTTGACAGCATCATTTTTTGAGTTTGTTTCGTTGTCCATTATGAGACTAACGTGATCATGAAAAGAGGTTAGTGAATCAAACTCTTCCGTTACTGACACAAGCTCTTTAAGGTTTTCTAGCCTACCTGGAGCATCCAGGCTGCCAGCTCTTTTCCACATTTCTGTGTATCCAGATCCGTCAAGTACTAGTTCGACAAGTCGTGCAAGCTCTGTACATGTTAAGAGTTCTCGCCACCGTACCACTAAATCCAGAAAGTCTCTGAGGGCACGGCGTGCCTGCGGCCGAATTTCGTCTGTTTCTAGTAGAAAAAGGGCCGAATCGTAAAGTGATTTTTGTTCGGCCCGGCCTAGGCGATACATAGTTTGTATGGTGGCGTTGCCAATTCCACGTTTTGGCACGTTAATGATACGCTCAAATGCTAGATCATCGTCTGAAGAATGGATTAAGCGCAGATAAGCTATCGCATCTCGAATTTCTTGGCGTTCATAGAAGCCAACTCCACCTACTATCCGATAAGGAATGTCATACGTTAGAAAGCGGTCTTCAAACTCCCGTGTTTGGAAGCTAGCGCGCACCAATATTGCGATTTCATCTAGGTTTACCCCACTTCTGTGGAGACTTTCAATTTCCTCAGCGATAACACGAGCTTCCTCCTCTCCATCCCAAAAACCACGAACTGAAACCATTTCTCCTTCATTACTTTCAGTCCATAGAGTTTTTCCAAGACGACTCTTATTGTGTGAAATCAAATCTGACGCACAGGATAGTATATGAGCTGATGATCGGTAGTTGCGCTCTAAACGAATGATGTGTGCGCCAGAAAAATCGTGTTCAAAGCGCAGAATGTTGTCAACTTCCGCACCGCGCCAGCCATAAATCGACTGATCATCATCTCCTACGCAGCAAAGGTTATTTTCTCCTTGGGCAAGTAGGCGAAGCCATAGGTACTGTGCGACGTTTGTGTCTTGGTATTCATCTACCAGAAGATATTTGAAGCGGTTATGATAATCTTTTAGAAGATCTGGGTGCTTGGAGAATAATGTCAGGCAATGCAATAACAGGTCACCGAAGTCTACAGCGTTTAAGTCCGTTAGGCGTTTTTGGTAGGTTTTATAAAGTGTAGACGCTTTCCCCATAGCGAATTCTCCACCGTCTTCGGGCTCAATTTGATCAGCGGATAAGCCTTTGTCTTTCCAGCGGTCTATTACGTTAGCAAGACCGCGAGGTGGCCATCGTTTATCATCAAGATTAGCGTCTCGCAAAATCTGTTTTAAAAGCCGCAGTTGGTCATCAGGGTCGATTATTGTAAAGCCGGGTTTAAGGCCTACAAGCTCAGAATGTCGCCGCAGAATCCGAAGTCCGTTGGCATGAAATGTGCCAAGCCACATGCTCTCAACACTTCCGCGTGCGAGGGTCTCTACCCGATCGGCCATCTCTCTCGCCGCTTTGTTGGTAAATGTGACAGCAAGAATTTGGCTTGGCCACGCGAGTCGTTCCTGTAGTATGTGAGCGATTCGGGTGGTTAATACACGCGTCTTGCCAGTGCCTGCCCCAGCGAGCACAAGTAAAGGTCCTTCGGTGGTTAGAACGGCTTCTTGCTGAGCTTCGTTTAGGTGTTTCAGATAAAGGGGTTTGGTCTCAGCCTCTGGGAGGTTGAGACGACTTGCGTGGCTATCATTGGGTGCAGTTTTATTCACGATATTCTTATAACATGTTGTACGTGGCTAAGTTCAGGGCCTACGGCGTTTATTTCTGATTACAGGCGGCGACTGAGTTTTACGTTTGTGAAAAATGCACCGCGAAGTAGACGAATTCACCATGAGTAGTGAACAACAAAAAGTTCTCTATTCGGCGGTACTGTTGCAGTAGATTCGTTTTGTGCGTGTGTCATTTGCATTGACCTAATGATGATTCAGCGCAGACCGTGACTCCATCACTCCAAATTGCTCCTGAAAGGTCAGCATTCAGCAGATCAACCCCTGACATGACTGCATTTGTAAAGTCAGCATCACGCAGGATTGTTCGGAATAATCGAGCTCGTTCTAGATTCGCGCCTCGAAAAGATGCACCAGTAAGGTTTGCTTTGGTAAAATCGGCCTCCGTTAAACTGGCATTATCGAAACGTGTTCCAACAAGATGCGCAGTTATAAATTTTGTGCGGCGACCTTCGATTCGAGATAAATTACTGTTTGAGAGATCAGCACGGTTAAATCGCGCATCACGTAGTCGGCTTCCTGATATATCGACGCCGGACAGGTTTCGTTCCTCAAAATAGCAGCGAGACCAATCAACACCGGGTCGTGCTGGATCTGAACAAGCGGCATTAGCAATCCCGTTTTGGTACGTGGGAACGAGAAACAGTACAAGCAACACTGTTATTAGTGCGGTTCTGATCACTGGTTACTCTATCCTTTCTTTATTGATATTTTTCGACCTGAAAACTCTGGATTCGTTAGGTATTTGTGCATGCTTTGTAGGTTCTTAAGGGTCTCCAGAGTACCATGCGAGAAAGGTGTCGAGCGTCGAATCTGCATGTTGACATGAAGCGTGATGAATTCAATTGATGCGGCATGATATTCCTCATCCGTTTGGTGCATCTCGCAATACCAGTGAATACGCTTGGTATCGAAGTCAAGCAACTGGCCGGAAAACCTGATTGGATCACCTTGCCGGACTTCACGCAAATAATTGATGTGACTTTCCAAGGTGAATGTCGAGCACTGGGTACTCTCCATATACTCTTTCCCTAGACCAATGCGTGTGTATAACCTGTCCGTAGCGTAGTCGAAAGCTAGAACGTAATACGCCACATTCATGTGCCCATTGTAATCGATCCACTCGGGACGAACCTTATCGACACCGAGGTCAAGGGGAGCCTCAAACTTATTTGACGCAAAACTCATAATCATTCCTCATACAGGCCATGGGCCTGATGCCAATTCTCTATGCTTGTGTCAGGATAACCATTAAAGAGTTGGTTGGTCGAATTTTGTTGCGGTCGTTCGACCCACTCAGGGGCAAATTGAAGCATTATGTGCACATAGGCTGGTGTTCTTGGTAGTTTGGTATCGATCGCAGAGGCAAATGGGTGGACAAGTTCCGGCCAACGTGAATCCCAAATCCAAAGTCCACTGCCGCAGAATCCACAGAAATGACGATGTGCCTCGCTAGTAGAACCATTAATGGTCGCCTGATATATACGAATGTGTTTTCGCCCATTGACAAATAGTGTCCTGTTATATCCCAAAAGGTTAATTGCGTAACCGCCACTTCCAGCAGTTTTTCTGCATAAGGTGCAATAGCAGAGCATAAAGGGATATGGAGTGCGAGAGGTGACTGAGAATTGTATTTTCTGGCAATGACACGAGCCACTTAATTGCATGTCACATTAATCCTTTTTCGGTCAGTTAGTAACTATAGGATGTAGAGGCAATCTATAGTACTTGTTAGGATAGTTTCGTGGGTAAGGTTGATGAAGTATACATTGAGTCGTAGTTTGAGGACTGGACGAAATTACGGAGCATTTCATGGAGAAACAGTCCACAAGAGTTGATACAGCCATACAGGAACTGGTTGCCAATCTAGGTGAACGTCTATCAACCGTTCCAAGCGTATGTGCACAACATGGGCAAGATGAGTCATTTCACAAGCCGCATAGTCCGGACGCTGTGGCATTTGTCAGCTCAACAGAGGAGGTAATTGAAGTTGTTAAGATCTGTGCTAACCACAGCGTACCCATTATCCCTTTTGGGACTGGGACTTCGCTTGAAGGTCATGTTGCAGCCTTATCTGGTGGTATATGTGTAGATCTGACTGGTATGAATGAGTTGCTATCCATAAATGCGGCAGACCTTGATGCAACGGTGCAGGCTGGGGTAACGCGACGGCAGCTTAATGAGAATCTGCGACATGAGGGGCTGTTTTTTCCGATCGATCCAGGTGCTGACGCGTCTATTGGTGGAATGGCCGCAACACGCGCTTCAGGTACAAACGCTGTACGCTATGGAACCATGAGGGAAAATGTACTTGGTTTAAGTGCTGTGATGCCGGATGGACGGGTAATAAAAACTGCACGCAGGGCCCGTAAATCTTCCGCTGGCTATGATTTAACGCGTCTTCTTGTTGGGTCAGAGGGAACGCTCGGCATAATAACGGAAGTAACATTGCGATTGTACGGTGTGCCCGAATCCGTGACTTGTGCGGTGTGTTCATTTCCGACGTTGCAGGCGGCCGTAGACACGGTGATTCTGACTATTCAGTCTGGTATTCCAGTTGCTCGTATTGAGTTACTTGATGACGCTATGATAGATGCTACCAATCGGTTTTCTAAACTAGATAATGCCCTAGCACCAACATTGTTTCTAGAATTTCACGGAACCAGAACTGGTACGGAAGAACAGGCAGAAATGGTCCAACAAATTGCCTATGATCATAAGGGAGGGGAGTTTCGGTGGGCTAGTCATGCTGAGGATCGCAACCGGCTCTGGCGGGCGAGGCACGATGCTGCTTATGCCGCGAAGGCATTAAGACCTGGTTGCCAAATGTGGCCGACAGACGTTTGTGTCCCCATTTCACGTCTCGCTGAATGTATTTCTGCAACTAAGGATGACGTTGATGAATCTTTCTTAATGGCACCAATTGTTGGACATGTCGGTGACGGGAATTTTCATTTGACGTTTCTTGTTGACCCAGATTGCCCCAAGGAGATAGCTGAAGCTAATCGAATCAATGAGCGGCTGATTGATCGGGCATTATTAATGGATGGCACGTGTACCGGTGAACACGGAGTTGGGTACGGGAAAGTTGATTTTCTTGTTGCTGAACATGGGGAGGGGGTAAATATTATGCAGGCGATTAAGAGCGCTATTGACCCTCAAAATATAATGAATCCAGGGAAAGTAGTCCGTGTTTGACGTCTTTTCATCGTTTAATATTAATTAACTCTGCGGATGCAGAGTTAATTGCTTCACGATGTCTCACTACAAAGTGAGCTCAATTTCACCAAGGCGTTTAGTAAGCTTGAGGTTTTCAGAGTAATCTACCGGAATTGCTATAATAGCCGGGCCTTGCTGTTGGAAGGCTTCATGGAGAAGATCAGGAAGTTGACTGGCTTTAGTAAGCGTCCTTCCCCACGCGCCAAAACTTTTTGCTAGAAGTTCAAAATCCGGATTAGAGAATGCAAGATCTGAGTGTTCACCGTCGAACTGGTTTTGCTGCTTCCATTTGATTAATCCGTACTCACCGTCAAGCCATACCATGGCAACGATATTTAGCTTGTTACGGACTGCAGTCTCAATATCTTGAACGTTCATCATAAAACCAGCATCACCGTTTATAGATAATACCCGGCGTTCTGGGTGCGCAATTTTAGCTCCAATAGATCCTGGAAAAGCAAACCCCATTGAGCAGAAACCATTTGAAATGAGACAAGTATTGGGCTCATCGCATTGGTAGTAGCGAGATACCCACATTTTGTGAGCTCCGACGTCGGACAACAGGATGTCTTTAGGACCAAGGCATTCACGAACATCCCACAAAATTTTCTGCGGTTTCATTGGTACGACTTCGTCATCTTTTTCCATGGCGAAGTCATCTAGTATGGTTTGACGAAGCTCTGCCCAATCGTTGATGTTAAATAGTGGCAGTTTATCATCAGGTCCGGAACGCTTATCCATTTCCTCGCTCATTTGCCACAATGCATCCGCAACGTCCGCTACTACATCAACTGTGACAGGATAACAGTCGTCGACTTCAGCAGGCATGAAATCAACATGTACAATTTTCTTTCCGGGTACTTTGTTCCAGTGTTCAGGACTATATTCAACGAGGTCATAACCTACTGCGATAACTACATCGCAGCTATTGATAGCTGGAACGATATGATCTTTACCCTGGAGGCCAATAGTAAATAGGCTGCACGGATGGCTGCGAGGTACAGCCCCCTTCCCCATGAATGTATTTACTACCGGAATGCCCGTTTTTTCGGCAAAGATTTGGAGTTGTTTGGCTGCGCGCTTTCTTACAGCTCCGTTGCCTGAAAGGATAATAGGCTTTTTTGCTTGTGAAATGATATCGATAGCTTGCGCCACTGCCTTATGATCCGCTGCTGGTCGACGGGTTTTGTACGTTGGCATCGGTGCCGCATCAGTTTCATGCTTTGCAAGGTCTTCTGGGAGCTCCAGTACGCAGGCGCCTGGCTTTTCTGCTTCAGCTATTTTGAACGCTTTTCGAACCATTTCTGGAATATTGCGCGCGTTGCTAACTGTCTCCGCCCACTTGGATATTGGTCGGAACATCGCGATCGAGTCCATATTTTGATGACTCTCTTTGTGTAATCGATCGGTGCCGGCTTGGCCTATAATTGCGATCAAAGGAGCACGGTCCATGTTGGCATCGGCAACGCCAGTTACAAGATTAGTTGCGCCAGGCCCGAGTGTAGCGAGGCAAACACCAGTTTTGCCTGTGAGTCTACCGTAGGTGTCAGCCATAAATGCTGCAGCTTGCTCGTGTCGACACAGCACGAACTCTATAGCACTTTGCTTAAGTGAAATCATCACGTCAGCATTCTCCTCACCAGGAATGCCAAAAATATGAGTAACGCCCTCCGCTTCCAAGCAGCGTACGAAAAGATCAGATGCTTTCATAATTCTTACCCCGGGATATTAGTGTAGTAGAAGTAGACAATAAATTCGCCAGCAAAAACTCATGCCACATGTGTCACTTGAAAAATTAAGGAGACGGCTTACCATATACTCAACTTGCTTCAGGAGACTCGTTTGGTTTTCTAATACGGCTTTTCTCCGCGGGGCCTTGGCGTTTTGCCGTGTTCTTTCTGACCTTTCCTTTTTTCGTTTTGGAATCCGATTCGTCCGCTTTGGATTTAGACGCACGCTTGGAACGCTCTAATTTTTCCTTCTTTTCGCGGTATTTATTAAGATCAACAACTTTACCCATTACAGTAATCCTGTTGTAGGTGCTTACTCACAACCAACTTCCCATAGAATAGCTGAAACACAGGCTTATTGAAAATGCATGTTTTGGTGGTTGAGAATGTTAACCAATTCGTACTTTGGTTGGAATCTGTAACTATGTCTATCTGTAGTTGAAGGTGCTTTCTGTGCAACGGTCGGTAAAGAGGGTTAGTCGCGAAACTAGCTAGCTTTCAGATGAGAAGCTTTTTCAAGAGTATCTTCGAGTACAAAAAGACGAATTGCACTGGAGAGGGTCCCTACTCGAGAACTATCAATCGCAGTAATCAATGCATTTATTGAGCAACTTCTGCTATCAGCGATAATGCGCAATTGATTCCAAAACTGATCTTCAACTGAGATGCTCGTGCGATGGCCGTTCAATACTACCGAGTGACGGCGGAGTGTATAGCTCATTGCCGGTTCTTTGTCCTATAAGGCCTATAACTTTGGCCCAATCATGCGCTCGGGTCGAACAAGTCTGTCAAACTCATCTTCTGTCACAAACCCAAGCGTAAGGGCTGCTTCTCGAAGTGTGGTGCCATCTTCATGGGCCTTTTCTGCAGCTTTCGCTGCATTGTCATATCCTATATGCGGTGCAAGTGCAGTAACTAGCATTAGAGACTGTTTCATAAGCTGATCAATGCGGGCCTGATTGGGTCTAATTCCAACGATGCAATGCTCAGTAAAGCTTTTAGAGCTATCGGCGAGTAGGCGTATAGATTGCAAAAGGTTGTATGCCAGTATTGGCTTAAACACATTGAGTTCCATATGACCGTTGGATCCAGCTATGGTTATAGCGACATTGTTGCCCATAACCTGTGTGCATACCATGGTCATCGCTTCGCATTGAGTTGGGTTAACCTTGCCGGGCATTATTGACGAGCCTGGCTCATTTTTAGGCAAACTTAGTTCCCCTAAACCAGACCTTGGCCCTGAGCCAAGAAGCCGAATATCGTTTGCTATTTTCATAAGGCTGGATGCAATAGTATTAAGAGCACCGGACATTTCTACAATGGCGTCATGGGCAGCAATAGCCTCAAATTTGTTGGGGGCAGAAGAAAATGGAAGGCCAGTAATTGACGAGATCTCGGCCGCAACCCTTTTATCAAATCCAAGCTTGGTATTGAGGCCGCTGCCTACTGCGGTGCCGCCTTGAGCGATTTGGTGCAGGGACGGAAGTGCTCGCTCTATTCGGCTAATGCCGTTTCTGATCTGAGTGGCATATCCAGAGAACTCTTGACCGAGAGTGAGGGGTGTAGCGTCCTGAAGATGTGTTCGCCCAATCTTTATGATGTTTCTCCATTCATCTGCCTTCTTTATGAGGGCATCGTACAGCGAATTGAGTTTGGGCATTAGTTCGTGCTGTGTTTGCTCTGCTGCTGCAATATGCATTGCGGTAGGAAAAGTATCGTTTGAGGATTGTCCCATGTTTACATGGTTATTTGGATGAACGGGTGTTTTGGAGCCAAGATCGCCGCCAAGTATCTCAATAGCGCGATTTGCAATCACTTCGTTGACATTCATATTTGATTGCGTGCCGGATCCAGTCTGCCAAACGACAAGTGGAAAATTATCATTAAGGTTGCCTTGTATAACTTCATCGGCAGCGCTGGCAATCGCATCCCGAAGGTTAGGGCCGAGATAACCAAGTTCTGCATTAACAACGGCTGCCGCACGTTTCACGATAGCTAGTCCACGTATGATAGGGAAGGGCATAAGTTCGTAGCCAATATTAAAATTACCTATGCTGCGCTGTGTTTGAGCTCCCCAATACTTGTTTGCCGGCACTTGTATTGACCCAAATGTGTCTGTTTCCGTGCGTGTCCCTCTAGCGGTATCATTCTCCATTGTTTTATCACTTTAGCTTTAACTTGCCAGTTGGTTAATCATTTCTTTCGGAATTCGTTGAGATTAACAATATCAGCCTTTGCGGTCATCTTTTCAAAAGTTTGTTGGCGTTTATCAGTCCCAACAGAGGCCTTTGACACTTCCCGTTTATTATCTGCTGTTTCTTCGGGTGGTCCGAATTGGAGTCCAAATTGGGCGCTGGGGTCGGCAAAGGTTGTTATAGCCATGAACGGGACAAAGATACGTTCATCAACAGCGTTAAAGCGGAGTTTTACCTGGAATCCATGATCTGCGACTTCTAGATCCCAAAACTGATGCTGTAGAACTATAGTCATCGACGAAGGATGGTGCTCCTTAAGGCGCTCAGACAACAGGGATTCTGCGTCATCTGTGCGGAATGAAATGTAGAAGTGTTGGTCACCAGAAAGGCCATATTCTTGTACTTGGACCAAAATGTCCTTAACAACAGATCGCAAAGCATCTTCGACAATCGATGTGTAGTTGACGGGATGATTTTCCATCGCAATGGCAACCCTCGGATGTTGTGTGTCCGACGTTGGGACAATAGTACGAAGCTCGGTACGGTTAAATAGGTCTCACCTTTACGCTAAGCCAAGTGGGGAGCTTCTGTTGCCCGGTGCTCCCCGAACCGCGCTCACCTATTGCTAGGCAGCAAGGCGGGCTTCGCCCGCATAGTTGTCATTGGCAGTTTTATGCCTGGTCCGATAACGGCGGTACCATGCCGAGCGAAGACTATATCTTTAATGCGCGCGTCGATCCTGATTCGCCCCCAACAGAAGCCGCCCAAACTAGGAAAAAACCATGTCTCGGCTTATGGTGGAGGCGCCGGGTACTGCCCCCGGGTCCGCTACGCCTATTACATAAAGCGTTTATCGCTATAGTCGTTAAACGACTCCTACAATATAGCTATATAAGAAAGGCTTTTGAAGTGTTGATGGCAAATTGTATTTAATAATTGTTTGTTGCTGGTGGCCGCTCCCTCGTAAATGTAAAGTATACTTCTTCTTAACATGTCGGTAGCAGATGACTGTCAATTCGGATCAGAACGCAGAGATTGAGGCTCAGAGGTCAGCTGCGCAGCCTACGCGCAGGGTCGTAGCTAAAGGGCTTGAAGAAATTCTTTACCAGATAGTTCCTGTGTTAGATCACGGATTTATCAGAGTAATTGACTATATGGGTGATGACTCGGCAATCGTGCAGGCAGCGCGGGTATCCTATGGTCGTGGCACCAAACGAGTGAGTGAGGATAGGGGGCTGATACGTTATCTCATGCGGCACCGACACACGACACCATTCGAAATGTGTGAGATAAAGTATCACTGTAAACTTCCTATTTTTGTGGCCCGACAGTGGATCCGTCACCGTACTGCGAACGTTAATGAGTATTCAGCTCGGTATTCGATTTTGGACAATGAATTCTATATTCCTAATGCTGAGCATCTTGCGTCGCAGTCAGATGCTAATCGTCAAGGGCGTTCAGGAGTATTGGAGGGTGAGGAAGCACAAAGAGTTCTTCATCTGCTTCGGGATGATGCGGAGAATGCATATATGCACTACGCAGAAATGCTCAACGAGAATTCCCAGGAGCAAAAGCCCTATCCCGAGAGAAGTGGGTTGGCGAGGGAATTAGCAAGGATGAATCTTTCGCTTAATTTTTACACCCAATGGTATTGGAAAATTGACCTCCAAAATCTTATGCATTTTTTGGAACTTCGAGCTGATCCTCATGCCCAGTACGAGATTCGAGCGTACGCTGACGCTATGCTAGAAACGATTCGACATTGGGTCCCTCACACTTTTCAGGCTTTCATGGATTATGGAATCGGTGGCGTGCGGTTATCGTCCGGTGCCTTAGAGATTGTTAAGCGCCTTATCAACGGAGAATCGGTAAGTCGGGAGGATACAGACCTTTCGGCAAGAGAGTGGAGTGAATTGATGGCCATACTAGGTATAGAAACATAGATGTTTCATGCTGGCAGAGGATCGTTATTCTACAATAATGCGAGGAGTCGATTTCGTCGTAGCCTCCACTGCCGCATCAATCTGACGGCATAAATTAGTAGCAATACTGCAGTAAGCTCCAGCTTCAATCGAGTCTGGTTGAGTGGCTACAATCGGCTGACCTGAGTCTGATGTTTCGCGGATAGAGAGGTGTAGAGGAATTTCTCCTAGGAATTGCGCTTTAAACTCATCTGCCAGTGTTCTAGCACCACCATGACCAAATATTTCCGATCTAGTGCCACATGAGGGACAAAGGTAAAAACTCATATTTTCTACAATTCCAAGCACTGGCACATTAACCTTGGAGAACATGTTCATTCCTTTGCGAACGTCGGAAAGCGCCACATCTTGTGGTGTTGAGACAATTATTGCTCCTGTTAGGGGGACGCGCTGACACAGAGTCAACTGAGCATCCCCGGTGCCGGGAGGAAGATCTATAACGAGCACATCGAGAGGACCCCAGTTTACATCACGCAAAAGTTGCTCTATGGCACTCTGGACCATTGGACCGCGCCAAATCATGGGTGTGTCATTTGGTACTAGGTATCCGATTGACATGGTGACTATGCCAAAACCAGTTAAGGGCTCAATCATTTTTTTCTCGTTAGACGTGGGCTTTTGGTCAATTCCCATCATACGGGGTATGCTTGGCCCGTAGACGTCGGCGTCTAACAGGCCGATGGTAAGGTCAAGTTTGGATAGAGCTAGCGCTAGGTTGACGGCCGTTGTAGATTTTCCAACACCACCTTTAGCCGATGCCACTGCTACAATTGCCTTGATGTTTGGAATGTTTTCCCCTTTTAGTGTGCGCTTTTGATCTTTTGAGGATGGTAAACCCGGGGATTGTTTGTGCGCAGTCAACACCGCAGTAACTGATAATGCTTCTGGGATGGCCATTACGGCTTGTTCGCATGCTTGCCGCAATGGTTCTTTATCTGCACCTACATCTGACGGAACTTCGATAGCAAAGAAAACATTCCCATTCTTAATAACTAAACCTGTGATCATGCCGCTACTGACAACATCCGACTCTCTGTGGGAGTCGTGCACGTCGCGTAGCGCGTTTAGAACACTTTCTTCACTTAACTGTGACACATCGAGCACCCCTTGACTTTAAAAAGTACGATACAATGATACTGTTGTATTTTGTTACGACGTTCGTTTGCACAATCTTATATGCTGTCATATAAACCAGAGCAGAGGCTGTCAATTGTTTTGGCTTCTAGTACGTTATTGTTAGTTTATCCCTAATCTGAGGGTCTTTGAAGGATGCCGTGGAATAACCAAGGCAATGGAGGCGGTGGTGGTGACCGTGGACCGTGGGGTCGCGGTGGCGGCCAGGGGCCGACTGGGGGCAATGGCCCTGGTGGTCAGCCCCCGGACCTTGAAGAATTGCTTCGGCGAGGTCAAGATAGATTTCGGGGTTCGGTTCCGCGTGGATTCTTTGGATTACGCGGAATTATAATAGCGGGTCTTGTAATTATCGTTCTTTGGTTGGCAAGCGGTTTCTATCGCGTTCTTCCTGATGAACAAGGTGTTGTGCTTCGGTTTGGTGAGTGGACTGCAACTACAGAACCCGGACTCAATTACCATTTACCAAGCCCGATAGAGAGTGTTCTCACTCCCCAAGTCACACGTGTCAAGCGTACCGATGTTGGATACACCTCTGGTGGTGATCGTGGTCGTGCCAATACTATTCGGGATGTGCCAGAGGAAAGTCTCATGCTTACCGGAGACGAGAACATCATAGACATTGATTTCCAGGTATTCTGGGTTATCAAAGATGCTGGTGAATTTTTATTCAACGTTGAAAACCCAGAAGCTGCAGTAAAAGCAGCTGCTGAAAGTGCGATGAGAGAGGTCGTTGGTGAAACTCCTATTCAACTTGCTTTGGCAGAGGGTCGGCAACAAGTTGAAGGGGGCACCCGTGATCTTTTGCAGGCGATTCTAGATTCCTATAAGGCAGGAATAGCCATTCGTGAAGTTAAACTGCAGAAAGTGGATCCACCAGAAGCGGTAATTGATGCATTTCGAGATGTTCAGCGTGCACGTGCTGACCTAGAACGGCAGCGGAACGAAGCCGAAGCGTATGCTAACGATGTTATTCCGCGTGCTAGGGGTGAAGCTGAACGCGTTCTTCAAGAGGCTGAGGCATACAAGCAGCAGATTGTTGCTGATGCTGAGGGTGACGCCGCGCGTTTTCTTTCGGTTTATGAGGAGTACGCGCGAGCTAAGGATGTCACGACCAAACGGATTTATTTGGAAACCATGCAAACGATTTTCGCTGGTATGAACAAGGTTATTGTGGATCCGGGCGTAGGTTCAGGGGTAGTGCCTTATCTTCCATTGCCGGAATTACGTAAGCAGACGCAGGCTGCGCCATGAGACGTTTGACGATGATTATAGCGGGCGGACTTCTACTACTGTTTGGTATAGTAACTCTTAGTTCCCTATATACGGTCCACCAGACAGAGCAGGCACTGGTGCTGCAGTTTGGAGATCCTCGTCGTGTGATTACGGACCCTGGTTTGCATTTAAAATGGCCTTTTGTAGAAAATGTAGAGAAACTTGATCGTCGTATTCTTGGTTTTGATGCGGTGCCAGAAGAGATTATAGCAGTTGATCAGAAACGTTTGGTCGTTGATGCATTCGTTCGCTATCGCATTGTGGATCCGTTGCAATTTTATAAGGCTGTTCGTGAACAGCGAACGGCGGAGGAACGATTAAGGACACTGTTAAGTTCGAATCTGCGTCGTGTTCTAGGATCTGTTCCTTTGACTAATTTACTTACTGGTGAGCGAGCGTCTCTTATGGGTGACATACGAGACCTGGTCAATGAACAGGCAGGAGAACTTGGTATAGAAGCGATTGATGTTCGAATTAAACGGGCAGATCTTCCCGAAGCTAACAATCAGGCAATTTATGCGCGAATGAATACTGAGAGGGAACGTGAGGCACGTGAGTTTAGAGCTCAAGGCGCGGAAATATCTCAACGGATCCGATCGCGTGCCGATCGTGAGAAAACCGTTTTGTTGGCGGAGGCCCGCAAGCAGTCTCAGATTCTCCGTGGTCAAGGCGACGGACGACGCAATCGGATATTTGCCGATGCGTTTAGCACCGATCCAGAGTTTTTTGCGTTCTATCGTTCAATGGAAGCATATAGAGAGGCTCTTGGTAGTAATGACACAACGTTGATTTTATCTCCCGACAGTGAATTTTTCCGTTTCTTCGGTAATCTTGATGGTGCCGAATCTAGTGAATAGATTCTTTACGTTGAGGTCAGTTATATCCGTATATGCGCCTCTAAGCGCTTTTGTCAGTAAACCATGAGAAACTAGTGAGGGAGCTAGCTCTAGCTTTAGCTCTAGTGATGGTGATCGAGGGTGCCCTCTATGCGCTGTTTCCCGCGGGTATGAGGCGTTTGATGAAATCGGTACTTAATCAATCGGAGAACTCCCTTCGCTGGACAGGCTTGGTTCTTGCCATTGCTGGGTTTACCCTAGCATGGGTGGTACGTAGAAGTTGATATTTACAACGGCCTGATGGCAATTCTGTTGAGTATGTAAATTGATTAACGGAGATTTGCGTGCAAAATGAAGTACCAAGAGATGAATAGTGCTCGATTTGACCGTCAGCTACTGCTGTTATGGAGCGCTGTTTTTCTAATAGCGAGTACGTTAATTTACGGTCCAGCTTGGTCGCGAGGCGCGCCAGACAGCTTTGCCGATTTGGTTGATCGGCTATCGCCGGCTGTGGTTAATATTTCGACGACACAAAAGGTCAAGTCGGGGGGAAGGACTGTCCCTTTGCCGAAGACTTCACCAGGCTCACCATTTGAAGAGTTTTTTAAGGAATTTTTTGAGGAGCGGCAATTGGAACGCTCACCAAGAAGGAACGTTACCTCTTTGGGGTCTGGTTTCATAATCGATAGTGCCGGTATCATAATTACCAACAATCACGTTATTGCCGAGGCTGATGAAATCACAGTCATCTTAAGCGATGATACAGAACTGGAGGCCGAGATTATTGGCCGTGACGAACGTACCGACCTAGCCGTTTTGAAGGTTGATGCAGAACGGGTATTACCCAGTGTACGTTGGGGGGACTCAGAATTAGCGCGAGTTGGCGATTGGGTGTTAGCAATCGGGAATCCATTTGGTCTAGGAGGTAGCGTTACAGCAGGAATCATTTCTGCACGAGGCAGAGATATTAATGCTGGGCCCTACGATGACTTCATCCAAACTGATGCGCCGATTAATAGAGGGAATTCGGGCGGCCCCCTTTTTGGAATGGATGGTTATGTTATTGGGGTTAACTCAGCAATCTTTTCACCTTCGGGTGGCAGCATAGGTATAGGATTCTCGATTCCATCCTCACTTGCTCGTCCGATAGTGGAGCAGCTTCGCAAGTATGGTCGTGTTCGTCGCGGTTGGTTAGGGGTGCGGATTCAAACTGTGACTGAAGAAATTGCTGAAGGTATGGGTCTTGATGAGGCGCGCGGGGCCCTGGTTGCAAGTATTATCAATGAGGATGATCCAGCTCATGGGCGAATTGAGCCTGGAGATATTATTTTGAGCTTTGACGGTGTTACTATCACAGATGTTCGGTCTCTGTCCCGAACAGTAGCAGATACACCGGTTGGAAAAACCGTTAAGGTTGAGGTTTGGCGCCGTGGTTCGGAGCGCACTATATACGTTACAATTAGTGAGTTGACGGAATCGAAGACCTTAGCCGCCGTACAATCTTCAAAGCCAGAGAGTGCAGAGATATTTGGCATGTCACTGGCCCAACTTACTGAGGGGCTACGGAGAAAATATGGTGTTTCTGATCAGATCGACGGGGTTGTTGTGACATCAGTTGATCCGAACAGTCGCACCGCTCAAAAGGGCATCCAGGAAGGTGATGTGATTACTGAAGTTAGCCAGCAGTCGGTTCGTACCCTAAGTGAGTTGATTGGCAAAATCGAAGAGGTAGAGAGAGCAAGACGTAAATCCGTAGTTCTTACTATAATTCATAGAGGAGAACTAAGATTCGTTGCAATTCGTATAGAGGGTGATTGATTGTTTCAAAAGGGGGCAACTCTGTACCCGTGCTCAATCATACTTTCTGCATTAATTTTGCCGACGAAATGTGATCCGCAGTGGGAAACTATTTGACCTGCAGGTAATCTTTGAAGAGCAGTGTAATACTTCTATCTGGGCCAACGGCAAGCGGAAAGTCGGAGTTAGCGATGAGGCTGGCTCAGTATCTAAATGGCATAATCGTCAATGCCGACAGTATGCAGGTTTATGATGGTTTGCGCTTGATCACGGCGCGTCCCAGCGTTGCAGATGAAGCACAAGTTCCGCACCGTCTCTACGGTTATGTCCCGTTAAATCATACATATTCAGTAGGCATTTGGGCAAGCGACGTGCGGCTTGAGATTGAAAAAGCTAGTAGGGAGCGACGTGCAATTATCTTAGTCGGAGGCACGGGTTTATATTTTCGAGTACTATTAGAAGGTTTGACGCCGATTCCACAAACGCCGGATCAAATACGTATCGAGGTACGACAACGATTTGCAACAATGGGACGCGAAGCGTTCCGTGCCCAACTCGCTACCAGGGACCCGTGTAGTGCAGAGCGATTTAACGATCCGCAGAGGCTAATTCGTGCAGCAGAAGTTGTTGAGTCCACCGGCGTTCCACTGTCTATTTGGAAAACGCGACCAAAGGTGGGTGCCATATCACCTCCAAACCTTCAGAAGGTTCTACTGCTCCCGCCACGTACTCAAATTTACGAACGTTGTGATCAACGACAAAGAAATATTGTTATTGGGGGTGGCATCAGGGAGGCCGAGGAAATTCTAAAACTAAGCCTAGATCCATCGTTACCAGCGATGAAGGCTCTCGGACTCCCATATATAATGGAATATCTAAAGAACGGTGTCTCTCTTGAGGCAGTGATAGAGGAGGTACAAAGGTCAGTTCGTAATTATGCAAAGCGCCAATACACTTGGTTTCGTCAACAGATGTCGGATTGGAGTGTAATTGAATCCGTGGGCTCAGAGGTTGATGTTTGTCAGGTGGTGAACAGTAAGACCTAATACAGACCATCGGTTGACCTAAGTTTATAGAGAGTCTAATTTCGCCCCAGAGGCTGCGCTAGCGCAACAGGCTTGCGGCCTAACGGCCCGCCATAGTGTATCGCTAGGCGCTTGTCTTCTTTAGAGTTGGTATCAGAGCAGGCGGCATGTCCATGCAACGAATGATTGGTACGCAGATAATCCTGCAAGCCCTGGTTGACCAAGGGGTTGAGGTGATTTTTGGTTATCCGGGGGGGGCGGTGCTCCCCATATACGATGAGATATTTAAGCAAAACCGGTTGCGTCACATTTTGGTTCGACAAGAAGCTGGTGCTGTCCATGCGGCAGAGGGTTATGCGCGATCAACGGGTCGCGTTGGTACAGTGTTGGTAACTTCAGGCCCGGGAGCAACCAATGCCGTAACGGGTTTAGCGGATGCATTTATGGATAGCACTCCACTTGTCTGTTTAACCGGACAGGTGGCAACACATATGATTGGTAATGATGCATTTCAGGAAGCAGATACTGTAGGGATTACCCGTCCATGTACTAAGCACAATTACCTTGTTAAGGACGTTGACGACCTTGCTCGGGTAATGCATGAAGCATTCTTTGTTGCGAGATCTGGTCGTCCAGGTCCAGTAGTTGTAGATCTGCCAAAGGATATCCAACTTGCAGAGGGCACATACACGCCTTCAGACAATTCTACTCATCGCACCTATTGTCCTCGTGTGGAGGGTGATTCGGTACAGGTAGAGCGGGCGGTTGACCTGATTTCTAATGCAAGCCGACCTATTATCTATGCAGGGGGTGGTGTTGTTAACTCAGGGCCGCGAGCATCAGAGCTTCTAGTCGAATTGGTTAATATGACTGGTTATCCTGTGACAACCACAGTTATGGGCTTGGGTAGCTATCCGGGTACCGATGCCAAATGTCTTGGTATGCTGGGTATGCATGGTACGTATGAAGCCAACTTGGCAATGGCGCATTGTGATGTAATGGTGGCAGTAGGCGCCCGATTTGATGATCGTGTGACCGGCCGGCTTGACGCATTTTCAAAAGGCTCAAAGAAAATTCATATAGATATTGACCCATCTTCAATCAACAAGAACGTCCCTGTAGACGTTCCGATCATAGGTGATGTTGGAAATGTTCTGGGGCAGATAAATACATTGCTCAAACAGCGTTTGTCTAATTCTGATCCTCGGAAACTTGATCAATGGTGGGAACGCATAGAAGAGTGGCGCTCGCGGAATTGCTTGGCATATCAAAAGTCGGATTCGGTGATTAAGCCGCAATTTGCTTTAGAACGGTTGTACCAGCACATAAAGGACTTAGACGTGTACATAACCACAGAGGTGGGGCAACATCAAATGTGGGCAGCCCAGTTCCTTAAATTCGATGCTCCTAATAGGTGGATGACATCTGGTGGGTTGGGTACCATGGGTTACGGTCTGCCAGCTGCAATGGGTGCCCAAATTGCTCACCCTAGTTCGTTAGTTATAGATGTGGCGGGGGAGGCATCAGTGCTGATGAATATTCAGGAACTCTCAACGATTGTTCAGTACAGATTGCCAGTCAAAGTCTTTATACTTAACAATGAGTACATGGGCATGGTGCGCCAATGGCAGGAGATCTTGCATGGCGGCCGGTATGCTGAAAGCTATGTTGATGCCTTGCCCGATTTTGTAAAACTTGCAGAAAGTTTTGGGGCGGTGGGCCTGCGTGCGGAGAAGCCCGCTGAAGTTGATGCCGTTATCGAAGAGATGTTGAATCTTGATAGACCAGTGATCGTTGATTGTCGTGTAGACAAAAAAGAGAACTGTTTTCCGATGATTCCATCAGGGGCCGCTCACTATGATATGATCCTTGGGCTTGACGATGAATCGCCAGAAGGGACTGACCAGGGGCTGGCGTTGGTATAGAACCTTGTTGCATTGAGTTATAAATGAACAGATAACGGTCTGAAATCGCCATTCTAGTTTAAGGTTGTTCGGGTATTTTCGTGGAAGAAGAGAAGAAACATCGTCACACTATATCGGTGCTAGTCGATAACGAGGCCGGCGTTTTGGCGCGCGTAATAGGTCTGTTTGCAGGCCGAGGTTATAATATTGAGAGTTTGACGGTTGCTGAGGTGGATGAGATCGAACACTTATCACGTATCACAATAGTAACCTCAGGTACGCCTATGGTAGTGGAGCAGATCAAGGCCCAGCTCGATCGCTTGGTGCCGGTTCATGCTGTTGGTGATCTAAACATGAGCGGACCCCATATTGAGCGAGAACTGGCTTTGATTAAAGTGTCTGGCTCTGGCGATGCGCGGGTGGAAAGTCTTCGCATAGCAGATATTTTCAGGGCTAGGGTAGTTGATAGTACTACTAAATCCTTTGTATTTGAAATGACGGGGTCAGCGGAGAAGCTGAATGCATTCATTGCACTGATGAAACCTCTTGGTTTAGTAGAGGTGGCTCGTGCAGGCGTCGTGGCAATCAGCCGTGGTGTTGACTCTACTTGAACGTGCTCGATTCTGTCGAGGGAGGGAATTAAGGCTATGCGGGTTTATTATGATCGTGATGCAGATGTGAATCTAATTAAGTCCAAGAAAGTCGCTATTATAGGTTATGGCAGTCAGGGACATGCACATGCGGCTAATCTACAGGATAGTGGAGTGAGCCAACTTGCGGTTGGATTGCGCTCAAATTCGCCTAGCCTTAACAAGGCGAGAGATGCAGGTTTGGATGTCAAAACAGTGGCGGAGGCTGCAACGTGGGCAGACGTTGTAATGATACTAACGCCGGATGAGCTTCAAGCCGAGATATATCAAGAGGATTTAGTTAAGAATTTAAATGAGGGAACTGCAATCGCATTTGCCCATGGGTTCAATGTTCATTTTGAGCTCATTGTACCACGCGCTGATTTAGACGTGTTTATGATTGCTCCAAAAGGGCCTGGTCATACGGTACGCTCAGAATATTCAAGAGGTGGCGGTGTGCCTTGCTTGCTAGCTATTGCCCAAGACATGTCTGGCAATACACAGGAGATAGCGCTTTCGTATGGATCAGCTATCGGTGGTGGCCGTGCCGGCATTATTGAGACAAGTTTTCGTGAGGAGGTAGAAACTGACCTGTTTGGCGAGCAAGTTGTGCTTTGTGGTGGCGTCGTTGAGCTCATAAAGGGGGGATTCGAAACCCTAGTCGCAGCCGGTTATGCACCTGAAATGGCTTACTTTGAATGTTTGCACGAGGTAAAGCTAATTGTAGATTTGATATATGAGGGTGGAATCGCGAACATGAATTACTCAATTTCTAATACCGCTGAGTATGGGGAGTATACACGTGGGCCACGAATCGTTAACTCGGATGTGCGGGATGAGATGAAGCGTGTTCTTGACGAGATTCAATCCGGGAAGTTTGCACGAGAGTGGATGCTTGAGAACAAAGTCTCTCAGACTAGCTTTAAAGCTATGAGGCGGAGGTCTTCTAGTCATCAGGTAGAGGAAGTGGGTGAAAAACTGCGGGCGATGATGCCGTGGATAGCTGAAGCACGTCTCGTTGACAAAGATAAAAACTAAAGTAAGAGATGTTTTTCTGGGCAAACCTTGTCCATAATCGCAAACAATTATGCGCTGACGCTTAACATTCAGGTATAGCTTGTCTATGGTTTAGTTGGTGTGGGTTGCTTTGTTGGTTGTATATCATTGGCAATTGATGTGTTTTGTCTTTGGTCAACCATCAATTTGCATCGTTTATAGAATACTAAACTATGATAAGCTTAGTTCTAGTGACCTTTGGAAATGGACACTATGTTGGTATGTGCTAAAGAAATTAAGCTTTTGGATGTTTTGGCAGTTGCATTTGCCTCTACGGGTAAAATTGCTATGGATTGTGGCGATTAGTGGAAGCCAAGTTTAGCCTGCGCTAATTTCGGGCTGGATGAAGGATCAATAACATGAGCGATACCTTGCATTCGGACAGAGTTCGCATTTTTGACACCACATTGCGTGACGGGGAACAGTCGCCAGGTGCATCGATGAATCTTGATGAAAAAATTCGAATTGCTGAGATTTTGGAACAAATGGGCGTTGATGTAATAGAAGCCGGGTTTCCAATAGCTTCCAATGGTGATTTTGAAGCAGTTCATGAAATATCCAAAATTTTGCGCGAATCAACTGTATGTGGTCTTGCGCGTGCCGATAAGAAGGATATTGAGCGAGCAGCTGAGGCTTTGAAGCCAGCGCGACATAAGCGTATTCATACATTCATATCTACTAGTCCATTGCATATGAAATATAAACTTCAGATGGATCCGGAGGATGTGTGCCAAGCGGTAATTGACAGTGTCAAGTGGGCTCGTAATCTTTGTGATGATGTTGAGTGGTCTCCAGAAGATGGGACTCGAACTGAGCATGATTTTCTCTGTCGCACAGTAGAGAGCGCTATTAATGCTGGGGCCACTACGATTAATATTCCAGATACAGTTGGCTACTCGACCCCTGATGAGTTTGGCTCCTTAATTTCTATGCTATTTTTGAGAGTGCCGAATATAGATAAGGCTATAGTGTCCACTCATTGCCATAATGATCTTGGTTTAGCTGTAGCCAATTCTTTGGCAGGTGTAGCCAATGGAGCTCGGCAGGTAGAGTGTGCTGTAAATGGTTTAGGAGAGCGCGCTGGAAACGCAGCGTTGGAGGAGGTGGTGATGTCATTGCACACACGTTCTGACATCTTGCCATATAGAAGTACTATTAAAACAGAATTTATCACTAGGGTGTCGCACCTTGTATCCACTGTTACTGGCTTTGTTGTTCAGAACAATAAGGCTATTGTTGGGGCTAATGCCTTTGCACATGAAGCGGGCATTCATCAGGACGGTATGCTTAAACATTCCGGAACCTATGAGATCATGACTCCTGAATCTGTAGGTCTGGTACAATCAAAGCTTGTTCTGGGTAAACATTCTGGCCGACACGCCTTCCGGTCTAAACTTCAAGAACTAGGTTATGATCTTGGAGACAACGCTATTGAAGATGCATTTACCAGGTTCAAGAATCTTGCAGATCGTAAGAAAGATATATTTGATGACGATTTGGTGGCAATTGTAGATGATGAAGTTTTGAGAACAAATGATCGTATTAGATTACTGTCAATGAAGGTAATTTGTGGTACTCACGACCGACAAACTGCTGACTTAGAGCTTGAGATCGATGGAACCACTAAAGCCACTTCAGCTACGGGAGACGGCCCTGTTGACGCCACATTCAATGCAATCAAGGATCTTTTTCCTCACAAAGCATTGCTTCAACTATACCAAGTGAGCGCGGTGACTCAGGGAACTGACGCTCAGGCAGAGGTGACGGTGCGACTTGAGGAGAATGGTAAATCAGTAAATGGACAAGGAGCGGACACGGATACTCTTGTTGCATCAGCACGAGCGTACGTTAACGCGTTAAACAAGCTTTTAGTAAAAAGGGATAAAACGGCTCCAAGAGCGCTATCGGCTTAATCATTTAAGTGCGTCATTAGTTTTTAGGATTGGATAAAGAAAGCCGTGCAAATGAAGAGAAATTATACAGGGTGGTGCCCGTAATGTTATCGCGGATGTTTGGAATAGTATCGTCAGACATGGCTATTGACCTGGGCACTGCAAATACCTTGGTCTATGTGCGGGGTAGTGGAATAGTTCTCAATGAACCCTCCGTCGTAGCGATTGCAGATCACCGAGGTAAGAAGCAGGTGCTCGCCGTAGGCGATGAGGCCAAACTTATGCTTGGTAGGACACCAGGTAACATTACTGCTATTCGCCCGTTGCGCGATGGAGTTATCGCCGACTTTGATATAGCGGAGGACATGATAAAACACTTTATTCGTAAAGTGCATAATCGCCGCAGTTATCCGAGTCCCCAGGTTATTGTGTGTGTCCCGTCAGGCTCGACGGCAGTGGAGAGACGGGCTATTCAAGAGTCGGCAGAGAGTGCGGGAGCACGAAGGGTATACCTGATTGAAGAACCAATGGCGGCGGCAATCGGTGCCGGCCTTCCGGTAACTGAACCCACCGGCTCGATGGTTGTGGATATTGGTGGGGGTACGACAGAGGTGGCTGTTCTTTCGTTGGGTGGTATCGTTTATTCGCGGTCGGTAAGGGTCGGCGGTGATAAAATGGATGAAGCTATAATTGCGTACATCAGGCGTAACCACAATTTACTTATTGGCGAGAGTAGTGCTGAACGAATTAAGACACATATTGGCACTGCATGTCCCCCGGAGGATGGAGTTGGCGGCACGATGGAAATTAAGGGTCGTGATTTGGTAAATGGTGTGCCGAAGGAGTTAGTGATTAATCAGCGTCAGATCGCTGAGAGCCTGGCTGAGCCAGTAAGCGCTATTATCGAAGCCGTAAAAGTTGCTCTTGAAAACACTGCACCAGAGTTGGCAGCAGATATTGTTGACAAGGGTATCGTACTGACTGGTGGAGGGGCACTGTTAGGCAACATGGACCAGGTGCTGCGTTATGCAACGGGCTTGCCCATATCGATTGCAGATGAACCTTTGTCCTGTGTGGCTTTAGGTACGGGCCGAGCTCTTGAGGAGATACGAGCGCTTAAACACGTTTTGCATCAAGAAATCTAGTATTGGAAGCCGCGTCTCGGAACTGAAGAGCGGTGAAGGGTAGCGCAAATGAACACAACTAGGAGCCGCTTAAAGGGTTTAGCGGTTCCGGTAAAGGTTGTTGTGCAGCGTTTTGCATTGGTAATGCTGATTGTTGCGGCGTCTGCAATGATCCTTTTGGGTAAGGCTGATACGTTAGTCGTAGAGCGGTTTCGGCTTATATTAACCGATGTTTCAGCTCCAATAGTGGAGGTTGTTTCTCATCCAGTGGCTGCATTTGGTGGCATGGTTAGGGGCCTAAATCAGATTTGGCACCTTCGGTCGGAAAATGAGAGATTGCGTGAAGAGGTTGAGCGTTTATCTAATTGGCAGTCTGTCGCAAGAAGGTTAGAGAGTGAGAATGCCATCTATAAGGAACAATTGCACTCTAGTGTGGAACCAAGAGTTGCATTCGCATCAGCGCGTGTCATTGCAGATTCTGGTAGTCCTTTCGTGCGCACAATGCTGCTCAATGCAGGTGCTCGTGATGGAATCAGCAATGGTCAAGGAGTCGTAGCCCAAGTCGGACTTGTGGGGCGGATTGTAGATACAGGATCGAGGTCGAGTCGCATTTTATTAGTGACTGACCTTAATTCTCGTATACCGGTTGTTCTTGAACGATCTCGCCATAGAGCAATTTTGGTCGGTAACAATTCAGAATTGCCTCGTCTAACTTTTCTAAACGGCGGAGTAATGATTGAAGTTGGTGATCGTGTAGCGACATCTGGTCATGGAGGCCTTATTCCGCCTGGTGTCCCTGTTGGTCGTGTGGTTTCAGTTATTGATGGAGTGGCAGTCGTTCAACCGTTTGTTGATTTGGATCGTCTAGAATACGTCCGTATACTTCGGTTTGAGTTGCCGCGATTATCAGGGGCTGACTAAGTACGTTGTGGATGGTATGAGGAGTGAATGGGCGTCTCATACTCGTGCAGCGGTTTGCCGCGTGACGCCAGTAATACTAATTTTTCTGATGGTTCTTCTGGGCCTTATGCCTATCGGTATACCGTATGTTGATCCTGTTACACCAGCCCTTGGCATTATCTCGGTATACTATTGGAGCATACATCGACCAGAATATTGTCCAGCAGCTGGCGTATTTATTATAGGGTTATTTCAAGATGCGCTTAGCGGAACGCCAATGGGAATGAGTTCGCTAATTTTTTTGGGTGTCTATGGAGTAGTTGTGTCACAACGGCGCGTACTCATTGGCAAAAGTGTTCTGGTTGAATGGCTGGGGTTTTTAATACTTGGCTCCGTTGCTATCACATCTCAGTGGGCTTTAAGTGCTATGTTTTTCGAATTTTTCATTGATCCACGTCCTGCTTTGACACAGTGCTTGTTCTCTGCTGCATTCTATCCATGCGTTGCGTGGATCTTTGGAAGGGTGCGGCGGAGCCTAATGGAAACTGTTTGAGATGCGAAGAGACCTTGGACTGCAGAAAATTCTGACTCGTCGTGCTTCTATACTCACCGCGTGTCAGGCTGGGTTGTTGTTTTTGCTGGCAGGCCGCCTTTATGACCTTCAGGTTGTACAGTCTGATCTATACAAACTACTCGCTGATGAGAACCGTATTAATCTGCGTCTTTTGCCGCCACGTCGCGGCAAGATTCTCGATAGATTTGGGATTGAGATAGCAACTAACCGATTGAATTATAGGGTTGTTTTGGTTCCTGAGGATACAGGAGACGTTGAGAGGACTATGGACGCTCTATCGGAGCTTATTTCAATTAGCACCCATGAGCGGCGCAAGGTTCTTCGAGAAGTGATGAGAAATCGATCTTTTGTTCCAGTCATGGCCGCGGAAAATCTAACATGGGAAGAATTTTCAAAGGTGAATGTCCATAGTCCAGACTTGCCGGGAATACATCCGGAGGTTGGAGAATCGCGACACTATAGGTTGGGGGAGGCGTTTGGTCATGTTGTTGGCTACGTGGCGACAGTAGCTGAGGATGAACTTAATGGGGATCCTCTTCTTGAACTGCCAGGTTTTAGAGTTGGTAAGAGTGGTGTTGAGAAAACCTATGACCTTAAGTTGAGAGGGACAGCGGGTAACAGAAGAGTGGAGGTTAATGCCTACGGTCGTATTATTCGCGAGCTTGCGCGAAATGAGGGTAAACCAGGTGTTGATACCACCCTAACCATCGACGCTGATCTGCAGCATATGGCTTACAAGCGCTTAGGTGGTGAAAGTGGGTCAATAGTTGTTGTTGATGTGCATACGGGAGAAATTCTTTCACTTGTATCTACTCCAGGCTTTGATCCTAACGCATTTAATGTTGGACTGGATCAGGAAACATGGCATTCGCTTCTAAATGACGCCAGGGCTCCACTAATCAATAAGGGAATATCTGGCCAATATCCTCCTGGCTCCACATTTAAGATGATGGTTGGGCTTGCTGCACTTGAAGCAGGAATAGTAGGCCCTAACCACTCAGTGCAATGCAAGGGGTCGGTTCGGCTGGGAAATCACGAATTCTATTGTTGGAAAGAAGGGGGGCACGGGCATGTTGGATTCGTGGATGCATTTGTACGTTCATGTGACTCTTTTTTCTACGACGTTGCGCTACGAACCGGTGTGACGAGGATTGCTGAAATGGCCCATCGGTTTGGTCTTGGTAGCACTGCCAATATTGAATTACCGTCTGAGCGCTCAGGACTGATTCCTACTAAGGAATGGAAGCAAGCTGTTCGGGGTGAGCCGTGGCAGAAAGGTGAAACACTTGTTACTGGCATAGGGCAAGGTTACGTATTGGCGACGCCATTGCAATTAGCAACGATGACAGCTCAAATTGCTAATGGAGGGCACAAACTGCAACCCCATGTGGTGCGTAACACTTCATCTGGTAATACCGAGGCGTCGGATAAATTGATAGACGGAGTTCACTCATCCACTCAAAGTGGTTTATCATTGGGGGTCAGCAGCGAAGCGCTAGAGCTAATTAAAGCTGGTATGGAGGGTGTAACGCAAAGAAGAACTGGCACAGCTTTCCGTTCGCGGATATATGATGTTCGTTACGCGATGGCAGGAAAAACTGGAACGTCTCAGGTTCGTCGAATATCGAAACGCGAACGTCTAGCTCGTATACGAAAAAATGAAGAGAAACCATGGATAGAAAGAGATCATGCCTTATTTGTGGGATATGCTCCTATGGATGCTCCACAATTCGCAATATCGATAGTGGTTGAGCACGGTGGGTCAGGGGCGAAAGTTGCTGCTCCTATAGCGCGAGATGTACTTCTTGAGGTCCAACAACTTCAATTCAGAAGAAAACGATCGCACCCGGGATTCCAACAAGCCGTCCGTACAGAGTTAGGCTAGATGATATGGAGACAGCGACCTGGGGGAATCAGGGAAAATTAACCATCCGTCAAAAGCTTTGGGCGTTGGACTGGCCTCTTGTAACGTTAATTTGCGTCACTGCTGTTATTGGAATAATCATCCTTCTGTCGTCGACCAATGGCCAATGGGAAGGCCTAATTCTCCGGCAGTCCATTCGTTTTGGAATAGCATTGGTCGCCATGATAATTATTGCTCTCGTAGATATTCGATTCTGGATGCGATACGCGTACACATTGTATGGCGCTGCCTTTGTAATGCTTGTTGCTGTCGAATTGATGGGGTCCGTTGGCATGGGTGCACAGCGTTGGGTGGACGTAGGTATCATCAGACTGCAACCATCTGAACTGATGAAAGTCGCCTTGGTATTGGCGCTGTCCCGTTATTTTCACGGGTGCACGTTAGACGATATAACTCGACTCAGGCGGCTGATTATTCCTACGGGGATGATTGTCTGTCCTGTAGCTTTAGTGCTTCGTCAACCGGATCTGGGGACAGCTATTTTGTTGGTTTTTGGTGGCGGCGCAATATTTCTTTTAGCTGGCGTAAAGCTATGGAAATTTGCCGCATTTGTGGCGGTTATAGTGGGTAGTTTGCCATTTGCTTGGCGCTTACTTCATGATTATCAGAGAGAGAGGATTTTGACTTTTTTAGATCCTCACCGCGACCCACTGGGTGCCGGATATCATATTCTTCAGTCAAAAATCGCTCTTGGATCAGGTGGGGTGTTTGGCCGTGGATATATGAAAGGGACCCAGACTCATTTGAATTTTTTGCCGGAAAAACAGACTGACTTTGCTTTTACGATGTTAGCGGAGGAATTTGGTCTGATAGGAGGACTTGCTTTGCTTGTTCTTTATACGATCATTCTAATCTACTGCATTTTCATGTCACTCCAGGCAAGAAGTCATTTTGCCCGCTTATTAGGGTTAGGAGTTGCAAATACTTACTTTCTCTACGTATTTATTAATATTGCCATGGTGACGGGGTTAATACCTGTTGTGGGGGTTCCGTTGCCATTGATTTCCTATGGGGGAACGGCAATGATTACTTTGTTGGCTGGGTTTGGTCTCGTAATGTGCGTTTCCATTCATCGAGAAACAACGATCCCTAGGTCACAGTTGTGGCAACCATGATCTTCATTACTGGCCAGTGAATTTGGGTGTGCGCTTGGAAATAAAAGCTTCAACTGCTTCCTCAAAATCAGCTGTTGCCGTGCTGTTTCCCAATTGTGTGGCCTCGGCACTGAGCTGTTCGTCTAGGGAGCTTAACCATGACGTGTTGAACAGAGATTTTGCATTGGCGTAGGCCTGTGTGGGCCCAGATGCAAGTCTTAATCCTAGTTTCTCTGTCTCCGTTTCTAATTGTTTGTCATCCACGACACTGTTTACAAGGCCGTAGCTTAGCGCAGTCTGGGCATCAAACCGGTCAGCTAGTAGTGCAAGCTCTCTTGCTCGTCTTTCCCCGATAAGTCTTGGCAAAAAGTATGTACTACCTCCATCGGGACTCAAGCCCATTCGTGCGTAAGCTAATGTGAAAAATGAAGTATTGCTAGAGATCGTTATGTCACACGCCATTGCAAGGCTAATACCGAATCCGGCAACAGCGCCTCGCGTGCTAGCTACCGCTGGCTTTGGAGCTTGTCGGAGAGCCGTAATGATTTGATGTACTTGGCCCGCAAATAGCTCGAAGTGTTTGGCTCGGGTATTTCGGTCCGCTCCCATGACTTCGGCAAACATCTTTACATCGCCACCGCTACAAAAACTCTCGCCAGACCCCGTTATGATTATGCAGCGTACGGTCGAATCATTGCCTGCATTCGTTATCGTTTCAAGAAGACTCTGTGCCATCGCGCGATCCAGAGCGTTGCGACTAGCGGGGCGATTTAGGGTCAGTTTGCAGACGCCTTTTCTATGTTCAATTAGTAGGGGTTCGTTCATGAGTATTTCCTAGTAGTGCATTAGGGCCTTAATCTATGCCATCTACGATTATTAGTTCAGAGGTGGTAGATTGATGGCGTAATTTAATAAGCTCCTGGTATTCTGGAGATTGATAGAAAGTTTCGGCAGCCTCGCGGTTAGAGAACTTAATTACAACTATACGGCGGTGTTCTGGAGGGCCTTCGAGAGTTTGGACCGGGCCACCACGAACTATGAATTGTCCGCCAAAATTTGAAAGCGTTTGCGGACTTTGTTCCGTATACTTCTTGTATGCTTCGTGATCATGGACATCAATTCGCGTAATTAGATATGCAGACATGTAAACAACTCCAGAAGGTAATTATATTCTAATTGTTTAACAGGTATTCTGTGAATATGTTAGCTTCGTTTAGGTAAGCATAAGGCCAGTACTTGCAAAGGTCGACAAGTGTGTAGAGCTTTGCTATAGCCGGTATGGGGCGCATAGCTCAGTTGGCAGAGCAGCTGACTCTTAATCAGCGGGTCGTAGGT